>NZ_JASIUF010000021.1:0-141710 GCF_030363895.1 Paenibacillus sp. S-12
TAAGTTTGAACTGCTCATATCTTTTGACGAGGTATTGCTACCTCATTCACAAACGTTGCTCGTTGTTCAGTTTTCAAGGAACTTGTGTTTCTATTAAAGCAGCTAATGTCTTGTGTCATCAGCGCTTAATTATTATATCTAATCGACATTTTCTTGTCAACAACTTTTTTTTCAAGTTGTTTGTTGTTTCTTTTAACAACTTTCGTGTCGAACCGACAAGAAATAATTTATCATATATTGAACCATTCTTGCAACAAGAAAAATATTACATTTAGTAGAACGATACAGGACGCTAGTAAACCGTTACCTGTATCGCCCCCTACCACAAGGAAACTTTAGCAATGTGATGCTGTTAGTGTCTTCATTACTTGTTGGTTTTCAGCTTCATTTGTAGGCTCGGCATTCTCCGTAAATAATGAGCCGTCTTTAATTGTTACGATTCGATCACACAAGTCGAGTACACGTTCATCATGGGTAACCATTACGGCTGCCTTCTGTCTGGACTTCACTTCAGCTGCCATCATTTCTACCACGGCTCTGCCACGTTTGGAATCGAGACTTGCTGTTGGCTCATCTGCAAGGATTAAATCAGCATCATTCATCAACGCGCGCGCGATTGCAACACGCTGCCGTTCCCCACCAGATAGTTTATCCGGATAATGATGCATACGGTGCACCATTTCAACTTCTTTTAACAACTGTACGGCTCTATCATTCGCTATCTGGTCATTGCAGTGTGCGAGCTTTGCAACAAGACGCAATTGATCAATTACAGTTAAATACGGAACTAAGTTCGAAGATTGAAATACAAAGCCAACATGCTCTAGCCGCACACGATTCAGCTTCCCTGGTGATATAGCAGTAACATCAGTACCTCCAATAACAACACTGCCGCTTGTCGGTGTCAGCAGCGCGCCTGCTATGGATAGGAATGTGCTTTTGCCGGAGCCAGATGGCCCTATAACCGCGACAAACTCCCCTTTTCCTACTCGAAGAGACACTTGATTCAATGCAGTTACTGCCGTTTCACCTTCTCCGTATTTTTTGCTTACTTGGTCTAACACGAGTATGTCTCTCATTTATTCCACCCTCCCAATTGCTTCAATCGCATCTACCTTCGCAATCCGACGCAGGGACAACAATGCACCGATAATCGAAACCCCTATCAATAATACCGAATACGGTGCCAGCACACCCGCTCCTAATTCGAACGGCATCGTTTCTGGGAACAGAGAAGTTAATCCAAAGGTTAATCCAATGCTGAGTACAACAGAAACAACAGCAAGCAGCATCACTTGACCGATTAGGTTTTTAGCTAAATACGCTGTGCTTGCGCCAATCGCCTTAAGAACACCAAACTGGTTCGTTTTTTGCAAGGTAATGACATAAAAGAATACAGCTTGAACAAATGCAGCTATGACCACCAAGAAGGACAGCATCATAGATAGCGAGCTTTGTTCTTCTTTGTACCCAGGAATCCCCTTCAGTGCCTCTTGCTTCGTTGCGAGTTGAATTCCCGCTACTTGGTTGCTAAGCGACTGCTGCAGTGTCTCATCCCCAGTAATCGCCACCGCATTCAGACGGGGCATACGCTGGTCAAGAGATGTCATCAACGACTTTAAGCCTTCCATGTCAATGAAGACTACAGGCATGTGGCTGATCGATTGATGCTCTGCAAAGCCTACCACTTTAAGTGAGGCGGTCGTATCCTTGATATGAAGTGAGTCGCCCAATTTGACTCCCTTCATCTTAAGTGATGCATCCACGACAACCTCATGCTCTCCACTGCCTGACAACGATTTCCCTTCGGTGACCTTCGGCATGAGAATGCTGTTATGCTCAATGGCAAAGAGAGTCACGTCTGCTTTTTTCTCCGATTGTTCAGGAGACACTGTTACAAGGCTTTGAATAAGCGGGGCTGCATCCTTCACTCCCACCTGTGCCTTGATTTCATCAAGCTTCTTCCAATCCAGGGTTGAGCGGTTTAGCTTATTGTCACTATCTGATTGAAATACTAGATAGTCTGCATTCATTTCTTTAATTGCCGATGTTGTTGCAGCCGACAATCCGTTGGCAAGTCCAGATACGATAAAGGTTAAGCAGGCGACGAGCACCATAATGAACCCGATCAACATAAATCTCGATTTGGCATGCTTCAATTCTCGTATCGCCAAAAACATTATTCAATCACTCCTATCTACTTTACACAAAATACAATTTCTAAAAAGGGACGACCACGTCAGCAACGATATTCTGCTTATACTTTGTCACTTTTCCAACTGGACGTTCCTTTAAACACTTTCTATAGTAGATAGACTTCATGAACCGAATATGAACGACTCATTACAGATTAACTTCAAAGGGGAATCTGCTTTGCAACTTCTATTGTTACAGGCGGTTGGGCGGCAAAAAAAAAAGGAGCGAGAAACTATCCGGCTTGCGGATAAATCCTCACTCCTATGACTTTATAATTACAGTGTTACATTTACATCGATACGAGCTGCACTCTCAGGCAGCTTCACGCAAAGCTCCTGGCGTACTGCATCATAGCTCCAGCCAGACGCTTTCTTTTCCAATTGCTCCGCAGAAACAGGCTCGCCGAGATCGCCAACGCTCTTCGGAGCAGTGGCAAGGCCGATCAGGCGGAAGCAGATGCTCTCACGTTCAGACTCATAGCCGCGTGTTGTATATTCCGCTGTCAGTTGAATCGAATGTTCAGACTCTGTAACTTGGATCAGCATTTTGTTCCATTTGCCGTTCTCGTATTCGAACGTCAGGCCGTCATCTTCATACCATTCCAATTGAGAAGTATGGCCTGCGCCTTGCAAGTAAGCGACCGCTGCCACATACTCTTTTGCAGCCTTCTCGCCTGCATGCTGACGTACCGGCCCTTGCAACAGAATTGCGCCTGAGCGAACGAATATCGGAAGCTTCTCAAGCGGTGCGTGCACATGAATATGCTGCTTGCCCGCAAAACGCTCCCCGCTCCAGTAGTCCACCCACTCGCCCTCTGGCAAATAAACGGAACGATACTGCGTATTTGGGCGGTAAATCGGTGCAATAATAACCGAATCACCCACCATGAACTGATCGCACAAGTTGTATACTTCAGGATCTGTCGGGTATTCCAGTACAAGTGGGCGCATGAACGGAAGACCTGTTGTAGATGCTTCATAGAACCAGTGATACAGGTAAGGCATCCATTCATAACGCATCGAAATGTACTGTTGGCAGATCTTCTCGATTTCTTCGCCGAACGACCATGGCTCCTGACGAAGCATGTCGATCGCACTGTGGTTCCGGACATATGGGAAGAACACACCCATTTGCGTCCAGCGTGCAAGCAGTTCACCGCTAGCATGGTGAGCAAATCCACCGATATCCGGGCCTGCAAATGGTACACCGGATACGCCAAGGTTTAACACCATCGGCATTGCCATTGACATGTGCTCCCAGAAGCTGCGATTATCGCCTGTCCATACGGCTGCATAGCGCTGCACGCCGCTGTATCCTGCACGCGTCAATACGAATGGTCGCTTGCCTTCAAGCAACGCCTTCAAGCCTTCGTAGCTTGCTTGAGACATGAACATGCCGTACAGATTGTGAATTTCCCCATGTGTTTTGCGGTCGCCTTCATTTTTATGAATGACGTTCACGTCCATCGTCTTCGTTTCGTTGAAGATCGCTGGCTCGTTCATATCGTTCCAGATGCCATCGATACCTAGATCGGTATAGAAGCGTTGGTTCTCCTTCCACCAGTCACGCACGCGCGATTCAGTGAAGTCAGGGAATGCGCTCTCCCCTGGCCATACTGGTCCTGTATAGATTTCACCTTCCGCAGTTTTACAATAGTAGTCGTTGTCGACACCTTCCATATATACCGCGTACAATGGATCCTTCTTCACACCTGGATCGACGATCGGTACGATGTGGAAACCAAGCTCCTTGAGCTCATCCATCATCTCCTTCGGATTCGGGAAACGATTCTCATCGAATGTGAAGACACGATATCCATTCATATAGTGAATGTCGAGATGAATAACGTCACATGGGATTTCCTTCTCACGGAACGTATGAGCCAGGTTCAATACTTCCTGCTCATCCATGTAGCTGTAACGGGATTGGTGATATCCAAGTGCCCATTTCGGCGGCAGCGGCATGCGGCCAGTCAAGTCGCCGTAACGGACAATGACATCCTTCATCGATGGCCCTTCGATCCAGTACAAATCGAATTCGCCTGTCCACGTTTGCATCATCGCCATATCAGCAAATGTACGCATATCGAATACGGTCTTGCCCGGGTTATCCAAGAACAAGCCGTAGCTGCTGCCTTGATTCAGTACGGTCAAGAAAGGAATAGATTGATACAAAGCTTCCATTTCCGGTACATGCGGTGCATATACGTCAGAGTTCCACATCGTATAGCGCTCGCCTCGCTTGTCGAGGAAGCCTGTTTTCTCGCCAAGTCCGTAAATATGGTCGTCCTTATCCAAGGCAACAAACGCAGTGTAATCGCCAACGGATTCACGGTTGCGCTGCAGGCTGACCAATTCCACATTCGGCTGGTTCTCGTTGCAAATACGAAACGCGCCGGATTGGCGATTCACTTCGAGAATCGTATGACCGATTGTAATAGAAACAAGTTCATCCGTAGTAGACCACTTCATTGCTTGTGGAATACGGCTGTCCTTGTTCACAATTGCCGGGGACGTCTTCCAGTCCGGCTGATGTCCTCTATATGTCTTGATGCGGATTACTCCGGCACCAACTGAAGTGATTGCGAGATTGAAGTATTTACCGACTAGCCATAACGAACCATCTTGCTCAGCAATGCGAGAGATCGCTCCTAGCTGTACACCTGTCTGTATATGTGTCTGTTCACTTGCGTTGTCCGGATGTATAGCTGCACTAGTATCTTGCATGATAATCCCTCCGCTGTTCTACCCTAGAATTGTGTATCGTCCGCTTTTGATCACGAGATCATTCAGGATGCAACCGAACATCGAATCTTTGCAATCACTGTTGGGTTCATGCAACCTTCTCCGTGATGAAAAAGCGGACTTTCTGCCTAATATCATACTTTCATTTGCCTGCACAAACCGTCAGGCTCATCAACCCTTGCTTGCACCTGCTGTCAAACCTTCTACGAGGAAGCGCTGTAGGAACAAGTACAGAAGCGCAATCGGAACTGCGATCAATACCGCACCAGCCGCAAACATCGTAAAGTTGGTTGATGCATTGTTGACCATGTCCCAAAGTCCAATCGCAAGCGTATATTTCTCTTTAGAGCGAAGGACGAGACGGGCAAAGATAAAGTCGCCCCATGCACCGGCAAATGTCATTAGTCCCACGTACGTAATCATCGGCTTCGACAACGGCAGCATGATTTTGCGGAATACGATCCAGTGTGTCGCACCATCGATGCGTGCGGATTCTTCCAAGCTCTTCGGAATCGTATCGAAAAATCCTTTGACCACGAATGCCCCCAGCGGTGCACCCGCAGAATATACGAGAATTAACGCGAAATGCGTATCAAGCAAGTTCAATTGCATCAGCAAAATGTAAATCGCAATCATACTCATGAAGCCTGGGAACATCCCTAGTACGAGCATCCCGGACATAAGGTTTTTACGGCCATAGAACCGGAACCGCGATAATGCGTATGCCGTCATGACGACAAGAATGACACCAAAGATCATATTACAGGTAGCAATCTTCAACGTGTTCAAATACCACTGTCCGTATTGATATTCCTGTGAAGTAAACAAGCTTACATAATGTTCGAAAGTCGGATTTTTTGGAATGAGTGATTCACTGAAAATCGATGTACCCGGACGAATAGATGACATGACAATCCAAATTGTCGGATACAGTACGCATACTGCAATTGCAATAAGCAGCAAATAGCTGAAGGACAGACGAATAAGCGATTTTTTCTTAGCTCCTGTACTCATTGGATCATGTCCTCCTCTTTAAATGATTTCGTCCGGCGATAACTCCAGATCGATAGAGATGCAACAATGATAAAGATGATAATACCAATGGCTGCCGCGATATTGTATTTATTGTTATCGAGTGTCAGCTTATACAACCAAGTAACAAGCAAGTCGGTGCTTCCTGCGTATTGGTATTCACCGTTCGGCGGGTTACCGTTCGTCAGCAAGAAGATAACGTTAAAGTTGTTGATGTTACCTGCGAACTGACCAATCAGAATTGGTGCTGTTGAATAAAGAATCATCGGCATCGTAATAGCCTTGAACTTATGCCATGCAGTTGCGCCATCAACTTCAGCCGCTTCATACATATCTTTAGGAATGGTTGTCAAGATTCCAATTACAAGTACCATCGTAACCGGAATACCTACCCACATGTTGACAATCAATACCGTTACTTTCGCCCAGAAAGGATCAGAGAGCCATGGAAGCTTACCTAAGCCGAAGTAGCTTAAGTATTGGTTGATAGGCCCAAATTCTCCGTTAAACATGTTCTTCATAATCAAGAACGACAACATTTGAGGAATTGCATACGGGATGATGAAGATTGTGCGCCACATTGTCTTCATTTTTACACCCGGTTGTTGAATCAAGAGTGCGACCAAAATACCGCCGAAGTAGCAGGTAACGGTAGCAAGTATTGCCCAAATGATGGTCCATGTCAGTACACCGTAGAACGTACCGCTCCATGTACCAAGCTGCAGAAGATCGACAAAGTTCTGGAATCCAACCCAGCTAACCAGATTTTTCGGTGGAACGTGATCCGGCGCTGAATAGTTCGTAAAGGCAAGCAGAATCATAAAGATGATCGGCATGATCGTAAAGAACAATACTGCTGTTGCTGGCAGTGCCAGGAACAAGTAAGCAAACTTCGTTTCTTTTACATAAGCCAAGCTTTCCAGGAAGTTGTTCGGTTTCTTGCCTTCTTCCCGCAGCTGCCCAACTGCTTTCGCGTCTTTGACGACGAGTACATATATCCAAATGAAAATAAACAAAACGAGAAGTGTGATTAATCCGGTTATAAGCAAGTGAATGGAATGGTCACCATGGACTGGTTTATATACTCTTCCGACCTTAACCATTTGTGATGTTTGTGTACCAAGTGTGTAGATTCCCCATATCGCTCGCGGCAAATAGTTAATCAGGTAAAACAATCCGACTGCTTCAAGCAGCATCAGCAAAATACCTTTCAGGTACTGGCGATTAAAGATCTGTCCCAATCCCCAGAACAGAGCAGACAACACAGCTGCCTTCTTGCCTGTGCCAGGCGAGGCTTTCATTGGCGACGGCTCTTGAGAAGTGCTATTCGTATGGTTTGCGGTTGTCGACACCGATTGTGTAGTGCTCATATCGCCTTTCTCCTTTCCTACTCTCCAGTAGCTATCCAATAAGTATGCATGGTAGGCATGTATCTAGGAGGTCTATCTAACAAACAACCCGGGCAAGCATTATTCACTCCCCGGGCCACTTGTGTTACTCCTTACTTGATCGCATCTTTTATTTGTTTAACGGCGTTATCAAGCGCTGCCTTAGGATCTTTGCCTTTATTCAAAATGTCTGCCAAGCCTGCAGCCATTGGGCTCCATACGTTACCCATTTCTGGGATAACCGGCATTGGGTAGGAGTTCTTGAATTGCTCAAGTACAGCTACTGTGAATGGATCACTTGTTACTTTTGGATCTGCCGCAGCTTCTTTATTAGAAGGAACGAGACCATTCAATTCATAGCTTTTCAATTGAGCTTCCTTCGTGGAAGCGAATTCCGCAAACAGTTTTGCTGCATTTGGATATTTCGTGTAAGAGTTCACATACCAAGCTTTTACACCAGAGAATGTCTTGGACGGTTGGCCATCAATGCTAGGAATTGGAGCTGCGCCCAGATTAATGCCTGTTTTCTTCAAGTCTTGGATTGCCCAAGGGCCGTCGATGTTCAGTGCCAATTGACCGTTAGCAAACAAGCCTTTCTTAACATCGCCTGTTACGTCAGATGTTGTGAGTGGAAGCACTTGCTTCGCAAAGTCTTGCATAAACTGCGCACCCTTAAGTGCGCCATCGTTGTTCAAGCCAACGTCTGTTTTGTCTGTGCCTTCTTTACCGAATACATATCCTCCCGTTGTAGCGAGGAACAGGTAGTCATAATAGAAGTTTCCGATTTCCCACATGTACGTATATTTTTTATTTTTCAAGTCATTCATTTTCTTCGAAAGCTCAATAACTTCTTCCATTGACTTAGGTGGTTCTGGAACGAGATCCTTGTTATAGAACATGATGAGTGTTTCTACGGAACGCGGATAGCCGTACAGCATTCCGTCGTAGCTTGTTGCGTTGACAGCCAATTCAGAGTTTTGTGCACGCGTTTGCTCTTCAAAGTAATCGTTCGGCAAAATCAGACCGGCTGTTACTGCCTTACCCAAGTTGTCGTGCGGGAATACGACTACGTCTGCACCGATGCCAGCTGGTCCGTCGTTCATCAGCTTGTTCACTTGGTCAGGCGCTGCTACTTCTTCGTATTTCACGTCAACATTGTACTTTTCTTTGAATTGCTTAGCGATTTCTTCCATAAACGCGCGTGATTCTTTACTTTCCCATACGAGAAGGGATGCGCCTTCTTCCGGCTTCAGCTCTTCGTCGCCTGCGCCTTGATTCGTTGTATCCTCATTCGTCGTTTGGTTGTTCGCAGAGGAGGAATCTTTGCCGCCTGTGGAACATGCTGTGATTGTAAAGACCATCATGACTGACAACAACATTGCTACCCATTTCTTCATGTTAGAAATAGCCCCTTTCAATTCTGGTTCAGGATCTGCATGGACAATGCGCAAAGGCGAAGGCCTGATGCTATATTTCAAAGCTTTTGCGCTGTTTTATGCAAACCTTTGCACAATGGAGTAAAAAAAATGATTCCTTGCTAAATGTAATGTTGTAAACGGTTACCTACAAATCGAATTATACACACTGCGCCTAGGTATGTAAAGCGTTTGCATAAAACTTTTTTTTGCATTATACTTTGGGACATCAACGGAATATTTTCCATTATTAAGCGAGGTTTCGAATATGGCGGTAACCATTATAGATGTGGCTGAAAAAGCTGGCGTGTCTCCTTCTACGGTATCGCGGGTTATTTCCAATGACTCCCGAATCAGTCAGAAGACAAGCCGTAAAGTTCGCAAAATCATGGATGAGTTAGGCTATCATCCAAACGTGATGGCGAAAAGTTTAGTTACGAAAACTACGAATAATATTGGCATTATCCTCCCCCGGCCTGCGGATGAATTATTTCAGAACCAATTCTTCTCTGAAATCATTCGTGGAATAGTGAGCAAAGCAGCGGCGTGCCATTACGATGTGTTAATGACTTCAGCAACCAATGAAGAGGAGGAAATCAAAGCGGTAGAACGGCTCGTCCATGGCCGCAAGGTAGATGGGATCATCCTGTTGACCGCACATAAGGAGGATCCAAGCATCACCTTTTTGCGTGAAAAGAAGTTCCCATTTGTGCTCGTTGGTCGCAGTGAGCATTATGTCGATGTTACTTCTGTCGATAACGATAACATTGCAGCGTCGCAAGCTATTACCAAGCATTTAATTGAACTCGGGCATAAACGCATTGCCTTTGTCAGCGGACCATTCGAACTTACGGTGTCCAAAGACCGCATGGACGGCTACAGCAAAGCACTGCTTGAAGCTGGCATTCCCTTCAATTGCGATTATGTATATGAAGGCGCATTCACTCCAGAATCAGCTGGCCAGGTTACGGAAAAGCTCCTGCAGCTAGATCAGCGTCCGACTGCAATTATTGCCATCGACGATGTGGTTGCATTCGGTATTATCCGAACACTCTGGAATAATGGATTTAATGTCCCTGAGGACTGCAGTGTGGTTGGCTTCAATAATACGCTATTGGCTGAAATGTGCTTGCCTCAAATATCTAGTGTAGATATCGGTACGCATCAGATGGGACAATCTACGGTTCAAGCGCTTGTACAGCGCATTAAGGGCGACGGCTTCGATCAGGCTCGGATTATTATTCCGCATCAAATTATTTGGAGAGACTCTGTGCAAGCACCCACATCTGAGTAGTTTGTGGAGCAATTGTGAGGGGTTCAGTGATGAGTGAATTGGATCGGCTCTATGATTTGACATACATCAATAAGACTTGCACCAAGGAGAATGATCTCATGGCCATATCTAGCAAGTGGATGAATGGTTTACGAACAGCATTACTCGTATCTGCAATTTCACTCGTAGTTGCCGGCTGTCAGTCTCCCTCAGTTGCTCCTTCTACGGCTAAGACAGTTCAGGAAAATAAATCGACCGAAGCAGTTTCGGGAACGGTCACAAGCAAGTTGAAGCTAGCAGATGCATTAACACCGATGGGGGCAAGCAGTGGAGTCTACTATGAAATTTTTGTCCGCTCTTTCTATGACACGAACGGAGATGGCATCGGCGATCTAAATGGAGTTACGGCGAAGCTGGATTATCTGCAGGAGCTTGGAGTTAAGCACCTCTGGTTAATGCCTATCAATCCCTCCCCTTCTTATCACGGCTATGATGTAACGGACTACTACGGAATCAATCCAGATTACGGAACGTTGGACGACTTTAAGCGTCTGCTTGAAGAGGCCCATAAGCGAGACATCAAGATTGTGATGGATTTCGTAGTCAATCATACGAGCAGCGAGCATCCGTGGTTCAAGGAATCGGTGAAAGGCAAAGACAATCCAAAGCGTGATTGGTATATGTGGGCCGAAGATTTGAAGCTTGATCCAGCAACAAGAGGCGCTTGGGGTCAGCAGGCTTGGCATGAGAAAGACGGAAAGCATTATCTCGGTGTCTTCTGGGATGGCATGCCCGATTTGCATATGGACAATGCTGAGGTACGAGCTGAGATCAAGAAAGCTGCGCAGTTCTGGCTGAAGCACGGTATAGACGGCTTCCGCTTGGACGCAGCCAAGCATGTATATGAGGACTTTTACAATACGAGTCAGAATCCAGAAGTCGTACAGAACAATCAAAAATGGTGGCAGGAATTCCGCCAAGCTGTTCAAGAGGTAAATCCTGAAGCATATCTCGTTGGCGAGGTATGGGATTCACCAGCGGTTATTGGGCCGTTCCTGAAGGACGGACTGCACTCCGCATTCAACTTCGATATGGCAAAGCGGATGATTTCGATGGTGCAGGATGAGAAGGATTCCGATATCGGTTCGATGATGAGCCGTATATACAACTTTTATAGCAAGCAATCAGATGGCAAGTTCATCGATGCTCCATTCCTAACGAATCATGATCAGAATCGGGTCATGAGCGAGCTTCAGGGCAATGTGAATCATGCGAAGATGGCTGCTTCTGTGCTGCTGACGCTGCCAGGCAATCCGTTTATTTACTATGGCGAAGAAATTGGTATGCTTGGCTTGAAACCTGACGAACGACTGCGTGAGCCAATGAAATGGACGGCAGTTGAAAATGGCGCTGGAATGACAAGTTGGGAGCCAGCTTCTTCAAATAAGACGGTGGCTCCTGTAGAGCAGCAGATGAAGGATACGAGCTCACTGTGGAGCCACTATAAAAAGCTGATTGTGTATCGCAATTCAGACAAGGTGCTGCAGCAGGGCGGCATTCAATCGTATAAGACGAACGTCTCTGAAGTAGCCGGCTATTACCGTGCTACGAAGGAAGATGCACGGCTTGTGCTGCATAATTTGTCTGGCAAAGAGCAACAGATACAGTTGTCCGAGGACGTGGCTGCTGAACTAAAGACATTGGCATTTTCTAGTGTGGATGGTGCTGCCCTGAAGGATGGGGCTTGTACACTTCCGCCGTACAGTACGATCGTGCTAGCGCCATAGACTTGTGGAAGTTTACTGGTATTTGGTGAAATTGAGGCAGTTGACTACGAATGTCTTTCTGTTTCAGCTAGGTTAGTCTGCAAAACTATTCATTTATTTTATTCATATTGTTACTTGTTAAAAATGCTCTAATCTCTATGACCAAGTTAAGGGAGGACTTCAGATGTTACTCGAAGCTATTTATCACCGTCCGAAGCAAAACTGGGCTTATGCGTATGACCGTAAGACAATCCATGTGCGTATCCGTACGAAAAAGAATGATGTTGAGCGTGCTGCCGTTTATTTTGTGGACAAGTTCGATTGCGAAGGCGGTATTGGTAGAGCGGATATCGTTCCGATGACATGCTTGTATCAGGATGAGCTGTTCGATTATTGGCAAGCAGAGGTTGTTCCTCCATTCCGCCGCTTGGCCTACGCCATTAAGCTGGAATCCGGTACAGAGCACGTATGGATGACAGAGCGCGGATTCCAAGAGGAGGATCCAGTTCCTGCGCATCGATGGTTCGAGTATCCATTTTTGAATCCGGCAGATATCTTCACTCCCCCAGCATGGGTGAAGGATGCGGTATTCTATCAAATCTTCCCTGAGCGTTTTGCAAACGGAGATACGAGCAATGATCCCGAAGGTGTGCTGCTATGGGGCGGAGAACCAAAGCCGGATAATTACTTCGGCGGGGACTTGCAAGGGGTTATTGATCACTTAGATCATTTGGAGAAGCTGGGAATTACTGCGATTTACTTTACGCCGATCTTTGAGGCGACTACGAATCACAAGTATGATACGAAAAATTACATGCAGGTCGATCCTCATTTTGGCTCAAACGAAAAGCTGAAAGAGTTGGTTGAAGCCTGCCATGGTCGCGGCATTCGCGTGCTGCTTGATGCGGTGTTCAATCATAGCGGTTATGCGTTCGAACCTTATCGGGATGTGCTGGAAAAAGGGGAACAGTCCGCTTACAAAGACTGGTTCCATGTTCGCCAGTTCCCGTTAGAGGTCGTTGACGGCATACCAACATTCGATACGTTTGCCTTTACGCCAATGATGCCGAAGCTGAACACGGAAAATCCGGAAGTGAAGAAGTATTTGCTAGAAGTTGCACGCTACTGGATCGAAGAAGTGGGCATCGATGGCTGGAGATTGGACGTAGCTAATGAAGTAGATCACCAGTTCTGGCGTGAATTCCGCCAAACGGTGAAAGCTGTGAATCCAGACGCCTATATTTTAGGCGAGATGTTCCATGAAGGCATGATGTGGCTGCAGGGCGACCAATTTGACGCCGTCATGAACTATCCGTTCACATATGCGATGCATGATTTCTTTGCTGAAGAAAAGGTAGACGGCTTGCAGTTCTCACAAGCGATTCAGCATCAGTTGGCAAGCTATCCGCAGCAAGCGAACGAAGTGATGTTCAACCTGCTCGACAGCCATGATACGACTCGCCTGCTTACGCTGTGCGGCGGCGACAAGCGCAAAATGAAGCTTGCTGCCTTGTTCCAGCTTACGTTCCTCGGTACACCGTGCATCTATTACGGTGATGAAGTAGGTTTGGACGGCGGTCATGATCCAGGCTGTCGCAAATGCATGGAATGGGATGTATCGAAGCAGGAACAAGATCTGCTGAGCTTCTATCAGGGCGCAATTGCGCTTCGCCATGCCAATGCTGCGCTTCGTACGGGAAGCTTCCGCTTTGTCCATGCAGTAGACAGTGATCGTGTAATCGCGTATGAACGTACTGATGAAAGCGGATGTTGGCTCTTCGTGTTGAATGCATCTGAAGAGAAGCGTACGGTGCATGTAGCAGCATTCGATGGTTGCGAAGGAAATTGGATGGACGTTGCGCTGATCAGTGATGAAGCTAGCCGTGATGGGGTTCAAGGTTCTAGCACAGGGTTGCAGGTTGAGGTTGAAGGCATGAGCTGGAGGATTTTGAAGCTGGAGAATTAATTTATAATTTGAAGTTGCAATTTGCTAGTTTAACCCGCAAGAAATCTAGTTGCTTGGAATAAATTATGATATATTCATAACAACACAATAATGGCTTATGGGCGGTTGGCTAGTCTCCTTCAAAGGAGGTGATGCCAGTGAGCGTATTTGAAGCATTGAGTCTAATGTTCCTTTTCGGGATGTTCATTCTTGCTTTGCTCACCTACTTAAAGAAAAAGTAGACCGCCCTCTCGCAAAGGTATGCGGTCTACTCCAGTAGATTGCTCACTTCGTTAAAGCCAACCACTCATTGAGCGGTTATTGTGGGAAGAAGGTCGCAGTTACCGCTGCGATCTTCTTTTTATTATACGCAAATTGTAGCATACATATTCTTACTGTTCAATAATGCGATGGCGAATCCGGTTCTTGATGAAGCAATGTCCGAATGTAAGACGTATAGTGGCGCATTACTGATGTAGTTTCTGTTATGCTGCTCATCAGTTTCTAATCCAGTTGCTTCTCCAATTATCTCGATTACTCTTCGGAACTTCCTGCACCAAGCGCCTCGTTCAGCAACCGGATCAGCTCATTTTCATCCGTAATGACAGGTATTCCAAGCTGCTCGGCTTTGGCAAGTTTGCTGCCTGCCTTCTCTCCTGCGATAACCAGATCGGTTTTCTTCGACACGCTGCCCGTTACTTTCGCGCCGCATGCTTCCAGCTTGGCAGTTGCCTCGTCGCGTGTCAGTAGCTGCAAGGAGCCTGTTAATACGACCGTTTTCCCGTAGAATATCGAGTCTGTATTTACCTCAGCCGGTTGCTCTACGGTTTGCGGCTTCACACCCAGTTCCAACATGCGGTCGATGCTCGCTCGGTTAATTGGGTCAGCAAAATACGTTACGATACTGTCCGCCACAATCGCACCGACATCCTGAATTGCCACAAGCTCCTCTTCAGAAGCCTGCATGATGTTTTCCAACGTGCCGAAATGCTCGGCCAATGCCTTCGTCGTCGTTTTGCCCGTATTCGGAATTCCGAGCGCGAACAAAAAGGCCGGCAAATCACGTGTTTTGCTCTTCTCGAGCGCTGCCAACAGGTTGCTAGCCTTTTTCTCACCGAAGCGATTCAAGCCCATCAACTGCTCAAGCGTGAGCGCATAAAGGTCGGATGGCTCATGTACATTTAGCTCATCATGCAGCTGTTCGGCAGTCATGACGCTGAATGTTTCGATGTCCATTGCATCTCGCGAAGCAAAGTGCGCCAAACGGGCCACGATTTGCGGTTTACAGTTCAGCTTGTTGTTGCAAAACAGGTGTGCGCCCCGCATCTCAAGTGTGTAGCCACAGGACGGGCATTCCGTCGGATAAACGATTTCTTCGCCGCCTTCCTCATCAGGAACACGACCGAGAATTTCAGGAATAACATCGTTCGATCGACGAATAAATACGCGTGCACCAAGCGCATGCTTCAAGTTTTTCCGTTCGATATCACCGATATTGTTCAGCGTACAGTTTTGTACCGTTACACCAGCCAGCTCAACGGCTTCAACCCTGGCTACTGGCGTAATCTTGCCGGTACGTCCAACCTCCCAGCTTACCGATTCGAGCACGGTTGTCGTTTCTTCCGCCTCAAACTTGAAAGCCACCGCCCAACGCGGGAATTTATCCGTGTATCCAAGCACCTCTCGCGTCCGCATATCAGTCAGCTTGACGACAGCTCCATCGATCAAGTAATCAAGAGATTGGCGCTGTTCCTGAATCTGATGGAGCTCCTCCCGCACCTGCTCAATGGTATCAAAGTACGTGACATATGGATTCACCTTGAAATGATTATCCTTCAAAAACTGCATCATTTCCTGATGGTTGTTGAAAGCAACTCCATCGGCATAGCCCACGTTATAGAAAAAAGCACTCAGCTTCCGCTGTGCTGTTACCTGCGGATTCAAGTTGCGAAGCGCTCCAGCCGCTGCGTTGCGAGCATTTTTGAGCGGCTCTGCTGCCGTTTCATTATAAGCCTCAAGCACAGACAGGTTCATAATGCCTTCGCCTTGAACTTCGATCGTCCCTTCCTGGAAAGGAATAGACAAAGGCACAGAGCGGATCGTCTTCACCTGTGGCAAAATCCCCTCACCAATGACACCATTTCCACGTGTGGAGGCCTGAACCAGCAGTCCATCCGTATAGGTCAAATTAAGCGTCAAGCCATCAAACTTCAGCTCCACGACATAAGATGGATCCGGCAGCGGCTCCTCGTCCGGATGCTTGGCATTATAATCCTGGATCAGCTTCATCACGCGTTGATTCCAAGCGAACAAATCCTCTTCGTCCTGCGCTTTGTCCAAGCTCCATAGACGGGAGAGATGACGATGCGGCTCAAATCCCTTGAGTAGTCCGCCCCCTACCCGCTGGGTTGGAGAATTGGGCAATACGATGCCCGTCTCCTTCTCAAGCGCTACCAGCTCATCATAAAGCTTATCGTATTCTTTATCCGAAACGACAGGATTATCCAGTGTATAGTAATGGTGATTATATCGTTGTAATTCCGCCACGAGTTGTTCCATGCGGGTTTGCGCATTCGCATTTGTCACAGAGGTGGCTCCTTCCTCATATCAAATCATTCTATTGGGTAATATACATTATACTTTGTTAACCGGAGCAAAAGCAGCCAACAGTCGCTTTACACCCACCGGCGCTGGGAAGGCAATTTGCAATTCTGTATCTGTTCCCTCTCCCTTTACCGATACGATCACACCTACGCCCCATTTCGCATGGGACACTTTGTCCCCTGGCTGATAGTCTCCAGCTTGGGCACCCGCTTGCTTCACCTTTTCTGCTGCTGATGTTACAGTCACACTTGAGCCGCTGCTTGCGGTTGTTTTTCCTGCTCCCGCTCCGCCGGCTGCACGCCATCCAGTCTGAGCGGTACTGCCTATGCCTTTCGTGCCAGGCGCTTGTGTGCCACCGCCACCAGAATAACCGAGTCCTCGCCCTCCATATGTTGCAGAAGTAGCATTACGGCCATAACGATCGAAGCGGCCATAACGTGTGCCCTCCGGCGTAGCATCTTCTTTCACTTCATCTGGAATCTCCTCAAGAAAGCGAGAAGGAGGGTTGGCATTTGTTCGTCCAAACAAGGTACGTGTACGTGCACAGGTAAGGAATAATTGCTTCTCTGCACGAGTTATACCTACGTACGCCAATCGGCGTTCTTCCTCCAGCTCCTCATTGTCGCTGAAAGCACGGCTGTGCGGGAACACGCCCTCTTCCATACCTATGATGAAGACGACTGGGAATTCCAATCCCTTCGCACTGTGCATCGTCATCAGGATAACGGCATCTTCCTGCTCGTTACCTTCCTCGTCGTTCATGGAGTCGATATCTGCGATCAGTGCAAGATCGGTCAGGAACGAAATCAAGGACTTGTCCTCATTGCGCTGCTCGAATTCCTGCGTAACCGACAAGAACTCGTCGATATTCTCAAGGCGCGCCTTCGATTCCAGCGTATTCTCGCGCTGCAGCTCCAGCTTGTACTCGGATAGTTCGAGCATTTTCTCCGTTAATTCCGTAACGGATAAATACTCCACCATGTGATTTAAATTATCGATAATCGCACGGAACTCGCGCAGTGCGCCCTTGGTTTTCGGCGAAATATCCAAATCGTCCATATCGGCGATTACTTTCATCATCGATGTGCCGCGAGTTGCCGCTGCTTCAGCCAGCTTATTCATCGTTGTGGCCCCAATGCCCCGCTTCGGCACATTCACAACACGCTCTAAGCTGATATCATCGTCCATGTTCGAAATGAGACGCAAATACGCAAGCAAGTCCTTAATCTCTTTGCGATCATAGAACTTAACGCCGCCTACGATCTGGTACGGAATATCCGACTTAATCAGAATTTCCTCGATGACACGGGATTGCGCATTCGTCCGATACAATATCGCATGGTCGGCGTAATGCTTGTTCGCCATATGGTTCTTTTTAATCTCAGAAGTTACGAAGTAACCCTCATCATGCTCTGTATCCGCCTGATAGAGCTTAATCTTCTCTCCCTCACCAGCTTCTGTCCACAGCTTCTTCGGCTTGCGGCCAGCGTTCAGCTTAATGACGCCATTCGCGGCATTCAGGATATTGGAGGTTGAGCGATAGTTCTGCTCCAGCATAATCGTCGTAGCCTTCGGGTAGTCACTCTCGAAGTTCAAAATGTTCGTAATGTCGGCGCCGCGCCAGCGATAAATCGACTGGTCACTGTCCCCGACGACGCAAATGTTCTGATGCTGATCAGCCAGCATCCGGCACAGCATATATTGCGCACGGTTCGTATCCTGATACTCATCGACGTGAATGTATTTGAATTTTTTCTGATAGAAATCCAATACTTCCGGCACGTCCTTGAACAATTGAATCGTCGACATGATCAGATCGTCGAAATCGAGCGAGTTGTTGCTCTTCAAACGCTTCTGGTACATCGCATATACCTTGGCTACAATTCCATCAAAATGGTCGCCAATCTTCTGCTCGAAGCGACTTGGCGTCAGCAATTCGTTCTTCGCTGTACTAATTGCAGCTTGTACCGCACGTGGATCGAATTTTTTCGTATCCAGATTCAATTCCTTCATGCATCCGCGAATAACGGACAGCTGATCCCCCGAGTCAAGAATCGTAAAGTTCGAGGTGAAGCCGATGCGATCAATATCCTTGCGCAGGATACGCACACACATCGAGTGGAACGTGGATACCCAAATGTCTCTTCCATCCGGGCCAACCAGCTTGGATACACGCTCCTGCATTTCTCGTGCCGCTTTGTTCGTAAACGTAATGGCCAGAATACTCCATGGCGGCGCCTTCCTCGTAGCGATTAGGTACGCGATGCGGTGCGTTAGTACGCGTGTTTTGCCAGAGCCCGCTCCTGCCATAATGAGCAATGGCCCCTCAGTGGTTTCTACAGCTCGCCGCTGTTCAGGATTCAAGCGCTTGATAGCGTCTTGAATGTCGATGGACGCCCCAAAGTTTCCATAAGTGTTCGAATACGAATTCGAGTTTGAGTTGGTGCTACCATTAGGATCCGGTCGTAAAAAATCAAACATAATGTGTGCAGTCTCCTTTCTGCAGTTATCTGAAATAAGTCGTATATGGTCTATTTTTAGATGTCAGCAAACTTTAACTTAATGGTCAACAAACTATAACCTTAAATTTGTTTCTTTTACCGCTTGAACAGTTGCGAGGGCTGCTTCCAAGTCGTCATAAACGACATTGCCCACAACTACTGTGTTAGCTGCGGCAGCAGCCGCTTGAGCTTGTTCTATCGTACGAATGCCGCCGCCATAGAACAGTTGCGCATGGCTTAGTGAGCTTTTTACCTTCTTCACAAGCTCCATATCGCCAAACATGCCGCTGTACTCTGCATAGATGACGGGAAGACGCATCAGCCTGTCCCCTGCTTGTGCGTATGCTGCTGCTGCTTCAGGAGACAACTGCGTATCTGCTTCCGTTATCTTTGCCGCTGTTGCATCAGGATTCAAAATGATATACCCTTCTGGGATTAACAGATCCCACGGGATCATATAACCATATTGCTGTATAGCTTCCCGATGTTGACCAACGAGCCAATTCGCATTATTCGTGTTCAATACCATCGGAATCATATAGGCATCAAAACCAGGCACAACCGCATCCAATTCGGACACTTCGAGGACGGCAGGCAGCTCGTACCGCCGAATACGGGACATAAGGTCTACCGTGTTCTCGAAAGTGACCCCGCTTGATCCCCCGACCATTATCGCATCTGTTCCTGATAAACATACACGATCCAGCGCCTCATCGCCAATTTCTTTGTCCGGGTCAAGCTTGAATACGTGCCGCCAGTCATCTATTGGTTGTAAAGGCGTCTTCACGTTGCGTTTCCTCCAGGTCTGCCGCTCATGCATGTGAGTGGTACGTTGAGCGACCTTAATTTTAAAGTTCTATATTGTAGTGTACCAGAAATATGCCTAGGGGTGGAGGGAAATGGGTGCCATATATGAGGCTGAGAAATAAGAACAAATAGAATGTATGTTCTTATTGTAATGGAAAATACGTTGAAAGTGAACATGTCCTTTTTAGAGAAAAGTACTTTAAATTGTGTTCCTACAAGGAACATACTTCTAGCTGATATGTTATAATCACTACAGTTAGATAACATGTCGAGGAGTGTCAATTTATGAGTTTGCCTGTTCAATTGAACAAGAAGCTCAGCCAAAGTACGAATCTTCTCATTGCAGAGGACATTGCAGCTTATAATCGAAAAACAGAACGAATCAAATTATCCATTAATATAGGATTAATATTTATAGAATACATTCTGTATATAATCGGCTTCCTTACACTGTTCTATTATAAAGTTGTATCTGATTATGGTTCGTTGACTTGGAGTGAGCTTCACACCAGCATTGCTAAAATACCAGTACTTGCTGACTACGCGTTACTGATTGGCATCATTTTTACGATTTATACAGCAATGCTGTATCAGAAAGGCATGTTTAAACGGAATCGCGATATCCGGATGATTGATGATACGATATCAGCAGTCAAAGCTGTTTCAACTTCATTTCTAATTGCATTAGGAATTGCATTCTTTTTAAAAACAAGTATCGTATACTCTCGTGTGCTCATACTAATGCTTGCGATTCTTATGGTGTTCATTTTCCTCTTATCTAGAATTATGAGGCATTATGCTCAAGTTCTTTTGCATCGTTCGAGAAGATACAATAAAAACGTATTAATAATCGGAGCAGGCAAAATCGGAATGCAGATCCGAAATCACGTTATGGCAAACACAAGCTGCCATTTTGTTGGATTTTTAGATGATTATAAAAATAGCGATCAAGTATTAGGCACTATTCAGAACATCGAGCAGCTCATTGCTCATCATAAGGTACAGGAAATTTATATTACCATTCCATCAGAAAAGAACATAATAAATGAACTTATAACCTCCATTCGGAAGTATGACGTTCAAATTAAGATTATTCCCGAGCTATTCGAATTGGTAACCTCGAGTATCTCGTTCGATCAAGCTTATGATTATCCTTGCATTGAAATTGTGAAGACTCCCCTCAGAGGACTGAATTTATTTTTGAAACGAGCGGCTGACATTATATTATCGATACTTGGCATTATTATTATTTCTCCGATCCTATTGATCGTAGCTCTACTTATTAAGCTTGACTCTAAAGGGCCTGTGTTCATACATCAGAAACGAGTCGGAAAAAATGGAGCGCCGTTCCATATGCACAAGTTCCGATCAATGGTGAACAATGCAGAAGAGTTAAAAGAGCAGCTCGAAAAATATAACGAAGCCGATGGGCCTGCATTCAAAATGAAAAATGACCCTCGAATCACTCGGGTTGGGCGGTTTATTCGTAAATTTTCAATTGATGAGCTACCACAGTTATTTAATGTGCTAAAAGGTGAAATGAGTCTTATCGGACCTCGACCACCACTGCCAAATGAAGTAGAGCAATATACTGATTTTCAATGGAGGCGGTTGGATATCCGACCTGGAATAACAGGATTGTGGCAAGTTAGCGGTCGCAGTGACATCACTTTTGATGAGTGGGTTAAGTTAGACTTATACTATATTGAAAAGTGGAGCATCTCATTGGAGTTAAAGATCCTACTCAAAACAATCCCCGTTGTCCTAAAAGGTGAAGGCGCTTATTAATGTACATATGGGACTCACTGTATTTGATAATATACAAAAACAACAAATGCACTCTCTTCTATAAGCAAACCATGAAGAGGGTGCATTTTACTATGAGGACGGGATTAGCTTTTTAATTAGCTTTGATACAGCATTTAACGTAATCGAAATCGTAAACTTAGCACCGATCCCTACATACATAAATCCGGTAACCCATATCGGGTATTTCGACCGATAGTGTTTATTATAAAACATTGCCATAGCCCTATGAAATTCATATGTGATTCGCATAGGCTTATTCCGACTACTGGCGCGTTTATAATGTAATATCGTAGTCTTCGGATAGTAGTAATTCGTCCAGCCTGCTTCCTGTAAACGATAGCACCAGTCCGTATCCTCAAAATACATAAAGAATGTTTCATCCAACAACCCTACATTTTCAATTGCCTCTCGTCGTACCATCATAAAAGCCCCTACCAAACAATCGATTGGATATGATTCATTCGGATCAAGATCTTCACGATGGTAAGCGTTGATTTTCGGGTTTTTTGGGAACAATTTCGATAACTTGGATACGTAAAATAATGTAGCCAAAGGAGTTGGGAAGCCCCGTCGACACGCTTTATCTAGTGAACCATCAGGCAGCAGTACTTTACATCCGGACGCCCCAACTGTCGGATTGTCATCCATGAATCGAATCATGATATCGAGTGTGTCAGATTCAATAACAGTATCCGAATTAAGGAGTAGAACATATCTGCCTTCAGCAATGCGCATGCCTTGATTGTTCGCCTTCGCAAAGCCAAGATTAACGGTATTCGCAATTAATCTTACTTGCAGATACGTATTTCTAACAACATCAACTATATCGTCCCGTGAAGCGTTATCTACGAGAATAACCTCATATTGATAGTCCGTAATTGACTGATAGATAGACTTCAAGCAATTGAGGGTTAATTGCTTCGTATTGTAGTTGACAATAATGATAGATAAGTCAGTCATCGCAAAATATCCCCTCTAATCAGCATAAGTCGCATGACGAGGTTATCCAACTTTGACTGCCGATACAGCCGTGTCGTCAATGCATACTTCGTCCTAGCAATAATCCCCCTACCCGGGATAAGAAATTGATGCAACTCTCTTGCCATCTCAAGAGAGAGATGTTCTCCCCAGCAACGTTCGAACTCCTTAGCTTGATTCCACAATATTTTTTGAGATCGATGCTTTTTGTAGCTACTCCATTTTTTTACCCACTTATCAATAAAACTGTACTGTCCACCTACCACATTATTTTGATGCTGACGATAGTAGATACTCGGCTTCTCCTCATAAATCACTTTTCCTAATGAAGACACTACTAAATAGACCCACCAGTCATGCATTACAATATTTAGATGACTCGGAATATTACCTCTAATCTGTTCAACTGCTGCCCTATTCATCATCAATACAGCACCTACAGCAATATTCTCTACCAGCGCGTTATAAAATGACAACCCCCTCTGGGGAACAGGGGGCCAATTGTGTAGCGGCTGAAGCATTTCATTCACCATTAGAGTAGGCGTCACATACATCATAGGTCGGTCAGTAGCATATTCTCCTAGAGAACGCACCCCCCTCTCTAACTTATCATCCAGCCATACATCATCTTGATCACAGAAACAGACATAATCCGTATCCTCATGAATATAGTTCGAGAGAAGTTTGAAAAAGCTCGAGATAACCCCAACATTTTGCTCATAGAAAGCCTCTACCCGATTAGGGTATTTGCCCACATATTCTTGAATGATGGCTGTTGTTCGATCCGACGAACCATCATCTCTTATTGTAATAAAAAAATGAGAATGAGTCTGCCTCAGTAGACTATCAAGCTGCTCCCGAAGATATTTCTCCCCATTATAGGTTGAAAGAAGAATCTGAACTTTATCTCGTTGTTCCCTCACTCTCATTCACTTCCCATTCTGTTATTCATTCAAATATTCTCGCAGTGCTTCTCGCCAATGGCGAATTGGCAAAAATCCATTCATGCGTATCGCCATCGATTCCATCACAGAATAACGGGGCCTAGGTGCTGGACGTGGAAATTGTTCAGTTGTGCACGGTTCAACTGTTACGGGTATGTTTACTTCTTCAAAAATAGCCTGTGCAAACTCAAACCACGTACAAATGCCAGCATTAGATGCGTGATAAATACCATATTTCTCCGTCACAACAAGCTCCCCTAAAAATAAAGCCAAGTCACTTGTGTACGTTGGGCATCCCCATTGATCATTAACTACTTGTATTGAATCTCGCTCCTGACCTATTTTCAACATCGTTTTAACAAAGTTTCTTCCTGAAGCTCCGTACACCCACGATGTTCTCACAATAAACCAGCGAGAACATAACGACTGTACTAACTGTTCTCCAGCCCGTTTAGACTTACCATACACAGTCTGTGGATTGGTAATATCATACTCATAATAAGGACTAGAGGCCGTACCGTCAAATACATAGTCAGTACTAATATAGCACAACTTGGACTTTATCCGTTCCGCGGCAACAGATAGATTTCCCGTCCCAATCGCATTAACCAAGTACGCTTGATCCTGATTCGTCTCTGCATTATCAACGGCCGTATAGGCAGCACAGTGTATAATAACATCAGGTTTTTCTTCATCAATGACAGTGTTACACATTTCCCCATCAGTGATGTCTAATTGAATTCTTCCGAGTCCTACAACATGATGTCCCTTTTTAGACAAAAGGCGGACTACGTCCGCCCCCAATTGCCCATTAGCACCTGTAACGAGTATGTTCATACATTACTCCCCTAGCCGTGTTCCATATATTGTTATTTATAAAATGCCTGATACGCACCAGACTGTATTCTCTCCCACCAAATCCGGTTTTTCAAATACCAGTTAATCGTCTCATTAATTCCTGTTTCAAAAGTATGTTTAGGCTTCCAACCCAGTTCATTCGTAATCTTAGTTGCATCGATTCCATAACGACGATCATGTCCAAGACGATCTTCTACAAACTTTATTAATGACTCTGGTTTACCGAGCTGTTCTAGTATCTTTTTCACAATATGGATGTTTGTTCTTTCATTATTACCGCCTATATTGTACACTTCACCATTTCTGCCTTTATGAATGACCAAATCAATCGCACTGCAGTGATCTTCGACATATAACCAGTCACGAATGTTAAGTCCATCTCCATAAATCGGGAGCTGTTTGTCATTTAAAGCGTTGGAAATCATTAATGGGATCAACTTCTCAGGAAACTGATACGGTCCATAGTTATTCGAACAGCGTGTAATATTGACAGGAAGCCTAAAAGTCTCATGATATGCTCTTACGAGTAGATCCCCCCCTGCTTTGCTTGCAGAGTATGGACTATTCGGTGTTAGAGGTGTAGTCTCACTAAACAAACCCGTTTCCCCAAGAGATCCATAAACTTCATCTGTTGATACTTGCACGAATTTGGTGACTCCATATTTTTTAGCTGCATCAAGTAAGACTTGCGTTCCGAGCACATTTGTTTTCACAAAGATTTCAGGCTCTAAAATACTTCGATCTACATGTGATTCCGCAGCAAAATTGACTACGACATCTACACCCTCGTTAAATATTCTTTCCATTGATATCGCATCTGCAATATCTGCCTTCACAAACCGATAGTTCAGATTATTTTGTACATCTGTCAAGTTCTCCAGATTTCCAGCATAAGTCAAAGAATCTACGTTAATAATTTTATATTCAGGATATTTGTTCAATATATATATGACAAAGTTGCTGCCAATAAATCCAGCACCGCCTGTTACGAGTAGTTTCATGCAGCTAACTCCTATTCAATCAAAATTTATTTCCGCTTCTTTCAGAGTAGGATGTAATTTATCCTTGTCAGACAATATTGGATTAGTTGTTGGCCAATCAATGCCTAAGGCCGGGTCATTCCATAGAACACCACGTTCATACCCCGGTGCATAATATTCATCTACTTTATATAATACTTGCGTATTAGGTACTAGTGTACAAAAACCATGTGCGAAGCCCTTAGGTACCAAAAGCTGCCGATGATTGTGCTCACTTAGAATGACACCTACCCATTGCCCAAATGTCAGAGAGTTTCTGCGAATATCAACAATTACATCGTATATAGCTCCTGAAATTACTCTAACCAACTTCGTTTGTGCCTTAGGATGAAGTTGATAGTGGAGTCCTCTAATTACACCTACCTCGGCAGACAGAGACTGATTGTCTTGAATAAAGTTGAACGTTATTCCGTATTCCTTTAACTTCTGTTCATTATAGCTCTCCATAAAAAAACCTCGCTGATCACCATGGATTACTGGTTCTATTACATATACGCCTTGAATAGATAGCTGTGTTACCTTCATCATCCAGCACCCCTTAAAACTTAAATTCCCCGAACTCTTCTCCGAACGTAATATCTCTGGCAAGTTCATTCGCTCGAGCAAGTGATGCATGTGTCCCTGCATCTGTCCACCAGCCTTGAAGCATGTCGAACGTAAGTTCATTCCGCATTATATATGCATTATTGACATCCGTAATTTCAAGCTCACCACGACCAGATGGCTTAAGTGTTTTAATAATGTCAAACACAGTGTGGTCAAACATATAGATTCCTGTTACCGCATAATTGCTTTTGGGCTGCCGCGGTTTTTCTTCGATTGAAACAATATGCTCCCCTTGCAACTCTGCTACACCATATCGCTGTGGATCATGAACCTCTTGAAGTAGTATTTTGGCGCCACTCTTCTGTTTCTGAAATTTATCTACGTAGCAAGTAATATTATCTTCAAATACATTATCCCCAAGGATGACTACCATTTGATCATCGCCTACAAATTGTTCAGCTAAATCAAGAGCTTGAGCAATCCCTCCTGCATCGTCTTGAACTTTATAGGTGAAGCTTACTCCCATATCGGAGCCACTCCCTAATAGATTAACAACATCACCCATATGTTCCTTCCCAGTGACAACAAGAATATCAGTAATATTAGATTGTTTTAGTTTGCTAATTGAATGAAAAATCATGGGATATTTCCCAACGGGCAATAAGTGCTTATTCGTTACTTTGGTTAAAGGAAACAGGCGAGAACCAGTCCCGCCTGCAAGAATGATACCTTTCATTATTAATCTCTCCTTCTTCAATAACGTTTAATCTAAAGAATAGACCCAAGAGAAATCACACAATTTCTTCTATTACCTTATAAATCCGCTCCATTCTAGCATCCCATGTTTGTTCTTTCAAGAACTCTATACGTTGTTTATCACCAGGTAAAACAATATTATTAGCTACATTTGTATGTCTTTCTAGCAATCGACATAATTCTACTTTATCGTTATATAACGATACATAAGGCTTAAATTTCTCTATCTCATCATACTTAATAGCAAATATTGGTTTATTAAACAAAATATACTCATAAAGTTTAACAGGGTTTACTGCTTCTATAAGCTCATTTTTTATAAATGGCATTATGAATGCATCTCCTGAATGCAATAAATGCGGTAATTCCACATGTGAAACTGGCCCCAAAAATTCCAATCTAGGATGTACGTGCTCTTTAACTTTTATTTCTATTGGCCCAATAAATTTAAACCTTACTTTCAAATTTTGTTGTAATACGTAATGTAAACTTTCAAAATCAATCCAATCCCCAATTGTACCTACATATACAACTGTGTAAAACTCTTCTTCCACATACCTCGATACATTGTTTATTTTTTTATTATGATCTTTTAGCCAATCCCCATTCAGAGCATTGTTAACAACCTGAACTTTCTCAGCTGCTATATATACTCCATATCGCTCTAAAATACGTTTTTTCAAAAGATTTGAAGTAGTTATTACAGCAGATGACATTGAAACCAATTTTTTTTCGTAGGCTAAATGCAACTCGATTCGCTTGCGATTAACAGAAAAAGCCAAATAATCATCCATGCAGTCATATATAATTTTCCGATTTTGAATTGTTTCTATTGGTATGAAATGCAACATAACTGGAGAGGTAATCCAAACTAAATCATAATCAGTACAAAGTAACTTTTGTATAACCTTTTTGTTAGAAAGTTTCTCTATTCTTTTAGAGAAATCACATCTTCCAGAAAAGGGCATCTTTTTTACAGTGTATGATTCTCTTGAGCCATTTGCAATCGGGTTTACAGCGAGCTTACTAGTGCGGAACATATTCCTTATAGAATATAAATCCACTTTATATTTTTCAGATAATTGCTCATACACAAAATGAGGTCTCTGCTTGGCCCAATTCCAATCAACATGCATGAGGTAAGCTATTTTTATAGTTCTTACCACTTAAACACCACCGATCAAGGCATTCCAATCTTTCACAAATTGTTGACTCGAAAACTTTTTTGTCATAGTTCTTATAATTGATGTATATTCAATATAGTTTTCTAATATTTCTGCTAGCTTTAAAGCTGCTTCCTTAATATTTCCTAACTCATACACGAATTTATCGTTAGCATCTACAAGTTCAAGATGTGCTTCAATGTTAGATAGTAGAACGGGTAAACCATTTATCATCGCTTCAGCAGCAGATAAACCGAATGTTTCCTTTTTCGAAGATGAAAGGAATATGCCACTATGCGTATTCACCATTTCATAAAGTTTATTCACATTTTCGAAATCTATCGGTGGCAAATAAACTACTCTGTCATTAACATTGTACTTTTCTAATAAAGCATGGATATCTATTTCATGATGAATAATTGGCCCAGCAAGAAGAAGAATAAAATCATCACTGATATTATCTTTGTAATAGGCCAGTATTCTTATAGCCTCTTCTACATTCTTTAAATTATCGAGTCTCCCGACATATACCAAAGGAACTTTTGACCAAAAACAATTCTTATCATTTATGGGCTCTTCACTGGAAAACACAAAATTTGTAAGCGTATAAATTTTATCCATTAACCAATTCGGGACTTCATCCCGAATTGTATTTTTAAAAAAATCGGATGGTACAATTATACCCCCTATGTCAGAAGGTAGCCTTTTAATATAAGTACGATTATCTTTATATCCCGTATGGCATTCCATATACACTTTGTTATTATTACGTGTTTTGTCTAGTATCTCAGGTGTGTCTACAGATAGGATAAGATCGTAGTCGTCTTCTTTAAAATCATCAACGACTCGAATATTACTGTCTAGTTCATACTTTTTGATATACTTTTTGAATCTTTCTCTACCACCACTATCGTGCAGGAAATACACATCATAAACAATTGATATACCATATTCTTTAAAAGCGTGCGCTCTATTTAGGAAGACTCTTTCTACTCCCCCCATTGTAGCCCATTTGTATACATTAAGTACCCTTAGCTGTTCATTCATTATTATATATCTCCGAGAAAAATATATTTTGTCTTTCTAGCATTTCTTGAAACCTTTTTTCCCAGGTAGTAGCTTTCAAGAAGACATCAATTTCACTTTCTGTTTCATCCGATACTTCTATCGATGATATCTCTTTAATAAACTCTGATACTGAAACATTCGTATTTTCTTTATCAAACGTGTATACATTAGGGTAATTTTCCAAATGGGGAATACCAGTTGAAATGACTTTTAACCCAAAATAGATATACTCATAAACCTTTATTGGATCCACAGCCGTTGAAAGCTTAGATAGAATGAAAGGGATCATTCCGATGTCCCATGATTTAACGTATTCACTTAATCTACTTGGTTCTACTTTACCAAGATATTTGAAATTAGAATAATGGCTCATCTTTTTTATCGTTTCTTCACTAGCGCCATATCCTATTATTTCAATAAAGATACAAGGATCAAGCAACATTTTCTCGACTAGATCCCAATCGAACCACGATTCAGTCAGATGACCAAAATATCCAACCTTAATATGCGAGCCATTTTGAAGAGTACCACAAGCAATATTCCTGTTTTTTTCACCTAATAACTCACTATAATAACCATTGCCTATGCAAGAAATATCTCCTCTTAAATGGCTGAATTTTTCAACCAGAGGCATTGAGACTGCAGCAACATTTTCAACATTCAGGATCACTGATTCTTCGATAATTTTATCGTACCAAGGTGCTTGCCCAACTAAATTAAACTCTTCCCAATCATCCATAATATCATAAGTCGTCCGGAAGCCGTATTTCTTCAATGGTAATAGCAGTTGACTCCATTCCTTCGAAGGAATATTGAGTATAGCATTCTTATTTGTGATGTTGCCGAACAACTCTAATAACTCCACATTTTCGGTAAAATCAAAAAAAGGAACATGATATATATTGGGGTAAACCTCTTTATGTGAATTTGGAACTATTTCGTCCTTACTCCATTGCCATACAACAAATAACACTACTATTTTTTTCTTCGCCAAATACTTTGCTAAATTTATCGTCCGCTGATTATATAACTCTTTAAATTCGAATGCTGATGGAATAACAGTAACTCCTGTTAATTCGCCACTTTCTATATCACTCATTATCCGCTCATATACGGATTTCGTAATGGAATTATATTGATTAGTTTGTCCTCTATTTGTTAGCTTTAGCTTTAATTGTTGGATAAGTGTCTTAAAGCCATACCTTTTCCATATACCTAGTGCTCTATATAACTTTCGGGTAAAGGGAATCCTGTCTCGAATAAAATAATACTTTGTAGCTACTTTCCAAAACCGTGAAGACTTAATATTTTGCAATTCTATATCTAATTTATATTTCTCATTTAAAAGCCATTCAATTTGATTCTCGTTATCTTTCATTTCTTTATCCAGCAATAATGATGAATCATGCGCCTCTTTAATCTCTTGTACAAGTTTCTCTATATACTCATTTTTTATCTTTATTCCCTCTTGGAGTTCGAGAGTTTCTTTATTTTTTTCATATCGTACTTGTTCAAGCTTTTCTAAACTTCTCTTATTTTCTTCATATATATTTTGTATAGTATCTTGCTGGTTAGCTATTGTTGTTTGCTGCTGCGTTATTTGGGTCGATAACTCGTTAATTGTTAATTTTGAGGTCTCAAGTTCAGCAGTCAATCGAGTATAATGATCTGAAAGTGAGTGTATATAATCCCCCAGATTTAAATCCTCATGTTGTTCGAACACACTACTATGAGCATAAATAATCAATAGTTGCTTGCCCGCCCAATAAATATTAGGCTTCCTAGAACAATCAAATTCCTGAGCAAAAACTACAGAAAATCCATCCTTATTTATTTTGAAGTCTTTATAATCAAATGTATAGAAATGTTCTTCAAATCTATCATACTCTTGAAAAGGAAGTAGAAGAATCGTGTATTGGTTTGATATTTTAAACAAATAAGATAATTTTTCGAAAGGATTCACAAAATGCTCCAGCGTGTTAGAAGAAAAAACAACATCAAATTTCTTCTCTACTGCAGCAATGTCAGCTTGCATAAAATCCTGATCGGGATAGTGCAATTTCGCTTTGTTGATTGCAACTTCTGAAAAGTCAATCCCAGTAAACCTGCTATTCGGAAACTTATCTGCAAAAAAATTAGTTCCATCACCTTCTGCACAGCCTACATCAGCAAAACTAACCCCCTTCGTTAGCTTTGCCTTCAACCACTCAGGAAATAAATCATATGCTATATTACAAAAATACAAAGTCTGTTTTCTCCCTGAGTATGGTTCCCAGTTTTCTTCGAACCTTTTATCCCAGTAATCTTTACTATTTATTGCAGCGGTTTTTATCATAAAATATCACTCTTCCTTCTCATATAAACATGACACGGAGGGTGCACAATTCCAAAAAACTGATCGGTTGTTGTTGATTTGAAATAGGCTGCACCCTCAATAAAATCATAATATTGTGGTTGAATGGAAGATCGATCCTCAAGAGCAGCTACTAGAACATATTCCCCATCAGTCAAAAAGTTTGTAAACTCAAAAACCACTTCTATTTTGTCAGCTTTTACATCACAGAAAAAGCCTTCATTATCGTCTTTAGTTGTGAACACAATTAAGTCTAAACCCATCGTATTTTTTATGGCGATAGCTGTACTAAAATGTCTCAAATCAGCTCCCTCAGGGACAGTAAATTGAACACTTATTCTTACTTTTTCCCCATATTCCAACACACTCGACTGTTTTGATTTGGAATTTAGTACAATCACATTCGAGATAGAGCCAGTACGACTCCCCCAACGATTAATTGGTTCAAATTTCTCGCAATCCTCGTTATTATCTTCTTTATTAATATCTATTTCATTATGTTCCTGTATAGTGGACTGCTCAGAATTCATATATTCCATATATTCAGCAGTAACGCTTAATGTATCACCAAAAGCTATTAACTTGCCTTGATGTAGCCATAGGGCTTTTTCACAAAATTTGCGGATACTTGAAACATCATGTCCCACAAATAATATTGTTGTCCCTTTCTCTTTTAATTCTTCAAATTTACGAAAACACCTTGCCTGGAATTTCATGTCACCTACCGCTAGTGCCTCGTCAACAATCAATATATCTGGATCAACATTAATCGCTACAGCAAACGCTAATCTAGCAAACATTCCGCTTGAATAAGTTTTAACTGGTTGATGAATAAATTCACCTATGTCAGCAAATTCAAGTATGTCATTCAGCCGAGCATCTACTTGCTCTTTTGTTTTCCCTAATATAGTTCCATTCAGGTAAATATTCTCCATTCCACTATATTCCACATTGAACCCTGCACCGAGCTCTAATATTGCTGAGACAGTTCCTTTTATTTCAACATTTCCACTTGTAGGGGAAAGGACACCTGCTAAAATTTTTAATAATGTCGACTTTCCAGATCCGTTTTTCCCTATTATTCCGATTGTTTCTCCTCTATTTACGTCAAAGGTAACATCCTCTAAAGCATGAAAAGTTGAATAATAAACTTTATGAGATATATTCAAAGACTCCTTAAGGCGATCAATTGGTTTATTGTACATTTTATATATCTTAGACAAGTGAGAAACTTTTATCATTGAATTATCCATTTCCTACCGCAACCCCTTTTTAAAGAACATCCGAAAAATGAGGACTCAGTTTCTTGAATAGTTTTGCGCCGACAAATAACAAAAACAATGTCACCACCCAAAACAAAGCTGTCAAATTATAATGATGCCAGAACCATACTTTATTAATTAACGAATCACGATATCCTGCAACCACGTAATACATTGGATTAAACTTAAATACCCACTGCCACTTCTCAGGCAGAAGATCGAACGACCAAAAAATGGGGGTTAACCAGAAGCCAAATTGTAGTACTACTGATACAATTTGACCAATATCCTTTATAAAAACATTGAGTGAAGAAACCACCCATGATAGCCCTGTTAAGAACAAAATAAGAGCACCCGAATAATAGAAAATCTGCAATTGATGTAAGTCAAATGGTTCACCATAGCTATAGAAAACAATAAGCATAAGTAAAATAAATACAAAGTGAACTTTTAAAGCAGAAATTATTTTTACAATCGGTAAAAAATGAACATTAAAAACTACCTTTTTAACTAAAAAGCTATTTTGTTCTATAGATGTTGTTGCCGAAGCAAGACTATCTGAAAAGAAAAACCAAGGAACTATACCGGCCAACAACCATAAAATAAACGGAATGTCTTCAATGGGATTCGATCGGAAACCAACCTGAAAAACGAACCAATAAACCAGTACTAAAAACATCGGTTGAAAGAACGCCCAAAACATGCCTAAATAAGAACCTAAATATCTTGATTTAAAATCCTTCCTTGATAATTCCATTATTATGTTTCTTTGTTTAAATATGTCTCTTAAGTATTGAAATAACGTCATTGTAATCTCCTTTTTGTCATTTCTTCAAACCTATTTCATCCGTAGACAGACTAGCTTGGAATTACAGCCATTGCACTCTCCTAAAAGTTTCAGAATGTTATTCATGTCATATCCTCGTACTGTAATAACATTCATCCCCTTCAAATCCATCGTTTGTAGTAGCATGTCGTAGCCTGTAATGCGTCATGTCGATTTCTAAAGGTCGATTCACCACGCAAGGGATTGCCTAGTCCATCTACAATTTATATCGTCTTCTCATATGAAAAGTTTATCATCTACTTAATAGAATTTATAGTTTTATAGTCTGAAGACAAGATCCAGTTTCGACTATTTTGATCATTTTGAACATTCTGCACTCCCTCTCTTTATAACTTTCACAGTCTAATATCCAGAATCAAGAGCAACTACCTCTACTTCAAAAAACATGTATCTTAAAACTCTTTGTGACAAGTAATTTCTCCTCTCTGTACGCATTCCATTTCGACGAAAAAACCTAATAGTGCCTACAAACCTATATACAGCCAACACTAGATCGTTTTACAGCATATATCGAGCCTTGGAACTTCATATTTCATCCGACCAACAATTTGTTCAGGTGACCAGGAGTCTCAAGTTAGGCTAACTCATGTGCAACACTTCAATCTCCTGGCACAGAGCTATAACCCTTGTAGACTAATCCTGATCGTGTATCTCTCATTCTTTTGCTAAAACTAAGAAATGACATGAACTGTTGTGGGTGTGCACCAAGCTTCACAAATCAAACATGAGTTTAATTTATTGTAAACCGTCGCACTTCATGTTAAATATGTTATAATCCGTCGAAAAATGAGATTAGCTCGTTAATAGTATTTTGTGCTAGAATTAAAATGAATATTTAAAGTAAAGGAGCATAAAAAATTGACGACTTATGGATATACCGGCTCCAAATTAAAAAACAGCAAGGGCTCCAAGGCGCCTTGGCTGCTGCTTGGAGTCATCATCTTATTTTTACTTTGGTCTACCTTTAAAGTTGCATTATTTAACGGACAAATGGCAGATTTCGATCAACCAATATATGTAGCTGCATTATTTTCCTCTATTATAGCTATGATAGCCATCGCTGTTGGTTGGAAGCAATTTAATTGGTCTAGCCGTAAAGACAAATTGTCTCTCTTCGTATTCTTATTGCCTGCCAGCTTCGCGTTATCTATGATAACAGCAGCATCATATTATTTGGCAGTCAACATGATAATTATCATGCTGATGTACGGCATATTTTTTGTCGCTTCTTCCATTATAGCGCAAGATAGTGTCGTAAATCGAACATTAAATCTAGCTATCATGATCATTTCTTATATCGTCGTCTTTTTTGGATTGTTTCATTGGTTAGGAAATGGACCCGGTGTAACGGCAATTATAAAGTGGCTGAGGGTTTCGACAACGTCATCGGGAGCATACTTGAATGCAGTTATGAGTGACTCTAATGGCGAGCGGCTTACATCTGTCTTCCAATATGCAAATACATACGCTGGATTTCTTATGGCATTTCTGTTGGGAGCATTATTCTTCATTAGTAAGTCTCAAAAGTGGTGGGGGAAATCCGTTCATGCATTTATGATCGTACCTATTATGTTATCCATCTTTTTAACTTTATCTCGTGGTGGATTACTTCTCCTCCCCGTTGCGTTTATAGTTGTTCTAGTTTTTTTAAAGCCATATCGTCAATTGATGTGGTTTATACATTTAGTTATCAGCGGAGTAATTACGGTTCTTATTTTGAATCCAGTTACTGAGATTGGTCTACGGGTTCAGAAAGAATTTTCCGTATCTGATTCTTTGAGAGGCTGGGCCTATATCATAGTCGGCTCTTTACTTTCTTCAGCAATCTCTTATGTACTTGAACGATGGGTTTCGCCGTGGTTAGAACAAAAAACAACTGCAGTTTCTAATAAACGATGGGGAAGTTTCCTAATACCTGTCGGCGGAGCAGTTTTGGCAGGTCTTCTGTTGTTTATTCTTATTGGAACGAATGTTAAAAATATGCTTCCTGAGAACATTGCAACACGGTTGGAAACTATGAATTTTCAACAACATAGTGTGCTTGAACGGATTACTTTTTATAAGGACTCACTGAAACTCGTAGCGGATTACCCGTTAATTGGTGCCGGCGGAGGCGCTTGGGCCGCGCTTTATTCGAAATATGAAAACAATCCCTATGATATTCAACAAGCACATAGTTTTTATATGCAATACTTAGTTGAAACCGGGATCATCGGTATGCTTATTCTTCTGGTTTTCCTTATCTACATTTACTGGAACTATATTCGATCATATATAAACGCCAATGATCAAGAACGCGATAGTTATTTTTTGTACTTCATTCTTTCAACGAGTATTCTTATTCACAGTGCAATGGACTTTAACATGAGTTATGTGTACATTGGTATACTTGTTTTCATATCTCTTGGGGGGATGACTGCATCCATTCAGTCAAAACCAATCGAGAAACGTACGCAAAAAACATTCCAAATTGCATTGACAAGTATTCTAGGAATAATTGGTATCGGTCTTTTCATTACTTCCATTCTCTTTGTTCAGGCATCAAGCTCGTTTGCAAGCGCGAAAGAAACTGTCCTTACAACTCAAGACTTTACCAAAACGATGGTTCAGTTAAGAAAGGCTAAGAGCATACGCTCCACTCATCCAGAATACGCAGCTTTCGAGGCGAATCTATACATGTCAGTATATCAACAACAAAAGGATGAGCAGTTCTACGCGGAAGCAGAAAAAGTATTGAAAAATGCACTGGGGGATAACCCTCATAATAAGTCACTGCTATTGCAGCTAATCAAGCTCTATAACATAAAAGGGCTGGACGAACAAGTCTATACCGTATATTCTCAAAACGCATCCAACTTCCCTTGGGACATGAAATGGTACGGTGAATATATGGATAAGGCTTCACTTGAGGGGTATAAAGCTATATCAACAGCACCAGACAAAAAAGATGGGTATTTGAACGAGGTCATCGCCGCGTTTGAGCATGTTAAGGCAAGCGTGGAGCACTTGAAGACATTGCCGAAAGGACAGCTTCAAGGTAATCCATTTTACGTTACTTCTAGTATGGCTATGAATGCTGGGCGCGCATATTTAATGAAGGGTGATCCTGCTAAGGCAGCTGAAGCGATGAAGCCATACTTACAAGAGGACTTAACTAACTCGAACGACCCTGAGAACAGCCCTGAGAACAACCGTGAGCTCGCACGATGGTACGTAGCTGCAACGATCCAACAGGGGCAAGTAGATCAAAATTGGTATGACAAACTTGTTGCATTAGGGTCAGACCAAAAAGAGCAGATTGACCAAATCGCAGGAATGAGATTTAAAGCTGAGTAATTAAATTAATTCTATATAATAAAGAGACCCATTGAAATAGGTTCAACGGGTCTCTTTATTGTTAAGGATGATGAATTATTTTATAAGAAGACACATCCCCCAATCCATTGTTTTCTGCGGAGCAATAGCATCCAGCAATGTCATTGCTATCCCCGTAACACCATCGAGAATCCCAAGGTAATCTAAATATTTTGTAGTCTTCGAATCCCTATACACATCCTGAAATCCGAACGCAGAGCTTGGATCAAACTTTTCAAGGATATCCTCAAGCAAATTTCGATAACATGTAAACAATTCTGTATTTCCTGTATCCAAATACATTTGATGTGTAAGTTTTAATAATCCCGCATACCCGTGACAAATGGAAGGCGAATAAATACTCCAATTTTCAATTGGTTTTTTGAATATTGCAATAAACGCATCCGTTGCCAGTGTTTGTAGAGAAATATCCCCAAGAGCTTTTCCTGCTAACCAAAGGCTCCTAGCCACTCCTGGAGAACCGTAACACCATGCCTCTCGATTCTTTTGATTGTCATCTTCGTGCAAATTTGCTTCTCCATAACTGACAACTAAGGGCCACCGTACTCCGAAATCACTTTCTATCTTCCAGTTCAGTATCCACTTACTGTATCGCTCAATTGCTTCTTTTTGTCCGGAAACTCTAATATTTTGATTGTATGCGATGGCAAGGAGAGCAAGAGGCCCTGGAATGCCATGTGCCAGCCCCAGATTAAAATATCCCTTCGCGTATATTTCTTGCTGATGGGATGGCAAATGCTCTGCAGGTATGTACCACCCTGGTATTGAACATCCTTTTTCCATTTTGTCATTGCTTAGTAGTATAAGGTATTCTAGTACATCATTAAGTAATCCCCTCACATCAGGTATATCAGAAAATAGAAGTAGATATCTTCCAATTCCACTCCAGCCTGAAATCACATCATAATCTTGAAAATATACGCCGGTTCTTATGTTCTCCTTGGCTTTTTGCAAATGGATATGACCATAGCGTACAAGTATTTCATTAATTTGATTGATGAGTTTCCTGTATTTCTTGCCATCATTAGATAATAAATACGCAGCAAATCCTATACCCGATAAACCACTCCACAGAGACAGCGATACTCCTTCCGTATTCCTCATAGCCTCCTGGGTTTTTAGAAAAAAATGATGCGCAACGCGATTAAATTGATTTTCATCGTGGGGAAAAATAGTGCTTAATCGTCCGAATAGGATGCTCGCTGAAGGGTAACCACTCGCAAGGCTTATTTCATCCCAAATAAAATCATTTTGATGTTCTATGCGATTTTTCTCCGAAGTACAAATCGATTTTACTAAATCCGGATCGGCCAGCTTCTCACTGATTAATCGCATCATGTGCAAAATTCTGTCATACTGAGTGGTTGCATTATCAGTTGTTATCATAAGACAATATCCCCTCAAAAGTTTGCTGTGTGTGTTTTCTCTTATTATTTAAGTGATAAAGTGAGTGGCTGATAAGAGACATAATCTTTCGTTCTTGATTCCGGTTCGTGCCCAATAACCGATTGAGATTCATATGAACAAGACTGTCGAGAATGGAGGATTGTGAAGCAGTTAACATCATTCTTTTATTGTTTTGATCCAAAGCATATTTGTATGAAAGTATCTTCTCTTTGCGTAAATGAATATAGTTTTTTACCATGGAGTTTTGTTCTAAATATGGAGTTTCATTTGAGGCATCACATAGAGCCATATAATCTCTCCGTCTTTTTTGGAACTCGATTGAATAATGCATATGCCAGTCTTTTTCTTGACACCATTTCACTTGTTCTTCAAGTGAGGGGAGAAAGTGATTTAGAATATCCATCACACTTATCATGGCTAGTTCCACCAAGTTTTCGGAAATTCTTTTGTCACACCAAATAGATATAAGTTCCGCCACTAATTTGGAATCAGCTGAAAAAATCTCCTCTGCCAAACTAATAACTTCTCCCCCTCCATACCTATTAACTTCCGGTTCATAGGTGTCAAACGTAATTCGATTCAATAATCCCTCAATTTCTAATTGCTCAGCCCAAGTATGGATAGCAGGGATTAATTTCTGAATTAACTCAGATGGATTACTATTAAATCTTATCCTGATATGAGGTTCAGGATCCGTGTACCGAATGAAAAAATAACGTTTTATAAGATGCTGTCTTTCTGCATGTTCGCAAAAAGCCTTAAGATGTTTCCCTATAAACTCCTCTTCTCTTTCAGACATTCCATATAGTTTTACATACAGCCATTCTCTACCTGGAAAATATCGTTTTGTTACTCCTAATGACGATGAGAATGGACAAACTATTTTACGTTGGTTAAACGCTCTTTTGTTCGTTTTTTTACTAACTAAGGGAACTACATATTCTGCAATATAATGTCCATTATCGCCTCTTCCCCATACTTCTTTCATCTCAAAACCGCACTCGGTCAACCATAGCGACTCTGAACCGTTTAAATTTTTGTATTTATCATATAATTCGAATACAAAATAGTTATTATCAAGATCAAACAACAATCGATTATCAGCAACTGTAATATACACATATCTAGGAATATTCCATTGAGCCCTCCACTCGCAAAAACACTTGACCCAGTCGTCACTATTTTTGCACTGTTGAAAAACCTCAACGTTTTTATTTAATGACCACTTAGCTAAGGAAAGAATTATATTCTGATATCTTATTCGTGGAAGCATCGGAAATTCGGATAAGTGACCCCAGTAAAACGGAATTATATTTCTTTGCCTTTCATTCGCCACTTCCCTTAAAAAGCGGTACACATTAGGAGAATGCTGATAATTAAGCATATTAGTCATCATAGGGATTACTTCTCTGTTTAAGTTACGTGATATGAGATAAAAGTACTGATTGGTGCAACCGACATATAAATCAGATAGAGGAATCGTTTTTGTATAGTTTGACTCAGATATATTCGTACCGAGCACAATTTGATAGGCACACATCTGATTTGTAATCGCAACATTAGCATGTCTACTATTTACTGGAAGGTAGACAATCTCCGCCATTATGGGTTCATCGTCACTTATGTTCCGGTTAGCGTACATTTTTGAGAATTCTAAAGCTTCATCCGTATTTAAAAAAGTGCTGAATCTGCCAAATGTTCTGCCTGCGCCTGGACTTCCAGAGTTGGGATTAATAATTATTTTAGATCTTTGTTTATTGTCAGTAGCTATCGTGATAAACATTTCCAAAGATGCGGGAGGTTGTAAATGCGATTCAGGTGTCTCCATTTTCATTAATCTTTCTTCTGTCAACTCAATTTCGTTATGACCCCGCTTTATCGCATCGGCTACCCAGATCCCTAACACTTTATTTCGTTCTATGTTTACAGTAATTTGTTCCGTACGATACTTGCTTTCAGGGTATTTATAGTCAGGCGGAGCTCCCAACCCTGCGTCTTCATCCAATAACTCCAATAACGGAACCTGTTGATGAAATCCATACTTTTCAATAAAATTGTTGCGATAACTAGCGAGATGTGGATTCGAGGGTTCTGGCGATAATCTCCACATGATCTCTGCTGCCTTGGCTATCTGCTTTGCAACATCTTGATTTAGAGACACTTTCTTAATCTCAACTTCCATATCAACCTGTAGAGGATTCTTTGTAGACAGAATTCTATTTAAGTTTTCGTGGAGGCGGTGATATAACACCTCTCCTTCGCCGATTATGGATTTATTATATTGATGGATTTGCTCATTAACAGTATTTAATCTTTGTTTCATATCATCCAAGCCGTTTAGAGGCTCTATTTGTTTCCTTATGTAATCAAAAGGTAGCTCCGCTTTATGAATTGATATGGGTGGTCTTAAATTACTTATTATAAATTCTTGATGTAACAAGGTCGTTATAAATTGAACGATTCGATTATATGATGTTTCAGGATGCTTCTCTTGTATCTCTATTGCCAATTGGGCGAAAGTTATTGGTTTTTGTGCACGTTCTAGTACATATTTCACTAGTGTTGTCGCTTTTATTGAGCTATTTTTAATTTCATTATTTTCCGAGTTCGAATAGTTCAAATAGGGAAGCTTCGCTCGAGAACCCACAATATATAGTAATGGATTTGTTACAACTGTAAGCTGTGCAACAACTACCGGTTCTTTTTCTAAATATTGAACTACACTCATAATCCATTCCATGTCAGGGCGAGCTATTTTTCGATGGCGCTCTATATTCCCTATTATTAATGAACTACTATCTTCAAACTTACCGAGTGAAACACCAGCAAAAATTCCATAAGGAGTAGCTCTCGTGGACAGTCTGATCAGGTAATGAATTAAACTTCTCAATACCTTATTCGACTTTCTGTGATCTGGGCGATTCAAAACATAATCGACAGACCCCATAAATTGAGGATTAGCCACAGTAATAGCTTCTCGAATTATTGGATTTTTTAATAAGTAAGTCACTTTGTCTCTCAGTTGCTCGCAGGAACTGTTCCTGTCTAGCAGATCTTCATAAAAATGAATGGGGAGCAAGGGGATCCTTGCTTGGAAAAAATCCATAGTTTCAAATAGCGGTAGCGCTGATTCAGAATTGCCCATTACTAGCCTCCTGAACTAAAATACTGGTTCTTTCGCTTTTTCAAATTTTTAATTTCCATACAAAAATACCCCAGATACAATGAGTGATATCTGGGGTATTTTGATTAACAACAGTCACAGGATTTATAAGTATTAAGACAAGCAGAAACATTGCAAGTAACATTATTTGTACATCCCATTTGCGATTCAGAGTCTGACAGCACATTAACTTGCAAATCCAAGTCAAATGCATCTTCATAACTAGCAGCAATAAGGTTCGCTGAATCCACTTCGGCACCTCCTTTTTAATTTGTTTAATGCTGGGGTTAATGTAAATTTGACCCTATATCTATTAAACGATTCATTTCAGAAAAAGTTTCTGTTTACTATAACAAATATGTACACATTAAATTGAATGGTGGAATATCGCCATCTCCTGGAAGTTTGAGGGATAGTAAAAAGCTGATCCATTAGTAGTAAAAAACTACGATGAATCAGCTTCAACCGTTAAAACAGTATATTTATTGTAAGATCAAATCTCGTTAACAACGATCTTCCCTTACATTTCATGGGTCTCAAGCATTTTCCTCATATACTTTAGCAAATCTTCACGCAACTCTTGCCGCTGTAACGCATAATGCAATATTGTTTCAATGAATCCGAGCTTCTCTCCGACATCATGCCTTTGCCCATCAAAATGATAAGCTAGAACAGCTTCTTCCTTACTTAATTGCGCAATCGCGTCGGTCAATTGAATTTCCCCGTTAACCCCTGCTTCTTGTTCTTCTAACAGTTCAAAGATACGTGGAGTAAGCACGTATCTCCCCATAATCGCCCAGTTAGAAGGAGCATGCTCTCTGTCTGGCTTCTCGACAAGTTGTTCCGCACGTATGATTCGTTCCTCAAGCGACGTACCAGCTACGAGTCCATAACGGGATACATCTTCCCATGGAATTGGCTGCACGCCGACAATGGAAGCCTCGTAACGCTCATATACGTCGATCATTTGTTTCAAGCAAGGCACCTCGGCTTGTACGATATCGTCACCGAGTAGGACAGCAAACGGTTCATTTCCGATAAACTTGCGAGCACACCATATCGCGTGTCCTAATCCACGGGGCTCTCTTTGCCGAATGTAATGGATATTGGCCATCTCTGAAGATTTCCGTACTTCTTCTAACAGCGCTAATTTGTCCTTTTCCAACAGATTATGTTCGAGTTCATAATAATTATCAAAATGATCTTCGATGGCCCGTTTTCCCTTACCTGTAACAATGATAATATCCTCAATGCCGGAGTCTACAGCCTCTTCCACAATGTACTGAATCGTTGGCTTATCTACAATTGGCAACATCTCTTTGGGCATTGCTTTTGTTGCAGGCAAAAAGCGCGTTCCGAGCCCTGCGGCTGGAATAATTGCCTTTCTAATCTTCATCCCATTCCTCTCCAATCTGAATCTGAATCGTTCATCAATCTTCATCCGTTCATACCTGTTGCTATCTTTAGTATACATGAAAAGCTATCAAGAAATATACTTCCCAAGATATACACGCTTAGATGTTTCTCTAACAAAGAAAAGAACCCGACTCCAGATTTCCATGCAGCCCTTCTACACATGTCATCTGGGTCGAGTCCATTATGGTAATCACTGTTTACGTGTCAAAAAAACAACTTCATTACTTCACCAACTGCCCACGTGTTACGCCGAGTTGGTTCGTTGCCTTCAGCTTGCGCCATACTTCTGTGCCGCTGATTTCGCCACGAAGCGCACGGCCGTACAGGTCGATAACCTCCTGCACTTGCTCTGGCGTTTCCTCCAAGAACTCGACACGGTATGTGCCAACGCCTAGCTCCAGGAAGTTGACCAAATACTCCGCGCCCGACTGCTCAATCGCGTTGTATACGGTATTGCGGCAGCCTTCGTCTACACGGACTGGGTGAGACATGCCGATACGGTCACGCAGCGATACACGATGTTCTTCGCACGGACGACCGCAGTTCGTGTAGTCCGTTCCTTCGCTCAGGAACGTGCAGTACACGCAGTGCTCAGTATGGAACATCGGCAAATGCTGATGAATGACGATTTCCAACATCGACGTATCTGCATGACGCAGCATATCGACCATTTGCTGAATGTTCAAGTCATACGATGGCGTAATGCGATCCAATCCCGCTTCCTTGAACAGTTGTACTGTCTTATGGTTCGCTACGTTCAAGGAGAAATCGCCGATTAGCTGCGGGAATGGTTCTTCCTGCGGTTTACCTGGGCAGATAGCCAGCTTCGGATCATTCTCCGCCTGCTCTATGATCTCCTCGCTTGGATGCGCAGAGGCCGCCATCTTACTTGCCCACTCCGCCTTCTCCAATTGATAGTAATTCAATGCTCCCGTATTGCGGACAAGAACAGCATCCGGCTTCAGGTTCAATATGTTGCGATGGTACCCGTTCTCGTTCGGCATATGGATGCGCGGCGTGACCAGCGCAATCGGTTTGCCTGCAGCGCGGCATGCCTCAATGGCAGCCGGGAATTGCTTAATGAATTCGAAGTCAGCATAGATCAATGCCACATCCGTCTTCACGGCAGCCTGCACCTGCTCCAAGTTGCGGCACAGCGCTGTCAACTGCGCACCGCCGAATGGCACTGGTGCTTGCTCTTTAACGGCATCCCCCATAGCCTCGATATCGTGCTTCACGTATACCGGTGGCTTTGGACGCTCGCCAGCAAGCTCTTCCACAGCACGACGGCGAATCGCATTTAATTCGCGCATCGGAACAATGACGTCGCCTTCCAGCACCGCTTCCAATGCCTCAAGCTGATACACCGTGCCGCCAAGACGACCGAGCTGCTCGCGAAGAAGCGCTTCGTCCATTGGACGTTTTTGTGCAACATCAAGCGGCAATTCCGAATCTACTTGGACAACCGTTCCTTTTTGTACATCCGTCCACCAAGTACGTAATGGTTCGCCAGCACGGCCTTCTACGCGCACATGCACAGGGAAGACACGGTATGGCTTGTCCGTCTCAAACGTAGCACGCATGCGCTTATCGAGCGCCTGGTCGCTCGTCTTCCAGATGCGATCCCCAACATGAACACGGCGCAGATCCACGTCATTGCGTCCTGGCACGATGTCTACGATCCAGCCTTCCTCCGCTTCGCCTTCCAGCTTTACGCCTTGACGGCGCAAATCATAAATGCGTCCGCCCTCTTCCTTCTTCGTCGGATCGCCGGCATCGAAGCCAATGCCGTCGCCTCGCTTCAATGGTGCTTCCAGCTTACATACGACACCGTCGCGCAGCACTTGCTGCACCGTACCTACGTATACACCGCGGCTCTTCGGGAACGTTCCGTCCACAAGCTGCTTGTTGTTCGTTCCCTTCAAGAAGCCGTGCGTGAAGCCGCGAGAAAAGCTTTGCTGAAGCTCACGGACTTCTTCCTTCGACGGGCCAGCCCAATTGCCATCGAAGTAGTTATCAATCGCTTTGCGGTACTTGCTCACCACATTCGCCACATATTCCGGCTGCTTCATGCGGCCTTCGATTTTAAAGGACGTGACACCCGCTTCAATCAACTCTGGCACAATATCAATGGCCGCCAAATCCTTCGGCGACAGCAAATACGTCACATCGCCCATCGGCTGATGCTCGCCGTCAACCATCATGTCATACGGCAAACGACAAGCCTGTGCGCATTCACCGCGGTTCGCCGAGCGGCCGCCCCACATTTCAGACGTCAAGCATTGTCCAGAGTAGGAGACACACAGTGCGCCATGCACGAATACTTCCATCGGTACGTTGGCCTTCTCGCCAATCTTCTGAATTTGCTTCAGGTTGTTTTCACGGCCAAGCACGACCCGCTCCATCCCATACGGCTTCGTAAACTCAGCCGCTTCTGGCGACGTAATCGTCATTTGTGTAGATCCGTGGATCGGGAAGTCCGGCGAAATTTCACGAATCATTTTCACCAAGCCCAAGTCCTGTACGATAACTGCGTCCACACCTGCATCGATACATGTCTCGATGAGCTCCTTCGCATCCTCAAGCTCATTTTCGAACACCAATATATTAAATGTCAAAAATCCTTTAACCCCATAACTATGCAAAAACGCCATAATGTCCGGCAAATCATCCATACGAAAATTGTTCGCACGTGCACGCGCATTGAATTTCTCTACTCCGAAAAAGATCGCGTCCGCGCCATTTGCCACTGCAGCACGCATGCAATCCCAATCGCCAGCCGGCGCCAGCAGCTCGATATCTCCACGCTGTATCCCTTGCTTCATTGTTGACATGCTCATCCTCCAAGCTAATTTATCCATTGCCGCATGATGCGGTCATCTCTATCTACTTATTTAAATATGCTTCAATTAGTATAGCGATCTTTACGCCGAAACTCCAGTATAGGCTAGAACTTCCTTTATCACTCTTTATTACTCTTTATCACTGTACAGATCTCTGCATGAGCTTGCTCGTTGCAGGTTGTGCACGGACATTTCCACATGCAAAAAAAAGAAAAGAACAGCATCCCGCCAGAACGGCTAGGATGCTGCCTGTATCACAATTTCTTATTCGTCACTTGATCCGTAAATTGAAAAGATTTCATCGTACGCTTCAAAGAGTCAAGCAGTTCCGGTGTTGAAGAGGAATTATCAACGGAATACAAGAGCGAGAATACCTTGCCATCACGGGCAATCAACAGCATGTTCTGCGTAAAGCTCGTTTGACTTGGTTCATTCATCCCTTTCATTTCTACCACCAAAGCCTTATGTCCCTGAACGGTTGTCTTCTCTTGCTTTACAATTTCAAACTTTGCAGTTCCCTCTTCTTTGTAATAATCTTCCCATATGGCAAACGCCTCTTCTACCGTCCGCACAGGATCCACATGAATCGAGAAACCGCTGTTCGGCAGCGTGTATAAGGCAATCACACCTGAATCCTGTTCACTGTCATAATACTCGTCTGCCCAACCATAGAATCCGGTTGTCCACCAATCCGGCACTTGCAGCGTAAACCCGTAATTCTCAGCTTTGCGAGGCGAGGAAGCAGCCCAATCCTTGTACCAATCGTCGCCTTTCGGAAAGTCTTCTGGTTCGTTGAGATCTTTCTTCACGCTTCCGTCCACCTTCATTGAAGAAAGAATACGTTTGCCAAGTGCGATACCTTCCTGGTTATCCGGGCAATGATAAATCATCAAATACTGCACACCTTCATCGATAACGAGCTGCTGTATCGTCACCTTCCAGTTCTTCTCGTCAATCCGACTCTTGACCAAGATCGATTTTGCCGCTTTGCCATCCGCCAGCTTCACGTCCTGTGCAGGCTCAATTTGCAAATGCTCAGGCTTGGTTGTCTTTTTGAGCAAGGTGACATGATTGTTGACCATTTGATCGAGTGTAGTGCCTTGTGCGGCGAAAGCGATATTATAATTGATATATTTCTCCCAATCTTTCGCCCCATACGATTGAGTAAACGTATCAGATGCTTCCCATTCTACTGGGATCTCCATGGTCAGTCCCTTGCCCCATAACTTCGTATTGCGGTAGCCATCCTTCACCGAGCTGATATTGGACGTACCTGCAACTGCCGAATAGTCTGGACGGAACGTATTCAATAGCGGCACATATTGCTGCATTTGCTTCGTCTGCTGAGCAGTATCATCCCAAATACGCACCACATAACGCTTACCGTTCGTACTGAGCACGCGGGCAATATACATTTCATCTTCATTAGCCATGACAGCCTGTGCATATGCAATACCATCAACCTTGCCTGTACGTGATTCTGATATTTCAGACTCAGCACCGGACATACCATACGTCTCTTCCGTTTGGAGGTATTCCATTAATTGCTGTTCTGTTGGTTTTCCCTTAAATATATCTGCCCAATGCTCCAGTGCTTTCGAGTTCCAATCCAGTACATCGATCGTCATATAGACTTGCCGCGTCGGATTGGCAAAAATGATGTTGGATTCATCAGGAATCAAACTCTCATATCTCCAACCTTTAGGCAATACCATATTCCATTGATAGTAAGAATCGCCGACACGCTCAGCCTTCGCACTTACATCTATAGCCGCACCTGCGAGAGTACCTGCTTCCTTCCAGCGTAGAACAATCGTGTTATCCTTATCCACCGAATATGAGGCTCCAAAAGCCTGTGCAAGCGGCTTGAGCGGAACCATCGCTGTACCGCCAGTCATTTCAGGAGCCACCGCCAGTGTGACCAGCTTGTCATTGAGCATTGCTTGCTTCTTACCGATTCGCATACGAATAGATGCAGCATCGCTGTCCAAAATCACAACGTCGTTTTTCTCCCATTTCATATCCGCATCGAATACTTTCGTAAAAATGCTGAGCGGAACCATCGTTACTCCTTGGCGAACATATGGCTTAATAATTGTCAGCTTCTCGCCATTCCACATTGCAGTTGTACTGCCCGCTTTCAATCGAAGCAATTCTTCTTGATGAACCGTGGCGCTTGCTGCCGCGATCGAGGTAGGGGATGCACTCCAGCCTATTGTCCCCGCTACTACTGCAGCCATCGTCATAATCGCGATATTCTTCCGCCAAAAATGGCTAGAGAATGGAAATCGAGTCGTCTCTCCCATATGAGGCACTCTCCCTTTGCATCTTCAACTCTATACATTTGAATTAGGAACAATCATTCATTACTCCATGTTCTTATCAACTTCAGATTCCTTTTTAACTGCCGGCTTCGTTGCCTCACTCAAGGCAACAACCTTTGTGACAAGATTGCCTTTTGCTTGCATTGTCAGCTTGACCTGTTGTCCGGGCAAATACACCTTCAAAACCTCATTCACATCAACCAAAGTCTTCACAGGTTTGCCGTTAATGGCATACAGCACATCGCCCTCTGCAATGCCTGCCTTTTTCGCTTGTGGGCTCACGACATTCGTCACCCTGATCGGATCATCGGTGGGCAAGCCTACATACGCAGCCCAGCTCTCTTCCAGCTCAACGCCGATCGATGCCCGCTTCATCTTGCTATATTTGAAAAAGTGCTGCACTACCATCGTTACTGTATCTGCCGGAATTGTGAATCCCATGTTCTCAATCCCTACAGCTGCGAACTTCATCGAATTGATTCCTATTACTTCGCCACGCATATTCACGAGCGGCCCCCCACTATTGCCTGGGTTAATCGCCGCATCCGTCTGAATGAGCTTGTAACTGGAATCGACAGCTCGGTCGATACCGCTAATAATGCCTGAAGTCGCTGAATTGCGCAACATAAAGGACACCGGTGTTCCAAGCGCTACAACCGCTTCCCCCACCTTGAGCGTCGAGTTCGGACGCACAAAAACGGCCGGCTTCATGTTCTGAGCAGCAATTTTGATCAAGGCGATATCGCTCTCCTCATCTGCGAACCACTTGGACACGGCATAGGATTTCCCTTCCGGCGTTACAACTACCGGCTTCTTCAGCGCCAAAATCACATGAGCATTGGTAACGATCCATCCATCCTTGCGAATCACGACACCTGTGCCATGAGACAACCAATTGTCTGAATTATCTTCTGCATCCACTTGCCTGCCAATGATAGAAACGACAGATGGACTTACTTTTTCTACAATTGCAGGTATATCATTCGACTTAAATCGATATGTATTGGACTTGTTATCATAAGTACCTTTGCCGCCCGCAACCTGCTCTAGCGCCTCTGCCTCCACATATACCTTGTCCTTCACCTTTACGGCCCGAAAAGACGCCTCTGCCCCTGCTGAAGCTGGTACAACGGACGCTCCAAACAGCACGAATGCCGCAAAAAGGAGGAGCCTTCTTTTCATTGTGTTTCGAATAAACTCCATAAATGCTGTACTTCGTGTGTGACTTCTCTTTCCTCGCTCAACCATTCGGTTGTTCCTCCTCTTGTCCCCACATCCACCGGGACATCCCAATCTACCTTCTCATTCTCTACCAACCACAGAACTTATGCAAGAAAAAAAGACTCCTTGATGATATCCACCAAGGAGTCCGCTTGTACAAGACATGTATGTATCGCCTTATGTGTTATGTGAAGATCAATTGTAAGAAAGCTGGATGGCGATTACCAACCCTGCACCATTATCCAATCCGCATATAAAAATACAAGCAAACTCACAACGGCGAAGCCGAGCGCAAATAGGTTGCGAGGACGCTGCTTGATTTGGCGAAGAACTGCCCAGATCAAGATTAAAGTAAACGCAATCATAAATAGATCAAAATGCTGATAGGTACTTTCGCTCTGTTGTGCTGCTTCGGCCAAAAACATGGTGTGACCTCCCTCTACACGTGCATTATACTCATATGCATCTATGTTATATTTACCCAACAAAAGATGCAAGGCAAATTTTTCATATTTAACAAGATTGTCACCAATATTTCATGTTTTATCCCTCGTCTCCGAAATTGAGCATGATAGATGTCATTGAGTAAGAGAATGATGGACATGCCCTCATCCAATTTTGATTTGCGATCATAACCTACAATCATGATCGATATTCAACTTCATATTCGTTGGAATATCTCACCATGTTCACCGGGTGTCATTCATAAGAGATTTTGAATGCATTTATTAGAAATTGTAATAGCTCTTTGTCTTATACACGCATTGTCGCCTTACTGGAAATATGTTACGATATCCTCACCAATAATTCTTACTATTTATATCGGAATAAACAAGTTAAGGAAGTGAGGAAACTGCCATGGCTTATGATCCGATTTGGATGAAAGAAACCGCCAAGCTGAATAAGTTTGAATTTGTGAAAATGGAGAAGGACGGTCTTGATGTCATCCGCGATATTATCGAAACATACGCGCACCAAGGCTATGAGTCTATCCCAGAGGATGACAAGGGCCGATTTAAATGGGCTGGCGTCTACGAGCAAAAGCCAAAGGACGGACATTTTATGATGCGCATCCGCATCAATTCCGGGATTATGTCCGCCGTTCAAGCTCGTGCGCTCGCAGAGATTGCAGAGCTGTACGGTCGGGGATTAATGGACGTAACAACACGCCAAGCAATTCAATACCACTGGCTGCGAGTTGAGAACCTCCCTGATATATTTAATCGTCTGGAACAAGTTGGACTCTATTCTTATGAGGCTTGCGGCGACTGCCCGCGCACAATTGTCGGTAATCCGCTTGCCGGTATCGACCCTGATGAATTAATCGACACGACCGAGCTTGTTAATGAAGTAAATGATTTCTTCCTCTTAAACCGTGACTTTTCTAACTTGCCGCGCAAATACAAAATGTCGATATCCGCTAACATCTATAACAACGCGCATGCTGAAATTAATGACTTAGCCTTCACCCCTGCCGTCAAAATCATAGATGGCGAAGAAGTACTTGGCTTCCATGCCTATGTTGGAGGCGGCCTATCTGCCAAACCGCATTTAGCTCAGAAGCTGAATATGTTCATCCGCCCTGAAGAGGTACTCAAGGTAGCCATCGGTGTTACTACCTTGTTCCGAGATCATGGTTTCCGTGAAAAGCGCCATCATGCACGGTTGAAATTCCTGATAGCTGCATGGGGAGTTGATGCCTTTCAAACTCGATTGGAAGAGCTCATCGGCAAATTTCCTGCTCGTGGAGAAGACAAGACCGTTGGCTGGCAAGCGGCATATTTTGACGGTGTACATCCGCAGAAGCAGGATGGTCTATTCTATATTGGTTTAAATGTGCCGATCGGTCGGCTAAATGCCCAAGAGTTCCGCCAGCTTGCGGACGCAGCCGAAACATATGGAGACGGATTGTTGCGGACAACGATGTCCCAGAACATCATTCTGACAGGAATACCTGAGCATCTAGTCGATGAGGTTCTCGCTCTTCCCGTGCTGCAGCGCATCACTCCACATCCAAAGCCATTCATGAGCCGGACGGTATCATGTACAGGCAACGAATTTTGCAATCTGGCTATTGTAGAAACGAAAGAACGTGCTCGTCGGGTAGCTGATTACTTGGATGAGCATGTTACCGATCTGGATGAACGTATCCGTATTCATTTCATTGGATGCCCAAATGCATGCGGACAAAAGCATGTGGCTGATATTGGACTGCAAGGAGCTCTTGTGAAAACTGAGCAGGGCATGGTTGACGCCTTCGATATCGCGGTTGGCGGCATACTTGGACCGAATGCCCGTTTCAACACCACATTGAAAGGACGTGTAAAGGGAGACGATGTCCCTTACGTTCTTGAGCAGCTTCTTCGTTTTTACAAGCAGGAACGCAAGTCTAAAGAGACGTTCCACAGCTTCTTCCTTCGCGTAGGAGCGGATGCGTTCCAGCAGCGCCTAACTGAAATATTGGCCGCTCCTATCTGCTAGTCTCGATAGTGAATGAATACGTCCTCGTAAGCTTTCCCTCCACCTGCGCAATGAACGAGAGACCAGCCTCAGCATCATGCTTTGGTTGGTCTCTTCGCTTCGTCACTATGCTGATTCTCATGAATTGCTGCATCAGCCAAGCTATATCATCTCAATTTCCTCATACGATCGAATCATTACATCTGCGGACTCAGGTGCAGTGTCGAACTGGTTCGCCTCATCGATGAATACCTGTAGACTTGACCCGGCTGCACGCCCCATCTCCATATCGCCGACCGAATCCCCGATAACGATGATTTCATGCGGTTCCAAACCGATCTCATGGCATGCCAATTCCACCATGTCCGGATAAGGCTTCCCTTGGGATACGCAATCATCACCTACTACAGCATCAAAGTAGTGGCGTATCCCCATCTTCTGCAGATGCTGCTCTGATGGTCCTTTATCATCAGCCGTAACTACCGCCATGCGAAGTCCATGCTGACGGCAGCGCTCTAGGAACGGAACGACACCGGTAACAGGAACAATATTCGCGTGCTCCAACAATTGCTCGTTTGCCTCTTCAAATAAGGCTGTCATCCGTTGCACTGCCTGATTCCATGGAACCCCTTCCTTATAGAGCAGGTATGTCGCAATCGAAATCATTTGCGTCGGGGACCCCATCGCAAGCGGCCCTTGCCGATCATGCGATCGAATTGATCCATCAGCATCAATATGGACACCTAATATATATCCTGGATCTTCCGGTAAAGAGCCTCCTTCTTTTTTCAGCTCCATTTCCAAGTCCTTCATTACCTTCTCTGCCCACCAGCCCCATAAGCTAATGAACTGCAGTAATGTTCCATCCTTATCGAATAAGATCCCTCGTACCTTCGTGCTGCATGAACCAACTTGAAGCTGTACCATCTGCACCATCCTCTGCTTGAACAATATCGTTGCCCTACCAATTCGGCAGACAAAGCATGGTCTCCTGCCTGCCCCCTTTCCAACTTTATAAATTCTAAAATAGAAACTTGATAATGGATAAAAGGGCATCATGGCATTTCCTGGTTCTCTATTGTTGATCCTCCACGGCTTGAATCAGCATGCAAAAAAGAACACAGTTGACCATATAAGCCGAACCGTGCTCTTTTCTCTAGCAAATTGCTGCCTTTATTTATACGTTCTGAGCTTCTCGTTCCTTCTTCATTAACTGCTTCGTACGTTCCGCATCCCGCTCCAAAATCGGCTTCAAATACTTGCCTGTATAAGAAGCTGGTACAGTTACCACCTGTTCCGGGGTACCGTGAGCAACGATTGAGCCACCGCCGCTGCCGCCTTCCGGTCCCAAATCGATAATATAGTCAGCTGTCTTGATGACATCCAAATTATGTTCGATGACAAGCACCGTCTCACCGGAGTCTACAAGGCGATGGAGCACCTGCAGCAAACGATCAATATCCGCAACATGGAGACCTGTAGTCGGCTCATCCAAAATATAAATCGTCTTGCCTGTACTGCGGCGATAAAGCTCAGCCGCCAGCTTGACTCGCTGTGCCTCACCGCCAGACAGCGTTGTCGCCGGCTGTCCAAGCTTCATATAGCCAAGGCCGACATCAAGTATCGTTTGAATCTTGCGATGAATGCGCGGAACGTTCTGGAAGAACTCTACGGCATCTTCCACCGTCATTTCCAGCACGTCTGCAATGTTTTTCCCTTTATATTTCACTTCCAGTGTTTCACGGTTATAGCGTTTGCCCTTACATACCTCGCAAGGCACATATACGTCAGGCAGGAAGTGCATCTCAATCTTAATAATCCCGTCGCCGCGACATGCTTCACAGCGGCCGCCCTTCACGTTGAAGCTGAAGCGTCCCTTCTTATAGCCGCGAATTTTCGCTTCATTTGTAGACGCGAACAGGTCGCGGATATCGTCGAACACGCCTGTATACGTTGCCGGATTCGAGCGCGGAGTCCGTCCAATCGGTGATTGGTCAATATCAATGACCTTATCGATATGCTCTAGTCCGCGAATTTCCTTATGCTCGCCCGGGCGAACCTTCGCTTTATTCAGGTCGCGTGCCAGTGTCTTATATAGTATCTCGTTAACGAGTGTCGATTTACCAGAACCGGATACACCCGTAACGGCTGTAAAGACGCCAAGCGGAATCTTGACATGAACACCCCGCAAATTGTTCTCCTTCGCCCCGCGAACTTCCAGCCAGCGTCCATCATTCTGACGGCGTTCCTCAGGTACCGGAATGAACTTGCGGCCGCTCAAATATTGACCCGTCAGCGAGTTCTTGTCCTTCATGATCTGGTTCGGCGTTCCCTCAGCCACAACCATACCGCCATGGATTCCAGCGCCTGGGCCGATGTCGATAATATAATCGGCTGCCAGCATCGTATCCTCATCGTGCTCAACGACAATCAGTGTATTCCCCAAATCACGCATATGCTCCAGCGTCTGAATCAAACGGTCATTATCCCGTTGATGCAAGCCAATACTAGGCTCGTCCAAAATGTATAGAACACCCATTAAGCTAGAGCCAATCTGGGTCGCCAGGCGAATGCGCTGTGCCTCACCGCCAGACAGTGTTCCCGCTGCGCGGTTTAAAGTTAAATATTCAAGCCCAACATTCACTAAAAAGCCTAGGCGAGAATTAATCTCCTTCAAAATAAGATGCGCAATCAATTGTTCCTTCTCCGTCAGCTCCAAGCCGCTGAAGAAGCGCTGTGCTTCCCCAATTGAGAGGGAGGTTACATAGGCCATGTTTTCCTTGCCAACCGTAACCGCCAAGCTTTCCTTGCGCAGGCGATGACCTTTACAAGATCCGCACGGCTTTGCACTCATAAAGCCTTCAATATACTCACGAATGCCTTCTGATGCCGTTTCGCGATAACGACGCTCCAAGTTATGAACGATTCCTTCGAACGGCACGTACGCTTCCTTCTTATGACCGAAATCATTCTCATAGCGGAAACGAACCTTCTCCCCGCCCGTACCATTCATCAGCTTAGACATCTGCTCCTTATCCAACTGCGACACCGGCACATCCGTAGCAATTCCGTAATGTTCACATACCGCAGCAAGAAACTGCGGGTAGTAGTTCGACGTGCTGCCTGCCCAGGCCTCAAAAGCACCATCTTCAATCGTACGTTCACGATCCGGCACAAGCAGCTCCGGATCCACAATCATCTTCATCCCGAGCCCATCACATTCCGGACAAGCACCAAATGGACTATTGAAGGAGAACATACGCGGAGCAAGCTCATCTATACTGAATCCGCACTCGGGACAAGCCAAATTCGAACTGAATACAAGCTCCTCCTCGCCGATAATATCCACAATCAGCTTGCCTCCCGACAGCTTCAATGCGGTCTCAATGGAATCGGCAAGACGCGATTGTACATCTTCCTTCACGACGATTCGGTCTACAACCACTTCTATCGTGTGCTTCCGATTTTTCTCCAATTCAATCGTCTCAGACACATCGCGTATTTCCCCATCTACACGTACCCGCACGAAGCCTTGCTTTTGGATATCAGCAAATACAGTCTTATGCTCCCCTTTACGACCAGAGATGACAGGGGCAAGCAGTTGAAGCTTAGTACGCTCAGGGTACGTCATGATACGGTCTACCATTTGTTCTACCGTTTGCGACGTAATCTCAATCCCGTGTTCCGGACAATGCGGATGACCAATGCGCGCGAACAACAGGCGAAGGTAGTCATAAATTTCAGTAACTGTACCAACCGTTGAGCGCGGATTCCGGCTTGTCGTCTTCTGGTCAATCGAGATAGCTGGAGAAAGCCCATCGATCGAGTCGACATCCGGCTTCTCCATCTGCCCTAAAAATTGACGCGCGTAAGCGGATAGGGATTCCACATAGCGGCGCTGTCCCTCGGCATAAATCGTGTCGAAGGCTAATGACGATTTGCCCGAACCGCTTAGGCCCGTAAGTACAACAAACTTGTCACGCGGAATCGTTACATCGATATTTTTCAAATTGTGGGCGCGTGCCCCTTTGATTACAATATGTTCACTAGCCAATGGAATACCCCTCCTGCTCGTTCAGGTTCACTCGAACCAAGCACGGCATCTAAAATCACTGCTCTATGTTAGTCCATCGCCTTCAATTCCAGCAAAGCATCACGCAGCTCGGCCGCGCGCTCGAATTGAAGGTTTTTCGCTGCATCTTTCATTTCCGCTTCCAAGCGCTGAATGACCGACTGGCGATCCTTCTTCGACATCTTCTCGACAGACTTGCTTATGTTGTAGTCTTCCTTCGTCTCCGCCGTCTTCGTTGCCTCGATCACATCGCGCACTTTCTTGCGAATCGTCTGCGGCGTAATGCCATGCTCTTCATTGAACGCCATCTGAATGCGGCGACGACGCTCTGTTTCGGTAATAGCCTTATGCATCGAATCCGTTATTTTATCCCCGTACATGATAACAAGTCCCGATGCATTCCGCGCCGCACGCCCTATCGTTTGAATGAGGGAGCGTTCCGCACGCAAGAAGCCTTCCTTATCTGCGTCCAGTATCGCTACCAGCGATACTTCCGGCAAGTCTAGACCTTCACGCAGCAAGTTAATGCCGACTAGCACATCATATACACCAAGCCGCAAATCACGCAGCAGCATCATACGCTCCAATGTCTTAATATCAGAGTGCAAATAGCGAACCTTGATGCCGATCTCCTTCAAATAGTCCGTTAAATCCTCGGACATCTTCTTCGTCAATGTCGTGACAAGGACGCGCTCTTCCCTATCCAAGCGTATGCGGATTTCTTCAATCAGATCGTCAATCTGTCCTTTCGTTGGGCGTACCTCGATAATCGGATCCAGCAGTCCTGTCGGCCGGATAATTTGCTCGACCATCTTCGGACAATGCTCCAGCTCGTATGGTCCTGGTGTGGCCGATACGAACACCGCTTGACCTACCTTTTGTTCGAACTCCTCAAACTTGAGCGGTCGATTGTCCAATGCCGACGGCAGGCGGAAACCATGCTCAACAAGTACTTCCTTACGCGCTTTGTCTCCATTGTACATCGCCCGAACCTGCGGGAGCGTAACATGAGACTCGTCGACCACGACAAGGAAGTCGTCAGGGAAATAATCGAGCAGCGTATAAGGCGTAGCGCCGCGCTCGCGGAATGTAAGCGGGCCAGAGTAGTTCTCGATACCCGAACAAAAGCCCATCTCCTGCATCATCTCGATATCATAACGAGTACGCTGCTCCAATCGTTGTGCTTCTAACAGCTTGCCCATACTTCGCAGTTCTTCTAACCGCTCTTCCAATTCCCGCTCAATATTGACAAGAGCCAGCTTCATCGTTTCTTCTCTCGTTACGAAGTGAGAAGCCGGGAAGATCGCAACATGCTCACGCTCGCCGATAATCTCTCCTGTCAAAACGTCGATTTCGGTTATACGCTCGATCTCATCGCCGAACAGTTCGACGCGAACTGCATTTTCGCCATTCGAGGCAGGAAAGATTTCAACTACATCGCCTCGTACGCGGAACGTACCGCGTGTGAAGTTCATATCATTGCGCTGATATTGGATGTCTACCAGCTTGCTAAGGATTGTGTTGCGCGGCTTTTCCATACCTACTCGCAGCGACAACACTAGATTGCCGTATTCCATCGGGGAACCCAAGCCATATATGCACGACACGCTCGCTACGATAATCACGTCACGGCGTTCGAACAAGGAACTTGTCGCCGAGTGGCGCAGCTTATCAATCTCCTCATTAATACTCGAATCCTTCTCGATGTACGTATCGGAAGAAGGAATATAGGCTTCCGGCTGATAGTAATCGTAGTAACTGACAAAATAAGACACGGCATTGTTCGGGAAAAATTCCTTGAACTCACTGCACAACTGTGCTGCCAGTGTCTTATTATGGGCAATAATAAGCGTCGGACGGTTCAAACGCGCTATTGTTTGGGCAATCGTAAAGGTTTTCCCTGTTCCGGTCGCTCCAAGCAGCGTCTGATACCGTTTCCCTTGATTAATGCCCTCAACCAATTGTTCAATCGCCTTAGGCTGATCCCCCTGAGGAGAAAAATCAGATACTAGCTCAAAAGGCCTCTCTTCCCTTTCAAAGTCCGTCACAACTTCACCGCTTTCTATTTAATATCATGTATATTTCATATGATGAACTGCATCAGTCCAGAGTCGAAGCCAAAATCAAGCAGCCGTGCTCATGACCTGTACAGTGAACATTCGATTAATGCAGAAAAAGCTTCCTTATCATGCCATTGCTTATAGGCATATACTCCTGCATATAAGCACAAATTTTCATTATTCTGGGACATTCTAGGACTCTCGACTCAAAACTTCGGCACAGCTCTGAGAACCTGCCCCTTCCCTAAACTTTACCCATTTTCCACCCGATAAACATATCAGGAACAGCATCGCGAAAAAAAACTTCGCACAGGTCTGTTGGCATTATCATATTGCTTGCAAAATTGTTGCAAAGAAGGTCCCGCATGAGGCGGATATCATCTTTACATATGAAAAAATAAGAATGTTTGTTCCCTTTTCCATTATACTCTTTTCGTCGATTGGATGCAAATGGGAAACATTGAACGGGAGAGAGGATTATTTCTATGGACAAAACAACTGTTATTGGTATTCTTGCCGGCTTGGCTGCACTCATCGGGGGCTTCCTATGGGAAGGCGGCCAAATGGGCGGTCTCTGGGAAAAAACGGCTGCACTTATCGTGTTCGGCGGCACGATTGCCGCCGTCGTCATCAGCTTCCCTGGCAAGCGGCTGCGCAGCATTCCGAATGCGCTTAAGATGGCCTTCGGCCGCAGCACTGAGAACCCACAGCAATTAATTGACGACATTGTTGCGATGAGCACTGTCGCTCGTCGCGAAGGTGTACTTGCATTGGAGAACAGCATCCATAAGCATGACAATGGCTATTTGCGTGATGGTATTATGATGATTGTGGACGGTACCGATCCCGAACTCGTAAAGCAGATGATGGAGCTGGAGATGGATGCAATTGAAGAAAAGCATGAAGGTTATGCTAAAATGTTCGAGGCTGCTGGCGGCTATGCGCCAACAATGGGGATCATCGGAACAGTCATGGGACTGATTCATGTTCTTGCCAATTTGTCGGATCCCTCGACACTTGGGCCATCGATTGCCGTTGCCTTCACAGCTACCTTATACGGTGTTGCAACTGCGAATATTATATACTTGCCGATTGCAAGCAAAATCAAAGCGCGAAGCATGGAAGACTTGCGTGTGATGGAAATGATCGAATACGGCGTATTAGCAGTACAAGCTGGTGAGAACCCGCAACTCATTCGCAAAAAGCTGGGATCGTTCCTGCTTGCCGAAGACTCCTTCGCGCCGCTGAAATTGGTTCCTGAAGCAAACCGGGGGATGATCCATGAGACGCAGAAATAGAAAACAAGCGGCACGCGCTGAAAACCACGAGCGCTGGCTCATTACTTACGCGGATCTCATTACCTTGCTCATGATCTTTTTCGTCGTCATGTACGCGATGAGTAAAGTTGATGTGGATAAATACGAGTCACTATCTGAAACCCTACAGCTATCCTTCCGAAATACGGATACGTCCTTAAAGGGCTCTACCATTCTAGAGGGAGCTTATTCTAAGCCTGGACAAACTGGGGATAAGCAAACGCAGCAAGATGGGTCAAGCGGCAAAGACAAAGAGGAAAAAGCGGTGGCTATCGGTACAATTACGAATAAGGACCTAGCCTTCCGCAAGCAAGAAGCAGAGCTAAAAAACTTTATGGGCGTCATTCAACAGTATGTGGATGACAATAAGCTTGGAAGTCAAATTACCGTATCTGATACACCCAAAGGCATCGCCATTCGAATGAGCGACCGCCTGTTGTTCGACCTAAGTCGTGCGGATTTAAAGGAAAATGCACTGCCACCGCTGAAGAAGCTCGCTACCTTATTTCCTAAGCTGAGCACGTTAATCAGTATCGAAGGGCATACGGATAATTTGCCGTTTGCACAAGGCGGACGGTATAAAGATAACTGGGAGCTGTCTGCTGCCCGTGCTCTATCTGTACTTCGCTACTTTGTCGACGACAATAAGCTGGATGCAGACCAATTCCAAATTGCCGGATATGGGGACACGCGCCCACTTGTGGATAACGATACCGAACAGCATCGACAACAAAATCGGCGTGTAGAGATTATCGTTCTGCGGAAAATGATCCAATAAGCGAGTAGTTAACAGCTCCACCAAAATGGTTATCCAGTAGTTATACACAAGGGAAACTGGACTTATCCACTTTATTCACGGATTTATCTACAGAATGTTAACAACTTGTCGACAATATCATCGTTTTCACTTGATTTTATCCACAATCCACAAGAGTTCTAAATTCGACTCATAAAAAACAAAGGGATTGACCAGTGCAGCTGTAAACAGCATTTGGTCAATCCCTTTTTATTATCGCTTCGACACCTATGGTCGGTATTATTGTACCAACATATATCAAGCTCGGTATTTTACCCAATAAACATCCTACTACAAAAAAATAAGATGAATGAAAGAAACTCTCGCTATGCCCGATTATCCACATCTGCAGAGATCGATGCTTTCCCAGCATCCACAGCGCCTTCTGCCTTGTCCGCAGACTGACTACCGCTATCTACATTCTCTTGCTGCTTGCACTTCGCCCCGCGCTTGGAACGAGTCCACGGCACACGCAAAAAGGAAAATAAGGATAGCGCCCGTGTCACTGCTACATATTCGACATGATCATCCGGAGCCAGCAATACACCCAGTTGATGATGATCGCCTGCGTAAATGGCTCTCTGCAGGAACCGAACCTCACCTGCTAAGTTGTTGACTTCAAGCTTGCAAAATGCTGCGTTCATTCGCAGCGCCTGGTGCAACTCCTCTTTTGTCCTCACCTTAATGCCATTTACCTTTACAATGACTTCACCCTGCACGATACCAAGCTCTGCTGCAGGACTTTTAGGAAGTACCGCCAAAATGCGAAGTCCACCCGCATCTTGCGTGAACACCGGACTATGTTCTGCCTCTTCCCTGCGACTCAGCCATATCAGGCCCTCATGCATCCCCAGCGCAGCAATTGCAGCTACAGGGACAAGCGGCGGCCACCAAGCAGCAGCTAGAGATACGGCCAGCAGCAGCGCTGCATATGCGAACAATCGCGTGCTGCTTAGCGCAGCCTTCTGCTGCGGAAGCTTCGTGAACGTCAGCTCTGAGAAGCCGACGACGACAGGAAATGCAACTAACATCCAGCCCTGCTGCCACAGATCTCCGCCAAACAGCGGCGTCCAAGGCAAGGCTGCTCCATCGCTCGAGGCTGGAAAGAGCAGGAGCAGCGGCACTGGCCACATGCTCTGCATGCGATAAGCGCCTACTACGCGTCCGCGTTTGCTCTCTATAAACATCGGGCCAGCCATTTGCGCTGCCTGTTTGCGGATAAGCACAGCTTCAGCGGCATGCAGCAAAGCAACAAGCACCAGCAGACCTGCCGCGTCCATCCCGCGAACAGAAGCAACTGCATCTCCAAGCCAGCCTTCCGGATTCCATGCAGTCCCCCAGATGTTCAATCCAAATTGAATAAGCGCAAGCATGCTCGCTGCATACGCAAGACATAGGAAACGAACACGTACAAGCAGCAGCACGAGCGCAATCATCCATAGCAGTATGATGACTTCACGCGATAGAGTCACACCGAGGCCAATCGAAGCGAATGAAACGAGGATCCCTGCAATCAAGCCACCAAGCCAAGCATGCCAGGTGTGGGTTATCCAACTATGCATCTTCACGGCAAATAACCTTCGCTCCAGGATGACCTGCCTGCGATAATGCAAGGCAATAAGAAGAATGGACAGCCAATAAAATGGTGACAGCAGCCACTGCAATAGAGCCTCTCCCACTCGAACACCGATATCGATAAGCAGGTTCACTTGATTCGCCCCTCTCCATCACCAATTAGACAGTGCATTCCAACTGTGTTCACAAACATGCTACCTATTTGCTGCCTATACGCAGCCTTTCTTGCCTTCAAGCTCACCAACCATCTTGCATTCAAACTATATTCCCACTTTCTTTACACCCTTTGTTACAACATAAACACTCGCACATCATGCGTTCACGTATCCATTTACCTGAAAATTAAACCTTACAATCAAAAGAAAAAGAAGGCCGAAGCCGAGGCTTGCGACCTTCTTTATATTCGACAGCGCTTAGCGGATTTCCTTCTTAAGCACATCAACCGCCTTATGCAGCTGTGCATCATTTTTCGGATCCCGCATCGCCTTAATAATAGCCTGCTCTAACTGCTCGCCAGTCTTTACATCTACCTTGCCTGTAACGTTCAACTTATATGCTTGCTGGAAAGCCTTAACGGCTGCTTCGGTCTCTTTGGAGAAATAGCCATCCTTACGTCCAGGCTTATAACCAAGCCCGTCAAGCATAATCTGAATATTCTTCACATGCTCATTGTTCATATCGAATGCAAGTGTTAGATCCTTGGCTACAGGAGCGACATAATAGAAATCAGGCTGCTGCACAGCAACATCCGGTTCAATGCCCTTCTGATGGATCCAATTGCCCTGCGGCGTCAGCCATTTCGCAATCGTAATCTTGATCAAGCCGCCATCCCCAGAATTATAACTTGTCTGTACGGTTCCCTTGCCGAACGTATGCTCACCGATAAGCTTCGCTCCAGCCGATTCCTTCAGCGCACTAGCCATAATTTCAGAGGCGCTAGCACTGCCCTTATTCGTCAGCATTGCAACCGGATAAGGCTTCAGTTTCGCTGTTCCCTTGGATACATAGCTGCTGCGTTCTTTGTTCCGATCCTCCACTTGCACAATCGATTTGCCTTCCGGAACGAACAGCTCCGTCATCTTCTGGACAATATCGAGCACGCCGCCCGGATTATTACGGACATCGATTACAAGCCCCTTCATTCCTTGCTTCTCCAGCTTCTCCAGTTCTTCCTTGAAGCGTTCGAATGTGTTAAGTGAAAATTGGCGAATTTCGATATATCCGATGCTTCCATCAAGCATTTTTGGATATACGGTCTCCATATCGACCTCACCCCGAACGACAACGAGCTCAAGTGGAGCCGCTTGCCCAGCACGTTTAATGAGGATTTTAGCTTTTGTCCCTTTTGGACCGCGAATTTTCGCTACGGCTTCATTCAGGCTCTTGCCTTCCAGACTTTCTCCATTTACGGAAATAAGCACATCCTTCGGCTTTACGCCAGCCTTTTCAGCTGGGGATCCCTTGATAGGAGATACAACCGTTACTTCGCCGTTCTCCATCGTTACTTCCGCACCAATACCAGTAAAAGCTCCTTCAATGCTGTGATTGAATTGCTCAGCTTCCTCTTTCTCCATAAAGGAGGAATATGGATCGTTAAGCGCAGCGATCATGCCGTGAACAGCACCGTTCACAATCTTGTTGCGATCAATGGCGGTAACATATTTATTCTCGATAATGCCTAACGCCGAGCTCAGCTTCTGCATCTCGCTTGCTGATAAGCCATTGCCTGTCGATGCAGCTTGTCCACCACTCGCAAATATCGGCAAATCCATTACTGTAAACGTTAAGGCACTGCCTGTCAGCATTGCCGCTCCCACTAACAGAGCGACGGTCCGCCCTTTAAATGACATCGAATCACCGCCTTTGTATTCCCTATGTTCCGTATGCTTGCTCAGACAACATTCGTTTTAGTATATGCCGAAGCTGCCATTTTTATTTCAAGTAAGGCCGTGGATCAACCTGTTCCTTATTCACGAGAACTTCGAAATGCAGGTGATTACCTGTCGCGCGTCCCGTGGCGCCTACCTCCGCAATCTTGTCGCCGCGAGAAACTTGGTCGCCCTTCTTCACTTTAATGCCCCCATTGCGGATATGACCGTATAACGTCCATAAACCATTACCGTGATCAATGATGACACAATTACCATATCCTGACCACCATTCAGCCAATGTAACCGTCCCTGATTCAGCAGCATAAATATCCGTTCCTCCAGGCGTAGCCATATCCAGCCCACTATGGAACGCGCCTTGCCGTCCAGTGATCGGATCTTTCCGCGAGCCGAACTCAGAAGAGATATAATAATCGGCATGAAGCGGAACTGCTAATTGCCCGCCGGAATATGCAGCACTCGGATTGCTTCTTGGCTTCGATCTAGGCGATTCCTTCGGCTTCATCAGCTCATTCTTCTTCCGAAGAAGATCAGCACGCTTTGAGGCAAATTCAATAAGCAGCGCGCGTTGTTCCTCGCTCGCTTCATCCGATTCGTCAATCTGCTTGTTATAGCTTGCGATCATGACTTCCTTTTCTTTTTCCTTCAGCATTAAGTCCTTCTTCGCATTATCAAGCTTTGCATACAACAGCTTTACTTGCTTCAAGTTGGTCTCGATTTCTTGCTTTTTCTGCACAACCAGTTGCTTGTCACGCTTATGCTCCGCCAAGATTTCCTTATCGTTCTCCGCAATCGACTGCAGAGAATCAAACCGATCAAGGAAGTCAGAGAAGCTAGTGGCGCTAAACAACACATCTATGTAAGACACAACTCCGTTCGTATACATTAATCGAACACGTGTATCCAATAAATTTTCACGATCCTCAATGCGCTTATTCACTTTTTGCAGCTCATCTGCCGCTTGAGCAAGATTCAGCTCGGTAGTATCAATTTGATGAGCGACATTCGCCATCTCACTTGCTTTTTTATCAATCTCAGACAGCAGGTAGTCCATATCCTTCTTCGTCTTCCCAAGCAGCTTTGTTGCTTCAGCCTTCATAGTCTTTGCTTCCTGCTGCTTGTTTTCTGCCTGGCGCATCTCGTTCTGAAGCTGCTTCAATTGCTGATTGACCTTATCCAACTCCGATGCTTGTCCCGTTGTTGGCGGCACCATTGAGAAGAGAATCGCAAAGCTAGCGAATAACATGAACCACTTTTTAAAATCTGTTCCCCGTTTCAATCCGATGTTCCTCCTATTCTCCCCGATTGGGACTAGCGCTCGAACAGTCACTACACGATAACGCTATACTTTCAAAAATTTACGAATGGAGATTGTACTTCCCCACATGCCGATCAAAATGCCCAATGCTACTAGCGAGCTGCCGACAAGCAGCCATGCATCCTGAAGTGGGACAAGCTTAACCATTTGCAAGCCCAGCTCAAAATTCGTCACGAGCTGCTGATATCCGTAAAATAGAATTCCAACTGTAAGTAATGAGCCTAACAGCCCTATAAGAGCCCCTTCTACGAAGAACGGCCCTCGGATGAAGGAATTGGTTGCCCCTACAAGTTTCATAATGCTGAGCTCGCGTTGGCGCGCCATAATCGTAACTTTAATCGTATTTGAGATAAGAAACATGGCGGTTACAGCCAAACCTGCTACAATGATCAACCCAAAGTTGCGAACAGTTGCCGTGACCTTTAACAGTGTGTCGACGGTACCCTTCCCGTAATTGACCTTCCACAGCGGCTTCGCGCTATTCGTATCATTAATGGCATTAATCTTCTTAGCAACCATGCTAATTGTTGCCGGATCATATACCTCTACCGTGAAAGAATCCGGCAATGGATTCGTCTCTTTCGTATAGCCGTTAAGCAGTTCCTTGCCATCCTCGCCCAAGTTTTCCTGCAGCATCTTCATGCCTTCTTCCTTGGAAACCGAGATGACCTTGCTTACCTCCGACATATTGCCGATATCTGTTGCGAGCAACTCCTTTTGTTCCTTTGTCACATCAAGCTTAAGGAAAACTCGGATTTGCACTTTGTTGTCAATCTGCTTCGTCATTTCATTCACATTCAGCGACAACAGCATGAACACACCTAAAATAAACAACGAGATAACAATTGAGCTAACCGATGCGAACGACATCCAGCCGTTGCGTAATATGCTCTTGCTTCCTTCTCTGACATGGCGGGTAAGTGAATTAAAAATCATAGCCGTATTCCCCCCGCGCCTCGTCACGTACAATTAAGCCTTGTTCGATTGCAATAACCCGCTTGCGCATCGAGTTGACGATATCTTTATTGTGAGTTGCCATGACGATTGTTGTGCCGCGGAAATTAATTTCCTCAAGCAGCTTCATAATGCCCCATGATGTCTCTGGATCGAGGTTCCCCGTGGGCTCGTCCGCCACAATCACGGAAGGATTGTTTACGATAGCTCTAGCTATGGCAACGCGCTGCTGTTCCCCCCCGGACAACTGCGCCGGCAGACTGTTCATCTTATGCTTCAAGCCAACCAGCTCCAACACCTCAGGTACACGGCGCTTAATGACCTTCTTCGGCGCTTCGATAACCTCCATGGCAAAAGCAACATTCTCATAGGCTGTCAGCTTCGGCAGAAGTCTGAAGTCCTGGAACACGACGCCGATATTGCGCCGCACATAAGGAATTTTGCGCTGCTTCAACTTGCCGATATTGAATCCACTTACGAAAATTTGCCCTTTTGTGGGCACTTCTTCTCTATAGATCAATTTCATGAACGTCGATTTCCCTGCTCCCGACGGTCCGACCAAGTAGACGAATTCATCCTTATCAATTTGGACGGATATGCCGCGCAATGCGTGAGAGCCGTCTTGGTACGTTTTCCATACATCTTGCATTTCTATCAAATGATCACACCCTAAGTTTAAAAGATCAGCTAATATACATTCGACATAAGTGCCCCAATTCCTTTAAAAGAAAGGAAATTTCAACATCTTTTTACGCATTGCTCCACAATCAGCTACATATAGCGGCTATCGCCGTCGGATTTGCGTCTTTCTAAATTTCCTCATTACTGCGCAATTGTCCCCCTTTGTATTTTTGGAATAGTAAGAACTCTCATTTCCGTTTCCTAGTGCATTAGTAAAGTTTAGCGTGCAAGTCGCATATAGTATGAAAATGAACGATTCCGCCTATATGGATTGGAAGCATAATTGGAATACGGACGATTTTTTCTTTATTTTTTCATAAGCAGGAGGCTGTTGCAGTGAAAAAAATCCATGCACTATTTATTATCCTTGCCTCGCTCTTATTGGTAGGTACTGCGCTCTGGGGGTGGGCTCACAGCTATGCTTCACAGTCTACGATCCCTCCCAACGTACACTTGTCTACATGGAATATCGGTTCCCAATCCATGGACACCTTCCGCGAGCAATTAAAAGATAAAATGAAGGAATTAGAGCGGACGTCGTTCGAACTCTCCTTCAAAGGCACTAATATTGAACCCATCCAAACGACACTTGCCGATCTCGGTGTAACGTATGATGCAGATCCTATACTGCGCGCACTCGACAAAATGAAGGAAGGCTCACTGTGGGAACGAATCCAAGCCCGCTACAATTTCCCGACGTCCTGGACGCTTCAATTCCGCTGGAATAAGGAGGTTTGGGCAAAGCGCCTAACAGCCGATTGGGAGGCGCAAACCTTTGGCAAGCCCGTGAATGCAAAAAGGGAAATCACCAAAGACGACAGCATTCGATATACTCCCGAGAAAGCAGTCTATCGAATCGATCGGGTTCAGCTGGAACAGTTGATTCGGGCGTCCATCCCGCATACGTGGAATGATGGACGGACGATTGCGCTTGAAGTCCCGATGCAAAAGACAAATCCGCCAGTTACGGTCGCATCACTGCAAGCCGAAGGAATTGAACGAAAAATTATCGAGTTCTCTACAAGCTTTGTGCAAGCCGATGACGGCCGCACCCATAATGTCAATGCGGCTGCACAAACGATCCATGATATGGTGCTGAAGCCTGGTGAAATTTTCGATTACGATAAAGTCATTGCCGAAACGGAAAAGAAATACGGCTTCAAGGAAGCTCCCGTCATCTTTAACGGCAAGCTTGTACCCGGTATTGGCGGCGGCATCTGCCAAGTATCTAGCACACTATATAATGCGGTGCTTCGCACCGGGCTAGAAATTGTCGAACGGCGCAATCATTCCCTGCCAGTCTCTTACTTGCCTATTGGACTGGATGCTACCTTTTCTCAGGGTTATATTAACTTCCGCTTCAAAAATACGACCGGCAAGCACTTAATGATTCGAACCGCTGCCGAGAACGATCGGCTGATTATTAAATTTTTTGGAACTATGGATAAAGGCGTCTCTTATCGAATGGAAACCAAAACATTAAAGGTGTTGGAACCGACGATTAAGTATGTTAAGAATCCAAACCTGCCTATTGGCAGCCATGAGACCATTCAGCGCGGAAAGCAAGGGTATACGGTGGAATCGTACCGGATTAAGCTGGTGAACGGCAAAGAGGTCGAACGCAAGAAAATGTTTGTGGATACGTACAGACCGCAGCCTACTCTTATAGCAGTGAATACAGGAGGCTCCGATCAGTCTTCTACGAGGAAGGATCAAAGTCCAATCTTAGAGGATGGCGTGAATGGGCCAATATTTAACGATGAATCTTAAATAGAGGTAAGCGAAGGCAAAACTCATGAGAAAGAGCCCTGCATCAACTTGTGATGAGGGCTCTTTTACGTTCATATCGATCTCGTATGCAATTTATTAATATACTCGCAGATAGGAATTAAGCTCCCAACCATGAACTTGAGATGCATATTCGTTGTATTCCTGCTCTTTCACCGAAATATACGTATTCAATGCCTGCTCACCCATAATATCCTGGATGATTGTATCCTTTTCCATATGTCTTAACGCCTCAAATAAATCCCGGGGGTAGGCATCCCATTTATACGGAGTGCTATTTACCGCTTGATGAATGTCCCTACTCGCCTCCTTAGGAGGCATTTCCCTCTTTTTCACACCCTCCAAGCCTGACTTCAGCATGACGGCAAACAGTAAATATGGATTAGCAGTTGGATCAGGCGTACGATATTCAATTCGCGTCTGTTTGCCTCGTGCCGCAGGAATTCGGATCATTGCCGAACGATTGTTTTCAGACCAAGTTAGATGAGTCGGTGCTTCATAGCCTGGCATCAAACGTTTATAAGAATTAACTACCGGGTTCGCAATGGCAGACATTCCTTTTGCGTGATGCAGCAAACCGGCTATAAAATAGAGAGCAATGTCACTCATCTTGGATGGTGCTTGCGGATCATAGAACACATTACACTTCGCATCATCCTGCAAAGATTGGTTGCAATGAAGGGCGTTGCCATTCTGACCGCTCATCGGCTTCGGCATGAATGTAGCATGAAGGCCATGTTGATTTGCCACTCGCTTCGTCAGCAGCTTGAACATTTGCCACCGATCGGCGGCCCTAAGCGCTTCACCGAAGCGAAAGTTGATCTCGTGCTGGCCTGGAGCCACTTCATGATGAGACGCCTCGATTTGGAAGCCTTGCTTCCTCATCTCCTGCAATAATTCAAATCTTACATTCTCCCCGCGATCTTGAGGGAATAGATCACAATATCCACCTTCGTCATGAGGCGTGACAATTGGTATTCCCCGTTCACTTAGAGGATAGAGGAAAAATTCGCCCTCTACCCCGATGTAATAGGAATAACCCAATTCCTTCGCTTCCTGCAGCACTTCTTTCAGCATACTCCGGGTACACCCCTGCGCGCGGCTGCCATCCGGCAAGCGGACATCACAAAAGAAAGATGCTATAGTACCGTATGTGGAGTCGTGCCAAGTATCCACATGGAATGAAGTTGGATCCGGATGCAAGGCGAGATCGGATTGATCTACACCGCCGTACCCTGTGACCGAAGAACCGTCAAACATCACCTTCCCTTTAAAGGCAGCTCCCGCTTCATCACGATGGATGACAAGCTGCTTTACCTTGCCGAACAAGTCCGTAAATTGCAAACGCAAATACTCTACAGCATGCTGATGCATCCATTCAACGACTTCGTCTCCAGATTGAATGAGGGGAACATCTTCGCATGGGCTTGATCCAGCTAGGGGTTCAGATGAAGCTGTACAATCCGACGATGGTACAGAACGTTGCATTACGCATCCCTCCTCGTTCGCTGTTGCGGCACATCTGGAAGTGTATTTACAGAAACGATATCTTGGGATTTTTTGCGCGGAGGCGTCCAAAACTGCTCATTGCCGGGCAGGTCATCGAACCATGCGGCATCATCCGGACAATCTAGCATCATGAATTTGCCGTAATTTCCTTCTCGGGATTGATGATATTTCAGAAATGCCTTTCCATTCTCAATTGCCAATATTTCAATTTTGCCGGATGTATGGCTCATGGACAATCGAACTCGCTTGCCAAGACCCGACGTCTTCGCCTTCGCTTCTTCTACGAGCTGGTACGCCTCCTTCAACGAGAGGACAAATTCACTATTTCCAGCGACCGGCCGATTAATAAAGAAATAATAAGGAGTTACCCCCGCCCATGACAGCTTATCCAGCAGTTCGCCCAGCACTTCAGCATCGTCATTGATGCCTCTAAGTACCGGTGTTTGGTTGACCACAATTGCCCCAGCATCATGCAGCGCCTGAAATCCGCGCTTCGCTTCTTCTGTAATTTCACGAGGGTGGTTAATATGGGCCATTACATAAATCCGGTGGTCAGGTGTGGAAAATTCCCGGATTGTCTCCAGCAACAATTCGTCTTCATAAATGCGCATTGGATTGAAGACGGGCAGCTTGGAACCTAATCGGATGATCTTGACGTGCGGGATATCGCGCAGACGCTGCAATATCTTTCTTAGCTTCGGTGTGGCTAAAATTAGGCTGTCTCCGCCAGTGAGCAGGACATTATTAATCTCGGGGTGTTCGGCAATGTAGGAGAGTCCTGGATTTACATCGGACATCGCTTCTTGGACATCGTTACGGAAAAGTCGCTTGCGGAAGCAGTATCGGCAATAAGCGCCGCATACCTCTGATACAATTAATAGGGCGGTAGATGAATACTTGTGCTGGCAGCCAGGAACCACGTAGTTCGTATCCTCATCCGAGGCGTCCCATCGTCCATACTCTTTCAGTTCCCCTGTATTCGGGATGACAAGCTTCCGAATCGGGTCATTGGGGTCTTTCCAATCAATGAGGTTCAAATAATAATCATTCACGCGGAATACAAATTTCTCGGTAATTTGCTTAAGCCGTTTCCTTTCCGTCTCGGGTAACTGGGTAACCTTGTCGATATCGGTGACGTACTTCGGCTGAGGCATTGGCATTCCTCCTTATAAAATTTTGAATATAAGTGCACATGTGCACCTCTCTTTATTATACACATATTTACATATTCAGGCAAACACTGAGTGGCTTAGTCTGTCCACCTGAGCAGGACTGTCACTGATTTTTCACAAAAAAAGAGCAAGCGCGTCAGCGCCTCACGGGACGCTATTAACGCGCACTGCTCTCCTCTTTTTATGCTAATGAATCCCTCTATCAAGCCTAGTTGACGCATGCAAAAATCCAGCAAGGTTTCATACTGCCCGCCTCGGTCTCCTAAACTTACATAATAGCTCCATTCGACTCAATCCATACTGCCTTCTGCGCGATTGCTTCCTCTGCTCGCTGAATCGCAGCCTCTACCTGAACTGTTGCCGTTCCTCCGTACACATTGCGCGCATTGACGACTTGCTCTGGCTGAAGCACAGCATAAATCCGATCATCGAACAGCTCCGAAAATTGTTTGAACTCTTCCAGTGTTAAATCAAGCAAGTATTTGTTTTGCTCAATACAATACAGCACCGTCTTGCCAATCACTTCATGCGCCTGCCGGAACGGCAAGCCCTTGCCTACAAGAAAATCCGCAATGTCCGTCGCATTGGAGAAATCCTGACGTACCGCTTCACGCATCCGTCCGCGGTTCACCTTCATCGAAGCAACCATCGGAGTGAAGAGGCGAAGTGCGCCGTTCAGTGTATCCACTGTATCGAACATGCCTTCCTTGTCTTCCTGCATATCCTTGTTGTAAGCCAGCGGCAGTGCCTTGAGCACTGTCAGCATGCTCATGAGATGGCCGTATACCCTTCCTGTCTTCCCGCGAACAAGCTCTGCGACATCCGGGTTCTTCTTCTGCGGCATAATGCTGGAGCCAGTACAGAAGGCATCATCCAGCTCAACAAACTGGAATTCTGTACTCGACCATAGTATCAGTTCTTCGCAGAAGCGTGATAAATGCATCATAATGAGCGAGGCGTTCGACAGAAACTCCACGATAAAGTCACGGTCGCTTACCGCATCGAGACTGTTCTCATATACACGGCTAAAGCCTAACTGCTTCGCCGTATAATGGCGATCGATAGCAAAGGTCGTGCCTGCAAGCGCTCCTGCTCCAAGCGGCAGCATATCAATCCGCTTGTAGCTGTCCATCAGTCGTTCAATGTCACGCTCAAACATCGACACATACGCCATCAGATGATGGGCGAACAGGATCGGCTGCGCGCGCTGCAAATGCGTATAGCCGGGAACAATCGTTTCCACGTTCTCTTTCGCCTGTGCAATTAGCGCTTCCTGCAACTTCACAAGCAATTCAACAAAAGTAACGACACGTTTACGCAAATACAAATGCATGTCAGTTGCAACCTGGTCGTTACGGCTTCTTCCAGTGTGAAGCTTGCCGCCAACCGGGCCAATCAATTCAATCAACGCTTTTTCAATATTCATATGAATGTCTTCATCGGATATCGAGTAATCCAATTCTCCGCGACGGATCATACCCGCCACCTGATGAAGCCCATCTGTGATTGTATCCACATCCTCCTGCGGCAAAATGCCGCAGGCTCCCAGCATCGCTACGTGAGCCAGACTGCCTTGAATGTCCTCTTCTGCCATCACTTTGTCAAAAGTAATCGAAGCTGTATATTGTTCGACGAGTTGATCCGTCTGCTTTGTAAATCGACCGCCCCATAGTTTGCTCACGCTGCTCTCCCCTTCCTGTATTACACGCCCGTTTCTTGCAAGGAAGCACCCGCTCCATGAACCTTCGTGCCGTGTACGCCGGCAGCGACCTTCAGACGCAGCGCATTCAAGTGGATGAAGCCTGTTGCATCGTTCTGATCGTAAGCTTGAGACGGATCTGCCTCCATAGTCGCAATATCTGGATTATACAAGCTGACCGGGCTTTGTACGCCCGCGCCCATAACATTGCCCTTGTATAGCTTCAAACGTACTGTTCCTGTCACATGCCTCTGGCTTTCGCCAACAAGCGCTTGGATTGCAAGCCGCTCAGGAGCGAACCAGAATCCGTTGTATACTGCCGCACTGTACTTCGGAATGAGCGAGTCGCGTATGTGCATCACTTCACGATCCATCGTCAACGATTCCATAATGCGATGAGCTGTAAATAAGATGGTGCCGCCCGGTGTCTCATAGACGCCGCGGCTCTTCATCCCGACGAAGCGGTTCTCTACCATATCGACACGGCCAACGCCATGCTTGCCGCCAAGCTCATTCAACGTTTCCATTACCTGTAATGGCGACATGGACTCACCGTTGATCGCAGTACAGTTCCCTTTTTCAAAAGTCAACTCGACAAGCTCTGATTCGTTCGGCGCTTCCTCAGGAGATACGGTTAACACATACATGCCTTTATTCGCATCTGCCGTTGCATCGAACCACGGATCCTCGAGCATACCACTCTCGAAGCTGATATGGAGCAGGTTGCGATCCATCGAGTATGGCTTCGCTGCAGAAGCCTGCACCGGAATACCGTGCTGCTCCGCATAAGCAATCATCTCTGCACGACCTGGGAATTGCGCACGGAATTGCTCAGAACGCCATGGCGCTATTACTTGAATATCGGGAGCAAGAGCCGCCGCAGTCAATTCGAAGCGCACTTGGTCATTCCCTTTGCCAGTTGCACCATGCGCTATTGCCGTTGCGCCTTCAAGGCGTGCAATCTCAATCATCCGCTTCGCAATGAGCGGACGCGCGATGCTCGTGCCAAGCAAATATTGCCCTTCATACAGCGCTCCCGCCTGGAACATCGGAAAAATGAAGTCCTGCGCGAACTCAGCGCGCAAATCGTCAATATAGACTTTGGATGCGCCTGTTGCAATCGCTTTTTCCTCAAGTCCATCCAGCTCTTCCTTCTGTCCAATGTCTGCTGTGAAGGTGATAATTTCTGCATCATAGGTTTCTTTCAACCATGTTAGGATGACGGATGTATCTAAGCCGCCTGAATAGGCCAGCACAATTTTGTTCTTTGCCACGACAATTCCCCCGTTCAATGTGCAGTTCAAAATGAAGTCAATTCGGTTATTTACGCCCCCATAATTGAAGCCATAATCGCTTTCTGTGCATGCAATCGATTCTCCGCTTGATCGAAAATAACCGAGTGCTTGCCATCGATAACGCCTTCGCTTACTTCTTCGCCGCGATGCGCCGGCAGGCAGTGGAGGAAAATATAATCCGGCTTCGCATACCGAGCAAGCTCCTCATTTACCTGGAAACCGCGGAACGCTTGCTCACGCTTCAACTGCTCCATCTCGAATCCCATGCTTGCCCATACATCTGTATAGACTACATCTGCATTGGCGATTGCTTCCTTCGGATCATTCGTGATGAGCACGTGAGAGCCTGATTGCTGCGCCTGCTCGTGGCATTGCTTTATAATATCCGCATCCGGCATATAGCCTTTAGGCGATGCAACAGCTACATGCATGCCCAGCTTACTTGCTCCCATGAGCAAGGAATGCGCCATATTGTTGCCATCGCCGATGTACGCCAGCTTCAAGCCCTGTAGCATCCCTTTTTTCTCATAGACAGTCTGGAAATCCGCAAGAACTTGGCATGGATGATTCATATCCGTCAGTCCGTTAATGACAGGTACAGTAGCGCCACGAGCCAGATCAATGACGGTGCGATGAGCGAAGGTACGAATCATAATGCCGTCTACATAGCGGGACAACACCTGAGCCGTATCCCATATCGGCTCGCCACGTCCGATCTGCAGGTCATTTTTGCTCAAAAACAAAGCCTGACCGCCCAACTGATACATGCCGACTTCGAACGATACACGCGTGCGTGTAGACGATTTTTCAAAAATCATGCCGAGTGTTTTCCCCTTCAGCGGGTGATACACCTCGCCTGCCTTCTGCTTCCGCTTCAATTCGATTGCAAAATCGATCAAATAGTGCAGTTCTTCCTTCGTATAGTCAGCGAGTGCGATAAAATCGCGACCGCGCAAATCAATTGTCGTTGCTGTTATTGCCATCAAGGCCACCTCCGTATATTTTCTCTGTCTTCCCGCTTCATCTGTGCTTACGATTGCTTACCATCTATACAGGTACAACAACCTCTGAGCGTTTCGCTAATACCTCATGGATAATTGATACTGCCTCTTCAATCTCCTCGTCTGTGACCAATAAGTTCGGCAGCAGGCGAATGACATTAGGCCCTGCACTAAGAAATAACAGTCCAGCTTGCTGGGCGTCCTTAATCAAATCTGCTACAGGCTTACTGCATTCGATGCCAACGAGAAGACCGAGTCCGCGTATATCCTTCACGAGCGGAACATCACTCAGCTTCACACGCAGTGCGTTGAGCAAGGACGTTCCCTTTTCCGCTGCCCGCTGCGCCACCTTCTCCTCTAGCATCGTTTCCAGCGTACCCACAACTGCAGACATCGCAAGCGGATTACCGCCGAAGGTCGAACCATGCGTGCCTGCACTGAACGCTGCCCTTACATGCTCCTGCGCCAGCATTGCTCCTACAGGGAAACCGCTGCCGAGTCCTTTGGCTACAGTAAATATATCCGGCTGCAAGCCGTAATGCTCATAGGCGAACAACGCTCCCGTGCGCCCCATGCCCGTTTGAACCTCATCCACGATAAGTAAAAGTCCATGCTCGTTGCACAGTTCGGCCACTTCTTGGGCAAATGCCGCCTTAATCGGGAAAACGCCGCCTTCCGCCTGCACGATTTCAAGCATAATTGCTGCCGTACTGTCATTGATTGCGGCCTTCAACGCTGCGATATCGTTAAACGGCACATACCGGAATCCTCCCGGAAGCGGAGCAAATCCCTCCTTCACCTTGTCTTGCCCAGTAGCCGTCAGCGTCGCCAGCGTACGACCATGGAAAGATTGATGGAATGTTATAATTTCCGACCGCCCTGTCTTAGCGACTACAGTCTGATAGCGGCGCGCCAGTTTAATAGCGGCCTCATTCGCTTCCGCCCCACTATTGCAAAAGAACACAGCATCCGCACAAGTGTGAGCGGTCAGAAGCTCTGCAGCCTGTTCTTGCTGAGGGATATGGAACAAGTTCGAAGCGTGCCATAACGTATCCAGTTGTTCTTGTACACGCACCTTAACTCGCTCCGGCACATGTCCTAAGTTCGTTACGGCTATGCCGCTCATGAAATCCAAGTAGCAAGTTCCTTCATCGTCCCATACCCGACTGCCCTGTCCCTTCACCAGTGCAATTGGATAGCGGGCATATGTTGGGAACAAAGCATTCGTTCCCTTCCCGGCATCTACATTCATCGTCATTGTCTCCACCCCTTCATTCGATTTGTATACGATTGTAGTAAGTCTCTTGGGTACATCTCTGCGATTATTATTTATGTTTCTCGTGCTGCTTGCCCCAATCTCAATCTATTGAATGTTCTGCAGAATGATAGTTAGATTGTTCTATGCCTATACTCCTGCTGCACTAACAATCCGAGTTCCAATCGGCTCCCCTGCCATCAAGCGACGCAGCACATCAGATTCTGCCCCGTCTGCAATAACAACCTCCTGCACGCCACCCTCCAAGCACTTCATAGCGGCCTGCACCTTCGGAATCATGCCTCCATATATTTCTCCGCTAGCTATCATCGCTTCAATGTCTACAGTCGTAACGATTGGAAGCACAACCTTGCCTTCCGGTGTATTTCTCATAATGCCCGGCACATCTGTCACGACAATCAATTGTTCGGCTCCGAGATGAGCTGCAACAGCACCTGCTGCCGTATCCGCATTAATATTGTAGCGTTGACCCGTGCCATCAAGTCCAATTGGCGCGATAACAGGCATATAATTCATGTCGATTAATCCAGTGAGCAAGGCTGCTCGAACTTGAGTAACATCCCCGACATAACCCACCTGATCCACGTTGGATACTGGTTCCGATTGAATGAGTCCGCCATCCGTTCCTGACAAGCCAATTGCATTGGCTCCCACTTGCATCAAGCGACGCACAATTTGCTTGTTGATCTGTCCGGCAAGCACCATTTCGACGACATCCAACACGGCTTCATCAGTCTTGCGAAGACCGCCTATAAATTCCGATTCAATGCCGAGCTTATCCAGCATGCCTGAAATCGCTGGCCCTCCACCATGTACAATAACAGGCACGGTGCCTTCTTCCTGCAACTGCTGAAGCTGTTCATAGAACGAGTCTGGCAATGCAGCCAGCGTACTTCCTCCGCATTTCATTACGAACAGTTTCACAGCTGTGGCTGATGACTGCACATTACCCTGAGTTTCTGTCGCTGCCATATCCCTCCGCTGAACCTCCCCGCTCTATCGTTACGTCTTACGACGCCTTGTCATGCTTTACTTTGGCGTTCGACCTTCCGTCCGCTGTTTCTCTCCTATTCTTCATTTCCTTTGCACTGCAATGAGAGGTTCTTACCGCTTCTATAGCCGTGCTGTACTGCTGACCCAACTGCCGTCTGCAAGCTATAACGATCTCATACTCGATACTTATTTGCGTACTATGTCCGATACGCTGCATTAATGCGCACGTAGTCATACGTCAAATCGCAGCCCCATGCTTTGGCTTCCCCAGATCCCATATGTAAATCCACTTGGAAAACCACCGTATCGCCCTTTAAATACGCAAGCGCCGCCGCTTCGTCAAATACAACCGGCGTCGACTGCTGCAGCACCATAATTGATCCCATATGAATATCCACTGTCTCGGGGTTTACAGGCTGGCCTGCATAACCAACTGCTGCAATGACTCGGCCCCAGTTCGCATCTGAACCATATACAGCAGATTTCACGAGACTTGATCCGACAATCGATTTGGCAATAGCACTAGCAGATTCATCAGACAAAGCACCAGATACCCGCACCTCAATCAGCTTAGTCGCCCCTTCACCATCTCGCGCGATGGCCTTAGCCAGCTGTTCACACACATATTGAAATGCCGCAGCAAATGCCGGCCACGCTTCATGCTGTTCTGTGAGCGGTTCATTACCTGCCATTCCACTGGCCATTGCAAGAAGCATATCATTCGTGCTTGTATCTCCATCAACCGTAATCATATTGAATGTCTTATTCGTCACCGTCCTGAGAAGACCCGCAAGCGTATCTTGTTCGAGCGCTGCATCCGTCGTTACGAAGCCGAGCATTGTTGCCATATTCGGATGAATCATTCCCGATCCCTTCGCACAACCCGCAACCGTGACTTGCTTGCCATTAACAGTTAGAACCGCACAAGCTTCCTTCTTGACGAGATCCGTCGTCAAGATCGCTTGCGAAAACTGTTCTGCGCCCTCGGCAAGAGGAGTCAACTGCTCAGGAAGCTTCATAATGCCTTGCTCCACACATTCCATTTTCAACGCCTCACCGATAACGCCTGTGGAAGCAACTGCTACGTAATGCGGCGCAATGCCAAGCTGCTCTGCAAATGCGCTGCGCATCCGGTATGCATCCGCCTCGCCTTGCTTGCCCGTACAAGCATTCGCGTTGCCGCTGTTCACGATAATGGCCTGCAGCTTGCCTTCCTCCTCCAAACTCGCCCTCGTCACGGCAAGCGGTGCTGCTTGGAATACATTTGTCGTATATACCGCAGCAGCAATAGCTGGAACGTCGCAGACGATTGCTCCTAAATCATTGCGCGCCGTTTTCTTTAATCCGCAATGCAGCCCGCTGGCCCGAAATCCAAGCGGAGTGGTTACTGAACCGTCAATGATATCGAATAATTGCGTCTCTTTCGCATGTACTACCTGCGTTTGCATCATTATCTACCTTCTTCTTTTTCAAAGTCGTACATCTATATCAAGGAGATTTGATCCTTCTGCTCCGCTTCTCACATTTCTATGTTCACATTACGGGTACACTGGCGTGAGCATTAGCCCTGCCGTCTCTTCCCAGCCCATCATATGATTTAAATTTTGTATTGCTTGACCTGCCGCTCCCTTGACCACGTTGTCAATGACCGAAATAATCGTTACGCGATTCGTTCTCTGATCTACGGCAAATCCAATATCACAAAAGTTCGAGCCGAACACTTCTTTCGTCGCCGGCCATTGTCCTTGTGGACGTATGCGCACAAACCTCCGACCTGCATAATATTCTCGATAAAGGGATATAAAGTCCTCTTCAATAAATGTGCCTGCAAGCGATGCATACATCGTACACATAATGCCACGAGTCATCGGCGTCAAGTGTGTAGTAAACGTCACCGTAACCGGGTTCTGCGCAACCTCGCTAAGCACCTGCTCAATCTCTGGAATATGCTGATGCTTGTTGACTTTATAAGCTTTGAAGTTTTCATTAATCTCAGCGTAATGGACACCTAAGTTCACGCCCCGACCCGCTCCGGATATGCCAGATTTTGCGTCAATAATGAGAGTGTTAGGCTGAATCCATCCTGCCTGCAATGCCGGAATGAGCCCGAGCAGGGTTGCTGTCGGATAACAGCCCGGATTGGAAATGAACTTGCACCCCGCTACATACGGTTTCTGGTACATCTCGCACAATCCATACTTTGCTTCAGCCAACAGCTCAGCCGGAGGAGCAGAGTGCTTATACCACGCGCTGTACAACTCGCCATCCTTAATGCGGAAGTCCCCAGATAAATCAATGACGGCGAGTCCTGCCTCCAGCAGCTTCGGCACCAGCTGTCCGCTCACACCCGAAGGGGTTGCGGTAAACACAACATCCGCCTTCCTTCGCATCTCCTCCACATCGACTCCGTCCAGCGTATCGCACATCACTTCATTCAAATGCGGATATCCCTCTGCGATTGGAGCCCCTGCACTCGAAGCCGAAATGACTGATGTGATGGTGACATTCGGATGATTCAGTAACAACCGGATAAGTTCAACACCGCCATAGCCTGTTGAGCCGACAATGGCTGCTCGTACATGCTTCTCTTGATTCATTTTCATTCTCTCCATTCCTCGCTACTGTTGCGTAGGCAATAGCATGATTTCGCAACGTTCGATATACGATTTACGGCTGCTCTGCTACTGGCTTCAAAAACAATGACACGTCTAGGAAAATGATTCCTCATGAATAATTATGTATCATTATACGACTGTATTTATATAAATACAACGATTTTCCATGAAATTTCATGATATTTATGAAAAGAGCAAATAGAATGTATCTATGCGAGAGGGATTACAACGGGATAAAACGCTTGGTATAAAGGGGTTTATGGCTACTACGTATGGTCATTAAAAGTATGAGGTTCTTTTCAAACAAATAAAAAAACGCGGATTCGACCGCATTCACTTACAGCATGATATGCAGGAGGAAACCACGTTTTATGAATAAAAACGTACAACTTATGCAAGCTATGCATTCTGTAACAGAGGCATGCATAGCATTCCACTTATAAATTACGCTTGGATCTTAAAACCTTCTCCAAGTACTTCATTTGTATCACTAATAATGACGAACGCTTGTGAATCTACGGAGCGGACGATCGCTTTCAGTTTATAAACCTCACTCTGTCCGACAACAACCATCAGTACAGTTCGTCCTTCCCCAGTATAACCGCCTTCGCCTTGCAGCTTCGTTAATCCTCGATCAAGATCATGGAGAATCGCATCTGCAATTTTATCCGAATCATCACTAATGATGAATGCAACCTTTGTATAGCCTAAACCTACTTGCACCACATCAATTGTTTTGCTTGTTACAAACAATCCGATGAGTGCGTACATGGCACTTTCAAAGGAAAGCATGAAGCCCGCCAGCAAAATGATAACACCGTCACAAATGGCAACCGCCAGCGCTATATTGATTTTCCCGAACGTACTAAGCAGTTGCGCCGTTATGGCATTGCCCCCTGTAGATCCACGACCGCGGAAAACAATGCCTAAGCCAAGACCGATGCCAATACCGCCAAATATAGCAGCAAGCAGTGGATTGTCCGTTGCCGGCCCTACATGCTGTGTCAGATAGATAAAGGTCGGCAAGGAAACGGAGCCTATTAAAGTCCGTATGCCGAACTGCTTGCCAAGCAAGCACACGCCTAAGATAAAGAGCGGGATGTTGAAGGCATACTGCGTGATCGCCGGATTCCACCCAAATTGATTCTCCAGTACGATAGAGAGGCCTGATATGCCTCCTGAAGCAATCTTATTTGGCAGCATTAATGTATTGAACGTAAGCGCCATAATGAAGGCTCCGAGGAAAAGAAGGCCGTAATCCATTACTGCTCGCATAGGATGATTGTACGGTACCAGCAAGCCATCGGCGCTGCGCCGAGGCTTTTTCAGTTCAGATGTAGATGAATCCGATGTATGAGGCATACTGTGTTCTCCTTCGTATTACCAATATGATAGTGCCAGAACGAATCGGTTGAATGAACAGTATATTGGTACTGCATGCTGTCAGCCGTCTGCTCTGTGAATCTGTCTTATTATGCTCATTCTCTAGCATGGTAAAGCATTCAAGCACAACAAAAAACCTGCCCCGATCAAAGATCGGCGCAGGTATGTGCAGTCGGTACCAACTTATTATGCTTCAGATGATGGTTGAATTAAGGTTCTCAAGTACGCGTCAATAAACGTATCCAAGTCGCCGTCCATCACGGCGCCGACATTTCCGGTTTCCACCTGCGTCCGGTGGTCCTTGACCATGCTGTACGGATGGAATACATAGGAGCGAATTTGGCTGCCCCATGCGATGTCCATCTGATCACCACGGATTTCTGCTAACTGCTTCTGTTGTTCCTCAATCTTGCGTTCATACAATTTGGAACGAAGATGGGTCATGGCACGCTCACGGTTCTTGATCTGCGAACGCTCTGTCTGACACGTCACGACGATGCCTGTTGGTATATGGGTAATCCGAACAGCGGAATCCGTCGTATTGATGTGCTGACCACCTGCACCGCTCGCGCGGTACGTATCGACTTTCAGATCCTCTGTACGAATTTCAATTTCTGCGTCGTCTGTAATCTCAGGCACGACGTCGCAGGATACGAATGACGTATGTCTGCGGCCAGAGGAATCAAATGGCGAGATACGAACGAGACGATGTACACCCTTCTCCGCCTTCAGATAGCCGTAAGCGTTATACCCTTTAATAAGCAGCGTTACGCTCTTAATGCCCGCTTCGTCGCCTGGCAGATAATCCAGTACTTCGACCTTGAAGCCGCGCTTCTCTGCCCAACGTGTATACATGCGCAGAAGCATTTGGCCCCAGTCTTGAGACTCGGTTCCGCCTGCACCTGGATGCAGCTCCAAAATGGCGTTCATTTTATCATAAGGCTCGCTCAGCAGGAGTTGAAGCTCGAAATTCTCGATACTGGACAGTAGCTTCTCTACACTAGCTGTCAGTTCCTCAGCCAGCGATTCATCATCCTCTTCCTCTGCCAGCTCCAGCATCATCTCGTTGTCTTCATAATCCTGCTTCAGCTTCCCATACTGCTCGACAATGCTCTTGATTGCATTGAGCTCGGAGATAAGTCCTTGCGCTTTGTCATTGTCATCCCAGAAGTCCGGTGCGGCCATCTTCTCCTCGAAGTTGGCAATCATCTCTTGCTTCAGATCGAAGTCAAAGAGACCCCCTAAGGTTTGTAAGTTTAGCTGCGATGCTACGCATATTGTGACGTACACTTGCGTCGATCATCATAATACCACCTCGGTAAAATTGGTTAGGAAGGGAGCTGTGTCGCTTCCTTCTCCCGAACAACGGGCGGCTATACGGCCGCCCGTTCGGGTCTATCATGTGGAGATTTCGCATTGGCATCTATCCACAATGATGTATGCTTTTGCTGTATTGTATGTCCGATATAAGAGCGTTCATAACCTCAATCGGCATACAAATCTCTAAACCTTATTAGTCTTGCTTACCGTGACATTGCTTATATTTCTTGCCGCTTCCACAAGGGCACTGATCGTTACGGCCAATAACTTCGCCTTTCACGACAGGGCGCTTTTCCGCCGGCTCTGCATTCGTGGACATCTTGCTTTCTTCCACGACAGCTTGACGCTCAACGTTTTGCTCTACATGTGCCTTCATGATGTACGTAGATACTTCTTCTTGAATCGAAGCTACCATGCTGTTGAACATTTCGTAGCCCTCGAATTGGTATTCACGCAGCGGATCCGTACCGCCGTAAGCACGTAGGTGAATCCCTTGACGCAAATGATCCATTGCATCGATATGATCCATCCACTTGGAGTCCACGGCACGAAGCACGACAACCTTCTCGAATTCACGCACAAGTTCTGGCCCAATGCGCTCTTCGCGTTCTGTATATTTCTCCATAACCTTGCCGAACAGGAATTCCGTAATTTCTTCCTTTTCCTTGCCCCACAGGTCATCCTTCGTAATTGTACCCTCGTCAAGCATCTGACGATGCATGTAGTTTACAATTTCTTCAAGATCCCAGTTCTCTGGAATATCATCTTCGTTACAGTGTGCATCTACGACACGCTCGATGCATGGCTTAATCATATCCAACACAATTTGGCGGATATTTTCGGAGTCAAGCACCTCATAGCGCTGCTTGTAAATGATACCGCGCTGTTGGTTCATGACATCATCATATTGCAGGACGACTTTACGTAAGTCGAAGTTGTTGCCTTCTACCCGCTTCTGTGCAGATTCCACAGCACGCGTAATCAGCTTGGATTCAATTGGCTGATCCTCTTCAAATCCGAGACGTTCCATCATGCCCAGTACGTTATCCGCACCGAAACGGCGCATCAGCTCGTCCTCCAAGGACAGATAGAACTGCGAGGAGCCTGGATCGCCCTGACGTCCGGCACGTCCGCGAAGCTGGTTGTCGATACGACGGCTCTCATGACGCTCTGTACCGATAATATGCAACCCGCCTGATGCCGATACGCCTTCGCCCAAGATAATGTCCGTACCGCGACCCGCCATGTTCGTAGCGATAGTAACTTGGTTCGGTTCACCTGCGCTAGAAATGATATTCGCTTCCTCCGCATGGTACTTCGCATTCAATACCTGATGTTTTATACCTTTGCGGCGAAGCATGTCAGACAAACGCTCAGAGTTCTCAATCGACACTGTACCAACCAAGACTGGCTGGCCATTTTTGTGGCGCTTCACGATTTCCTCGACTACCGCGTTATATTTCGCATTTTCCGACTTATAGACGACATCCGGCATATCCTTACGCTGGTTCGGCTTATTTGTCGGCACTTGGATAACTTCCAAGCCGTAAATGCTCTTAAATTCTTCTTCCTCTGTCTTCGCTGTACCAGTCATACCGGCAAGCTTGCGATACATACGGAAGTAGTTCTGGAATGTAATTGTTGCGAGCGTCATGCTCTCATTTTGCACCTCAAGGCCTTCCTTCGCCTCGATCGCTTGGTGCAAGCCGTCGCTGTAGCGACGTCCAGCCATCATACGGCCTGTGAACTCGTCGACAATGACGATTTCGCCGTCATTTACGACATAATCAACATCCAAGCGCATAATTGCATGAGCCTTCAACGCTTGTTGAATATGGTGATTCAACGTTACGTTCTTCACGTCGAACAGGTTCTCCACGCCGAGTGCTTTCTCCGCCTTCGCCACTCCTGCTTCGGTAAGGGCAACTTGACGCGTCTTCACATCAATCGTGTAATCCTCTTCACCTTTCAAGCGGCTAACGAACCGATCTGCAACGAAGTAAAGCTCTGTAGACTTAGCAGCTTGTCCAGAAATGATAAGCGGCGTACGTGCTTCGTCAATAAGAATGGAGTCCACTTCGTCAATAATCGCGAAGTTCAGTGGACGCTGAACCATCTGCTCTTTGTAAAGCACCATGTTGTCACGCAGGTAGTCGAAACCGTACTCGTTGTTCGTACCATACGTAATATCGCACGCATATGCTTCCTGCTTCATATTGTGATCCATGCCGGAAAGGTTCAAACCAACCGTCATCCCCAGGAAGTTATATACTTGGGCCATAATCTCGCTATCGCGGGATGCCAAGTAATCGTTAACGGTAACGACGTGTACGCCTTTCCCTTCCAACGCGTTCAAATATACAGGAAGTGTTCCGACGAGTGTCTTCCCCTCACCTGTCTTCATCTCAGCAATTTTGCCTTCATGAAGTACCATACCACCAAGCATCTGTACATCATAATGGCGCATGCCCAGCGTACGCTTTGCAGCTTCACGCACAGTAGCGAAGGCTTCTGGCAAGAGCTGATCCAATGTGTCGCCCTTTGCAAGACGCTCACGGAATTCCTCCGTCTTCGATTTCAATTGTTCATCGGATAATTTCTCGAATTCGGGTTCCAGACCGTTAATAACCTCAACCGTCTTCATGAGCCGCTTAACTTCGCGTTCGTTGGCATCGCCGAATATTTTCTTTACAAGTCCTAGCATGCTTAACCCCTTTCATGCAAATCCGATCGTGATTTTATGGCCGTTCTCTATACCACATTCAAGCTTCTGCATATAGAACGGTAACATCGACTCGTTTTGCAATAAATTGTAACAGTTTCAACAGGGTCCCGCAACCGCCGCAGGGCATGTTTTCGGCGATCTTTCATCACATTTTCACACGAATGTAGCGGCATACCGTGGGCAATCCTGCTTCCAGCAACAAAACAAACATTTACAAGATAATATTAGAAGGTATTGAACAATTGATATACAAGTCCAGCCTTCTGTAATGCCATACTATTATATACGTGAAAAGAGCCCATTCCGTTGTGGAAATAGGCTCAGTCCTTTTTTGGTAATCGGGTAGATTCTAGGGTTCTCTGCCTATATTGGCATCCGAAACCTCAATGTTCCCGTTCTTAGCCTTGTTCAATCAAGCCATACCGGCCGTCATCGCGGCGGTATACAACATTGACTTCCTTGCTCTCCGCATTCGAGAATACGAAGAAGTTGTGGCCAATCATATTCATCTGCAGGATTGCTTCTTCAACGTCCATCGGCTTCAGCGTAAAGCGCTTCGTCCGTACGACTTCAAGATCATCCTCTTCCTCAACCGCAACTGGTGTTGATGTGGACTGCTCACGGAACAGCTGCTCTGCCGCACCAACCTGACGGAACTTGCGGTTGGCTTTCGTTTTATGCTTGCGGATTTGCCGTTCCAACTTGTCTACGACACCATCGATCGATGCATACATGTCCTTGCTTCGATCTTCAGCCCGCAGCAGCAAACCCGGTAATGGGATTGTTACTTCAATATTGTGTACATCCTTCGTAACGCTGAGTGTAACATTAGCGCCTGAAGCAGGGGGAGTTTCAAAATACCGTTCCAGTCGGCTCAATTTCTTTTCGACATAGTCAAGTAGTGCGTCTGTAACTTCAATGTTCTGACCTCGAACTTTATATTCCATATAGCACTCCTCCTTTGGATACTTCTATTATACCATAGCTATGATGGAGGAATCAAAAAAACGGTTACAATCCGTTTACAATTCCGTATCCTTCATTACCCCTCAGTGGAGAAGGTGAAACGATATAAAAGGTTGTCAGAGAAGCTGTATTACGTCTGCCGTATTACATCAAATGGCAACTTACTTATAAGCAGGTTATAAGTAGCCTTGGGATACAGCCACAGAACAAATAAATAACCACTACCAAAATATAAAAACCCCTGGCATTAAGCCAGGGGCGTGTAGCTAATCGGAATCATATATAATTCGACTCACGTCGGGTATGATTACAGTTTGATTACGTTAGCCGCTTGTGGACCGCGAGCGCCTTCAACGATATCGAATTCTACGGATTGACCTTCTTCCAAAGTCTTGAATCCTTCGGATTGGATAGCGGAGAAGTGTACGAATACGTCGTTGCCTTCTGCAGTTTCGATGAAGCCATAACCTTTTTCAGCGTTGAACCATTTTACTTTACCTTGCATGTCGATAACATTCCCTTCATCTTCAAATGCCGTGGAGTTTTTATCCTCCACAAGTTTGACTATATCACCGGGTGGAAGCGTTGTCAATGAGGAAAGGGATATTTTTCTTATTATTTAATCTGTAATATTTTTTGGTTATTATTCACAATCGTTCTCGGCCATTCCCCTAAAATAAAATCAAAAGGCACGGGCTTATAGAATGTTCATAAAACAAACTTCATCCTACTGCCCGTTCCCGTAAAATCCGAAAAATCACGCTCTCAAAAGAGTATATACAGATCTCATTTACTTCATATTCAACCATTCGGAAACAGGTTTTATATGGCGCATTTTATCCAAATACATGCTTGCCTTCATGTTTTCGCCGCGTTCAACGCAGATATCATACAATTGACTCCAAATTTTAAATGATGGATCGATTTCGCTGCATTTACGGTAGTAATAGTAGCTAGATTCATCATCTCCGTTCAACTTCAAAGCTTTTGCTGCGATTTCAAATATGCGTGCGTTAAGTTTAGGGGAGTCGCTCTCCAAGAGAACATTCAGGGCAACTTCATGGAAGCCATACTGAACTAGCTTTTCACTTAAAATCAGTCTAATGTACGGATCATGAACATGGCTGCCAAAATAATCGATGATATCAAACTCTTGAGCATGCAGCACATCCTCCAATAAATCGGAGACATATTTATAAAATTCGTTAGATAAATCTTTTTCAGATACAACCATGCCTTGAATCATCTTTTTTAAAATTTTTGATTCTTTTAAATTAAGATTTATATCCAAGGAAGCTCTATTATAAAGATTTTCGTCTCTTGTCACAAACGAAAGCAATAACATATCTCGACCATACTGAGAAGATTGATCCCTTGCAGGCTCCCCGTTGACCGGTTCTCTCTCAAGCACCTCTTCGTATTTTTTGTCCATGAGAAGCAGGAATCGTTGCATTTCATACGGTATGGAGACATTATATTCCTCAACATAATTCAGTAACAATGGATGACGCATCTGGTACAGGGCAATCAGCAGCAATTCCAGATCCTTGTCCGAATCCAAGTTCCATACTTGTTTGAGTATCCCATATAGCTGCTTTCTATCCCCGCCAGGGAAAATGTTCAGAAAAACTTTCAATGTCGGAAAACTATTTTTGCTTCCTTTCAGCGCTTCTATGGCATGGTTCAGCGACTCTTCCCGACGTTCCTCTTTCAAATATAATTCAGCTAGCTGGGCATGGGCCAAATAAGAGCCGACGCCTTCTTGGGAATTATGGTACGTTTCCGACACTTCGCCAATCTCTAAACATTTTTTGTAGCATGCTTCGGCATCCCGGAAGTATTCGATCTTTTCATATACGAAGCCTTTGAAATAATGCAAATCTGTATACGTAGGATATAAAGCGATACTGTCCCGGAACACTGCAAGCGATTCTTCGTGCCTGTTAAGCTCCATTAGACTTTGTCCCAAATATACAAGCAGTTTTGGCGTAAAGGTGTAGTTGCTTCCCGCAGCAAACGATTTCTTAAATGCATCAATCGCAGCCAAGTGTTCACCTTCAATTTTAAGCTGAACTCCAAGATTGTATAAATTGAATGCATCCGGATTTAATTTGGCTTCTTTTTTTATGATCTGCATGTTTCTCTTGTTTTTGTTTTTCTTATCGATTACGGATTGTTGATAACCGTCATGATGTATAAGGACGGACAATTTTCCATGTTTTAATTTTGTAGTCTCTGTGTCAATATGCTCATGCAGCGCGCCTACATATTTAATTTTTGGTGAATTTCTGAACAGTCTAATGGAAGAATGGACCTCGTTAAATCCCGACCCCAGGTCATTTCTAATCTTTAGTATGTAGCAATCGCAATCTAAGGGTTCCTTCAATACACCCTTTGTCGATTCGTCCAAATACTCATCGGCATCGAGCTGTAAAATATACTCCCCGGTCGCAAAAGATATCGCATGGTTTCGTGCATCGCCAAAATGATGATTCCAATTATAATGATGAGCTGTAATTCCGCGTTCCTCTAATATTTGCAAAGTCCGATCAGTAGATCCCGTATCTACGATTACGATCTCATCCACAATATTTTTCACGCTGTCCAAACATCTTTCCAAACAAGACTCTTCATTTTTCACAATCATACATAATGAGATCTTGGGACGTGTCATAACACATTCTCCTTCAGTCATGTTGTTTTATCGTAACAAGAGCAATCGTTCCATAGCAGGCTTAAAGCCGAATTCACTACATCGTTCATAACAGTCCATGGCTTGCTGCTTCTGTCCCGCCATTTCATAATAGATGCCCAAATTATAAAGAGCCTTGAATGTACCGACTCCCACATGAGATTCATATTGCGTATTTGATACTTCACCCAGCTCTACGCAGCGCTCAAACAACTGCGGAACTAAGTGAAATTGAGTTACGTCCAAATTATCGACGATTGCACGACCCTTCATAAAATATAAATCCGTATAATCAGGGTGCAGAGTAATGGCCTCATCAATAATAGACGAAAAATCGTTGTATTTTTTCACTTGCAGCAGAACATGACATAAAGAATAGATGATATTAGGCAGGCAATAATGGAAATCTTGCGATGCTGACTGATAAGCCTGACGAAGATATATTTCTGCCTCGGCATATTCCTTTTGGATAGCATGTGTTTTGCCTAATTGATATGTAATATATGAGTTATCCTCGTTTTCCGAGGCTTCTTTTCTTAACAATTCAATATTTCGCGTAATTTTCTGTTTTTGATCAATAACTTCTTGCATGTAACCAAAATGATTAAATTCGATATCTGTATCGATACTTTCTGGTACATTTCCTTCCTTACATAACTGTTCATGTATACGCCCCATATATTTGAATTTCCCGTTATTCGGGAACATTCTGGTTGCGTAACTAATGGATGTATTTGCATCATCCGTATAATTTCGAATTCGTATTCTGGCTGCCTTGCTCTTATTTTCGTTCAAAAAACGTGCGGTATCATGTAACGCTTGAACAGTGCGATGATCTAGCCGTTCGTCTGCGTCAATCATAAGAACTATTGGAAGATTCGAATGTTGAATCGCCGCATTTCGCGCCTTGCTAAAATCGCCTTGCCAGGGCATTTCTATCGTTTTTGCCCCCATATAGGATGCTATTGAAACGGTATCATCCTTGGAACCTGTGTCAACCACTACAACCTCTTCCACATACGGAAGTACCGAAGCAATACTCTCCTTTATAAAGGATTCTTCGTCTTTGACAATCATGCAAGCGGAAATTAAAGATTTCATTATCCACATCCCTTTTATAAAAGATACGGCGCCTAGAAAACTAGACACCGTATCCTTTACTTAAGCATTAGTTATAAGTGTATCCTCCGGCAACAATGCCTTCTTGTCCATCTGGGTTCACGACTTTTACGTCAACCGGACCTTTGACAGGCGAAGATGGCGTTCTGACTTTCAACGAAGTAGAATCTACAAATACCGTAATGGCCTTCACTCCGCCGAAATAAACGGTAGTTCCATCTACGAAGTTAGCTCCGTTAATGTAAAAGATATGTCCGCCAGATGAAGATCCACTTGTAGCCTTCAACTCCGTGATAACTGGAGCCGGTTTAGGCGGAACTGGCTTATAAGTAAACCCGTTAGGAAGAAAACCTTCCTGGCCAAGACTTGATACCACTTTGACGTTAACACTTTCAGGTTTTGCCCATTGAGGTGTTCTTACCTTCAACTGAGTACTGCTTACAAATGTAGTAACTGTTGCTACGTCATTAAAGTAAACTTGTGATCCTGAATCGAAGTTTTCACCGTTGATGGCAATTACGATAGGACTGTTATATACGGTTGAATCCGGCGTAATATTCGCAATTGTCGGAGGCGGCGGAAGCTCAAAGGTATAGCCCGCTGCCAATACAGCAGATTGTCCGTCCGGATTAGTCACCGTGACGTCTACGCTTTCTGGTTGTGTCCATGCAACAGTACGAATCCGAAGTTCAGTATCACTCACAAATACTGTAACTACCTTCTTGCTGCCCAATGAAATTACTGCTCCGTCCACGAAATTCGAGCCTTTCACTGTAACGATTTGATCGCCCTTCATCGTTCCCTTGTCTGGGGAAAGAGAAACAATTTCTGGTTTAGGTGGCGGTGGCGGCGTTACATAAGAAAAGGCCTTAGGAAGTTCCACGGACTGTCCATCCGGATTCGTTACCTTAATATCTACGACTTCCTCTTGCGGCCAACTTGGCATAAGAACTTTCAATTGCTCGCTGCTCATAAATACAGTCACTGCATCCTTGCCACCGACAGAAACTTTAGCACCATCTTTAAAGCCCTTACCGCTTACGAACGATGCCTTTCCTCCGGCGAGGTAACCTTCATTTGGAGAAATGCCATCAACCGTTGGTGCTGGATCTTTCTCCGGTTCTTTGTACGTAAACGCTCCGTCTAGTTTTCCTTCTTGATTATACACGTCCGAGACTGTAATACTTACGCTCTCAGCTTTGGACCACGCAGGAGTCTTGAAACGAAGTTCGCTATTGGACACGAACGTAAATGTTACCGGCTTATCTCCAATCATTAACTTATTATTAGAGGAGAAGTTAGTCCCCGTTACCGTAACAGTAGTCCCGCCGGCTATCAAACCATTATCAGGATTCGCCTTAACGACCGTTGGTGCCGGTGGCGACAACAATTCATAACCTTCCTTTAAGGTCGCGGATTGTCCATCCGGATTAGTCACTACGACATCTACTTTTCCAGGCGTACGCATCTCTGGTATTCTAACGCGTAATTGCTTATCACTTAGAAAAGCAGTTGCGGTAATCTGTTGGCTTCCTAAATAAAGTTTAAAGCCATCTTTGAAATTTTCACCATTAATGTATACGATATTCCCGCCGCTTACAGGTCCGGAAGCCGGGTTTACGCTCTCAATTTTAGGTCCCGGTGGAGGCGGTGGCGCAACAAATGTATATGCTTGCTTTAATGTACTGACTTGGCCGTCCGCACTCATAACGGTTACATCAACAGTCTCTTCTGCTGCCCATTTAGGAGTTTTGATCGTAACGCTATCAGGCGTAACAGCCGAAACCACAACATTGGTATTATTAAATAGAACTTTTAAACCGGAAGCAAAATTTTTACCGGTCAGAGTTACCACTTCTGAACCCAGAGTGGAACCCTTGTCTGGATTCACCGTCAATAATTCTGGAGCCGGAGGCGTCAAATATTGATACGCATCTTTCTTTACTGCTTCCTTGCCGTCCGAATTGACTACTTTGAGGCTTACTAAGCTTCCAGTAGTCCATTGCGGCGTTCTGATTCGGATTGTGTTGGAATCTACCACTGTCACAACGGAAATTTGTTTATCGTCAAAGTACAGCTTAGCACCTTCTCTGAAATGATTACCTTTGACATTAACCAGCGTGTTGCCTTCAATTGGCCCTTCAGTGGGCGAAATGGATTCGATGATCGGTGCGGGATACTCATATTTGTATCCATTAACCATTACAGCTTCTTGCAAGTCCGGATTGACGATTTTAACGTCTACGGATTCGGCTGTGCTCCAAGCTGGAGTTACAAAACGCAGTTCAGTTGCAGAAATAAATTCAACAGGAACTTCCTTATTTTTAAGGAACAGCTTAATATCTTGCTCGAATTGAGAACCTGTAATCGTTACCTGTTCTCCACCCAAAGTCGATCCGACATTCGGAGTAATAGATGTGATTTTAGGCCCTTCAATATACGTATACCCATTTGGCATATTAACTTTCGTACCGTCAGGGTTTGTTACTTCAACCGTAACCGCTCCGCTGTTTGTTGATGCAGGAGCTTTTACCTTTATTTCCTTTTGGGTAACCGAGTTGGTCGTGGCGGAGTTGTCTCCGAACTTAACGACAGCGCCATTCATGAAATAATCACCCTTAATGACTACTTCATTCCCCCCGGATACAGGCCCTTTATTCGGTACAATTTCCACAATGACAGGCTGCGCATGATAGCGGAATTTTGCCGTCGCTTGTTGACCATCATCGTTCTTGACGGTAAGGGTAACTTCCCCTTGCACCCCCGTCGGCGTCACTACGACCAGCTTTTCGGGACTTACATATTCAACCGAAGCTGCTTCCTTATCGCCAAATAAAACAGTCGGTTGCGGACGGAAGTTTTTACCGGAAATCTCAACTTTTTGACCACCTGCCACATCTCCGTTATCTTGAACAACCGTCGTGATGACAGGGGCAGGATATGTAACGTTAACATGAGGATGCTCAACTTCAAATGCCTGTCGAGTGCCTACATGATCTTTATAATCGATTTTAATTTTTTCTGAGCCTACCGAAAGATCGCCAACCTTGGAGCCTTTAATATGACGAATCTTGTATCTAAAAGTTAGGACTTCATTTTTCAGCTCAAGGAATTTCCATTCCAGCGTATTTCCCTTTACGGTTGGCTGTGGAATATTATTCTCATAGGATCCAGGCACAATTTCAAATTCGGGTGCAACCGAATCGGTAACCGTAACATCATATGCACTTGCCAAGCCGATTTCTTTAACGATCGCTTGGTAAATTTCATTCAGTCCATTTGCACCTAATACAAAATGATGATGCTGAGCCGTCGTGGCCATTTCCTTCATCAATAAATTCGGTGCACTTTTGGTTGGATCTTCATCCGGCAACAGCAAAGCAACCGTATAAAACACGATGCCCTCTTGTTTTGCCAGCTTAGCTTGCTCCAACGCCGCCTTGCGGGCGTTCTCTACCGGTTGAGGATGAGTTGCTTCCCCATCCGTCAACAAGATAATGACTGGCTGCGCATCGGGACGATGGTTGTGCAGCAAACCTCTTGCACTCTCGATAGCATCCGCCGTTGCCGTGCCTCCCCCAGCCGTAATCTGATCCACGTATTTGTTCAAATCACCCGCATTTGTGGTCATTGGCTTAGAAGTAAGCGTCGTACTAAAATCGACGATACCAATCTGATGCTTTGTAAAGTCCACAAGATTAACGAAGCCTTTAGCAGCCGCTTTCGCATTTCCTATTCTATCTTCATTGTTATTTGATTTTGACGGCATCATACTGCCCGATCGGTCAATGATAAGGATGATATCGTTTGGCTTTACGTAATTGACCGGGTTTGAGCCCTTAACGTTGAGAGTAACTTCAGTCTCTTCCCCTTCTACCATGCTCAAGGGGTTTACCGATTTCTCAACATTTACAATTTGGTCTGCTTGAACTCCACTTGCTGCAGCTGATATTGGGACATTAACAGCTGCGAGCATAATAATTAGTAAGAGATTCAGCCACTTTGGCATGAACTTCTTCATTAATATAGGCCTCCCCAAGTTACTGTTTTTGATCAAAGAAGTAAGGAGTCGTAGAGGACATTAACTTCGTATACGGATTAGCTGTCCTGTTCCCTGCCCCCAATTTTTGGATGTCTCGGTTCTGTGCATTTTTATCTTCAAGAATGAACTGTACGAGTTGTTCGTGCAACTCCTTGACTAAGGCAAGATCAGAATGAATTGCAACAGTTAGCGTGCTTTGCTTCAATTTGGCATAGATCTCATCCAGCTCGGGCGCGAACTCCTCATAACGCTCAAATTGGTAGTCCTGTAGAAGCTGACGATATATAGATATCATTCTGCCAACAATTTCTGAAGGGTGATTTTCATTGTTACTCATATTACTTTCCACCCGTCTTTAATTGCAGCAGTGCCTGCTTCCAGGTTTCGACCATTCCCTTAGCGAATTCCAATACATCGTCAAGCATTTTGACATCTCTGCTGATGATGAACTGTGCGATATGCTGATTGTAGAACATATAGAGATTAGCCAAATCCTTTGCAATATCATAGTCTGTATTAAGTGTCACGATCAGTTCGTTAAGAATCGAACGCACCTTATGCAAGCTGTCGTTCATCTCTGCATACTGATGTTGAGAATATAATTGCTTTGCTCGAAGCAATGATTTGACCATCTCCTGATAAAGTAATAATGTCAATTCACCAGGACTAGCTGTCTCTACCTGAACTTTCAAATATTGCTGTTGTCTCGCGTTCTGCATCATTAACATCTCTCCATCAGTTTTCATTCTTGTCGAAGCATTATTGTCCTAATTGTTGTGCAAGCCATGAACCTTGACTATTCAACTTCTGCATCGCCTTTTCCATTGCAGTAAATCTCTTGTAATAACGATTTTCAATATCCTGCAGTTTTCTTACCCATTGCTTCTCTTGATCATTGATATCTTTTAATTGTCGACCAATAACGCTGTCATCAATGGATTCTAACAGGGTCGCGGAGCCCATTTTTTTCGTTACTTTTTTCATTTGCGCATCGATTTCTTCGTATAATCGATCGCCGATCCCCAATTCGGAACGACGCTGCTTAATGTTCTCCGGCGTATCCGGCTTTGTTGAAGATGTCTTCAGAAATAATTGCTTAACCTCATCAAATTGGTTATTGATCGCATCCGTCAATTTCTTTTCATCGATCTCCAATTTGCCGTTGTCTTTATAGTTTTTCGACGTTGTAATTCCGATTTGAGACAACATATTCAATTCGCCGCTCGGAATACCTGCCACTGGAAGGCTTAGAGAGCTTCTTAAAGATTGTAACGCCCCCTGAAGCATGCTGTCGCCATATAATGTTCCTTGACGCGCTTTTTTCTCCCACATCTCGATTTGTTTTTCTGACATGGCCTCTTTTTCTTCTTCCGTGAGCGGCGTATAGTCGCGATTGCGTCTTGTCGTCGTCATGGTAGAAACCTGGTCGACCATCTCATTGTATTTGGTTACGAAGTTTTTAATTTTGTCTATCAAACCGGATTTGTCGGATTCTACGCCGATCGATGTTTGGCCAATATCTTTCAGCTGCAATTGAACGCCATTGACGTTAATAGTATTGCTTGTAGACGTTATGGGCGCAGAATTATTCACGCTATATTCCGCATCCGAACCTGTAGAGCTGCCTGGAGTAATATTGAGCACGCCCTGCAAATTACCAGGAAGCGATATGTCGATTTTTGCGCTTGAACCCGATTCTTTGGACATCAACGTTACGCGCTTTGTATTTTTGTCAAAAGAAGCCTGCACGCCGCTTTTAGCGGCTTGCGCATTGATATTCGCTATTATCGCATCTATATCGTCATCTGCTTTAACTTCTATATCCACGCCGTTGATATTAATCATTCCCGCCTCATTAAGAGGCTTACTAAGGTCGGCGGTCATCGGGCCGCCTATCGTCGTTGCGGATGTGGCTAATTTGTCTACTCTGACTTGAAAAGCACTCGCTATGCTGCTGTTGCTCGTAACAACCCCAGCGACCTTTTCATTAGATGAAGAGGCTTTCGTTTTATTGAACGAGCTTTCAAATCGAATATCGTTCGCCGCATTTCTGAAGTTCAATAATGCAGTATTAGCCGTACGATAATCCTCGCGTTGCCACAGTACAAGTTGCTTCTTTCTGTTCAGCTTGTTCAGGGGCATTTTTTCGCTTTTCATTAAATCGCTAACTAATTTATCAATATCCATGTTCGAAGACAAACCACTTATCCGAATTGGTCCACCGATGCTTGGCATTTTTCTGGCACCTCCTACATTCTTTCATCAAAAAAAACACCCGCTCGAATACAGATGTTGTACATCATATCCAAAATCTTTTCACTTGGTATTTCACGTATAACCTCTTCCGTATCGTTACGAATAACCATGACCATGATCGTATTGGTCTTTTCGTGTATTTTGACTTGGATGTGGGTTTGGTTAACGCTTAATGCTTCATTGCACTTATCTATCATTTCTTCTAAAGAGTATTTTTTTCCATGGTACTGCCCTGATTCTTTTCCCGTGCTTTCCATGCTCAATGATGCAATATCTTGTAAGGTTAACGGATTAGGGAAAACATTGTGCGGACGGTGTTCAATCCTCATATCTGCAATCCCCTCAAAATTAATAGGTTAATCGGTTGAAACGAATGTTCCTATTAAAAAAGGCCGACCGGTATCCCGGCCGGCCCAGAGCCTGCATTAACGGAGCAATTGCAGTACTCCTTGAGGTTGTTGGTTAGCTTGCGCCAGCATTGCTGTAGCAGCTTGTTGAAGAATGTTGTTCTTCGTGAATTCGGACATTTCTTTAGCCATGTCAACGTCACGGATACGGGATTCAGCAGCTTGCAAGTTCTCTGCAGTTGTTCCCAAGTTGTTGATTGTGTGCTCAAGACGGTTTTGAACAGCACCCAAATCGGAACGAATTCCGGAAACAGCATCAATTGCAGTTTGGATCGCTGTCAAGTTGGAAGCCGCTGTAGCATTCAATTTACCCGCAGCAGCGGACAATTCTGTTACAGCAGTTTTGTCGATGGAAAGAGCAGTAGAGTCTGCTTTTTTCAAAGCCAAGGAAATTGTTTCCCCGGAATTTGCACCAACTTGGAAAATTACAGTGGAAGCTGCATTCAACAATTTCTTCGTGTTGAATTGTGTTTGCTTCGCGATATCATCGATTTGGGAACGAAGTTGATTCACTTCAGCGTCGATTTTCTTAGCATCTGTAGTTGTCAACACTTCGTTCGCACCTTGAACCATCAATTCGGACATGCGTTGAAGCATGGAATGAGTTTCATTCAAAGCACCTTCAGCTGTTTGGATCAAAGAGATACCGTCCAAAGCATTCTTGGAAGCTTGTTCCAAACCGCGGATTTGGTTACGCATTTTTTCGGAGATCGCAAGACCTGCAGCGTCGTCCGCAGCACGGTTGATACGGTATCCGGAAGACAATTTCTCCAAAGATTTAGCTTGAGAGAAGTTGTTAGTCGTCAATTGACGATGAGCATTGTAAGAGCTGATATTGTGATTAATACGCATAATTAAGTTCCTCCCTGGAATCGTTTTATGGTGCTCGCTTCCTTGCTTACACCCTATTGGTCAAGGTCTGTTCTTCGGCCGATAGAATCATACGTTTGACCTACTATTTTATATATCGGCATTGGTTTGTCGAAGTTTATAGCTAAATCATTTTTTATTCAACTTTTTTTCTTCAGCATCATCTTTAGAACTTCAAGTTGCTCTTTCGACAGATCAGACTTTGCAGCAATTTCGTTTTGTTCTTTAATGCTTTGAAATATTTCCTCTCTGTATACGGAAATATCCGAAGGAGCATCGATTCCAAGCCTTACCTGGTCGCCATTTACCTCTACCACGGTCAAAACAATGTCTTGTCCAATCATAATTTTTTGACCTTTGGCTCTCGTAAGCACCAGCATACTATCCCCTCCCTATTGGATACTGCAACTGATATTGAGGGCCGTCCAAAATAATTTGAGCAGCTTGATTATTAGTTACGTTTATAATTAATGGGGCTCTTAAGTTCAAGGTTGTGTTAGAATCGGATCTGGCCGTAAGAATAACACGGACAACAATTTGCTCTTCGGATGTTATATTCAAAGTTTGCTTTATTTCCTCGCTAAGCTCGAACTCATACTCAGGAGCAAACAAAAACGGATCGACGATCATAAATGTTAATTGTTCGTTTATGGCGCACTGTAAACACTCTATCGGCAAATTAGGCTCGATTGAATGAACCCATGCATACCCCTTAGATTCTGGAAATCCCAAAATGCCATCGTGAAACGCAATCATATCTTTTTCTTCAACATGAAAATCGCCAAGTCGCGCAGATCGCACTACCATTCTAATCCCTCCCAAAATAAAATAGCTATAAAGAACATCAATCGTTCTATATAGCTACTTCATACCTTCTATACTACTGCATCTAATTGTTTGCCGCTACTCGAAAAAAAGATATAGTTATTCTGAATCAAGTACGGATTCACCTTGCCAGGATAAAACTCCATTTTCGGGATCGTACGCTCAAAATTAAAATGTACGCCGCCGGGATTCCACTCTGTCTTCAATTCGCCCGGAGTGTATTCTACGTCGACATTATCATAACTTGGCATACCGCATATTTCGATTGGATATTGTCGAAACATTCGCTCTCTTGCTATCTCTCCAAAGGCATTTTCCTTTTTGTGGAATGCCATCATGCGATCGCCTTCGCTCGCTAAGTTCGCAATGTTCTGCATCGAGATTTGGAGTGATTCTTGCGCGATTCGATCCGTCACTTCCTCAAATCTAGCCCTTCCCAAGGCTGACCAGGCTTTACGCGAATCAATATTCAATTTCCCATCGCTGCGATCCATCTGAACGGACACTTGCTGCTGCGAGATTTCTAATCGTGAAGGCGGAGTTTCAATATTCAACTTAGCTGCCTCGCGCTCCAAGCCGACTCTTGAGAATTGTTGATTGATCTGGATATGAGGTATATTCATCCCCTATCACCCTATCGTAAGAAATCTAGCAGACTTGGGCGTGAAATACGTGCAATTGTGTCAAGAGAAGCTTGGAATATGCTTTCTGCAGTCTTTAATTCTGTGATCACCTTAGGCATATCAATATCTTCCGTTTTTGATTGCAGGTCAATATAATTCAGATTTAGATCTTCTAAACGGCTCGTCGTAAATTCCAAACGATTTTGTTTAGCCCCAACCTCTGCTTGTCCTATTACCAGCTTTTCTAACATTCCTTGCAGCTTAGGAATTGCCCCTGAAATTCCACTAGTATTGTCGTTGAGCAATGCAGTTTTCATATCATTTACAATTGTAAATATGTTATCAGCATCTCCAAACTTCCCAAATACCTTGTCACCTAACATATTCACATCAACATAAATACCCGCGCCAACTTGATACTGTACTATACCATCATCTAAACTATACTTTTCGTTAGCTGGATCATCTGGATAAGGCTTCTGATCTGTACGTTGTCCATTAAAAATATATCTTCCCTTAAACTGTGTATTCCCTAGAGATACCAGATGAGTATATAATTGTTCAACTTCACGAGCAATATTCTCACGCGCATCTTTAGGTACAGTATCCGTACCACCTTGAACAGCGAGTTCTGATAACTTCTGTACAATTTGAGTAGCTTCGTTCATTACAGTATCAGTAAACTTCAAAAAGGAATCAGCATCATCTACATTCTCAGAAAATTGTGTCGTAGAACTAATTTCCGCACGATAATGCAGAGCACTTGCCACGCCGACTGGGTCATCGGAAGGACGGTTCAGGCGACGATTTGTCATAAGCTGCTCTTGATATTTGTCAAGACGCTTATAGTTATTCTGCAAATTTTTCATCATGGAACTGCTCATCATCGATTGTGTTATACGCATGTTACTCTTCCTCCTTATCTGCCGACGACGCCAGTGCCGTTAATGAGCTTATCCAGCATTTCGTCCATCGTTGTAATAATGCGGGATGAAGCACTATATGCATGTTGGAATTTGATCAAGTCCGACATTTCCTCATCCATTGACACACTGCTAACTGCTTGGCGCAGACTGTCCGCATGATCTGCGAGCAGCAAGCTGTTCTCTACCATTTTCGTTGCATGGTCAGCATCTGTACCAAGCTGCGCCACGACGGATTGCACATAGCTGTTAATCGTCGCGGATTTCGTAACTGCACCTGGTTGTGAGAAGCTATAAACTTTCTCCGCCAAACCAGCAATAAGCAAAGCCATATCGCCGTTCCCTTGCAATGGAACTTCTTGCGTGGTGCCGTTTGGCCCTTGGCGTACTTCTGTGCGCATCGATGCCGCAATATTCTTTACATCACTCAATATGTCAGCATTTACTCTCATATTGCTTGCAGTGATAGGTCCACCATTTTGCGATACAAAGAAGTCGCCGCCTTGCTTAGCAGGCTCTTGTAAAGCATAGCCCAACTTGTGCAAACCATTAAGACCGTTTACGGTATACTTTGTATCGTTCATCAGCTTACGTGGGTTAGAAGGATCCGTAACTGCATTTGGTATAGATACCCCTGGAGGCAAGATAGTGCCCGCCGGCAAGGTAACTTCAACTGGCCCATTCGCAATCGTATTCGCGATGATGTCCAATTGGCGTTTATACTCTGCCACATGGATATCTCTCGATTCCACGTAACCTTTAATCTCGCCATCTGTCAATGCGCCAATATCACCATCAGTAATTTGCGTCATCGCCATATTGTCGACTACAAGCGTGCCGCCAAAGGTTACCTGATAGCTGTCTTCTCCTTCCACGACATTCACATTGCCAAGTCCAGATAGCTGATCAACCAGCAAATCCCGCTTGTCGCGTAAATCGTTGGCATTGTCGCCAAGACCCTCAATGCGTTTAATCATCTGAGTCAAATCAGAGATTTGAGTAATATAGTTGTTAGCCTCGCCAATTTTGACGTTAATCCGCTCAGTCAAGTTATTTTCGAGCGTGTTCAACTGGTTTGAGATATGGTTGAACGTTTCCGTCAATGCAACCGCTTTTTGTTGTACAACGGTACGCGCGGAGAGATCGGAGTTACCTGGATTCTTACTGAGCAGCTGCCAAGCATTCCAAAACTCTGATACGCTCTTTGCCAAGCTGTTATCCGAAGGTTCATTGAATACGCCCTCAATATTGCCAAGCGTCTCCTGCTTCACCTTCCATGTGGAATGCACCGTATTCTGATTTCGATATTCGATATCCAGCAAGAAGTCACGCACTCGGCGGATACTATCCACCTCGACACCCATTCCTAATTGGTTCGGGTTCTTAGACAAGTTATACATGCCCGGATAATCAATCGGACGTGCAGCCGTCAGTCTTGCCACCTGACGGGAATAGCCAGGCGTATTCGCATTCGTAATATTGTGACCTGTTGTGCTAATGGACGTCTGGTGGGCCATAATGCCCCGCTTACCAATCTCTAATGTATGAAAAGTCGAACGCATCGCTCGCTTCCTCACTTTCTCCGTAGCTTCACACTTCAGCTTTCTATCTGTTGTCTAGGTAAAGCTGTACCTTTATAACCTGCTTCATCCTTGCTTTTACGCTCTTGTGTCGAACATACTGCGTGGTGTGCTCGAGTTTCCCTGTGCCGGATGCTGATATACGACCTCGTCTTCCGGACGGCTCATATATAAATTCAATGAGTATTCGACAAAGGACAACGATTGTTGCAGCAGCTCCTGTAGGATTACATTGCGTTCCTTCAGCTTGTGTAAGGTATCGGATAAATCCCGCTGAATATTGAGCAGTTCCATTCGTTCCTCCGCTTGGAAGACAAGCCGAGCAATTTCCGTTACCGTTAAATTCAATTGGGAACGTATGCCCTTCTCCTGTAGGAACTGCTGTGCTATCTGCTGCCGCTCTCCTTCTGCTTCAGCAACCTGCTTCAGTAATCTGGATTCCTTCGTCATCAGCTGCGACAAAGCTTCGACATCGTTCTTGATAATCACCTGCTTCTTCTCTTCTGCGATATCCAGCAATTGTTTATGCAAATCGTTCAGAAGCGTAAGCGATTCAATGATTTGCTGCACACTCACACCAGTTCCTCCACTCATTCGTTCTCTTTACGGAACAAGGGAAGAAGCTTCTCTGCTATCTTATCCGCTTCCACATGGTATGTCCCGGTAGATACCGCCTTTTTCAAATCCGCAATGCGCTCACTGCGCGCAGGATCATTCACGCGATTCTGTGCGTCAAGCATCTCCTGTGCTTCTGTCGAGATGATAAGCTCATCCTTACGGGAAGGCTTCTGCGACGCACGATGCATTGCCTGCTGCTTTTGATAATATTGAATCGCGCCAAGACGCTGTGTTTCATTAATTTTCATCTCATTCACCTCGTTCCATAAGACAAACTCAATTCATTACAAATCCCTATAGCAAACCATGCTTCAATCTCATAAATACCTTCAAATACTTTATACGGTCGCCTTCTATCCAGTCAAAAAGAAAAGCCGATAACCTTTACTAAGATTATCGGCGCAGTGTCAAGAATTATTTAGATGTAATGTCATGAATCTTTTGAAGTTAATCTAAAAAATCCAATTTTAGAGAGTTTTGTTATTGACAATCTCAAAATTTAAATTATTCACGTTCCCGCTTCGTATCAATGACCCGGTACGCGCCATCCCCCGTGCGAGGAGCTTCCTTCGTCTCTTCCGCACCGACTACCGTCTGTGTAAATTCCTTCACCAGGCGATTTCGACAAGGCTCACACATATTGCCCTCGCGAATTGGCTTATGGCATATTTCACAGTCATAGGTCAAGTTTGGTGCTTGGTATATGGAAATGCGCCCTTCTTTAATAAAACGCGTGATTTGACGAACGCTTACTTCTGTCGCTTCACTCAGCTCCTGCATCGTGGCTTGACGCTCTTCACGCAGATAAGCAACACAGCGTTCATACTCCTGTTCGATTTGTTTCAAGCAGTTTGGACAGAGATCTCGGAACGCCTTGGCAAAAAGAATTCCGCAGCGCGGACAATTGCTCAGCTCCATGTCATTCGCCTCCTTCGATGCTTCATTTCTTCATCATATCGCAATATTCGGCAGATGACGAGTAATTTTTTATTCAGTTTGACTAAGCTCTCGCCCACGTATAGCTTACGATTGAAACTGGACAGCCCAGTCCCCAGCATATGGACGATAACTGGCGAGAACATGCTCGCAATGTACTGCCTGTTGTGTATACATCATCGATCAAGAGCAGACGCACTTCTTCCATTCTACTTACTTCCCTTGTGCAGTGTAAGGCCCAAGATTCCTGCAGTAATTTTAATGCTGTATGACGCAGTGTGAATGCATGCTCCATATTGTGCTCCCTTCCTGCACGCGTTTGCTTGCTTTGCTTCTCCGCATCCTGAACACGTGCAAGAAGTTCTATAACTGGACGTCCCCACTTCCCGCCCAATGCTCGCGCAAGTTGTTCCGCCTGGTTGAATCCACGAGCATAGAGACGCTCCCTAGTAGTTGGTACGAAGGTAATGAAATCGGGCAGAATTTCATCCAATCTTCCCTTGAATAACTTAGCCATTTGCCTTTCTTGGGTTCTTAGACCCCACACTGTTGACAGCAACGGTTCATATGCGAGCTGCATCATGTTAAGCACAATCTGCTCATACTCTCGATTTCCCTTAAATTTATATTGTGCAAGCCACTGCTTCATCCGATCGTCATATTGAACTACGCTTCGATTGGCTCTTAGACCATCATTTTGCAATGGATGCCGTCGACAATCTGGACAACGGATCGCACGTCCGCAATCGGAACAGCCTAGCGCATCAATCCATGGAATAAGATGGATACACTTACGACACATCAACGGCAGAAGGTGCTGTTCATAGGGAATAGGTGGACGAGAAGGAGCTGTTTGATTTATCTGAATCGAGCTTTTACAGATCATACACGTATACAACTTCGGCCTAAGCAACGTTCCATACATCTTCTCCATCCATGCCCCCAGTTGCATTCTGCTAACCAATTCGCTGTATCCTCTTAGCTTCCGACAATAAATAGCCTTTCCTAGCCGCTATTCGATTCATGTCCCGGATTTGGCGCACCGCAGACCGCTGCGATCGGTTCCATTGTGGGGAGCCGAACACAACCGTTCCTGAAGGATCATCCTTCGAGCGCCCTGCTCTTCCCGCCATCTGTACAAGCGAAGCTGCATCAAACAGACGATCATCCGCATCGAGGATAAATACATCGCTCATCGGTACCGTTACTCCCCGCTCCAAAATCGTTGTTGTAACAAGCAACCGTATTCTCCGATCCCGAAATTGAAGCACCTTATCTCCGCGATTCTCATCTGCTGCTGATGTACCTTCTATCAGGACACCCTGGATATGTTGACGAAGCAAGCGAACCATCGGTTCAACTTGACGAATACGTGCAAGGAATACGAACAACTGTGCACCTCGAGTTACCGAATGGCTCATGCGTGCAAGCAGTATAGCGGGAAGTTTGTTCACAGATAGACACTGCGCGACTGTGGACATTGTAATATGAGCAGGAATCGGCAATGGATGCTGGTGATAACGTACAGGTACCCTCGCATGAGATAATCTGCCGCTTCGGACGTTCTTCTGCATCTTTTCTGGTGGTGTCGCTGATAAAAACACAAACACACCTCCAGGGCGACAAGCACGTTCTGCGGTACGTTGGAGCACGGGATCATTATGATAGGGGAACGCATCAAGCTCATCAATAATTACCAAATCAAATGCCTCCTCAAATCGAAGCAGCTGATGGGTCGTCGCCAGCGTAATATCTCCTTCTCTCCAGCGTTCCGGACTGCCGCCGTATAAGGTTACAACCTTATTTCGCGGGAACGCCTTCTCTATCCGTGGTTTTAATTCCAGCACAACATCGCGTCTCGGAGTAGCGATCAATACCCGTCCATGCTGCAACAGCGTATCTTCAACAAGCGGAAAAATCATCTCTGTCTTTCCAGCTCCGGTAACGGCCCACAACAAAAAGACTCCCTTACTTACACTTCTTAACGCCCCCTGCTTTCGAATTACCCTACCATTCCGACTTCGCACTCCCAGCTTCAAATCTCGATTCTCCCTTCGAACTCCATCGATATAATCCAATGCTTGTCTGCTTGCCTCCAGCTGTGCGGGAGAAAGCCCCCACTTCTCCAGTTGTTCCTCTCGCAGGGATCTGAAAGCTACCTCTCCACCGTCACCACGATGAATCTTACCTGCTATCAAAAGAGAACAAGAGCGACAGCGACCCAAATTCAAGCATTGTGTACACGTCCAGCATTGAACGGAATGACAAGTTGAGCAAGAAGAACCACTCAAACCCTCCGAACTCCCACAGCGACCGCATTGAACTGTGATCGAAGCTTTACGCATAAACCTCATTACTCGCTTCAATGGAGATATTTGTTCGCTGCTTGACAGTCTAACTCCGTCCTCATGACTCGCATAAGACATTCCTGCCCGCAGCTCCAGCCAACCTTGCAGCCACCCCCATTGGAGGAGGGAATATCTCTCTTCAATCCATTGCTCTGCACCCCGATCTCGCAGCAAATGAACCAATTCTTCATCCAAAAGCAGGCGTCCACGAATCAAACAAGCCAATCGATAGGCATCTGTATCCAGTGCAGCAGCATATGCCTCAAACTGCGGATTGTTATACTGATGCAATGGGCTCGGCAGCTTCAACGTATTCGCCTGATCCTGCCCCGCTGTATAGGACACGGAATGCTCTGCGACCCGATACGCAGACATTTGCTTCTCCATTACCAGCTTGTTGGATGTAGGCTCTGAATATGGCGATTCGATAATGGCAACAGCCAAGTGCTCCTCCACCAGCATCCGCTTCATCTCTTCCTCAAGCTCCTCCACACATGGAGAGAGAATTTCAGCAAAATAGCGAATCCAGCCACGTTCCCCCCAGCGATCCATTGCTTCTCCTGCCATAAACTGCTCCAACGCAGAAATGCCAATCTGTATCGGCAGCTGTTGCTGCAAGACAACCAGCTTCGATCCGCGGGATTGACTATTGTCCCCTGTCAGCCAATAGCTTACATCGACACGCCAATCCATGGTAATGCCCGAGTGCCATCCGTACTCCGTTCGCACGGCATAAATTCTTACTTGCATGAATATTCCCTCTCCTTCGCCATACGGCTCACCGGAGCATGCTTGCTACTTGATGTCTGGATGCGCATCTGCCAAATACGCAAAAAAAGCACACCCCACCCGTTGTATCAGGTGGCATGTGCTTCATGCCCAGCGCCTTATCGTATTTGTATAAAATTGTATACGAATCGACGGGTTCTGACAACCCTAAACTTCAATAAACATCGAGAAAGTAACCGATCAGCATATCAAAACCTGACAGTCCCGTCCTCTCGCACAACACCGCTTACAATGCACTGCGAGCCTTGAAGGGAACCTTGCGCCAATCTTCTTGGCGCCGGGGCTCAATAACGACCAACACTTCTTCCTCTGATTGACGTTGCTTCAATTCGTTCAGCGTCATATCTAACTCATCCCGCTGGATTGCAAGCAGGCTCCAGCTCACTTCGTCCCTTTCCGTTACACGCGAAGCAATTGGGAACGTATCGTCAGTGGAACCGCTATCCACGAACGTGAAATGCAGCTTCCGTCCCTTCAGCCAAGCAAACCAACTATACGCACGAATCACCCATTCGATATGGCGTTCATCATTTTCCGTCACAAGCACGACATGCATCCAAGGCGCTGGTCTAACGCCACGTACGAGCTGCTGCCATTGATGAGCAAGATGAACAGCCGCTATCGCGAGTCCGAAGCATCCCACAATCCAACATAGCATTGCGATCATGCGGCCACCTCCTTACTACCAAGTGTATGCCGCAATAGATGCCGGGGTGACGGACAGGCGCCATCTGAATAATGGTTCAGATATAGAAATAGATAGTTATAAAGTTACCCAGCCGTTCTTAATGGAATTGATAACCGCTTGTGTCCGATCATCTACTTCCATCTTTTGCAGGATGCTACTGACATGGTTCTTAACTGTCTTCTCACTGATGAACAGGAATTCACCAATCATCTTATTGCTCTTGCCTTCGGCCATTAAGCGAAGCACTTCGGCTTCACGTCTTGTCAATGGATTATCTTCAGCGGCAATAAACTTCACGCCTGCATCTCTCGATTGGCTGCTCACGATACCGTTGCCATCAAGCAGCGTCATCCGACGAAGCTGCTGAATAAGCTTGCCCGTTACCTTCGGATGGATGTAAGCATACCCTGTTACAACCGAGCGAATTGCATTAATTAAAGACTCCGCCTCCATGTCTTTCAACAAATAACCGGAAGCTCCTTTGCGCAGCGTTTCGAATACATAGCTTTCATCGTCGTGTATTGAAAGGATGATCACCTTTACATCCGGAAAAATATCCCGCAATCGTTCTGTTGCAATAACACCATTTTCGATTGGCATATTGATATCCATCAGAACAACGTCCGGCACTTCTTTATTGCAAAATTCCAATACCTGAATGCCATCGCCACACTCGCCAATAACCTCCAGATCGTCCTCCATGTTCAATATACGCTTCAAGCCCTCACGAAAAAGCTGGTGATCGTCAGCAAGGAGTACTTTTATAGCTTCTGTGTCCTTCTTACGATTCTCCATAAGGTTGCTTACTCCTCTCTCTTATCCACATTCGTCGGAATTTTTATCATGATGCGAGTTCCACGGTTCTCCGCCGAATGAATTTCCATACGGCCCTCAAGCAGCTCTACCCGTTCCTGCATACCCAGCAGGCCAAAATGAGCATGTTCTTTCGACTTCTCCTCCAGAGACTCTACCTTGAAACCAAAACCATTGTCGCGCACGACCAGGCGCACTTCTTCTTCGTCATACGTCAATTCACAGGTAACGAAGGAAGGATGCGCATGCTTCGCCGCATTAGTGAAGGCTTCTTGCACCAATCGGTAAATCGCAGCTTCCATCGCAGAGCGCAGCCGACGTTCCTGACCTCTAACCTCGAATGCAGTCTTAATTCGATGCTTGTCTTCGTAATCATGTATAAATTTTCGCAGTGTCGGTACAAGCCCTAAATCATCCAACGCCATTGGACGCAAATTAAAGATCACCTTGCGGATCTCTTCCAAGCCGAAACGAACTTGCGATTTTAAATCTACTATTTCGTTCTGCACCATTTCAAATTCCTGCTTATTTAGCATTCTTTCTACAATTTCCGTCCTAAGCACTAGATTGGCAAGGGATTGTGCAGGGCCGTCATGAATTTCACGTGCAATCCGCTTCCGCTCTTCTTCCTGCGCCAAAATGATCTTCAAACCAAGCAGTTGCCGGGTTTTGGCTGATTCCAATATCCGTGTTACCTGACTCAGATCACCAGATAAATATTCAAGTGCGACACTCATCTGAGAACCAATTGTCTCCGCACGCTCAATCGAGCCCTCAATCGCACGCAGCCGCTTCTGAATATCGTCTCGCCGGGTTTTTAAGTACCCTTCCTTTTCCCGATACATCATTAGCTCAAGCTGAAGCTGTGTGGCCTTTTCATAGGCCTGCTTGATATCTTCCTCTGTGTACCGGACAAAATCGCGACTTACATCCGTCAAACGCAAACGAGCCAGACGATAGTTCCGCTCCAGCTCGTCCACCTTATCACAAATCTCTGCGGTCTGATCCATAACCATCTGCAGCTCTGTGCTCATTGAAATCGCTTCGTTACGAGACGAATCTAATATTTCATAGATTTGATATTTGCTTTCTTCCATCACTTTGATGGCGTTCTTAATAACGCGATCAATGACATCGACTTGATTATCCACTAACGTTCGGTCTCCTCGTTCATAAAAGGATGAATGGAATTTCATCCTTTATGATACCACATCAATGGATGGTAATGGACTTCGTATTTTGATCCCATTTTACAGTTAGGCCTAATTGTTCCGACACGAATCTAAGCGGGACTAAAGTCCGACCTTGACGAATGATTGGTGCGACATCAGAAGTAAGACGAGAGCCGTTGCGCACAAATCCCTTCTGATTTACGATCATTTCAAGGAAACGCTCCCCGCGCATAATCGTGACGGATTGTGCAGATCCATTCCAGAGCGCTTCACCCCCAAATGCATCAAGCACAACACGCACTGGCACATAAGTTGATCCATTCAGCACGATTGGTGCAACGTCCATCTTCTTCACATCGCCATTCACCTTGGAAGACTTGCTGTTCACTGTCAAATTCATGGTAGCGGATGGGAAAATATCAGAAGAACCAGCTGGCAGCTGTGCAGTTAAGTTATCAAATGCAACCGCTCCTTCAGTTGCACGTTCATCCTGATCTTCCTTGAAGTTAACCAAATATAACCGTTTCAGCTTAGCTGGATAGGATATACCTAGTGATGATAAATCGACTTCTACCTTCTTCCACCCATCCCAATTGATAGATTCTGCAACATTCACATAGTGCGCTTTCTTGTTGGCATCATGGATCTCTAGTCTCAAGTTGTTAAAGCTCTTGTCTCCATAGACATCGAACTTCAAGCCACTAGTGCCGCTAGGAAGATCTATGCCTGTAGAACCATTTAGCTCCGCATAGGCAAACTTATCCACATTGCCGCCTGCCTTCATATCATAAGACAACTTAATCACCTTATCATTGGATCCACGGCCGCCAAATCCGCCTTCTATGCTCGCTTGTCCCTTCGTACTACCCTTAGGCAATCCAGAAAAAGACACACTCGTACTTGATTGATTGAAATTATCGATCTGCTTTTCTGCACCAAGTGTCACTGGAATCATCGTCTTTAAGCCATCGTAGCTGGCAATGGCATAGCCAATCTTCGTTCCTGCCGGAACGGAGTCAACTCGAAGCACTCCATCCACAACTTTTCCATTGAAACCGCGAAGCTCCCATTTGATAGCAGATGCAGGCACTGTAGCCTTATTGCCATCAAGCAATGTAGCCTTAATCGGAACTGGAACGCTGGCTCCTGCAGTAAGTGGAGCGGAGGACGTAGCAATTTGCAGACTCGATAGATCCTTCGCGCCGATGACCGTAATCTCTGCCTTTGTCTTAGCTCCTCCTGTTGTAGCTACGATCGTTGCCTTGCCTGACGACTGTGCGACAAATGCATCCTTATCCCACTTCATCTTTCCATCAGCAGAGCTCCATTTTACATCCAGATTAGAAGCATCTACAGGATTATAGTACTCGTCATATGCCTTCATGCTATATGTTGCTCGCTGACCGATAAACAGCGTTTTTTCGCCACTCAGGGTCATACCTTTTACTTTGCCAGTTGGGGCTGTCGTGAACACACCAAGACCATTCACAACAGAGCGGACATTGTTGCCGCCCTCTTTCGTTTCATGCGTAAGCTTCGTATCAAACTCGCCTAATGGCCGATTCGTCATCGTCGTGGAACCGCCACCGTCCAAATTCACCGCTTTCCAGACGCCAGCCTGCACTAATGCTTGCTGAAATTCCTTCAACGTAAAGCCAGAGCTTACGCTGTTCGATTCAGCTGTAACAATGTAAGCATATCGCCCATCCTTGGAATAGCCGACCGCTGTACGGGCCGTCACACCGCTGCCGCTAATGCCGCTCGTATCACGCGTGAAGCTAGATGCCTTGCCGTTCTCTACAAGCAGTGTATGACCGCTAATCATCATTTGGAAGGAGGAAGGGTCTACCGCTTGTCCCGATGTCTGTGACGTCAAACGATAATCAATCTTAACCGCTGTACCAACTTCCATCGTACGACGCATGAAATCAGCTGCCTGCCCATGGCCTCGCAAAATAACGCCATCTTCCGGAACCTCAATTGGAAGAGCGCCCATATCAGAGATTTGCTCTACAACTCCATTGCGCACAAGCACCTCGGTCGGGGTCGTCGTTGTATCATTTGGACGCTTCATCCCTGACCAAGCATTGGTGTAAATGTACATGGCATTCATGTGGCTGTGCTGCTTTCCAGGCTCTTTATCATATTTCATCTTGTTGATGCCAGACAAAGGGAAGGTTTGGCCATCGTTCAGTGCCACACTGCCTGTAAAGCGGTACTGATCAATGGTTGGAGTTCCACTCTTCGTCACCGCAAAAGCATACATGCCCGTCAGCTCCGCTGGACTTGTAATCATGACTCCTTCAGAAATAGAACCTCCCATCGGTACTTGATCGGATCCCATCATCCAATAATCTCCGTTTACACCCGCAACAGCGCCCGTTTCCTTCGTCATTTTCGTGACGGGGTTACCAGTAGCTGTCTTGCCGTTCTTTCCAGTCATCACATCCAGCTTAATATAAGGATTGCGCAAGTCTGCTTCTATCATATTTATCCGGGTCTTATATGTCTTCGAGCCTCGCTGTAAGGTATATTGATAGGTAACCAATCTAGCGCCTGAGGTAAGAACCTCTTCACTGATTTTTTGCAAAGAATTAACTGGTGCAACATCCCCGCTAGAAGACTCAATCGGTGCATCCGCATAGACATAGCTACCCCAACCGAGTGCAGGCTGTATGAACAGTGCGCCGGACAGTACGACTGCAGCAGCCTTAGTCCCGAATCGTCTGGTGTGCTTGTGACGAACGGAGTAATTTGATTTCCCCATGTTTTTCTCTCCCATTTCAACCTGTTATGTATGATTATCGATATGTTCGTACCAAAACTCTACTATATATAGACTACCAAAAACGACAAAAAGTTGCGATTTTGTTACGTATTTGGTCAATTTCCCGGGTCATAGTTTTACAAATTATAGATATAATTGAAGCAAAAAAAGCCCTGTCTTCGGCCTCTTCGCCGCTCAAAGACAGAGCTTTCTTGCAATTCTATTAATAATCCAATGTTATATATCCTACCTTCTTCAGCAGTCGGTTCAAGAGAATAGCTGCCTGCGCGCGGGTTGCTGATCCTTTTGGATCAAAACGATTGGCGCTGACCCCTTGAATCAATCCATCCTGAACGGCCTGTGCTACGATTGTTGCACCAGCACGAGTAAAATCCTTGTAGTCCTTGTATGGCTTCAGCACATCTGTATGTGCTGCAGACATGCGATATCCTGAAGCCTGTGCTGCACGCACCATCATAAGCGTAATTTGTTCACGCGTTATAAATTGCTTCGGCTTAAATGTCCCATCCGGGAATCCCGAAATGATACCTGCACGGATCGCCGCGCCAATATAAGCTCCGGTAATATCTCCTTGATTCACATCTCGGAAGCGCTTGGCGGCTTCATTGTCTGGAGTAAGTCCTAATGCACGAGCAATCGAAACGGCAAACTCCTCACGAGTAATTGGCTTATTCGGCTCGAACTTTGTTGTGCTGCGACTGTTCATAATCATTTTCGATACGAGGGCCATCACATCAGATTGCGCCCAATGTCCTTGTACATCGGCGTACGATTGTTTGCCCATCGTAAATAGGATAATTTTGGAACCTGACATATTCGTAGTCGCTACAGTGTCTAATCCTGCACGAGACAGCTTCGTTGGCAAATAGCCGAATTTGGAGTAACTCTTGATCCATTCGACCAATGCAGCACGACTTGCGGTTACAGACTGCGCTGTCTTCATTTTTACAGCCGAATCGATATCCAGTACAGTCCCTGACCCGTTGCCAATCAAATTGAACAGACTGAATTGATAAGCTTTCACCATCGCTGTCGCTTGGGAGCTTGAAAGCTCATTTGTAATGGTCACAGTCTCATTTACGGGCTCAATCTCAAAAAGAAGCGAAGAGTTCGTAATAGATCCTTGAGTGCGCTGAATGATCTTGCTCATCGTATCTCGATTGAGTGATATCCCGTAGACAACATCTTTATACTTAACCGTGAACCAAATGACATCCGTTCGTGAATATGCCTTTTCAAAAGCTGCTAACGGCACAACAACCCGTGCGCCTGCTTCAGAGGACGGCACCTCGAATCTCAGCTGTTTATCTGAATCCATGGATTGTCCAGCAAATTCGAACGCTGTCTTCACTTTATTCGTATCAAGTGTGTAACGATTAACCGTTATTCCACTGTTTGTCCGGTCGGAAGTGATTTGAGCCGTGTTCGCCAATAGTACGTAGGCGTAGTCGCCGAAGGAGCTATCTTTATCACTTTTCACAAAATAGCTGTCCAACGATCCTGTTGTTCCACCTGTGCTAGTTCCCGTGCCGTTCACTTTCATGTTCGAGAATGTCTTGATCTCAATTCCCGATTCCGACTTCAGTGCTTTTGAACCTGTATTGTAGGTCACACTTAAATTACTTCCATCAGTTGGTGGGTACATCAGCTCAATTGTCACTTGTGTTCCACTGGCAGATACCTGTTTAATACTCATTGCCTGATTGCCGGAAGTAACCAGGAACTGTGGATAGTAAGTCGACGACATCGATTCCAGCCGCTTGTTGAACGTCAAGATGATCGATGGTGACTTCCATGTTAATGATTGAACAATCGGTGCTTCACTGTCTGTAGAATTGGAAACAGAAACAAGGTTCAGGTTGGATGCATAGTTATAATTCCAATCGCGAAGCGGCGGATTCCCTCGAACATAAGACACGGTTACAGTGTCTGTCTTGAGCACCGCTGACTGCAATGTCAGTTCAACCCGATTATCCTTAATCTCAACCTTTGTAACATAACGAGGCTTCTCATTCACGAGCACCGAGAAATGACTCTTCATCGGAATATTGTTCTTATCCATCGGTTTGTTGTACTTCAAAATCATTTTTGTTCCCAGCGCTGTTGCTTCTTTTAACTCTGGCGGTTTGTTGTCATAACTATTCCGAACGAAAAATTCATCGATCGTTCCTACTTTGCTGCCACGGGTATCCTCTAGTGGATAATTGCCTGGCGTGTAACTGACCTTGACAACATCTCCGTTCGATACCGAACGATTTAATGACAAGGTAACTGTAGACGAGCCGCTGTTATGTGATAGTTTATCAATTCCTACAGAGGAATCATTGTATGTGACCGTAAATTGACCGTCTGCATAGGAAGAGACACTTTTCAAAGAATCTGTAAAATATAGATATAACGTAGAACCTGAAATATACCCATCACGCAGCTTTGTTAATGTCGTGTCTACCTTGTTCTCTACTGCACGCGTGCTGAAGCTGGAAGCTGCATTGCCTACTGTATCGCGTACCATGCGGAAACGTGCTGCATAGCTAATCTTAACGTCCTGACCAACTGCAACACCGCTTTCTAGCGATACATAGACAAAGTTGCTAGAGGTATAAGCACTGCTGACACGCCGCCCTTCATTATTCACCGTTACCGTGAACTCGTTGGCAGGCGGATTCACATTGCTGTCGAGCGTCTTATTATAACGAATTTGGATTAGCGAGTTGTTGTACATCGTCACATCTTCAACTGTTGGCGGATTACGGTCGGTAATCGCCGTAGAAAAGGCCCATTCTGATAAACCTGCAAACTCATTGCCGGCCTCATCCTTGACCGCTCCCCTTGCAATGCTGACTGCATACACGGTATTTTCCTGCAAATTAGAGGCCGGGTAGATCCACAACTCCTTCGAATTGCGTACGTTTACGCTGGCCGATTCTGAGTAGGAACTTGATTTACGTCGTAATTCGACACCTTTTCCGGTGTACACGATTGGTTTACTAAAGGTCACGATCAACGTCTTGTTCGATGGCACAGACACACTGCCTGATGATGGATCGAAGCTGACAATCGTAGGCGCCGTTGTATCCGTTGATTGCGTACGGAACGACCATTCTGCAGCCTCCATCAGATTTCCAGCCGCATCCCGGAAAGCCCCCTTCGGTATGGAAACGACATATGTACGATTTGCCTCTAGGGATAGTACATTGGTAGACTGGATAATCGCAGATCCTCCACCCGTTATCGCTGAGGTAACTGGAAGTACAATATCTTGGCGACCGTCTGACTTAATCACGATATTCCCTGTTACTTGATAAACAGACTTATCAAATGTTAGCTCTAAGCGCGTCTGTGGCGGCACAGCTGTTCCGTCTAGCGAGCGCTTAGTTATTTTCGGGGGATTCGTATCTACACCTGGATTTGTTGTAAAATTCCAGTATGTCTTTCCTGAAAAACCTGCCACTGGCGTTCCATCATCCAGATCCAGAAATGCGCCTGCATCCATGGTGACGTAATACGCCGTTCCCGCTTCCAAACCATCCAGTTTTGTCGTTGCTGTGAGTCCGTTAACTGTGAAATCCTTCGCAGCTAATGTCTTCACTACGCTGTTGTCGCTGAACTTATTGATCTTGATACTGCCTTGGCCTGCTTGGACAGGACGGTTAAACGTAATTTGTGCATCCGCAGGCAAAGTAATTCCTTGGCCTTGTGGCGAGAAGGACGCCGCTTCCTGCTGAGATTTGGTTGAAAATGCCCATTCTGTAGGTGTGGACAATTCCTTAGAGTCTTCTCCCAAAAAAAGCTTTCCATCTACTTTGATAACATATCTTGTGCCAGCTTCAAAAGGCTGCAGCCCTTCCAACTGGAACGTTAGATTATCGGTTGTTGCTATTTTCCCGATTCCATTCGCACTTGTTTCAGCGAAACGCTGCTGTGCTCCTGTTTTTTCGTTCGTTACCGTAATGTACCCATTTGTCATGGATACTTTCTCGTTGAACGTAAATTGTATGCTTGATGGATTGATCGATACTCCCTGTGCTCCGTTAGCTGGCATAGTGCTAACTATCACAGGAGGGGTAGCTGCGTGCACTTCAGGCACTCCTCCCCATCCGAACACTCCTAAAAAAAGGACGAAGGCCATTGTAGCCGCAATCCATTTCTTCATTCTATATGCTCCTTTCATTCCGAAGACAGTTGTACTTTATTTGTCGGTAAAAAGAAGGAAATAGTTTAGATTCATCATTACTAGTACGCAAAAAAGACCTCTTTCCGAGCCTGTAAGCTCAGAAAGAGGTCTTGTATAAGCGCTGAAATAATAAAGGTTAGGTTACAAACCTGCTTGCTCACGCAGAGCATCTGCTTTGTCTGTACGTTCCCAAGGCAAATCCAAATCTGTACGCCCAAAGTGCCCGTAAGCAGCAGTCTGCTTGTAGATTGGTTTGCGCAGATCAAGCATTTTAATAATGCCTGCAGGACGAAGATCAAAATGAGATTGAATCAGTTCAACAATTTTCTCTTCATTTACTTTGCCTGTTCCGTAAGTGTCCACGTTAATGGATACTGGAGTTGCTACACCAATGGCATAAGCCAATTGGATTTCGCATTTGTCAGCTAAGCCAGCTGCTACGATATTCTTCGCAACATAACGCGCTGCATAAGCTGCAGAACGGTCAACCTTCGTTGGATCCTTCCCGGAGAACGCTCCGCCGCCATGGCGTGCATATCCGCCGTACGTATCCACAATGATTTTACGGCCAGTCAGGCCAGCATCACCTTGTGGTCCGCCGATTACGAAGCGGCCAGTTGGGTTGATGTAGTACTTCGTCTTGTCATCGAGCCATTCGCTAGGAACGACCGGAGTAATAACCAGCTCTCTGATATCACGTTGGATTTGCTCCAATGTTGTATCTTCAGCATGCTGTGTCGACACGACAATCGTATCTACACGAACTGGCTTATCTCCATCATATTCAATCGTCACTTGTGTCTTACCGTCTGGACGAAGGTAAGGCAGTGTGCCGTCTTTTCGTACTTCGGACAAACGACGAGCAATGCGGTGAGACAATGCAATCGGAAGCGGCATGAGTTCTGGCGTTTCGTTCGTTGCAAAGCCGAACATCAAGCCTTGATCGCCTGCGCCGATATTCTCTGTTTCTTGCTTGGCATCTTCAGTACGTGTTTCAATGCCAGCGTTAACCCCCTGAGCGATGTCTGGAGATTGTTCGTTAAGCGAGGTCAATACTGCACAGGTGTTATAATCAAAACCATACTTCGCGCGCGTATACCCGATATCCTTAATCGTGTTGCGAACGATAGATGGAATGTCAACATAATCTGCCTTTGTGCTGATTTCTCCTATGACGAGAACTAATCCCGTGGCTACGGATACTTCACATGCAACCCGAGCATTCGGGTCGTTCGCCAAAAAGGCGTCCAATACCGCGTCCGAAATTTGGTCGCATATTTTATCCGGGTGTCCTTCAGTAACGGACTCGGACGTGAACAAGTGGCGTCCTTTCAATGACATAGGACTCGACCTCCTAACCTTTAATATGGCTCTCCCATGAGCAGCCTAAACAAAAAATGAACCTTTCCCGGAATGGAAAAGGTTGTTATAGCAGCCTTCGAAAAATCATATTACTGTATTTGTCCGGTCCTGTCAATGAAAGCGACGAAAGTTGGATTTCCTATTTTTTCTGTAATGCCGTCGCGATGAGACGCTTGGTAATTTCGCCGCCTACCGAACCGGCATCACGTGAAGAAAGGGTACCCCAATCTGCGTGGCTTGTCGTATGTTGAACCGGAACGCTGCCGAGTTCAGAAGCGAACTCTGTATCCATTCCAATATGTGCTCCATGATGAGCAACAGGAAGCCCGAACTCAGTTGCAATCTCATATTTCATACGGTACAAGGCATCTCTGCTGGCTGGCACTAACGTTTTTTTGCTCACGGTATATCCTCCCTCGTTATATATGCATCTGTGACACTTATTGTGCCTCATTCGGAAAGATACACCCACAGGAAATGTTGCCCGTCTTGCCAGCTCATGTTAATTATTCAGCTTTTTGTATCGTGTAGCCACCACGCACCATCACAATCAATCCATTTTCCTGCTGCGGATCCGGCATAACGCCGCGTCCATCACGAGGGAACAACAACAAGTGGTTCGTAGCAACCGCTTGTCCACTCCTAATGTCTGTCCCTGATGTTACATCTGGCACACCATTTTCATCTGGGCTTGTAATGACGGCTTTCCCGTTGCGAACGATAACCTCTGTCCCAGCCTTAGCAACAAGCTTTTGACCACTTTTAATCGTAACGACTTTAAGTTCAGTGCTGCTTGCATCTGTTTCTGGCTGTTTCACATTGTCTTTATCTTTGCTAGCGTCGTTGCCTGTACTACCTTTCTTCAATTCAGCTTGAATGAGTGCTTTAACCTGTTGATCTACATAGCTCTTCGTGACAAGAGGATCTGAAGATGTTCCTGGTGCTGTATCTGCCGCGAATGCGTTCACGCCCAAAATAGAACCTGCTACGATCCCCCCAGCTATTAATGTAGTTGATAAAATAACCTTCGTTAATTTGTTCATTTTTTCCTCCTCACTCCTATTAGTGAAAATCCCCTCATTCAGAGGGGATTTTCTTGATTTCTATTAGTCGCCAGTTTTCAGGTTTTTGATATTATATCTGCTTCCATAACTAGCAATTTTGATTCTCTCGTCTTGGAATGAATCATAAAGGGATACTTGGAAGGCTCCATTTTCAACTTGTTCAAAGAATGTATCCGAAATGGAAGTAGAAAATGACTTTCTTTTCGCTTCTTCTAAATCTTTCTTGCCAATTTCTAGAGCCTTTTCGAATTTACGTCCACTAGTATCTGTTATTTCAATAATTAACTTATGTTCGTACTCGCCGATATTGTAATCCTGCTGCTTAATTAAATCGTAAGTGAACTCGATGGACAAATTCGAAGACTTGTTCGCAGTAGCAGTAAAATTATTAATCGACAACTTATATGGGAAGAATTCAAGATCTTTAAAGTCACGTTTGAAAGAAGGCTGAGCAATATCCAAATTCATAGCAACCGCGTTGACGTAACCATCAGATTCTCCTTTTGGTGCAGTCAGTTTATTTTCAGTAATTCCTTCACCGATAACAAATTGTAACTTTTTAGGATCGATCGAACTTGGAACCTTAGCCCAAGCAGTAAGTATATTTTGCCCTTGCGGGTTAGTAGGCCCCTGAATTTGTGTAATATTTGCCTTGTAGTAACGCCCATCATCCGTACGATAATATCCAACCATTTGTGATAGGATTGATTGGCGTTCTTCCTGGCTCTTCATAATAAGGTCGGTATAAATAACTTGATTTGCTGCACCTGGATATACCTTACTATTTAGTGCTGTAATATCTGCTTTACGACCTTGTGTTTTCAAACGATGAATCGAACCGTATTTAACCTCTGGCAATTCACTTAATTTACCGCCATTTGTAAATTGAATCATTGGCGACAGATCTGACTCCCCTAATTTCTCCATCAACGCCACTTGAATTTGTGAAAAATCTAAATAACTAGGGAGTTTTGTAACGATGTATACATCTACTTCTTCTTTTGGTCCAATAATGAGTGCGCCATTTGAGCTCACAACTTGCGTTTTACCTGTAATATCAGCTGTGTCTAATTTATATACACCTTCAAGAGCAGGCAATTGAATGGTTTTAAACTCTTTGTTTTTAATCTTCATTTTAGCCGATAGGATATCCCCATCCACCCACGGAAGCCGTTGCAACGATTCAATTGTTACTCCCAAATTACCTTTACTATGCTGAACATTGTATTCGACTCCTGTCTGATTTTTCATGGACTGGAGTTCAGGTAATCCATAAATACCTTCTGGATATTTAAATTTTGTATCCTTTTGTGTATCTTTTTGTGCATCCTTTTGTTCAGGATCAGAAGGTCTATTCATTTGCAGCTTAAGTTTGCTAACATCTATGTCATATTTCACATTAGCAGTTAAGGTTACTGGGCGTTTTTCCAATGGCTTAAGAACAAGACTATCAAGCGATTTCGTTTGAATCGGAACAGATAACCCATTAGGGCCATTAATCTCAAATTCGTATTTAGGTATGTTGACAGGGCTATTCGTCAGGTTCTCAAACTGGAATGTCAATGTAATTTCATTTTGGTCAAAGCTTTGATTTGACCAACCTGTTACAATTTTCGTACTCACTTTTGAATCATTTATTTTAATAATTTTTTCCTTGTTTGGTGCTACGCTAGAATTACCAGCGTTTGATTGCGGCAAAGATAAGGTTGCAATCGGTAAGTTCATTTTTAATGTTTCATCTTCAGTTAATACCTGCATCTCCAATTTATTAAGGATTATGTTCTTCGGAACTGCAGTCATAAAGTTTAACGTCTTCTTCTCACTTGGCTGAAGCTTATATTCCTTGCTTATGTTATCTGGAACAAGTGGGTAATTACTGCCACTTGCCGTCTTCAACACATATTTATAAGTAGGATTCTCCAACGGTTTAAAACCAGCATTCTCAATGTTGACAGCCACATTCACGTAATTAGAATCACCTGACGGGAATACGATAACAGTACCGATGCTCGTTTTGATCGGAATATCATTCATTCGAACTGTGCTTTCTTTTCCTGCTATTGTAGATGTCATCATCCAAGTTGGGATACTGAATGATCCTAATCTATTTTCAAAATTTGATTTGCTGAAATCCCATTTTATAATGTCAAAGTTCAAGTCATTAACTGTTAAGTGTTTTGCTATCTTCGTATAGTACGTGACATTCATTTGTGAAAGAGCCGGTACATTTTTCTTTTCTTTATCCTTAGTTGTTAAGTTGCTTGAGTATACTGTTCCACTTTTCGTACGAACCTTAGTCCAATAATCAATGAGCGGAATGCTACGTTGCTCATTATTGTAATAAGTAAGCGTATAAGTCAGAATAGTTCCGTCATCCTGCTTATTAAGATTAACATCTGTCAGCTTAACAGAGCTTTTTGCTGTTAATCGAATTGGCTTCAGTTCATTCAAAGTATGTACTGGGGTTGGTTTAGAAACCTTTGTTTGCTTCTTATTTGCAGTTTGTTGTTTATTGCTGGCTGGATTATTTGCAGCTTGTGCAGACATTGAAAAAGTACCGAGTACGAGAGACAGAGATAGCATCGTCGCAATGGCCGTTGTTCTTTTCAATCTAGTTCCTCCTATTTGTTCATTCTCTTATATGTATTATAACGCGAATAGATAGGAGTTGGTTGCGGTTTTGAAATAAGTTTGAGGGTTACATTGTTGTAAGGAAACGATATTATTGTTTCAATCATTAAAAACTTAATATTTATAAAAAAAGAAAGCCCCATAAGGGGCTTTCTTTTTTAAAAATTACTTAACGAAGTATCCAGGAAGGTAAAAGTCTTTAATAGCATTACCTTGTCTGTCTTGAATTACTGTAGTACCCTGTTCTTTAAGCTCAACACGGAATGTAGTGTCAGACTTAACTTCAGTTATACCTGTAGGAAGTTTGAAGACAATCTTGAATGTTTTTTGCGTTTTGTCTCCAGGTTTAGCTGCAACGATTTGATCGATGTTTGCAGTTTTACCATTAACTTCTACACTGAAGAAAGATTTGAACGAGTTAGCGTCAAAATTGCTGTAAACTACAGAGTTCACAGTAACTTCTGCTTCGTAAGTAACACCAGTTACAGATTTAACTGCAACAGCAGTTGCCTCAGGTCTGATTTCGCCTTTAACATCAGCAACAAATTTTTGAATACGATTTCCAAATGTATCTGTGGAATTATCATTTATTGCTTCCAATTTAGCACCAAACAGGTCTGCTGGAAGTTTGTTGTTATCATTGAATTTCAATGTCAACGTGTTTCCATCTTGTTGGTAGCTGTTTGGAACTTTGTATCCATCTTCAAGAGTAGAAACTCTGAAGTCATTTACATCAACGCTATTCAGTTTACCAGTCAATTTGACTTTCAACTCATTGCGATCAGAAACAGTAGCATCTTCAGCTTTTGTTACTTTAGCATCGCCAAGATCCTTGATTTCAACTTTGTAGTTTTCACCATCTTTGAACCAGTCACCATTGATGTCTTTTACCAAGGTAACTACAACAGCTGGTGAATATGGATTCTTAACTTTACCTTCTGTAGTCAAGAAAGTACCACGTTTAGCATCGATACGGATTGTATCTGGTTGTACAAGTACTGGAGTCTCATAATCATCATTTAAAGACTTACCGAATACTGTGTACTTCGCTTTAACAGTTGCATCGCCGTCTCCATCCGTTTTCACCGCTTTAGGGAATTGGATGTAGATGTAGTCTTGGTTACCGTCGTAGTTAGTCCATGCGCGAGCAGAGCTAGTCTTTGCATCAGCAGTGATTTTCTTAGAGAATGGAAGCATTGTGTTGCTAACATATGCGTTGTCTTTAACACCATTCACTTCTAAGATGTAGTCACCCTCATCCAAAGGCTTGATCAAGTCGATAGTAACGGTTTTCTTGTCTTTTTTGTAAGTAGGTGTTGTCAAGATTTTACCGTCGTTACGGTTGACACCATCATGCTTGAAGAATTTACCGTCTTTGTCTTTCAAGATATAGTTGTCACGGTTAGTTGCGGAAGCCGCATCCAACTCTTTGTTGAATGTCAATATGATCTGATGATCACTGTTTTTCAATTCAACTTTTTCTACTTCTGGACGTTCAGCATCCAAAGAAGGGTTAACTTTAACTTCACGGTTAGCTTTGTTATTGCTGTAATCCGTTACACCTTCAATGTGAACTGTGTTTTCGCCCAAGTACAAAGCCTTGGATTTTTCGAATTTAACAGTCACGATGTTGTCTTTAATTTCTACCTCACCAGTGTTGCTGGAGTTTCCATGGTAGATTTTGCCGATCGATTTAACAGTTTCGTTAAATTCGATTTCCAATTCCATTGGATCTTTTGCTTTTGCAGATACAACTTCTGGAGCAGTAGTATCTTCAGCAATTGTGAATGTTTTTTCAACTGGAGCAATTTTCAGACCAGAGAAGTCTTCAACATTGCTGACAGTCAATTTGTGTTCACCAACAGCCAAATCAGTGCTTACGATTGCGATGTTTGGATAAACATACTTAACGGATGCACTAACTGTTTTGCCGTCAACTTTATAGTTGCTTGTAGTGAATACGCCTGATTTCTTAACCGGCTCGGAGAATACTACTTTGAATGCTTTTGTACCCAAGCCTACAACTTCTTTAGCTTCAGGAGTTTTCACGTCCATTGGCGTAAACTTAACTTTTTCATCGAAAGTTTTGGACTTATCTTCGTTTTGAACGCCTTTAACTTTCAACTCGATTTCTTTTTGGTTCTTCATTGTGGAAGAATCTTCTTCTTTAAGAAGAACGTAAACAGTGTTTTTGTCAATCAATTTCGCACTGTCAATTTTAACATCTTTAACTTCGTAATTGTCAGCTTTTTCAGCGGATTTCTTATCAAGAGAACCGTCGAATTTAACAATTACTTCTTTCAAGTTTTCAGCTGTAACAGACTCGATTTTTTGAGCTGCTGTTATAGTGTAAGTCACTTTAGTAGTGATCTTGAACTCTTTGCCTTCTTTGTTCTTGTAAGTGAATGTCACTTCAGTTTCTTTGTTAGGCTCAAGAGCTTTATCCAAAGTTACCTTTTGAACTTCTTTGTCGGACATAGTGAATTCAACTGTTTTGGAGTCGATCACTTTGTAGGACGTTACTTTAGGACCTTTAGACATTTCGTCAGCTGCATATGCTGCTTCTACCAATTGAGCGCGAGTTGCATTTGCTTTAGGGTTAGCATCTTTGGAGAACAAACCAGCGTTAACTGCTGCTTCGAAGTATCCTTTTGCCCAATCAGTAGCTTTGTTTTGAGCATCTTTAACTGGCTCAAGTTTCAAAGCAGTAACCAAAGTTTTGGATGCTTCTTCAACTGTGATTTTACCGTTGAAGTCAAAGATTTTTTTAGTCAAATCTTTACCTTGCATCAAGCCTTCAGCTGTTACAGCTTCGATGAATGGAGCTGCCCAGTTTTTAGCATCATAGTTTTTATCTTTGTAAGAATATTGTCCATGGATTTCTTTCAAACCGAACAATTTAACAAGAACTTTAGCGAACTCAGCACGAGTCATATCTTGACCAAGTTTCGCGTCAGTAGTTCCTGGATAGCCGGAGAATACACCAGCTTCTTTCAAAGCATCAAATTTCTCTTGAGTTGTTTTTGCTGCGTCAGCACCGAAAGCTACGTTTGCGAACATAGAGAACGCCATAGCAACGGAAAGCAGAAGGGCCAATCTTTTCTTCATAACCTTTTTTTCTCCTCCTCTAAATTGCTTCGTTTGTTGATTTTGTTGCGTAGAAGTTTGATAGTTCATTTCCCTCATTCGCCGATTCACCCCCTTCCTAGAGTGAGCGAAATGTAATCTAAAAAGAAGTCTGCAACATAAGGACATGCCACAGAAACTAGTAATCGATTAGGAACAAATGAAAATAAATAGAAATACTCATACCACTCTAGACATTATACAATGTCAATTGCCTAGCGTAAAGTATATTTTTGTGAAATACAGGGAACACTTATGAATTTAACCACTGTATTCGAGCTTCATCATATTAAACGCACAGGTTTCAAAAAAGTTGCGCTCTGCGTGAAATTATTTAAATATTTTTTCGCAGATTTCAAACATTTACTTGCTTATTACAATCATCAACTGCATATACACGGATATGCTATACATATTGCAATACTTGAATTCATTTATATGTATGCATTAACGAATACATGTCCTAGTATAGCGCCTTCATAGCGATGAGTCACTCGTCAATGTTTTCCACTGAATGACAGATCACCCATGAATATGATCATAGGTGGATTCGTTACATTATTTCCAGATCCATGATCCAGATGCTACGTATCTCTTCTATATATAAAGGAAGAGAGCCGAGCATTCGACTCTCCCCTTTATTACCCGTGAATGTACTTAATGAATCCGTGTTACATCTTAGGCAGTTTCTTCAAATCAATCATAGCGCGTGCCATGATTAGGGCAGCATCGCCACGGAGCATATTCGCAGATGGCTGGAATACATACCCTTTCTTCGGATCAGAAGGATCGATTGGAACTCCCGAAATAAAGCCTTTCTTCGCTATCGCAAGAACAGACGGCTGTGCATAGTAATCAATCTTGTCTGCATCTTGGAAGTACTTCAATAGATCCTTGCGAACCTTGTCACGATTCGTATCCAGCTTCAAGTTCAATGCTTTCGCAAGCATGACTGCTGCATCCTGACGAACAATAGAATAGTCGCCGCCAAATTCATTCGGCGATACACCGCGGACGATGCCTTCACGTGCAGCAGTTTCTACATAACGGAAGTCCCACAGCTGATTCACATTGATTGTATTCATCTTATCAGCTTGTGGTACTACAACATCATTGAAATGCTTCTTGCCGTCATAGTTCAACGGAATTTCCTTCGCACGAACGATCATGCGAGTGAATTCGCCACGAGATACATACATATCTGTACCAAACATGGAGAACGGATCAAATGGATTCATGACACCTTTTGCAAAAATCGTTTCAATGAAGTCACGTGCGTAAGGATGCTGTACCACATCATGATAAGAGTAAGACATCTTACCAACTACATAGTATCCAAAGCGCGTAAATGGAACTGTAACGGTATGCTTCTTCGCATCAACGACTCCACCAATGTTTTCCCATTGCTGCAATTCCGAATCAAAGCGGAACACACTCACTGTGCGACCACCGTCATCTGTTACATTTTTATCATAGCTCAAAATCAATTTACCTGGTTTAGACAAGATCAGCTCATTGCGCAGGTCACGCTTATAGAACATCTCAATTGGTGAACCTGGATATTGATATGGCTCAGCGCCATATTTAATTGGATCATAAACTGAGTCTGTCTTAATGTCATCCGCTTGACCTGGATCCATCCAAATGACCGGACCGGCCTTAATAAAGCGCTCTGGGAAGCTCGCCTCAAAAATGTTCTTTGCTTCAATTTTCGCCAAATCATAGTTCGCAGGCTGGTACTCAAATTCTCGACGGTCTACTTCTCCATCGAACGAGTTCGCAATTGCAAACAGAAGATTATGGCCGCTAAATACTTGGTTTTTAAAGTTCTGCGGCACATTATAGTCACGTCTTACAAGATTCGCACCTTTTTCGAACGTTAAGTTTACGATGCCTTCAAAAACTTTATGTGATTTTTTCATCGGCTCCATATACTGAGCACCTGGAATCGACGTAGGTACATACTTCACCGTAATGGTATTTTTGAATGTATCTTTACCTCTTGAAATAGCTATTTCGATCTTATTGTCTTTATTTGCCTTAAGGCCAACGACAAATGCACGATACGCATTTTCGTACGGCTTTTGTGTCTTGTCATAGCTTGGGTAGTAAATAATTTTTTCTGCTGGAATTTTATTAATAACTACCTTTTCTGCACCTGGCGAGTCAATAATGACTTCAACAAAGTTTTGGTTAACCACTCGCTTTTCAAGCGCTGGCTTCAAAATCGTGTAAGGTACATCTACCGGTACAACTTCTAGGCGATATGTTGCACGAGGACCACCTTCGCCACTGTTAAATACAGTCATGTTCATTGCGACAGGAGTTCCATCACCAGGAAGATTTATGCCCTTAATAATAAAGCTAAAGAATTGTTTATCATTATCGTAGTAAACAGAGATTCCGTTAACCACAGCACCTGAATTGTACGTATCCCCATTTTTGTCTGTGAACATATTTTCCAATGTCCACTCAACTTTCCCTAATGGGTTTTTATCGTTTTTCAAAACAGGAGATTGGATCACTAACTTGTAATTCTGAAGCTCGTTAGCCGTACCGCTTCCTCGCAGGCTAGAAATTTTTGCTTCGATTTCAGCTTTGTTTTTTCCGAGATCAATAAAGTCGAACGTACCGTATACATTCATTTGTGCTTCACGAGTCAAATAAACGCTGCCTTTTTTCTCAAAGCGAGGATCATTTGGCTTCGGATCCGGGTACGTTGTGCTGTATGGATAAATTCCGTCTGTCTCAGGTGCTGGAATAACCGGCAAGTTCGTCGGAATAAGCGTTACCGTAATGGTGTTCTCGTAATGCGATTTTTGGGAACGGAATACAAATTTAATTTTGTTGTCTCCCATATACAACGCATCAAAGGCCTTTTTCGGGCTTACTAATTTGAATTGACTATTTGAAGCGCCTTTAGTCAGTTCCAATGTTGTATTATTAACACTGAAAAATACCGTTTGATCTGTCCCAGAGTATTTAAGCTCTTCTTCGTTGGCAATATTGTAGATTTGACCCGCCAAGTCCTGCAATTCTTTCATGACTTGATCTTGACGCTGGGCATTTGTTGTATCCGTATAAATCTTTTGGCCATCAAATGCTCCGTCGTATTTTACATAAGGTCCATATAAAAGAGTAACCGTTGCCGTATATGTTTCATTAGAGCCATCCAAACGAAACACAATCGTCTGTTTCCCTGTGCTTGGCAGCTTGTCAATCAGGTATACAACCCGACTCATGGATGTCGGCACCCCATTGATATTTTCAACTGTAACATCCTCGGCAACAATCGTAGGATTTAAATGGTAAGTATTAGCATTTTGCTTTTTGCCTAATGCGTCGGTTACAGATTCAATCGAAATTCTAGGACTGCTTCCATTAGGCACTAAAAATTGGATCGCAGCCGGCATAGAGAATAACTGCGCACCGTCCAGCTTTCCGCCTTGCAGCGCCACAACTTCCCCTGGCGTCATTGTGTTGTTATATCCACTCAAATAATTCGCTGCGTAAATATATGGTTTGCCTGCATCCTTCAACAATACGGAGAATCCGGACATACTCTGCAATGAAGGAGTAGACAAAGCATAGTTCGTTGAAGTCAAAGTAATGTTAGTACGAACATCTTGCTTGACAGCGCCTGGTATTTCAAATGAGTACTCCACAAATTTTGGATTCGAGGAAACCTCAACCACATTCGTTGCATTTCCGTTTGTTTTATTACCGCTGCCCGTTTCAATCATTTCATATGCGACACCCACGCTAGTCGGCTTCGCTTTGGTTGAATCGTAAGGGATAAGAACACGACCATAGATTACACCATTAGTATTGGCAGTAATCGTAGGACTTTGCGATAAATCATATTTTGTTGTTCCGCCATTTTCCTTCATGTGAACATCATGGAACGTTACATCACCATTGAAAAATGCCACTTCTCTTGTTGTTTCAACCGATTGTGTACCGTTAAATACTTTAATCTTAACTAAGTTCCGGCCTTGCTCAATAGCAATTGGAGAAGCAAAGAACGTCCAGTCATTGCTCTTAGACACACCAAAGGACCAGCTTCGTCCGTTCACGTCAATTTGGACTTTATCCGCATTCGGTGCTTTACCGGAGATGCTGACGTTTACCGATTTTTTACCTTGAGAAGCATCCGAGTAAACAATTGTCGACTCATCTTCTTTCAAGTTATAGACATTCCCATCCAAGGATACGGACATGTCGTACATCGTTGGACCATTGCGGTACTCGATAAAGATGGAGTCATACACATCCGACATGCCTTGCAAGCCTTTGAATGTAATTTGGTTCAATCCAGGGTATAACTGTAAATTATACAATTGAATTTTCGAACCATTGATCATAATGTTAGCCGTTTGGCCTTCACGTTTATCGTTTTGATCCACTAAATATTTATCCGTCGCGTTTGGATCAGGATTTTTATTCAGCTTGTACACGCTATAAGATATCGAATTTCCGTTAACGCCATTCAATGTACCTTCTAACGTCACACGTTCACTGTTCGTTATACGTGCAGACGTAGGTGAATACTGTTCATTCGGAAATACGAAATGGTTGGCGCTTGCTGCGAATGCCGTTGATACTGCTGTACCGAGCGAAGCCGGGATGAGCGTAACGACGAGCGCGAGCGTCAACAGTATGGATACCAGTTTCTTCAACGCTATTAGCCTCCTTGTTTTAGAACCGTATTTGAGTTGCCCCTATCGGCTCGACACTTCCTTGTACTTCTGTTATCGGCTAATCTCGTCCTAAATTTTAGTCAATCCTCCGAAGTTTGTATCGCATATCGAACTGTAAGACAATTAAAAATAGTCTGTTATAGCAAAGAGCGGTATCAAGTGAAAGGAGAAGGTATCCATAGAAATAAAAAACGAAAGGGGCATAACAAAAAACCTTTGCCCCAAGCAGTTCAGGCTAAATGCCTGACTCCGCTAAGAGAGCAAAGGTTATGCGTGCAACATACAATATAATAGCGAGCTTACTTCATCAAAGTCCGCATGTAATACTTGTGGTAATCGTTATTTCGAACGCGATTCGGCGTGCACCTTCATGCGTAAGCGATGCAATACGTTCAGCATCGGTTTTCTCGTCTTGCTTACGATACCAATCACTTCAGCCCCAAGCTGGAGCGATACGAGCAGGACGCAGATGACGACCAAAGTTACCCAGTTCGCATCATTCGATGCGGCAACAGATTGGATTACAGCTAGCAATCCGAAGAATGCAGCGATACCGTAGATGATGAGCACTGTCTTCCGATGGCTGAAGCCCAATTCGCGCAGGCAATGGTGCAAGTGCCCTTTGTCTGGTGCGAATATCGGCTTCTTTTGCAGCCAGCGGCGTACAATCGCAAAGAATGTATCCGACAGCGGCACACCAATAATAAGCAATGGTGTAATGAACGACATAATCGCAATTTGCTTAAAGCCCAGCATAGATAGAACTGCCAAGCTAAAGCCTAAGAACAAGGAACCAGAGTCCCCCATAAAGATCTTCGCCGGATGGAAGTTAAAGAACAAAAATCCAATAATGCTTCCAAGTAAGACGGCGCAGAGCAAAATAATTACGGGGTTGCCCATAAAAATGGCCATGACCAGTATCGTGGCAATGGCAATGCCGGATACCCCAGCTGCCAGTCCGTCCAAGCCATCAATCAAGTTAATGGCGTTCGTTACACCAACGATCCAAAAGATCGTAAGCGGAATTGCAATCCATGTTTCAATAAATAAATATTTATCGCCAAACGGCACATTTACAAAATCTACAGTTAAATCAAATCCGAATACCACGACACACGCAGCAACAATCTGACCGAGCAGCTTTGCTTTCGCAGACAGTTCAACACGATCATCCAGCGCACCAATCAGAATAATGATGGAACCTCCGGCAAGCAGCGCCTTCACAAGATTCGCATCTCGCGATGAACCAAGCAGTGTATCAGGGATAAAAAGCATAAGTCCAAGCAGCGTAATTACAAACGCCGCAAAAATAGCCAAACCACCCATGCGGGGCATGATGCGTGTATGCACTTTCCGCGCATTCGGTACGTCGACCGCACCTACTTTGATCGCAAACTTCTTCACTAAAGGTGTTAATCCAGTGGCAAGCAGCAGTGCTGCCAAGCAGCCACCAATTGCGTATACGGTCATCATCGGTAGTTTCAACCCCCATTTATGTTACCGGATCGAATTATACTCCGTTCAAAATGGAAACACCAATGCCGGATTCATGTGAAAACTTACGAAAATGAAAGATTATACGTCATTTTACTGCACTTTTGTGGGCTTATCTTTATCCCGCATCACTTTCCATGCAAATTTAGGCAGTGCCAGCATTCGCATGAAGCGCTTTGGCTCCTTGGCTAGACGATACAGCCATTCAATACGCAGCTTCTGTACCCACATTGGCGCTCGCTTAGCCTTTCCTGATATGACATCGAAGCTGCCTCCGACACCCATCATAAAAGGAACTTGAAGCTGATGACGATATTTTGCAATCCAAGGCTCCTGCGTATCAGCTCCACGAGCAACGAACAGCAAGTCAGGATTCGCCTCACGGATCTGTGCAACAACCTTTTCATCCTCATCGCTCTTAAAAAAGCCATCTCGATATCCGACAATGGAGATGGACGGATACTGCTCTTGCAACCGTTCCGCCGCTGCCTGAACTACATCAGGGGCAGCACCAAGCAAATATACTTTCCACTTGCGAAGCTCTCCCATCTTCATCAGCTCATGCAGAAGATCGAAACCGGTCACTCGTTCAACTACTGGATCGCCAAATTTGTTAGCTGCCCAGACAATGCCTGTTCCATCCGGAACGATCAGGTCTGCTTGCTTCATTACGGCCATATTCTTATCATTCTCCAAGGCCGCCATCACCATGATGGGATTCGCTGTAATCACTTGAACCGAGCGGCCATTGTCAATATGATCAACAAGAAGCTTTACGGTATCTTCCATATTCAGCTTGGAAAATGGAATGCCGTAAATCGAAACTTTAGGTACATCCTTCATTTCTAACATATCACAAACCACCTTACGCCTTATGACGCAGCCATTTCACAATTTGTTGCGCTGGCTGTTCTGCTTCTTGCTTCAATACAGTTATTGCTTCCTTATGATCCTTGCGCCAGCCATCTACATTATTGAGCAACTCACACATATAGGATGCAGCTCGAACCGCATCCAGCTTAGCTGTCGTCCCAATCGCCTTTTCATGGAGACGATGCAGAAACTGATCAATCTTCGGATCATAAGAAATCCCTGCAAGCGGCACCTCTTGGGAGGCCGCATAAATGAGGGAATGCAATCGCATTCCAACCAGCACCCGGCATTGACTTACTTCCCGCAGCATCGTTTGAGGGTGCTCAAGCGGAGCGCATAAGCTCATCACCGAGCCAGCCTCTGTAGCATTTGCAGATTGGCCACCGCACAATCCATCTGCCTCCGGCACCATAGTCTCCAGCTTCTTCATGACATAACGGGAAGCTTCTTCATCACTTGCGCCATGGAAAGGCAAGAACCGAAGATGGACATTCTGCATTTGACTTAACTGAAGCAGCATATCGACAATCGAATCCATATCAGAGCGATCCTGATTCCAAAACCGGAGGGACACGCCCACATAAGGTCGTCCTGCCTCATCAAATCCTTTTCCGTCATCAAGTTCGGATTTCTCACCTTGAGATGCCGGCAACCGAAGACCCATCACTGGATCAGGTACGACGTGGATATTATCTTGCCCTATTCCCATTCGCATTAACAGTTCTGCAGACTCACGATCACGTACCGAAACATACGCTGCACGGCTAAATACATGGCGAATGTACGGATAGAAGGACTCGCGATTGACAGGCCCAACTCCTTGCGAATAAATGAATGTCGGCTTGCGGAACCACTGTGCAAGTTTCAATACGCCCAAGTAATAAGGAATCGTCTTTGAACTGGTGGCATCCTGAAGCAGGCTGCCACCGCCGCTAATCAAGGCATCGCTGCTGCGAATCGCACCGAGCAGGGCCCCGGGCTTCATTCGATGAACAGCTTGTACCCCATATAACCGAGATGTCGTTTCTGGATCACCCGATAATACAACTGGCTCGATTGCCGTGCCGGCTTCGTTACCAGCGCGTTCCAAGGCAGTCAAAATTGACAATAGAACCGCCTCGTCACCACTATTATTGAATCCGTAATATCCGGAAAGTACTATTCTTGTAGCTTTGGACGCCATGCATCCCAACACCTTTCAATGATAGTCCACACGAAAATGCCAATGATTCCGATAACGAGCCCCAGACCAAGTCCAAGAAGCGTACGAATCAACGAAATCATGACTGGCGTATGGATATGCGCGAATGTATCTACCATAGACAATTGGCCGATAACCGCAATGATGAACGCATACAAAGCAATCCGATAACGGTAAGCTGCAAATGCTGCAACCAAGAATAAAGGATGCGCCATCAAAAATTCTTTATTTCGAGGTCGAACCCCTAACGTATTCTCAAGCAGAGAGCGGAACGATTTTTCAAAGGAAGAAACAGTTCCCGCATTCCCCGTACGGGATAGGTAGTACAACCCCACTACGCCCGCGACGCCTGCCGCAATGACCCACAACACCGTAATCGGCATTTTGAGCCAGCGATTGACTTCCTTCACTACGGAATCTCCACGGTAGAGGAAGATATACAAAGCAGTAAGGCCAATTGGAACGAAGTGCAGCAAGCTGACTCCGCGGAATTGATTCAATACAAGACTGTACGAAATATTGTTAAGCAATGCAATCACGAATGGGATAGCCATCAACGACAATAACGTTGTACGTAAGAACAGCCCAACCGATTTGCTGAATCGTACCTTAAAGTTGACGATCGAAGGGCTCATATCTACTCTCCGAACGGCAAGCACCATAGCGATCGTCGGCGCGCTTATGGCAACCATAAGTGCAAGCAATTGCTCAAACAAGGCAGGTTTCAAAACATACATTCCTGCGCTTCCGATTAAGCCAAGCACGAAAGCTGGAAGCATGACATACGGTACAAAATAAGAGATCATCAGCGCGATCAACGCTACACTGCTAATAACGACAATGATTTTCGCAATTTTCTGCCAGGAAGCATCGTAAACCGTAAATGGCTCCGCAGTGCCCAATGTAAATCCATTCTTTTCAATCGATGCAACTGCATCCCCAGGTGCCTTCAAGGTGTGAATCAAATTATCTATCGAAGTCACAATTTCAGACTTCTTTACATCTTTCTTAACAGCTGAGTTCAAATAAATCATACGAATATTGCGATCCTTCGTCGCAAGTGAGAAACGATCAGCCAACACATCAATATCATTGAACGATTCCTGATCATTAATCGAATGCAAACGTACCACATTATATTTCGTCAAATAAGCCAGCTTGTTCATGCCCTGCTGCGGCTTTTTCAAGCCTTCAATGGCAGCAATCCCAATGTTGTGCTTATTCAACAGATCAGCAAATCCCGCCAAACTATTTTTCTCTGGATCATCATTAAAGCCTTTAACCGCATCCCCATCGAACAAAATGCGAGTCACACCTAAAGAATTATAATATTGCAGCAGTTCATCCATTTGCTCCTGATCATACTCCGAGCTGTCGGACAAACGCGGCATAATGGCAAATCCTTTATCCACCAGCATCTGAATCGTGATTGGATCCTGCGGCATCGATTTCATCACTGCGGATTCAACTGGAGTTTCCAAAATCAATCCATTGCGTCCCTCGAACTGCCACGCGCGAACCTCTACACCCAAACGAAGAAAAGTCTTCTCAATCATCGGAGAAAGCTTCTGTTCATTCTCAGCTGATGTGAACAAAAGATATGTATAATTCTCATTTAATGGCGGGAGCTTCTTTTGCAAAGTTGCCGCATCGTTGGAATTATAAATCAACACTTTGCGTGCTGACTTCAAGTCCGACAAATTACTCTCGAACAGCGCCATCGTGTGCACGCCAGCATCTTTTAGCCGTCCCAACTGCTCATCGATAAACTCATTTGGCTTAGCCATTAGCCCAGACATATCAACCAAATTACGATAATTGAATACAATTTCAACCTTGTTCGCCGACTGCTCTGTCTGTACCCGCTGCACGGCTACTGGAATAGCGGCTACTAATCCGACAATAGCTACGAGCCATAGCCATTTTTTCATATGTCGGTTCCATTTCTCTACCTGTTGAAACACTTGTTTCCCTCCTTAAGCCATTCCGAATACGTTGTACGCGAGTCACCGCAATATTGTGGCATGCTTCGATTGTTCGATGAGTTCCGAGTCTATTCGACACGGCCGACACGCATCTAATCATCAGCTGCAGCTATCCTTAGAATAACCGAACTGCGCTTCATTCATTGCAACAAAACCCGCGTAATTTGTATTCTATTCTCGATCCGACAATGCAAACATCAATTCACCTTCAGCTACGACCTTATCTCCTACCTTTGCTGTTGCCTGTCCTTTCCCAATCGTACCCTTCAATCGTGTGATTTCTACTGTTAGTGTCAGTGTGTCACCCGGCACGACTTGACCACGAAAACGGAAATTATCAATTCCAGCAAAAAAGGCAAGCTTCCCTTGATTCTGCTCCATTTTCAACATAGCAACCGCACCTACCTGTGCAAGCGCTTCAACAATCAGAACTCCCGGCATAACCGGATAACCTGGAAAGTGGCCTGCAAAATGCGGTTCGTTCATCGTTACATTCTTAATTCCGACGGCACGTTTACCTTCTTCTACTTCAAGAATGCGATCAACGAGCAGGAATGGATAACGATGCGGAATAATTTCCTGAATTTGTTCAATGGATAACATGGTGACTTACTCCTCTCTTCCTATACGTATATTACGGCAGCTATACGTCAATAACTAAGATCATCCTTCATGACTGCAGGCTTGAAGGTTGAGATAAGGGGCTCCTCTTACAGCTATTGCTGTCAGAGGGGCTCTCTTCTTAAAATCAGAATGCACAACTTCTATCAATGTCATTCTGCTGCAACATAAGTTGCCCTCCTTACATGACCCCATAGCACATCATAACAAGCCGTAGCCAATGTAAAGATTTTCAACCCTTCACAGTCAACAAACCTATTCCCCTCACAAACGATTTGAGATCTCATTTTCGACTTCTATCTTGCGATTAATTCGAATAAACAAGAGCGCGTACATAAACGATGTGATAAATGAAAATAGGATTACCGCCCATAACAGTTGGACTGCATAATTCCATTGGAAGTAGACGAATAGAATCGCGATATAATAGAAGACTGTCGTCAATTTCCCCATCCAATTAGCTGGAACTGTTTTCTTTCCTTTAAAATGAAATAAAGCTGAGCACGCAATCATTCCTGCATCACGAATCAGCATCGCTACCGCAGCCGTCCAGGGCATATCTCCAGACCACAGCAAAGAAAACATGACGGTCAACATCATTAGCTTATCTGCCAATGGATCCAGCATCATGCCGATATTCGTTACTAAATTATACTTGCGTGCGATATACCCGTCCATAATATCAGTCAGTCCGGCCAGCAGCCAGACACCGAATGCAGCGTACCGCTCACCGATGAAGAACAAAGCCATATAAACGGGGATGAGAACGAATCGAAACATCGTTAACATATTCGGTAAATTCAACCTCAAAACCCCCAGTTCCCCCCATTTTCAATGTTCCTCCAACTCATTATACATGCCCCAAAACAAAAATGAAACTTTATAGCCTGGTACAGGAGGTCAAAAGCCCCTCAAGAAATAATCGATCACTGCCTTCTTCTTTTCCTTCGCCTTACGCACAAAAAAATCCCCACAAAGTGGGGATTCCCTTAACCGAACACAAGTTGGAACAAATGTGTCCATGTATTGACGTTCAGTGCATCTGCAACAGAACCCTTGCCTAGCACGACAAATCCGGCTACCATTCCGCCGAACGTAGCTAGCACGCATAATAGTGGGACAATGGCCAGTCGAAAAATCCACTTGCCTGCCTTAGAATGGCGAACCGGTTCCTGCTTAGGTTCCGGCTCTTGCTCAGAGGCTGTCTGAGCAGCCTCCTTGCCCTTGCGCAGACGCTGCTTGCGCCGCTCTTCGAATACAGGCTGCTGAGCAGGCTTGCCAGCTACCGGCAACTCTAAATGATCGTCGGTTTCGGTCTTCACCTTCGTCTCCCCGTCCTCGTGTTCGGAGCTGGAATGAGGACGATGCAGACGCGCTAACGATATATCCTGTTGCAGCGGCTCATACTCATAATCGAGCAGCTTCTTGTTTTTCTCTTCTTGGTCACTCATTATCTCACCCGCTTCGTTTACGCGCGAAGGTTATTCGCCAGCCCCCACATCGCGTCTCCGGAAGTCAATGCACGAGCGGACATCTGATACGCACGCTGCGCTTGAATTAAATCGTTCATCTCATCGATCAGCGATACATTCGATTGCTCAATCATACCTTGTCGAACGTGAACCGTTTGATTTTCCGTCAGATCAAGATCCTCAACGACTGCATTTCGGTTCATGTTAGGGGCCATTACGTAATAATTGTTCTCTGTCTGTGTCAGGAGCTCTGGGCTGATTGGCTTCACAACCTTCAGCGTAGCAATCGGATTTGGAATCGCCACTATGCCATTCTTCGTCACGAATACTTGCCCCTTGTCATTCACCTGTATCTCTTGATCCGGAGCAATTCGAATCTCTGCACCGTCTTTATCTAATACCTTATCGCCTTGGGCCGTTACCAGCACCTTTTCATTCGAAGCCGGATCTATCGTATAATGGAAGGCTCCTTCTCGTATCCAAGCAGACTGACCATTCGTCAGTCCGATCTCGAATAGCGCATTGCCTTCAAGCGCAAAGTCAGTGCTCACACCCGTCTGCTTTAGTGAACCTTGTGAGAAATCACGGCCCATTGCAGTCAATCGTGCCCCGTAGCCAAGCGTGTATCCCATTGGAGTTGCTCTTCCTGGCTGACGGTAATCTTTATCATGTTGTCTTACATTTGTAAGTACATCGGCAAATGTAGCGGACTTGCGCTTATAACCATTTGTATTCAAATTCGCCATATTGTCTGCGACGATATCCAGCTTACGCTGAATGCCATTCATGGACGTAGCTGCAGAAATCATAGACTGGTTCATATCGTTCCTCCTATTCTAAGCGCTTAGACGCGCCCTACCTCATTGACCGTCTTGTCCAGCGTCTTATCATAGAATTGTACGACTTTCTGATTCGCCTCATAGGCACGGAAGGCCGTCATCATGTCCGCCATCGATTGGGTCGGATCTACATTGGAACGTTCTAGATAACCTTGCTGTACTTGCACCTGCTTCTGATCTTCCGCTGTCCATGCGATCGCAGTTGCTTGGCCAGCGCCCGCTGCATCTAGGCGGAAACGCCCATTACCTGTTCGAATCAACATATTCGGGTTCTCAATGCGAGAAACGAGCAGATCTGCTCCCACTATCGGAGTTCCTGTATGTACATTGTACATTCTCCCTGCATCATTAACCTTTACATCATCCAGAGATACATTGGCTGGCAATACAATAGGCGCCTGATTCCGGTTCAACACAAGCGCTCCGTCTGCCGTCGTCAGCTCATGACGCTCGTTTAATCGAAAATGGCCATCCCGCGTAAAACGCACCTCGTTGCCTTCCCGCACTGTAAAGAAGGCTTCTGGCTTATACACAACATTGCCTTGCCCATCTCTTCCTTTGCCTGAAGCGTCAAAAGCAACGCCCGGAACACTTAAATCTGCAAGCAGCGCAAAATCACCGGATTGGTTCGTCTGCATCAGATCCCCTTGATTGAACAGCATGCGGCTCTCTTCCGCAAAAACACCGGTATTCAAACGGCCAATGGTTCGTCCTGATCCTTGATCGCCACCCATTAAGGACAGCATCATTTCAGGAAATGAATGTACAGCTCCTGTTACCGACTTGTATCCAGGAGTATTGATATTGGTCATATTATTCGTAACCGTATCATGTCTCCGCTGCTGGGTCATCATGCCCGATGCAGCCGTATATAACCCTCTAATCATGTCGCTTCCTCCCGATCTATCAAAGCATATACTTTGTATATCGGATTACACGAATGATTTCTTAACGACCTTATCCAAATTGTCCAGCATAATTCCTGTACCCTTCACGACACAATGCATCGGATCTTCGGCTATAAGCACTGGTACCTTCAGTTCATCTGCCATTAGCTCGTCCAATCCGTCAAGAAGTGCTCCGCCGCCAGTCAAAATGACGCCGCGATCGATAATATCCGCCGACAGTTCCGGCGGTGTCCGTTCCAATACCGATTTCGCAGCCGCGATAATCGACGAGATTGGATCCCACAAGGCTTCACGAACTTCATCGGATGTGATTGTAACCGTGTATGGAAGGCCAGATACCATGTCACGCCCACGGATATCCATTTCCCGTTGTCCACCTTCGCGCACCGTTCCAATGTTGATCTTAATATCTTCAGATGTACGCTCCCCAATCAACAACTTATACTTAGACTTAATATATTTCATGATGGAGCTGTCGAACTTGTCCCCAGCAATTTTAATAGAAGAGGCGGTAACGATGTCTCCCATGGACAATACCGCCACGTCTGTCGTTCCGCCGCCGATGTCAACAACCATATTGCCGCTTGGTTGGAAAATATCCATCCCTGCGCCAATTGCCGCCGCCTTCGGTTCTTCTTCCAAGAAAACATCCTTGGCACCGCTCTTCTCAGCCGCTTCACGAATTGCCTTCTGTTCAACAGAAGTAATGTTCGTCGGCGCGCAAATTAGAATTCGTGGATGCGAGTACCATTTGCGACCGCCGACACGTGAAATAAAGTGCTTCAGCATTGCTTCCGTTACCTCGAAGTCAGCAATGACTCCGTCTCTAAGCGGGCGTATAGGGACAATATTACCCGGTGTCCGTCCAACCATTCTGTGGGCTTCTTCACCCACGGCGAGGACTCGCTTTGAATCGCTTTCGATTGCTACAACCGAAGGCTCGTTCAAGACGACCCCCTTCCCCTTGACATGGATGAGAACGTTCGCCGTTCCCAAGTCGATTCCAATATCCTTGCTAAGCATAAGTTCGAGAGCCTCCACATTCATTTTTCATGTCCAAATCGAGAAATTACGACCGTTTTCTGCAAAATATTTACTCATCGTTTACCATATCATACTTTCTCTGCTACGTTCAATGACAGATTGGAAGGCAGCTCACATTTTAAAAAGTTATTGGAATGGGGTGGGGGGTTAGGATTTACCGGCCGTCATCACCTCACGTTTTTTTGAAGTGGTTTTCTTATATTTTATCTTCGTTGCTTCCCCACCACGCAAGTGACGAACGGACTTATGATATTCGAGAATGTGCTTCACCTGATCAGCCAAATCGGGGTTGATCTCAGGCAGCCGTTCGGTCAAATCTTTGTGCACCGTGCTTTTGGACACGCCGAACTCTTTGGCGATAGTACGAACCGTATGCTTCGTTTCGACGATGCAGCGGCCGATTTTGATGGTCCGTTCTTTGATGTAGTCGTGCACGTTCCCGCCTCCCTACTCGGTTTAATTGGTACATTATATGAGGGGGTCGCACACTTATGCGTTATAACCAAGCCTGACAAGCTTGGCTTAGCCAATATTTTTGCCAAGGCTGACAGTGGACAAGATGGATAACGGAATCACCTATCCGAAGAAAAGGCAGGAAAAAAAGCTTAGTCAAAGCGGTATTTCTGATGCTTTCAAAATTGTGGACGAGATGGTTCATATCCAAATTCAAACGAGCAAAAAATTTTTTTCGAAAAGCGATCATTTCTGATGCGATTTCCTCCCCGACCAAAAATATAAAAACGGGCAAATGTCCTAAAGACATTCGCCCGTTGTTACCAGTTCAACCGTATTAGTTTTTAACCAGAACCGATGTCGGGTTGACTGGCTTGTTCTCATTGTACACTTCAAAGTGAACATGAACGCCCAGTTCCTTCTCTAGTTCGCTGCGGCCTGCAGAGGCAAGCGCGTCACCCTTCTTCACGGTATCGCCAAGCTTCACTTTCACATCAGCCAAGCTTTGATAGACCGTCTTCATGCCATTGCCATGATCCAGCTCTACGACAAATCCATTCGTTGAATGCTGCTCGGCACGTGTTACTTTACCACTCATAGCTGCCAGCACATCAAATGTCTGCTTGTCCTTGCGTGCCAAGTCGATACCTACATTCGGCGTAAACGTTTGCTTGTACTGCACCATTGCCGCGGCCTGTTCTTCCTTGGAAGCCTTCTCGTCATAGTACGGCATAACGACATCTACATCCCCAGCGTTCGCCACCGGCCAACCGAGTGTTTCGTTTGTTGCCACAACTTCGACTGCTTCTTCCTTGGCTCCTGTTGCCGTTCCTGCTGTTGTGTTGCCTTGCTTCATCGTCTGCTCTGCTTGCGTCGCATCCTTGTTTGGGTCGAGCGGTTTGTGGTTCAAGTCTTGATAGACCCAGACTAGAGTTAGGATAATTGCTGCTGCGGCCATGTACAAAGCGGGGAATACCCATTTCTTCGACAACAGCTTTCTCCATGAGGATGTGTGAACCGCTTGCGTCCCATGCATTGATTTGGAGGCTTCAGACGGATTTGCTGTGCTTGTCGTAGATGTATTCATCGTTGATTTGTTTTTTGAGTTTTGATTTTGGTTTTGTTCACTCATTTGTGATCACCTCAGTAACCATTGTTACCGAGGCTAGTACTTTTATACGTAGAAATGCTAATTTTTAAGATATGAAGCTAGCAGGGCTAGAAAGCCTAGTCTAGCTCCCTTCTGAGAATGGCTCGTATCGCCTCTGCCCAGCGGCGAATCCCTGTAATGCAGCTCAGTTTCTCAGCCGGCCTGCTGCTAACTTCGAAGCTTTGTCCAGTTTCACATCATTATAATAGTAGGTTACAATTTGCTCGGCTGTCGCGCCTTCCTTGGCCATCCCCTGCGCCCCATACTGGCTCATGCCTACGCCATGCCCGAATCCATATGTGGTAATGACCAACTTGTCATTGTCTACACTCCAATCGAATGCGCTTGATCGCAGTCCAAGCTTCTCTCGAATCTCTCGTCCTGTAAAATGTTCTGATCCAATCTGAACCTGACGCACCCGCTTGCCAACCGTTCGAGATACAATGCGAAGCTGATTCCCAATCCCTTGAATGGAAGCTGTCTTGCCAGTTGTTCCACCATCTGATTTCAGCTTCAATGCTTGTACCGATACCCCAAGCTCTGACAGCAGGTTATTCATTTGAAAAGTAGTGCGTTCCGCATATTTCGGAGCGACCCGCTCGTCCCAAGGACTCGGCACACTTTTTAAGTATGGGATCGGGCTCCCCCAGTAATCCTCTGCATTTTCGGTATATCCATTGCTTGTCGAGAAAAAGGCAGCCATAATCGGTTTACCCTCATACGTAATAATGAGATCCTTCGTCTCTTCCACGGCGCGGCTCAGCTTCGCCGCGGCATCCTTCGGCAGCCGCTTCATCTCCGCGAGCGGCTTGTAAGCCTGATGGGCGACGGTGTTTGTCACGTCGGCCCCCTCTGGTGTGCCGCTTGCATCCTTCGCCAGCAAGCGGCGCATGATGTACGTGCGGGCGGCTATCGCTTGCGCCTTGAGCGCTTCGAGCTCGAAGCTGCTCGGCATCTCTGCCGCCAGGACGCCGCGCACGTACTGCTCCAGCGCGATGCTCTCAATTTGGCGCGTGCCGCTCAGGTACACGCGCACCATGGGCTGCGCCGCCGCTATGCCTGGCGACTCCTTTTGCGCCTGCGGCGCCGTGCGCTCGCTGCGCACGCTCGTGCCCTTCTCCTGCTGGTGCTCTTGCACCAGCAGGAGCGGCACGAGCAGCGCGAGCGCGATAAGCGCGCCCGCCCATAGGGCGGTGCGCGCTAGCAGCGGCCGGGGG
>NZ_JASIUF010000022.1:0-417500 GCF_030363895.1 Paenibacillus sp. S-12
CCTTTTTTATAATGGAAAAACTGAAGAGCAAGTGGGCATGCCCCATCGCCCCCTGCCGCGAAAGCCCAGGCGCGGCTTCAGCCAGCGGGCGAGCCGTCGCGCCTGCGCGTTCAACATCGGCTGCATTGCCATCCGACTCTCTCCTCCTCTCCTACGGAAGAACCCTCTCTTCATTTCTAGCATTTCACAAATAGAGCAGAGTCAATCCTCTTTCTTCTACCCTATGCTTTTTTGAGAGAGGACAGAACCGGATAACCATTTATCTATCGTTTGCATTTAGAAAGGATCCCAGACTTTAAGGGAAACAAACCTTTTCCTTTAGAATTATGTATCCTATATGCAAAAAAGCCTCCTCTTTATGAGGCGGCTTTTTGTCTAGTCGGTACACCATTTGTATCGATGCTATTGTCTATATATAATCCAGATGGAGGCTCCTTCTCTAGCCTTCTCGACATAGGCTTACGCCCAAGTTGGCTGAGTTTGGAAAACACCTTCTACCTTCTCTTCTTTCGTTTCTTGTGGCTTTTCCGTCATATTCACACGATAGATGTCCGCTCCAAGCGCAGACAATTTCTCCGCCAAGTGCACATAACCGCGATCAATATGCTGAACGCCCCCAACTTCTGTCGTGCCTTCAGCAATCAAGCCTGCACAGATCAGCGCTGCACCAGCACGTAGGTCAGTTGCCGTTACCTTAGCACCTTTCAGCTTCGCTGGTCCTGTTACCACAGAAGTACGTCCTTCAACCTTAATATTGGCATTCATCAGGTTGAACTCATCCACATGCATGAAGCGGTTTTCGAATACCGTTTCCGTAACAACAGATGTTCCTTCCGCTGCAAGCAGCAATGCCATCATCTGCGACTGCATGTCTGTTGGAAATCCAGGGTATGGAAGCGTCTTGACATCTACAGCCTTCAGCGGCTGTTCCGCGCGTACGCGAATGCCATTCTCATCCGGCTCGATTGTAATGCCCATCTCTTCCATCTTCGCAATAACGGGGCCAAGGTGATCCGCAATTGCACCTTCCACATACACATCTCCGCCTGTCATCGCAGCAGCAACCATATAAGTTCCCGCTTCGACGCGATCAGGGATTACTGTATGCTCAGCACCTTGCAGATGATCCACACCTTCAATGCGAATAACGCCTGTTCCTGCTCCGCGAACGACTGCTCCCATCTTGTTCAGATAGTTCGCCAAGTCGACGATTTCCGGCTCACGAGCTGCATTTTCAATAATTGTCGTACCTTCGGCCAATGTAGCCGCCATCATAATATTTTCCGTCGCACCGACACTCGCAACATCCAAGTAAATCTTAGCGCCCTTCAGTCGGCCGTCCACTTTCGCTTCAATATATCCTTGTCCGAGACCAATAACCGCACCCATGGCTTCAAAGCCTTTCAAATGCTGATCGATCGGACGAGTTCCAATAGCGCATCCGCCAGGCAAAGAAATACGCGCCTGTCCTGCGCGAGCCAGCAACGGGCCCATGACGAGGAACGATGCTCGCATCTTACGCACCAACTCATATGGAGCTTCATAGGAATGAAGGTTCTCCGCATTCACATGAATAGTTTCGTTGGAATATGTAAGGCTTGCACCTAATTTTTCCAGTACATTGTGTATCGTTTTCACATCGTCAAGTGGAGGTGCATCGCAAATAACGCTAACGCCTTTTTCTCCCAGTAACGAAGCAGCGATGATCGGAAGCACAGAATTCTTCGCGCCACTAACACGCACTGTACCCATCAATCGGTTGCCTCCGCGGACGATAAATTTGCTCATCATGTTTCCCTCCGCGCTTTATTTCGCCCCATTATCCATATTTCTGTAAAAAATGGTACGTTCTTTTGATTTCCAAACTACATCATACCACTGCATCACAGCTATGGACAAGCGATATTTTTCGATAGACCCTTCCACATTTTCCTTGGGGCTATCATCCAGTGTTGACATCTTCATTCGATGTTATTCGACAAGTGCTTAAACCCTTGTCGGACGGGGCCTCATCATGTAAACATAACGGTTTGAACCCCGTCGGTGTACCGCCGTCCATTTCCTCTTAACCATTCCTGAATGATTCAAAACAAAAAACGTAATGATTGTGTCCAACTCCAATAATCGACAAAAAAATGAGCCACTGCTCGGCCGACTATAATGGCTAATAGTAAATGAACCATTTTGCCTTGTGGGCTATGCGGGTGCCGAATGAACAAATCAATTTTTACGTTTTGCAGTGCCCACCATGCAAGTGCAATGCACAGCAATGTAATTATCATTTGAACAGCACCGCTCCAACCTACAGACGAGGTGACCTGTGTCCATGTTTCATTTCCGCCCACTTTAACCCCTCCTTACGTTTTCTTGTCCATGGCAACGAGGAGCATCGCTGCAAACTCAGCCCGTGTCGCTTCGCGATTTGGCTCGAACGTATTCCCTTTATAACCGCGAACATATCCCTTGCGTTTCATCTCAGCCAGCATAGGAGCTGCCCAATGCCCTACAGAGACATCTGCAAATGGAGGAGCACTAATCACCCCTGCCTTGAGGTGCAAGGCATTCCCTATCATCACCGCCATCTCTGAGCGTTTCACCTTTTGATCTGGTGCAAAGCGCTGGCCGCCGACGCCTCCAGCAATGCCTGCACTCGTAACCCGCGAAACTGCTGAATAAGCCCAATGCTTTGAAGTCACGTCCTTAAAAGATGGCGACTGCTTCCCCTTAGAGCTGAGCTTGAACGCATTTGCCATGATCGAAGCCGCCTCCGCTCGTGTGATAGGACGATCCGGTCCAAACTCCGCTTCAGGATAGCCGTTAATCCAGCCTGCCTTGACCGCACGAACGATCGAATCCTTAGCCCAATGTTGACCAATATCACGGAAGCCAGCTACTAGCGGCTCAGCCTTTACAGACAAGGAATAGAATTGCGTATCAAACTTATCACTGGTCGTCAATCGTACGTAGTACGTACTTGGTTCTAACTGAGTGCCTATCTCGAGAGAGGTCTCACCCAATCGATTGCGTGCGGAGGCAATCACCTTCTGTTCCCTTGAAAGAACAGACATTGTCACCACACGGTTAGAAGGTACATTCACTACCCGGAAACGGCCGTACGTCTGCTCCTTCACATTCCATTGGAACCAATCAACATCAGTATCCTCATGAAAGACCCCTTTATATTCCGTTCCTTCACTCATGGTGATAGCCTCATACACCTTATCATTCGGTTCATTTGAATCCGTAAATTGCGTCACATAATCGATATGCAGCTTATATTCTCCTGCTACGGCTTCCGGTCGTGCGGTTACCGCATTCTGTACCAAAATATAATACTTGCCCGCAGGTAAATCAGGAAGAACAACCGACTCAGCCTGACCTTCTTTCTGTTCATCTACCCAGCGTGTATCCATATGCGAGCCACGAATCTCCATTGCTGGATCAATACGAACAGTGTCCGTATCCAGTTTCAACCGAAGTGTTGCCTTCGTCGGCAGTTGAATCGAGTACCAATCGAAGTCAGATGCATGACTGAATGTGCCTACAATATCCTGTGTCCGAGCAGGAAGTGCAAAGGCTTGAAACTGCTTATCATTCGGCTCGAACGGATCCTCATAAATAAGGAAACATGACGATAATTTGTATGCGACCGCAGCACCCGCATCCTCTGCGTAAAATCGGAAGACATTCTTTCCCTTCTTCACGGGAACAGCTAGCGGCTTATTGCTAGAGTAGCTATAAGCCTTACCTGTACGGTTATTGCCAGCAAAATGTGTAATTCCGATTTTACTTGATCCTTGAATTCGCTGCAGATTCAGCTCTAGAGTTCCATCATAGGGAGCATCAACAACGAACCAATTATCCTTCTTCTTTCCGTTTATTTCTGCCGCCAGCGAAGTGTCTATCGGGAACACTCTCGCCTTTTCGCGACTCGTATTCGTTCCGAATGGATCTTGCTCTATTGGCGTTAATAAGGCTTGGTCTGCACGAAGCATTCCATAGCCGCTAAGCTCGTCCCAGCCTTTCGCCTCGATATCCTTCGCTGTTTTCCGCAAATGCTGGCGAATTTGATATGGTTTCAGCTCAGGGTATTGGCTCCACAGCAATGCCGCTACTCCTGCCACTTGAGGAGCAGCCATCGAGGTTCCTTCTTCAGCAGCATAGCCCCCGCCTAATGCGGTCGTAAACACATGCCACGGCGCAACAAGATCTACCTCCGGACCAGTGTTTGAACGCGGCTCCACCCGCTGGTGATTGTTATTGCCGCCGATGGCGAGCACCGTAGGATAAGCGGCTGGATATTTAACCGCAATTTTCTCTCCATAGCGAGTACCGTCGTTACCAGTAGCTGCAATGAGCAGAACCCCCTTCTGCTCAGCATAATTCACAATTTCCTCCATGTATTTCGAGTAGCGATAGAGTCCGACTGACATGACCACGATTTTGGCGCCATGATCAACAGCATATAAAATCCCGGCCCCTAATTTATCCTCATCGCCATATCCCCTAGCATCGAGTGCTTTGATCGGCATTATTTTAGCTGACCATACAATTCCGGTTGTACCTTTACTATTATTGCCGATAGCCGCAATAACCCCGGCAACACTGGTGCCATGACCGTTATCATCTTGAGGGATGCCCGAATCCAGCAGGTTAATCCCCTTCACTAAGTTTGGCTTCAAATCCGGGTGGTTAAAGTCGACCCCCGTGTCGACAAGCGCAATTGTCGTAGACAGATTGCTCCGTGTCCGTCCCCACGCCGCTTCGATCCCTATCTGCTGCAAATAATGCTGCTGGCTATATAAGGTATCATTCGGCTTTACAACTGACTGCAGCGTATGAACCGTGTGATTCGGTTCGATGTATTCAATATCATTCGATCGCTTCGCATCGCGCAGCCAAGCATCCGGCTGCTCTGATTCCTTAGGACGAACGACCATGATCCCTACTGATTTCTGCTCTGACTCCACAATACTACGACGCAAAATTGCGTCATCCTGTGATCCTTGCTTCCACTTCATAATCCATGAGACGGCTTTCTCGTCACGCTGTTCATTGATGACAAGATTCGCAGTTGGTACAAGTGCCGCAGCTTCCCAACTGTGCTGTGCTGCCTCATTCAATCCACTTACCTCGTACATCGGCGAGATCGCTTGACGCATGCCTGACGATTCTAGCAGCAGCATGCTGGAAAGTACTATGATGGTGCCGGTCACGACGACGCGAGGCAATCGTTTCATAATGAATCCCATCCTCTTCTTGTTCCGAAGGCCTGTGCTAGAGGTTTATGAACGTACGATTCACTGGAAGAAAGAAAATTGGAATCATTCCGCGATCATATCTCCTGACCTCTATCCTTGCTCTTTATTTACGACTATGAATGAGATAAAGACAGACATCGTTTGGCGTTGTCTCCATCCATACAGACACAATATAACTTTACACGTTAAACGTTATAAAGTTTCGCCGTGGGGGCATTCTTTCCTTTTCAGATCGGTCAATTTGAGTCCGTAGTCCTACATGTAATAAAAAAGAATCGAAGCCTCTTCATAAACAGAGGCTTCGATTCTTCAATAACATGGAAAGTCGCTTTGCCATCAACCCAATGAATCGTTGTTCCTGATCACATACGGATCAGCAAGTCTGCTCCAATGGAGAAGACTTGTTGAATCGCCTTAACTACAAAACCTGGGAACACGCCGAGCAGCAGCACGAAAAGTACGCACAATGCGATGACAACTCGTTGTGTCATTGAAATTCGTACCTCATCCTCATTCCCTGCCCGCATGTACATCTGGCGGATAAAGCCGAAGTAGAAGTAGAAAGAGATAACACCTGTAACCATCATCAATATAGCGAGCCATACCGTATGACCGGCGGCTGCGCCGAATATGATGTACAGCTTACCCATGAAACCAGCCGTAATTGGAATCCCTGCAAGGGACAGCACGAGCACTGTCATCGCTACGGCAAGCCATGGTGAACGATAATACAAGCCAGCATATCCCTTCATCTCGTCATGTCCTGCTGAACGTTCGATCACCGTATGGACTGCGAAGGCACCAATCGTCGTGAATAAGTATGCCAGCAAGTAGAATAGGAACTCCGAGAAATTCGACGAATGCCACGAACCATCCAGCATATCCAATCCGATTGGTACAAGCAAGTAACCTGCATTCGCAATACCAGACAAGGCAAGAAGCCGCTTTACATTCGACTGTTTGAGCGCCATTGTCGTTCCGATAACCATCGACACTGCTGCCAGAACTAAGAGAATAGTGGCAAAGTCGTGATAGATGATCATATCCTTGTTGACGCCCAAACCAAAGTACAGACTGTAGAAGATGCGGAATAGAATTGCCAAGCTGGCACCTTTGGAGACAACCGCCAAGAAGGCTGCAACCGGTGTTGGCGCACCTGCATATACATCCGGTGACCAGGCATGGAATGGAGCTGCTGCCACCTTAAACCCGAAGCCTACCAGCATAAGCAGAAAGCTCACATAAATAAGTGGCTCAAAGGCATGCACATGATCCGACAGCCCTCTGGCAATCGCTCCAAGCTGCGTGCTTCCGGTTATGCCATAAACGAATGACATGCCGTATAAAATAAATGCGGACGCAACACTTCCCAATACCGCATATTTGAATGCACCCTCTGATGACTTGCGGTCATTTTTCTTAATTCCAACAAGAATGTAGGATGTGATGCTTATGAGTTCAAGACCAACATAGAGCGTGATGAGATCCCCTGAAGAAGCCATCATCATCGCCCCAAGTGTAGCTGGCAGCAGCAAATAGTAATATTCGCCGCGATTTGAGATTTCATTTTCCCGTATATTTCCGATACTCATCAGCAGGATGAGTCCCGTTGCAGTAAGGAATACGATTTTAAGCAATAATGCAAAATCGTCTATGCGATAGCTTTGATTGAGCAGCTGCACAGCCCGGGCCGCTTCCTCTGAGAGATATACCCGTTGATACAGCTTCCATATAACTAAGCCGAGCGAAATCAGAACGCCCAGCAGGGACAGCCCCCCGATAATATCCCGATTTACACGACGGGGCAGCGCCAAATCAATGAGCGAGATCACAATCGCTGCAATAACAAGCGTCAGCTCAGGTGCAAGCAGTGCGAGATCGCCCAATTGCAGCAGTTTAACTGTAGTCGCATCCATGGGCCTACCCCCTCACCTTGAATAATTCGATGACGTGCTCGACGCCACTATCAATCGGTGCCGTAACGAACGACGGGAACAATCCGATTAAGATAATGCACGCTGTCAGTACCATAATCGGCACGGCTTCGACAAGCCTTGCATCCTTTAAGCCTGCATAGCGCTCATCTCTCGGACCATAAGAGATAGCCAGTACCCCGCGAAGCACATATACACTACTTAAAATAATGCCAAGCGCTGCGAGTATGGCAGCCCACTTCATCGTTTCGAACAGCCCAAGCAAGGAGAGAAGCTCCGCTACGAATCCGGACAAGCCTGGCAAACCAAGCGAAGCCAAGCCTGACAACAGAAGAATACCGCATAAGAACGGCATGCTCTTTGCTAAGCCACCCAACTCGTCGATTCTCGTAGTTCCCGTTCTTTCTAACAATGCACCAACAAGCAGGAAGAACAGCGCCGAGATGAATCCATGCGATACCATCTGTACTACAGCACCCTGCAGCCCGATATCATTCATTGCCGCAATACCAAGCAGGACGAAGCCCATATGGCTAATACTCGAGTAAGCCAAAATTAATCTAAATTCCTTTTGTACAAAGGCGAGTATAGCCCCATATAGCACATTGATAACGCCTAGCACAGCCAGAAGCACTGACCATGTTGCAGTCTCATGCGGAAGCAAGGCAGTTCCGAACTGTACAAGCCCGTATGCCCCCATCTTCAGCAATATTCCGGAGTGCAGCATGACAACTGGTGCCGGAGCTTCTGCGTGCACACGCAGCATCCAAGTATGGAATGGAAATATCGGGAGCTTTACGCCAAAAGCAACAATAAGTAAGAAAAAGACAAAGGTTCGCATACTTTCGGACAAGTATACCCCGCTCTGCTCCTGATTGATAAATGATGCTGCATCGTTAATGTTTTTCAAAATGACATCAAGATTGCCGGAATACACGTAATGGCCATTGATAGCCATATCCGGGTTAGGTGCAAAGCCTGCAGTCACCGTCAATATAATGAAAGCCACCAAGAGAAGCGCGGATCCGAGACCATTGTACAGCAGGAATTGGTTTGCGGCCTTCTCGCGATGCATATAGCCCCAAATCCCAATAAGGAAATAAGTCGGCACCAGTGTCCATTCAAAGAACATGAAAAATAAGAACAGATCGCGTGCCATAAAGACGCCAAGCATACCGACTTCAAGCAGCAGGAATAGAATAAAATACGACTTCCAGCGCTTCTTCACGTATAGGGATGCAAATGCTGCCATTGAAGCTACGATCGTTGTCATTACAACGAGTGGAAGCGATAGCGAATCAATTGATAAATGATACTGTATCGTGAATGCCCATGAGCTCAGTCCCTCAATCAATTCGGAATTGAGCGGGATGGAAATCCATGAATGTTGCTCCACCAAGCTCTTGCCTTGTTCCAGCGCATCATAATTGCCATAAATGACAAGCGCCAGCAAAAGCGGCACGAATGTCGTCACAATGCCCGTTACTTGAATCGAACGTGTTCGTTCTTGGGGAATGCACAATAATACGATTACCCCAAGCAAAGGCGAGAAGGTCAGCAGCGTTAGCAGCGGCATCGAAGAAAGAACATTCAGCATCTACCAGAACCTCCTTCCAAGTGCCAGTACGAGCAGAATCATTCCGACAAAGCCAAACAGGGACACTAATCCATAGGTTTGAAGCTGGCCACTTTGCAATCGCAGCGACGTTCTGCCGATACCGACCGTAAACCATGTGACCAAGCGAACCAAGCCATCAATGATCCATTTATCAATCGCCTTTAGGAATAGCCCTATGCCAGTAAGAGAACGTACAAATACAATGTGATACAGTTCATCCACATAATATTTGTTGGCAAGCAAACGATAGAGCGGTGCTGCCGTTTGCTCGAGCGTATCTTGACGCTTGCGGCCAGGGCCGTACATAACATAACCAAGTCCAATACCCAATACACCGATAAGCGCCGATACTATCATCACCATCACATTCGCGTGTTCAGCCGCTTCCTCCCCAGTCAACCATGAGCCGAAACTGCCGCCAAACGGAGTGTTAATGAAACCAGCAACGATAGCCAGTATACTGAGCACGATCAAAGGCATCGTCATGGATAATGGTGATTCATGAATCTTGGATGCATCGCTATCTGCCGATGTCTCACCTGTAAATACAAGGAAAAACAAACGTGCCATATAAAATGCAGTAAAGAATGCAGCTATTACACCAACAATAAATAATAGCCAATTATTTTGCTCCCAAGCTGCTGTCAAGATCGCATCCTTGGACCAAAAGCCGGACAATGGAGGAATACCGGACAGAGCCAGTGCTCCAATACCGAATGTCCAAGCGGTAACCTTCATGTTGCGGCCAATGCCGCCCATCTTGAAAATATCCTGTGTATGTACAGCATGAATGACGCTACCCGCTCCAAGGAACAGAAGCGCCTTGAAAAAGGCGTGCGTAAACAAGTGGAACATACCTGCCGTTACCGCTCCGAGACCGAGCGCCATCATCATGTAGCCAAGCTGGCTAACCGTCGAGTATGCCAGAATACGCTTCAAGTCTCGCTGCGCGATTGCAATCGTTGCTGCGAAGATCGCTGTAAAGCCCCCCACACTTGCAACAATCGTCATCGCCGTAGGAGACATGTGGAAAATATCAAATGTCCGTGCAACCAGATACACACCTGCTGCTACCATCGTAGCCGCATGGATAAGAGCTGAGATCGGTGTCGGCCCTTCCATCGCATCCGGAAGCCATGTATGCAGCGGGAACTGACCCGACTTACCTACCGCCCCAACAAATATGAGAGACGCAATCCAAGTCGTCAGGCCGGCAGAAATGCCGCTCTGTGCTAGCGAATCTGCATTGCTGAACACATTGCTTATGGATGTAAAATCAAGCGCGTGGTTTGGCATATGCCAGAACAGAAGCAGTAGCGCAATGAATAAACCAACATCCCCTATCCGTGTGACGATAAACGCCTTCTTTGCGGCCACACGTGCAGCCGGGCGCTCATACCAGAACCCAACGAGCAGGAATGAGCACACACCAACAAGCTCCCAAAAGATATAGAGCTGCAGCAGATTTGGAGACAGTACAAGCCCCAACATCGAGCTGGTAAAAAGCGCAATGTACGCATAGAACACCGTTTGCCGCTCATCACCATGCATATACCCTTTGGAATATATATTTACTAGCAAACTGACCAGCGTCACAATGACGAGCATAAGTGCGTTCAAGTTCGTCACATCGAATCCAAACTCTAGACGAAAGTCACCAAAGCGAATCCAATCGAAGCTTCGGGTGTAGTCTTCCATCGTGCTGGACACCCGCTCCCATAGGAGGAGCGCAGACAGTACGAACGCAGCAAGAGAGCTGATGACGCCGAGCAGAACGGCTGCGCCTTTCATCTGACGGCCAAATGCCGTCAGCATGAGGAACGCGAGCAGCGGAATGACCGGGATAGCCCATGCGAATTGCGAAAAGACGGATTCCATTGTCGTATCCTCCCTACCGATTATCTCTTCAAGTCGTCAAATTCGTCCACGTTGGCCGTTCCGCGATTCCGGTACAACGCGATAAGGATGGCGACACCGATTGCCGCTTCCGCAGCTGCAATCGCAATTGTAAAGAGAGAGAAAATTTGCCCCTTCAGGCTCGGTACGACCCCGTATTTCGAAAAGGCAATCAAATTCAGGTTCGCTGCATTAAGCATTAGCTCAATGGATAACAGTACGATAACCGCGTTGCGCTTGGTAAGTACCCCATATAAACCGATGCAGAACAAAATAGCGGCAAGTGTCAGAAAGGAAGCAAGCATCGTGCTCAAGATTCATCCGCCTCCTTTTTAGCCAGCACGATCGCCCCGATAAAGGCGACCGTCAGCAGAACCGACAGCAGCTCGAACGGAATGACATGCTCCGTAAACATCTGTTTCCCGATATTCAGCGTATTGTCCTGTGCAAGTTCAGCATCTTGGTGCACTGGGAATTCAGAGCTGCGAATGGAGAAGAACAACACTCCGAACAATGCAATACAGCCGATTGCTGCCAGCGTTTCCTTCCACGGCTTAACAAATGCCTCATCCTGCTTATCGTGCCGGGTCATCATAATACCAAATATCATTAGAATTGATATGGCGCCCGTATAGACGAGCACCTGCACGAAAGCAACAAACTCGGCATCAAGCAAAATATACATTCCTGCCAGTCCTAAGAAGGAAAAGGCAATGGATATCACCATATGTACAACCTTTGAAAAATTGAGCATCAACACAGCACCAGAAATAATGCAGATAGCCAGCACGAAGAAGACAACTGTCTCCCCTGTCCATTCCAAGGAAAAGTTAAACACTTTTCTTCGCGCCCCCCTTCGGCATGGCGGAGTTGTTCTCTTGACGAATGTTGACATTGTTGTCGTTCAGCCAATTCAAATTTTTGAACAGATCATCACGGCTGTATGTCGCCAATTCAAAATTGTTCGTCATGACTATCGCTTCAGTCGGACATACTTCCGTGCATAGATCACACAAAATGCAAATTTCAAAGTTAATATCGTATGTGTCGATCACTTTGCCCTTCTTCTCCGGATCCGGATTCGGTTTACCTATCAACGAAATGCATTCCGTTGGACAGATACGGGCACATTGATTGCATACGATACACTTATCAGGATCGAAATGCTGTATGCCGCGAAACCGATCGGGCATCTCTAGCGGAACATCCGGGTATTTGTAGGTGACCTTCTTCGACGTCATCGCCTTCCAAGTAACGCCCAGACCCTTCAACAGTCCTTTCACGGATCTCACCCCTAGCCTATTTGTTGAAAATTTCGATGTATATCGCCGTCAAGAAGACGTTAAGCAGGGCAAGCGGCAGCAGCACCTTCCACCCAAAGCCCATCAATTGATCCACGCGTATGCGAGGCATCGTTGCACGTAGCCAGAATAGGAAGAAGACGCAGAACGAGAATTTCAGGATGAACCACAGCAGCCCCGGTATGAAGTCGAGGAACGGGAGCGGTGGATGCCAGCCGCCTAAAAACAAGACCGTCGTCAGTGCTGAAAGTGCGAATACATACACATATTCCGCCAACATGAAGAAGGCGAATCGGAAACCGCTATATTCAACGTGGTAACCCGCAACAAGCTCTGATTCTGCCTCAGGCAAATCAAATGGGGTACGATTCAACTCAGATACCCCAGCGATAATAAAGACAATGAATCCGATGATTTGCGGGATAAAGTTCCATTCCCAAAAATAGTTGCCTTGCCCTTCTACTATGGTACGCAAGCTGAGCGATCCGTTCAACATGATAATACCAGCTACTGAAATAACGAGAGGTATTTCATAGCTTATCATTTGCGCCGCTGAGCGCATACCGCCGAGCAGAGAGTATTTGTTGTTGGACGCCCATCCTCCTAAAATAATACCAATCGTAGAGATGCTGGACAATGCAGCATAATATAACAATCCGACATTCAGATCGGCAAAGCCTAAGTTAGCGGCATAAGGAATTGTCGCTATAACGGCAAATGCCGGTACATACGTGATGACTGGAGCCATGATGAATAGTGCTTTATCAGCCTTGCGAGGTATTGTGTCTTCCTTAAGCAGTAGTTTCAAAATATCAGCAACCGTCTGCAGCAATCCAAGCGGACCTACTCGTGTAGGGCCATGACGCAGCTGCATCCAGCCTATGACTTTGCGTTCGAAGTAAATCGCATAGGTTACGAAGCCTAGGACAACGAGTAGAAGAACAACTCCCCATGCGATGAAAATTAGTCCATTCTGCCACGTGAGTGTTTGATTCAACAAGTCCCCCACTAGCAATCCACCTCCCCGACGACGATGTCAATCCCGCCCAATATGGTAATCAGGTTCGTCATCGTTTCGCCTACGAGCAGCTTCGGCAGTATTTGCAAATTCACAAAAGACGGACGTCGGAACTTCAGCCGGAATGGCTCCGCCTTGCCCTTAGATACGATGTAGCAGCCAATTTCTCCGCGCGGCGATTCGATCCGTGCATATACCTCACCCGCAGGCGGCCGTATGACACGAGGGACTTTGCCCATTGTTTCTCCTTCGCTCGGAAATTGCTCTACAGCCTGCTCCAGAATACGCAAGCTCTGCTTCAGCTCTTCCAGACGGATGACATAGCGATCATAGCAGTCTCCTACTTTGCCCAGCGGGACATCGAATTCGAAGCGATCGTACAGGCTGTAAGGCTCATTTTTGCGCAAATCCCAGTTTACGCCCGTACAGCGCAGATTGGCGCCGCTAAGCCCGTAGGCGATCGCGGTCTCTGCATCGTAAGTGCCGACTCCCTTAATACGGGATAAAAATATTTCATTGCCGCTTACAAGCCGATCGTATTCATCCATGCGCTTTTTCATATAAGGCAGAAACTCACGTACTTTATCGATCCAGCCCGGAGGAGCATCCCACTTTACCCCGCCGACACGCATATAGTTGTACGTAAGTCTAGCACCGCACAATTCATTGAATAGATCGATGATGATCTCACGATCACGGAATGCGTACAGGAATGGGCTCATCGCACCGATATCAAGCAAATACGTGCCCCACCACACAAGATGACTGGCTACACGCTGAAGCTCCATCACGATAAGACGCATAAATTCGGCCTTCTCAGGAATCTCCAACTGCATCATCTTCTCTACCGCATGAACCAGTACATAATTGTTGGTCATGGCAGAGACATAATCCATACGGTCTGTATAAGGAATAATCTGTGTATAATTCAAGCTTTCCGCAAGCTTCTCCGTACCGCGATGCAGGTAACCCATTACTGGAGTTGCTTCCGTAATGACCTCACCGTCCAGCTTGACGACGATGCGGAATACACCGTGCGTACTCGGGTGCTGCGGCCCAACATTAAGCAGCAATTCTTCTGTGCGAATCACGGGTGGTTACACCTCCGAATCTAACGGCACATAATCTTTGCGCAGCGGGTGTCCAACCCAATCATCCGGCATCATGATGCGGCGCAAGTCGGGATGTCCCGGAAAATCAATGCCCAGCAAATCGTATACTTCACGCTCATTCCAGTCCGCTGTTGGCCATATTGGCGTTACCGATGCGATGGAAGGCGCCTCGCGATCTGTCTTAACACGAACAGCAACCTCTGCTCTCGTGTTCAAATTAATGAGGTGATAGATGACTTCTAAATGTGTCTCCTGGTCGGTGCCGGATAAATTACGCAAATAGTCACATGACCAATCTCCGTGCTTACGAAGGAGATCGGCAGCCGCTAACCAATGTTCATTTTTTACCGTTACCGTAGGCAAATGATCGTTCATCTCATTGATAAATGCTTCCTCAACCGCTTCTTCTGCGATTTCCGTCTTCAGCAAGGCAACGAGCTGATCAAGGACAGGCTGCTTGGGTGAAGGCTCTTTCGGCTTAGGCGGTTCTTCATCTGCCTTTACCCGAGGAGCGCGTGCAGGCCGTTCTGGTTTCTCAGCGGCATCACCAGCACCTTCTTCTCTCACGTGCGCTCGTGGTGGACGCGCTGCTGCAGGTTCTGCTCCTGTAGAAGCTTCTCCGCCGCCTTCTGCCGACTTCGCTCGCGCTGCTCGCGCCTCAGCAGCCGCCTGTATTCGTGCTGCCTTCTCTTCTTCCGTCAATGGCGCACGCTTCGGCTTCTCTGTTTCCGCTGTGACGGAAACCTCCTTCGTAGCGTCGGTATGGCCTTCGGTTTCAGCAGCCGCAGGAACGGGCTTCGATTCCAGTTGTATGTCTTGTTCCTTCTGGACTTCTTTTTTCTCATCAGTCTTTTCAGTCTCCAGCTTCTGCTCTGGTGCTGTAGGATCAGGCTTCACACCCGAAGCAGCCTGATCTGGCGATTGAGATTCTTGAATCTGCTCACTAGCCTGCTTTTCTAACTTTTCTTCAAATACAGAATCTTTTGCATCCGGGTTGGATTCATGGCCTGTTGCTGTACTCGAGATTGAGTCTGTATCCGACACTTGCTTCTCATGTTGTTCAGAGGGTAGTTCTCCTGCAGTCTTGTCCTTCTCTTGCTCCTCACTCATCGATTTGTCACCCGCTTTCCGGTTTTCGCCTCATAGCGGATCTTTTCTTGAAGCTTGTTGATTCCATAAATTAGTGCTGCAGGATTTGGCGGACAGCCCGGGATATAGACATCCACCGGTACAATCTGATCCACACCCTTCACCACAGCATAAGACTTGACATATGGCCCTCCGGCAGTAGCGCAGGAACCCATCGCTATAACCCATTTCGGCTCCGGCATTTGATCGTAAAGTCTGCGAAGCAATGGTCCCATCTTCTTCGTAACGGTACCTGCTACGATCATTACGTCTGATTGACGGGGCGAAGTGCGAAAAATAACGCCGAAGCGATCCAGATCGTAATGGGAAGCCCCAGTGCCCATCATTTCGATTGCGCAGCAGGCAAGACCGAACGTAAGCGGCCACAATGAATTGCTTCGGGCCCATGCCTTCAATTGTTCAAGCGTGCCAAAGAACACATTGCGTTCCAACTCTTGACGTTCTTCCGGCGTAATTGATTCTAAAGTGAGTCCCATTGAAGCACCTTCTTTTTCCAGGCATAAATTAGTCCAACCAACAGCAATCCGACGAAAATTAACATTTCGACAAGTGCAAACAACCCTAGCTGATTGTATGCAACCGCCCATGGGTACAAGAAAACGGTTTCGACATCAAAAATGACAAACATGAGTGCAAACAAATAGTACCGTACGTTGAATCGAACTTGTCCGACACCAACAGGCTCGTTACCGCTTTCATAAGTCGTTTGCTTCATGTCTGTCGGCTTCTTCGGCCTAAGCCATCTCCCTACCGTCAGTGCGACAACCGGCAATAAAATACCGAGTGCAATAAAAATGGCCACAATGACGTAATTGTTGATGTACTGTTCCAAAGGTCATCCCCCTCCGCCGCAGCATCTGCCATTTTGCAAAAAAATAGAGAATTTTGTAATAAACCCGCCACAATTATAACAAAACCTACCAACCCCGTCTATGCAATTCCTGCCACCTTTTGTACATCTTTTCGAAAGTTGTTCGGTTTTGGTTATATACATATTCACATAAGGAGGACGATAGAAGATGACTAGTGAATGTTTTATGAACATCAGGAATGGATAAAAAGAGAGGAATATCGTACTGGAGGCCAAAAAAGGACAAAAAAAGAGAGCTGCGATCCGGTCACAGCTCACGGAGGATGAGGAAACTACCTACAATTAACCAACCTACTGAAAATCAAAAGAACCAAGAAGAAGGATATTTCACTTGGTGTGAATGTTCAAGAAGTAGCCTTCCCGAACGTACACTTGATGAGGTTAACTTGATAACCTCCACCTGAGAATGATTATCAATATTAACTGTCTTCATTATAAACAGACCCCTTACATGCGTCAAGCAATAAAATGATATTTTCTAAAATATTTTTGTGGCTTCATTGCGATGTGTGAAAAATGGTTTTGAACTCTGCAGCCTGTTCAGTTTACAATATCCATACATCGGATCATACAACAAGGGGTTGAACGACTTATGACACAACCGATGATTTGGATCGTCGGCGCCGGTTGCGGCATCGGACTTGGCATTGCCAAGTCATTTGGACAGCGTGGTTACCTTCCGATTCTCATTACACGAGATAAGGAGACGCTTGAACAAATGAAAGACATTCTGTACGACATGAATATCGAAGCGACTGGCACTGTCGCACTTACTAGCGACGAAACTGCCCTTCGTAAAGCACTGACAGCACTAGAATCCGAACACGGTACACCCGAGGTCGTCATATATAACGCATCTGCTCATGCACCTGGGCTTCCATCTGAAGTGCAGCCTTCTGATATGATTGAAGACTTCAAGGTGAATGTTGTCGGGGCGCTTACGACTGCTCAGTGCGTTCTCCCGGGCATGAAGACTCGAGGCACAGGCTCTTACCTACTGACTGGCGGGGGACAAGCACTGTACCCTACAGCAGCACTAGCATCGCTTGGCATTGGAAAGTCTGGTCTGCGCAGTCTAGCTTACAGCCTGCATGATGAGTTTAAGCAGTGCGGTTTATACGCCGGTACATTGACCGTCTGCGGCTTTGTTCAGCCTAATACCTCCTTTGACCCGCAATTGGTCGGTGAAGCCTTCTACAGCATGCATACGAAGCGTTCTGAAGCTGAGGTTATGTTAAAGCCATAATTTATATTCTTATGAAAAAAAGAGCTGTTCCACCAACCCGAGAGGTTCTGGAACAGCTCTTCTTCTATTTATATTACCATTCTTTTTGTGAGACTTTAATCCGCGTCACGGCGCGTTGGAGCGACAATTCCGCACGACGGAAGTCCAGGGAATCCTGCTTGCTCCGTGCAGCCATCGCCAGACGTTGCTCCGCCCGGGCCTTGGCTGCCTTGGCACGTTCCACATCGATGTCTTCCGGCATTTCCGCGCTTTCTGCCAGTACAACGACTTTGTCTTTACGTACTTCGACAAATCCGCCATGTACCGCAATCCAATGCTCCTTGCCGCCTTCCTTGATCTTCATCGGACCAATACGAAGCGGCGTAACCATTGGAATATGGTTCGCCAAAATACCGAGATCTCCTTCGACGCCCTTGACGCTAATCATGTCCACCTGCTGTTCGAACACTTTGTGCTCCGGTGTAACGATTTCCAACAAAAAGGTGCTCAACTGAGGTTTCCTCCTTCCGTTCTGTCCTTGCCTTAGCAACAGACAGCCCGTTTCACGTCAAGCCGCTTACAGCGTCTTTGCTTTTTCCACAGCTTCTTCGATCGTACCAACGTACAAGAAAGCTGCTTCTGGAAGGTCGTCATGCTTGCCGTCCAGAATTTCCTTGAAGCTGCGTACTGTTTCTTTAACAGGCACGTACTTACCGCTAATGCCTGTAAATTGTTCCGCAACGTGGAACGGTTGGGACAAGAAGCGTTGAATTTTGCGCGCACGCGCAACCGTCAACTTATCTTCTTCGGATAACTCGTCCATACCAAGGATTGCGATAATATCTTGAAGTTCTTTATAGCGCTGCAAGAGGCGTTTAACGCCTTGTGCGACATGATAGTGCTCTTCGCCTACAATATCTGGTGCCAAGATTCGGGATGAGGATGCAAGCGGATCAACCGCAGGGAAGATACCCATCTCGGAAATTTTACGCTCCAAGTTCGTCGTTGCATCCAAGTGTGCAAACGTCGTAGCTGGAGCCGGGTCTGTGTAGTCATCCGCAGGAACGTAGATTGCCTGGATGGATGTAACAGAACCTTTTTTCGTAGAAGTAATCCGTTCTTGCAACTGACCCATTTCTGTAGCCAATGTAGGTTGGTAACCTACCGCGGAAGGCATGCGGCCGAGCAAGGCGGATACTTCGGAACCCGCTTGTGTAAAGCGGAAAATGTTATCGATGAACAAGAGAACGTCCTTGCCTTCTTCATCACGGAAATGTTCAGCCATAGTCAGACCCGTCAAAGCAACACGCAAACGTGCTCCTGGAGGCTCGTTCATCTGACCGAAAACCATCGCCGTTTTGCTGATAACGCCGGATTCTCTCATTTCATGGTACAAGTCATTACCTTCGCGCGTACGCTCGCCGACACCCGCAAATACGGAAATACCGCCGTGCTCCTGCGCGATGTTGTTGATCAGCTCTTGGATCGTTACCGTCTTACCTACGCCGGCACCGCCGAACAGACCGATCTTACCGCCCTTCACATACGGAGCCAGCAAGTCGATAACTTTGATCCCTGTTTCGAGAATTTCCGCTTGCGTGGAAAGTTCGTCGAATTTAGGAGCTTCTTTATGAATCGGGCTAACTGTCTCTTTTACAACGTCGCCCGCATTATCAATTGCTTCTCCAAGCACGTTGAATACACGACCCAACGTCGCTTCGCCTACCGGTACTGTAATTGGAGCGCCAAGATCTGTCGCTTCCATGCCGCGAATCAAGCCGTCTGTAGAAGACATCGCAACGCAGCGAACTACGTTGTCACCCAAGTGAACCGATGCTTCCAACGTCAAGTTGATGTCAGGCGCGCCGGCAGTTGTCGACTTCTGCTCAATCTTGATCGCGTTCAAAATTTCAGGCAGTTGTCCACGTTCGAACTCAATGTCGACAACCGGACCCATTACGCTAATCACGCGTCCTTTACTCATCTCGTTCCCTCCTACTGTCAAACATGCATTTCCGATTAAGCCTGAGCGTTTGCCCCTGCTACGATTTCCGAAATTTCCTGCGTAATCGCCGCTTGGCGTGCACGGTTGTACACAAGCGTCAGCGAGCTGATCATCTTCGTTGCGTTCTTCGTCGCATTACCCATCGCGGTCATCTGCGCACCGAACTCACTTGCCTTCGCATCGAGGAGCGCACTGTAAATGAGTGTCTCTGCATACTTCGGCAACAATTGCCCGAGCACTTCTTCAGCAGAAGGCTCATATTCATACGATGTTACTGGTCCGTTAAACGCTTCATCATCAAGCGGCAAGAGTTTTTTCTCTACCGGCACCTGTGTGATTGCGTTCACGAATTCGTTATAAAACAGAATCAGTTCATCATACTTGTGCTCTTCGAAATATTTCACGGCGTTGTATGCGATAGACTTAATATCTGCAAATGTAGGCGTATCCGGCAACTCCGTAACAGCCTCCACGATATTAAATCCTCTCCTGCGGAAGTAATCACGACCCTTGCGTCCGATGACGAATAATACGATATCATCCTTCGTCAGCTTGTTTTCCTGCATCGTCACCATGACCTTACGAAGCACGTTGGCATTGTAGCCGCCCTTCAAGCCACCGTCGGACGTGATAACAAGATATCCTGTCTTCTTCACAGGACGCTTCTCTAGCATCGGGTGGGAAATCCCTTGCGTACCAGCCGCAATGCTGGAGACGACCTCCTTCAGCTTATCCGCATAAGGACGAGCTGCCTCAGCCTTCGATTGTGCGCGGCGAAGCTTCGCCGCACCAACCATCTCCATTGCCTTCGTGATCTGCTTCGTGCTCTGCACGCTCTTGATCTGGCGCTTAATCTCGAGAATTCCTTTAGCCACTTCCATCTCACCTGCCTTTAGCGCTTTGCGCAGGGCAAAGCGGACTTCTTCGAATGCGCACCGGGAGCCCTGAGGCTTCCGGGCTGCAGTCAACTTCTATCTATTACACCGACACGGCGAAGCTCTTTTTGAATTTCGTTACCGCTTCAACCAGTGCGTCTTCGTTTTCTTTTACCAGATCTTTCGTATCGCGGATCGATTGGTAGATGCTGTCTTGGTTACTTGCCAAGTAAGCATGGAATTCATTCTCGAAGCGTTGAATATCTTGCACCGGAATATCATCCAGGTGCCCCCTCGTCGCTATATACAAGCTGACAACTTGCTTCTCTACTGGAAGCGGCTGGTTGACACCTTGCTTCAGAATTTCCATCAAGCGCTCACCACGGTTCAAGCGAGCAAGCGTTGATTTATCCAAATCGGATCCGAATTGGGAGAAGGCTTGCAATTCACGATATTGTGCCAAATCGAGACGAAGTGTACCTGCTACCTTCTTCATCGCCTTGATCTGTGCGGAACCACCGACACGAGATACGGAAATACCTACGTTAATCGCTGGACGTTGACCGGAATAGAACAAGTCAGCTTCCAAGAAAATTTGACCGTCGGTAATCGAGATTACGTTAGTCGGAATATAAGCCGATACGTCAGATGCTTGAGTTTCGATAAATGGCAATGCGGTCAATGAACCGCCGCCTTTCTCGTCGCTCAGCTTCGCAGCGCGCTCCAGCAAGCGGGAGTGCAAGTAGAATACGTCACCAGGATATGCCTCACGGCCTGGAGGACGGCGAAGGAGCAAGGACAATTCGCGGTAAGCCGCGGCTTGCTTCGACAAGTCATCATAGATCACGAGCACGTGCTCGCCTTTGTACATGAAGTACTCACCCATGGAGACGCCTGCATATGGAGCCAAGAACAGAAGCGGTGCTGGCTCTGATGCCGATGCTGTTACCACGATTGTGTACTCCAATGCGCCATGACGACGAAGTGTTTCTACAACTTGTGCAACTGTAGATTGCTTTTGACCGATTGCGACGTAAATACATTTCACGCCGTTGCCTTTTTGGTTAATGATCGTATCGATTGCGATCGTTGTCTTACCTGTTTGACGGTCGCCGATGATCAGCTCGCGCTGACCGCGGCCGATTGGTACCATCGAGTCAATCGCTTTAATACCTGTTTGCATTGGCTCATGTACCGATTTACGGTCGATAACGCCTGGTGCATTGGATTCGACTGGACGGAACTCCGTCGTAGCGATTGGACCTTTGCCGTCTACTGGCTGGCCGAGTGGATTGACAACGCGGCCAAGCAGCGCTTCACCGACAGGAACCTCCATGATGCGTCCTGTGCGTTTCACTTGGTCACCTTCGCGAATGTCTTTGTAAGGTCCAAGAATTACGATACCGACGTTATTCTCCTCCAAGTTGAGGGCCATACCCATAACGCCGTTAGAGAATTCGAGCAACTCGCCGGACATACATTGCTCTAGTCCGTGTACACGGGCAATACCGTCACCAACATTAATGACCGTACCGACTTCCGCCACTTCGATTTCCGATTTATATTGTTCGATTTGACTTTTAATCAGTGTACTGATTTCATCAGGTCTGATGCTCAACTCGCTTCACCCCATTCTTCCGTGCTAAATAGTTGATGAGTGTTCAAAAACGGACTTCTTGAACATTCTCGATAAGAATTACTGCGCTTGCAATTTCAATGATCTATTTAGGCGTTCCAACTTGCCGGACAAGCTGCCGTCATACAGGTGATCCCGAATGCGGACTTGCAAGCCTCCGATTACGGATGCGTCAACAACGTTATGAACGCGAATCGTCTTGCCTAGTTTCTGACCGAATTCAGCAGCAACAGCTTCCTTCTCCGATTCATCAAGCGGATAAGCGGATGTCACTGTTGCATCCAGGATGCCGAGCGCTTCACCAGCAATGCGTACATAGCTGTCTGCTATCTCGCGCAGTGCGTCAATACGTCCACGTTCGATAAGCAGCTGAACCATGTTGAGCAAAATATCAGACACATGACCGTCCAGTACTTTGCCAAGTACAGCGGACTTCTCGGCATGACCGATATTCGGCGACGTCAGAATAAGGTACAATTCATGATTGGCTTTCACCAATTCCGCAGTTTCCTTCAACTGCTGTTCCGTTTCCGAGACCAGTTGACGCTCCTGAGCAAGTTCGAACAACGCTTTGGCATAACGCTTGGCGATTACGATGTTCTGGCTCATTGTTTGCCTCCTACCTCTTTCAGGTATTGGCCGACCAATTGCTCTTGATCTTTCTCGTCAACTTGCTTCTCCAAGATCTTCGATGCGATTGCTACGGACATGTTGCCCACTTCTTCGCGAAGAGCTGCAACTGCCTTGTTCTTCTCGCTCTCGATATCGCGAGCTGCTTCTTCCTTCAGACGAACAGCCTCGCTCTTCGCTCCGCCGATAATCTCGTCTGCTTGACGAACGCTCGTTTGTTTCGCTTGCTCGATGATGTCGTACGCATCTTTGCGCGCTGTAGCAAGAGCTTCCTTCTGTTCTTCTACGTATACTTGTGCCTGTGAACGGCTATTCGCCGCTTCATCCAATTGCTGCTGCACGAGCTCGCGGCGTTTCTCCATCACGTCGAACAATGGTCCGAACGCGTACTTTTGAAGTAAGAAATATAGGATTAAGAAAGCAAGGATCGCCCACACGAAATTTTCCCAAACAAAACTCACTACAGTCACTCCTTTCCGTTAACATGACGTGCTAACAAAACGAAGGCGCGGATGGCATCGGCCTTCCCCGCCAAACCGTTTGTCTATTCATTAAGAGAACATTGCCAAGAACGCGATAACTGTAGCTGCGAGTGGAATAACCTCGACGATACCAACACCGATAAACATTGTCGTTTGCAACATGTTACGAGCTTCTGGTTGACGTGCAATCGACTCAACTGTGCGGCTAACGATCATACCGTTACCAAGACCTGCGCCCAAAGCGCCCAAACCTACTGCAATTGCTGCTGCTAACATACCCATTAGAAAAGTCCTCCTCAAAATTCATGTATTTATTGAATTGCTTTGTTTATATGTCTCACCCGAAGTTGCCCATAATCAGTATGGGACTCGGCAGAGTTTGTTAATGTTCTTCATGTACAGATGCCTGCGCGATGTATACCATTGTCAACATCGTAAAGATGAAGGCTTGGAGCGCGCCGATAAATATACTGAAGCCTTGCCATGCCGCGAGGAACGGTAGACCGAATACCCCTGCTCCAATGAGTGTGGATATCAGTACCTCACCCGCGAAAATGTTCGCGTACAACCGGATACCAAGCGCAATTGGCTTCGCCAAGTTCTCCACGATGTTCAGTGGAAGAAAGATTGGGAATGGCTCAACGTAGTGCTTCAAGTAGTGCTTCCGATTGTTCTTGAGGCCTAGGAAGTTCACGATAACGAAGACCATGAACGCCAGACCGAATGTTACGGATACGTCAGCCGTTGGCGACTTATACCACAACAAATGGACGTGTTCAGGTTTACCCTTAGCTGCAAGTTCGTCAAATGCCGCCTGACTAGTTGCTACAATCTCGTGACCGAAGATAGACACCGGATGATGCGCTTCGGTAATGATTGCGAATGGCAAACCTAGTACGTTGGATACGAAAATAAACAAGATAAGCGTCATCCCTAATGAGATGAATGCCTTGCCCTTCTTCAGCGGCATCGCACTACCGATAATGCCTTGTACGAACTCCACAACCCACTCCAAGAAATTCTGCATCTTGGAAGGCTTTTCAACCGAAAGATTGCGAACAGCGAGCCGGGCAATAATAAAGGTAATGATTCCGCTAAGGAGTAGCGTGAAGATGATGGACAAATCCAAGTGCAGTCCCATAACCTCGATAATCGGTGCTGAGTGCATAAATGTGTTCACCCCTTTCCAATAGACTGCTTACGCTTTCTTTCTGCTTGCCCAAATTATACTTACGAAAATCGACAATAACTGAGTAATAAAAAATCCGACAATTGTCGCCACAAGGGATATGTGCTGTTCGAACTTAATGGCGAACATGACTGCCAAGAGTACAATGCACATACGAGTTACAAATCCAAAGCTGTACCGTCTCTTCTCCTGGCTAGCAGCCATCTCTGCAATCTGTCTAACTTTGATAGACAAATAGTGAGCATAGACAAGCCCTGCCGTTGTTCCTAATATCAATCCGGCAGTGTATGGCCGATATTCCGGCGCTGCTGCCCAACCAAGTAGGAACGCCGACAGCAAGAGGAACGTCACTCTCGTAACGGCACGAACCATGGAAGTCATATCATTCATTTTGTTCCCCCATGAACTTCTTTACTAAGTAGATGATGTTGACGATGCCAAGGCACAGCCCGACAATACTTCCGACTCCCATCCAGAGCTTGGACCCATCCAAAGCATTGGCAATCCACTTCCCCGCGTAAAAGCCTAAGAGTATATACAAGGCAAGCAAGACACCCGCTCCACTGATGGAGAGGGCAACCAGCCATAGGCGATCGTTACGATTCGACATTTTCATAGCCTATAATTCCCATTCATTTTACTTAAATTTACGAGTCTTTGTCAATTGATAAAAACCGCGTAACAACAAGGATGAAAACGATACACATTCGCTTTCAAAGCTCCGAAAATCCGCGTAAACCGTACAGTATCACTGTATGCTGGTGCCTTCCCTCATAGAAGAGTGCCATCTATCAATTTGTGAACTTTGTGTGAAAAGGTTCAGGACGTTCTTCCAGAACTCCAAAACTGTGAAGAATCGCACTGACGATCCGCTGCGACGCTTTGCCATCGCCGTATGGATTTGCAGCCTTGCTCATCCGTGCATACGTCGTTTCATCCGACAGGAGCGCCTTCGCTCGCGCATATACTTTCTCCTCATCCGTGCCGACCAATTCCAGCGTGCCTGCGTCGATTCCTTCCGGTCGTTCGGTAGTTTCGCGGAGGACGAGCACAGGTATGCCAAATGACGGCGCTTCCTCCTGAAGACCGCCTGAATCGGTAAGGATGAGGTGCGTGTGTGGATAGAAATTGTGAAGGTCTACCACGTCAAGCGGGTCAATCAGCTTAATGCGCGGATGATCTCCCAGCATCTCATGAGCCGGTTCACGTACAGCCGGACTTGGATGAACCGGATATACGATCGCAATATCTTCGAATTCGTCCGCAATGCGGCGAACGGCACGGAAAATGTTACGGTGCGGCTCTCCCTGTGATTCGCGGCGATGTGCAGTCATCAATACAAGCCGCTTGCCTTGCGCCCAATCGAGCACCTCATGCTTGTAATCGGATCGTACTGTATATTGAAACACATCTGTAACCGTGTTGCCTGTGACAAATATCGATGCATCTTGCTTATTTTCTTTACGCAAATTGCTAGCCGACCAATCGGTAGGCGCAAAGTGCAAATCAGCCAAAACGCCTGTCAATTGACGGTTCATTTCTTCTGGAAACGGAGAAAGCTTGTTCCATGTACGAAGTCCCGCCTCCACGTGCCCTACCTTAATCTGCTGCATGAATGCCGCGTAGCTGGCAAGGAACGTCGTCAATGTGTCACCATGTACAAGTACAATATCTGGCTTCGCTTCTTGCAAAACAGGCTCCAGTCCCTGAAGGACACGCACAGAAATATCATTTAGCGTCTGGCGAGCCTGCATAATATCCAGATCATAATCTGGTTTAATATTGAACACATCGAGCACCTGGTCCAACATCTGACGATGTTGGGCCGTGACGCATACGATGGATTCGATGTGTTCCGGATGCTTCTGTAATTCCAAAATGAGCGGCGCCATCTTGATTGCTTCTGGACGTACACCGAACACCGTCATTACTTTCACTTTGGACATAGTCTTATCCTCCGTCTTTCTTCTTGCATAATAGTCAATACATTGTTTGCTCTAAAATCATTTTTTTGACTTCAAAAAGATACTTTTCAGCACCGAGAAGGTTGCAAGAACTCGAAGCCGAGCTTCCGAAGCGAGTTTTGCCGAGCAAAACTTGTAAGGAGCAGCAGAGTGCAGACAAAGACTACATGAGCAGCTAAAATGTTCCCGCAGGAAACATACTTCGTAAGCATAAGCTCTTCGAGAGTGAATGCAAGATTCGATGCCGAATTGCCTCTTGAATTCCTTCGTGATCAAAAGCGAATTCTTCTACTTCGTGCCGAACAAACGGTCGCCGGCATCGCCCAATCCTGGAACAATATAGCCGTGATCGTCCAGACGCTCGTCCAATGCTGCCAGATAAATGTCGATGTCAGGATGTGCTTCCTGAACGGCCTTCACACCTTCCGGCGCTGCAATCAAGCACATCAATTTAATTTGCGAGCAGCTGCGCTTCTTCAATACATCGATAGCCGCAATCGCGGAACCGCCTGTAGCAAGCATTGGATCAATGACAATCAGTTGACGTTCTGTTACATCGGTAGGAAGCTTCGTATAGTATTCAACGGGTTGAAGTGTCTCAGGATCACGGAACAGCCCTACGTGCCCAATTTTCGCACCTGGAATCAGCTTAACAACGCCTTCTACCATTCCAAGCCCTGCACGCAGTATTGGAATCAAGCCCAGCATGCGTCCAGCGATCATTTTGCTCTCTGTTTCTGCAACAGGCGTTTCCACTGTCACTGTTTGCAAAGGCAATTCACGAGTAATCTCGTACGCCATCAAGGTTGCTACTTCGTCCACGAGCTCGCGGAAGTCTTTCGTTGTTGTCTTCTTGTCTCGAATCAATGTCAATTTGTGTTGAATCAAAGGATGATCGCAAATGACCAATTTACCCATATTTCGTGTCCCTCCGCCTTTTACTCTCTCGTTGCTGTCGATCTCATACGTGATGAATTGAACTGATATTCCTGCTTTCAACAGCCGTGTCGCTCTAGCATCTCCGGCTTCATCAACGCTAAACAGGCTTTATTATAACATTCCGCGCTTATCCCTGCACGTATTGCGGGCACTTTTGAGGTATTTTTCACATTTCCGACGAACTCGGCACAAAAGAGCACACTGTACTATTTCTAAGCATGTTGGGGTCTGCTTATACATGTTCATCCCGCCGAACATTGGAAATTGTCGATTATCCGCCCTGAAGTTCCTCGATCCATGGCCCGAATAATGTATCGTAAGCGCCTGAGCTTCTCCCCCATTCTACACCTACAAAAAAAGAGCAGGTCATCTACAACGAGAGATTACCTGCTCCGTCCTTCTTATGATCAAAGAAAAGGCCCATTAACCACGAGTCTTAGTATTTCAAAGTTGAGTACAGCGGGAATTGAGCTGTCAAATCGCTGACCATTCCACGCGCCTTGCTCAATACAGCTTCATCTTGAGGCTGCTTCAATGTCATGGCAATGACTTGGCCGATGACACGCATTGCTGCTTCATCCATGCCTCTGGACGTTGCGGCTGGTGTTCCGATACGAATGCCGCTTGTAATGAACGGGCTAGTCGGGTCGAATGGTATTGCATTCTTGTTGACGGTAATGCCTACAGAATCCAGCACCTTCTCCGCATCCTTGCCTGTGATATTGATATTGCGCGTATCAATCAGCATCAGATGGTTGTCTGTACCGCCAGATACAATCGTCAAACCTTCTTCAACCAACGTAGATGCCAATACCTGTGCGTTCTTGATCACTTGCTCTGCATACTGCTTAAAGGACGGCTGCAATGCTTCGCCAAGGGCAACAGCCTTGGAGGCAATAACGTGCATGAGAGGGCCGCCTTGCGTACCTGGGAATACAGCCTTATCGATCGCTTGAGCCCAGGCTTGACGGCACATGATCATACCACCACGCGGACCGCGCAATGTTTTGTGCGTTGTCGTCGTAACGAAATGGGCATGAGGCACTGGACTTGGATGAAGTCCTGCTGCAACCAAACCAGCAATATGCGCCATATCTACCATGAACAGAGCGCCTACATCGTTAGCGATTTGGCCAAGTGCTTCAAAATCAATGATGCGTGGATAAGCGCTCGCGCCAGCCACGATCATCTTTGGACGATGCTTGAAAGCAGCTTTGCGTACTTTATCATAATCGATGCGGAAAGTGTCTTCTTCTACACCGTATGCCACGAAGTTGTACAACAAGCCTGATGCGTTCACGGGGCTTCCATGAGTTAAATGTCCGCCATGCGCCAAGTCCATGCCAAGCACAGTGTCCCCAGGCTTCAACGCTGCCAAATACACAGCCATGTTCGCCTGCGCACCAGAGTGAGGCTGTACGTTGACGTGTTCAGCACCAAACAGCTCCTTCGCACGATTGCGCGCGATGTCTTCCAAAATATCGACATGCTCACAGCCGCCATAGTAACGTTTGCCTGGATAGCCTTCCGCATATTTGTTCGTCAGAACCGTTCCCATCGCTTCCATAACCGCCTCACTGACGATATTTTCAGAAGCAATCAGTTCGATATTGTTGCGCTGACGCTGCAACTCCAAGTCCATTGCCATCAACACTTCAGGATCTGCTTGTCGTAAATGATCTACCATTGGCATAGCCCTCCCACATTTTAATTCCCTTATTGCAATGTATGACAAACGCATCTGCGTTAAGGTTCAATCGTAACCGTGATTCAACATAAAGCGACGAGTTCCCCAATTCGCCGCCACACCTAGCAAGCAAGCTACTAAGCAGTTCTGCGACTATTCACAAGAAGACAATCCTTCTTCTGCTGGAAGCTGGTATACAGCACGTTCGCCGCCTATAAGCTTCGGCCGCGTCTTCGCCATATTGACTCGGGCCTTGCCGATATAACGAACCTCTGTCCGCAAGGGTACAGCCACTCGTCTCAAATGCATGCCGATCAAGGTCTCGCCGATATCGATGCCGGCATGAGCCTCTAGTTCCTCTGCCAAACATGCATCCGGCAAATGACGGTAAGCATACGCCGCCATTGAGCCCCCCGCTTTCCGCACAGGCACCGCAGACACTTCCAGCAACCCGAATCTCTCCAGCGTACGACGCTCAACAACAAGCGCACGGTTCAAATGTTCACAGCATTGAATAGCAACCTCGAGGCCATAGCTTGATCGGAGTACACTGAGTCCGGCAAATATCGCCTGAGCGGTATCCGACGCACCAGATGTCCCAATGCGCGCGCCTGCTACCTCACTCGTACTGCAGCCAATCACGACGATCTGACCTGGCTTCAGCCCTGCCTCCCGAACGAGAGCATGTGCAGCAGCTTCCGCTTGCTCGCGAACCTGCTCCATTTTCAAGAATGACGTTGCCGGGCCTTGATGTTCGTTCTTCTCGATCTCAATCATACTGCCCATTCACCTCCACCCATTACGCTTGCGGGTGATATTTATGTTCTACGTCTGCAACTTTGCGAAGACGTCCAATATGGCGTTCCCCTTGACTGAATTCCGTACCCAGCCATACGCGTACAATCTCTTCAGCCAATCCGGGCCCAATAACGCGCTCACCCATAGCAAGCACATTCGTATCATTATGCTCTCTTGTTGCCTTGGCTGAGAATAAATCATGAACAAGCGCGCAGCGGACGCCTGGAACCTTATTTGCTGCGATGGACATGCCAATTCCAGTACCGCATATGAGCACGCCGCGATCTGCCTCGCCTGAAGCAACCATTTCCGCAACCGGTACCGCATAATCCGGATAATCTACTGATGTTGTGCAATCGCACCCTACATCAACGACTTCATGACCCAGTTCCTTTATGACTCGAACAATTCCTTCCTTCAGTCGTACGCCAGCATGGTCTGCACCAATGGCAATTTTCATCGTCGTACCCTCCATCCGTTGTCTACAAATGTAACTTCCGTCCATGTTACCATGCTCGGTATGCTACAGGTTTATTATAACGAATTTCCCGCAGCTTGGACGAGCCATTTGCACGCTGCCTCCAGTGTAACATGTCTCCATCATTGAAAAAAAGAGCATAGCACGGCTGTTCTTCCGCACACTGCTCTTCTGCCCAGGCGACCGGCCGTATTCTCCGATGCTCCACCGTGGTTCCCCACTTCCGTCGCCAGTTACATCGGATCTGCTATATCTAGTTCGATCATAATGGATGTCACAACCGATTGCAACCGTTATTTTCCTGCAGCATCCGTTCCTTGTCTATCTGCTATGCATACCTTCATCCTTGCCTGACCTTCTATCTGCACATCATTGTAGCTTGTCCAGCAATCTTGCAAGGGCAGCTTGAATTTCTGCCGCTGTTATTCGGTACTGCTCCAAAGAACCGCCATAAGGATCGGCTACATCCATAGTCGGCACACGGCTCTGCAGCTCAGCAAGCTGCACAAGCTCCTCCTCGGTAGGAGCTTGTCCCATAGCAAGCTTTAACTGGATATCCGCGGCCAAGGATTGAAGCTGTTGATATTGTTCCTGATCTTGTTCCGGATCACTCACATACTCCTTCAAAGCGAATGTCTTGTTGTGCGCACTTGGGAACTGCTGAAGGACATGGCGCTTATGGCTCGTCGTCAATGTCAATATTAAATCTGCCCACTGCACGCGTTTTTCGTCCAATACAGCGGAACGGAACTCATGGTGATTGCCAATATCCTGTTCCTCCAGCACAGCAGCAGCGTGCTGTGACATTGGCGTACCGTCCCATGCGGCAACACCCGCTGACTGAACATGCATTTCCAAGCCTCGTTCCTCCGCCATATGCTTCAGCATCGCTTCTGCAATGGGACTCCGGCATGTGTTGCCTGTACATACAAATAAAATGCGTATCACCCAACACCCCTCCCTTTAAGACCTATCTATAGGGTCGTGCATCTCCATCATTCTCATTCCTGCCTCTTGCTATATTTTCTACCCGCTAAAAGGGAAGCAAAAACAGAATGCCAAATGTCAACAGAACTGCTCCGCCTGCAGCCTCCCCATACTCACCAAATTGTTTCCCAGCATGGTGGCCCAGCAGCAGACCTATAATGGACATCGCCCCACCGAATAAACCGAAGGCTACTATCGTCATGAACAAATCAGATCCGAACATACCTAACGAAATGCCAACAGAGAAGGAATCTACACTAACACTAAGTGCAAACAGCAGCATTCCCCATACTGTCGATGTATTTATCATTTGTGAGGATTCGCCTTTCAGCGAGCTATAAATCATGTGTCCGCCCAGCATAATCAGGAGACCTCCCGCCGCCCAAGTCGTCACTTCACCAAGCAGCATGCTCATATACATGCCTGTAGCGACACCAGCCAGCGGCATTAATACATGGAACAATGCGATAACCCCGCTAATGCGAACCGCATCTCTCCGGCGAACCCCTCTCATACCAATGCCTAGACATAGTGAAAAGGCATCTGAGCCTAAAGCTGCCGCCATCAAAAAAATAGTGATCCATTGGCCGATTGGCGCTGCCGTATCCCACATCGCCCCCACTCCTCGTCCCATAGCGTCTGTTCCAGCGTATGCGGACAAGGAGAGATTCATGCCTAGCAGCTAGTTGTACGAAATCGCTTATAGCCTGCTGCACAATCAAGCTTCATTACCAAACATTATGGAAATATCAAGCAAGAGAAACCTTGTTCCTCCTAACCTGCAATTCAGACATCAGAAATACTAGGCATACACCTATTCACACCACATGACCCGATGACCCGCCGCCTTCATCATGCGGTTCATCACTGCAAGACCGATACCTTCTGTGCTGCAAGCTTCTGCCAGCATATAAGTCGCACCTGCTTCATCGAAATGCCGCAGCGCGTCATACAACAGAGAAGCTGCCTCTTCCAAGGCATGAACACTGCCGATCGATGCGACAACATCAGCCCGATACTGCGCCGCATGCTCCTTGAAGGCGAGCACCCCCGTCGTCTCTCCACGCTGCTTTGCTTCATCAAGCTTGCGTTGAATACAGTCGATAACCCGCTCCTCAGAAGTACCCTGCACAATTTGCAGCTGCCCTTTGGGCGCGTAATGAGTATATTTCATACCAGGTGAACGCGGTGCATTCATTTGATCAGCATTCGCCTGAGGTTTATGCTTCGCTGTATCTTGAGAAACAAGCGTCTTATCATGACTCAAATCTGCTCTAGCTTTGGCAGAACTCGTATTCTGATTCAACAAAGACGTTCTCCGCGACTCTTCATCTGCTTGAGCAGATGCTGGGGATTGCGGAACCTTCGACTTGATCATTCCTCCGTTAGGATCGACAGCTGGATCAATGGTTACTTCTGACGCAACCTCCTGCAGCATCGCCGTTGTAATCCCACCTGGACGGAGTACATGTACACGGCTGCCGATTAATTCAACCACGGTCGACTCTACTCCTACACCTGTAGCCCCGCCATCGACAATTGCGTCGATACGTCCATCCAAATCCTCGTGCACATGCTCTGCTCGAGTCGGACTTGGGCGTCCTGAGCGATTGGCGCTTGGAGCAGCCACCGGGCATCCAGAAGCCCGAATAAGGGCCAATGCCGTATCATGGCCGGGCATCCGTACACCTACCGTATCCAGTCCCGCAGTCACACGGGGTGATACTGCTCCAGGCCGTACAGGCAGCACAATCGTAAGTGGCCCCGGCCAAAATTGATCCATAAGGCGCGCTGCGGTATCACTGTATGGCAGAACCAGTTCCTCAAGCTGTGACAGGTCTGCAATATGAACGATTAACGGATTGTCAGACGGACGCCCCTTTGCAGTAAATATACATTCTACAGCCTTCGTATCGCGGGCATCTGCCCCTAGCCCATATACCGTTTCCGTCGGAAAGGCAACAGTACCTCCAGCAGCTAGTATGGCCGCACCATCTGTTATTCCTTCTTGCTGTTCGAGCGGCATATCATCTGATATCAACCACCACTTCGTATGCAGTTGATGAGCGCAACCTTTTTCCGAGGTAGCTGCTCTTCGATTCTTTTCCCGTTCATGTCGAATATTCATCGCGTACATTCCTTACCTCATATAAAGTAAAGCATCACTCTCCCTCTCCCATCTTGCTCGATATGGCCGACGGGGAGCAACGCAAGAAAGATGCCAAAGGAGCTTCGGCATCTTCGTAATTTAAGATTTCACACGTATTCAAGCGTATTCGCATCTATTCGATCTTTTCTATTTTCCACATAGAACTGTATTCATTATTCTTTAGTTGTACCATAATGGCGCCGACACGTCCAGAAGAGCGGCATCCAAAAGACCGTCCGTATTTCTCCCCACTTCTCTAATCGCTTGTCAAACAACCATTTATCATCCGAAAATTGCGCCGAATATGGAGCCTATGAAATGAAATAATGACTCCAGTGCTTCCCATAGAAAGAATTTAACTTCTGTCCCGCCCGTTTCACCAGTGGATTGAGATTGTGCGCCTGTGGAATTCTTAGCATCAACCGTAACCGATTCCCCAACCGAAGATGATGAAGACTTGTCTTTCTCTCCACCCTTGGTTGAGGCAGTCTCATCAGAGTTCCTTTTATTCACTTGGGCCTGAGCTGTATTTCCATCAACGAAGCAAAGCGGCGGGAACAAAACACACCACCAATTTTGTCCGCTTCCCTCTCCAAGAGTAACGAGCAGTGCTTCATACAGGCCAGCAGGATATACCTCGCCACCATACCACTTTGCCGGGAATGATACTTCACCAAGCTTCACCTTGGCTCCGTATGCCAGCCCTTCTTCGCCCAGCACTCGTTCTGCCGTCTGCTTCAGATCATCGATATGGGCAGCAATGAGCTTGCGGGCTTCCTCACGAGTAGATGGCTTTTCCTCCGTCTTCAGCCAGCCATTCATTTGCTCCACGATCCGATCACGAACTGTGCGCTTCACGCGTTGATCATTGTCCGAATCCGAGTTCGCCAATATACGCAGCCGAATCGCATCCTCGGGGATATGATCCTGTTTCTCTATCATTTGCTTTTGAATTGTTTCATTTCCACCATCAACAGCCGCCGCACGGCCATTATCCCAACGCATCAAAGCTCCCGTTGCCAATACAGCAATCGCGAGACCGAGTACGAACACGCGTACATTCATGTTCATCCTGCTCCTTGTGAGGTTGGGCGCGCCTCTTGTCTATCAGTATGTCCGTGAGCAGGATCCTTAAACCTAGCAAAGATACATTTTTTGATAGATATATAGATTTGTTCCGTTCTTCCCTCCGAAAATAAAAAAAGGCCGCCCTATCACAGACAGATTCTCTCTGCAAGATAGAACAGCTCTAACGGATTTTCTCTTCTTGAGGGTACAATCCAAATTGCTAACCAGATCTATGGCTGACTACGCATGCATCCCCCACTCACTACTCCATAGTCCGAATTCCAATTACATGACGCTCGATGCCAGCCAGATCAGGTACAATGATCAGCTTCTCATTATAACCTGCATGTGCAAGCAGGGCAGCTACATCTCTCGCTTGTCCTTGGCCTACCTCGAACCCAATTAGACGAGGCGCCTTGCTAAGCGTAGTCAGCATTCCAACAAGACGACGATACGGGTCAAGTCCATCCGCACCGCCATCAAGCGCCGTATGCGGCTCATAGTCACGAACCTCACGCATAAGTCCCGCAATATCATCCGCTGGAATGTAAGGCGGATTGGACACTAGGATGTCCATTTCGCATCCAGCGAACGGATTCAACAAATCCCCTTGATGCCACAACATGCGCTCCGCAACACCTAACCGCTCTGCGTTGCTCTTCGCAACCGCAAGCGCCGCTGGCGAGATATCCCCTGCACTTACGCGCCAATGAGGCCGTTCATGTGCAAGTGCACAGGCAATTGCGCCGCTGCCTGTGCCGATATCCACAACACGAAGCTGTGCTTCTAACGGCCACAGTCGATCAGCCTCAGCAAGCACAGCTTCAACGAGAAGCTCAGTCTCTGGACGTGGGATAAGCACATCCGATGTCACTTCAAACGACAGCCCATAGAAATAGGCCTCCCCCATAATATATTGGGTCGGCTCGCCCGTTGACCGACGCGATATTGCCTCTTCGAATACAGAAACTGCGTCTTCAGGCAGCTGTTCCGTTAGTGCAACCAAATAAGCCGTGCGCTCCATGCCCAGTACATGACGAAGCAGAAGCTCGGCATGATGACCAGCATCATCGACCCCATTTTCCGCTAAAAAAGAAGAAGCCTGCACCCAGGCTTCTCTTATCGTTGCCGGCCATGCGAGGCGATATGAAGCGTTGTTCGCCGCATTGTTCAGCTGAACACGCTCCCCATTTCGTTCGCAAGACTCACTCATGCTTGATTCTCCCTCTCCAGCAGCTCCGCTTGTTCTGTCAGCGTAAGCGCTTGGATAAGCTCTTCCACATCACCGTTCATAATTTGATCGAGCTTATGAAGAGTTAAGCCGATGCGGTGATCCGTTACACGGCTTTGCGGATAGTTATACGTCCGAATCCGTTCACTGCGATCTCCTGTCCCTACCTTGCTCTTACGCTCGCCAGCATACTTGGCTTCTTCCTCTTGACGCTTAATTTCATAGATGCGGGCACGCAACACCTGCAATGCCTTCGCCTTATTATCGTTCTGAGACTTGCCATCCTGACACGTAGCCATGATTCCCGTCGGAATATGCGTTACACGCACTGCCGACTTCGTCGTGTTGACGGACTGACCGCCAGCACCAGAGGAACAGAAAGTATCGACACGAATATCTTTATCGAAAATTTCAACTTCCACTTCATCTACCTCTGGCATTACAGCTACCGTAGAAGTAGAAGTATGAATACGTCCGCCAGACTCGGTTGCCGGAATACGCTGAACACGATGGGCGCCGCTCTCATACTTCAGCTTGCTATAAGCTCCCTTACCGGATACGGAGAAGATAACCTCCTTGAATCCGCCCAAGTCGCTAATATTGGCTTCCATCAGCTCTGTGCGCCAGCCCTGCGAATCCGCATAGCGCGTGTACATGCGGTACAAATCAGAAGCGAAGAGCGCTGCTTCATCACCGCCTGCCGCCCCGCGAATTTCCACGATAACGTTCTTGTCGTCATTCGGATCCTTCGGCAGCAGCAAAATGCGAATTCGCTCCTCAAGCTCTGTTTGACGCGCGCTTAGCTCCTCGATTTCCATCTTCACCATTTCGCGCATTTCATCGTCAAGTTTCTCTTGCATCATCGTTTTCGCAGCATCAAGCTCGCTAAGGACATTTTTATATTCCATAAATGCTTCATAAGCTGGCTGTAGATCGGATTGCTCCTTCGAATATTCGCGAAGCTTCTTCGGGTCATTCGCCACATCCGGGTCACACAGCAGCTCACTCAGCTTCTCATAACGATCCGCAAGGGATTGCAGTCTATCCAACATCATACACGCTCACCTCTCTTCTCTGATTCAATACTACCACGTATATTCACGTATATTCATGAACCTTGATTTGCGCAATCGCAGTTCGTGCTTTCTCGTAGGGATGATCGCGCTCATCGCGCAACCATTTTTATGCTTCGCCCTGCTTTGAGCTGGGCAAATGATCTTCACGTCCATTCGTGCAGGAATCCTACACGTTGAAACGGAAATGCATAACGTCTCCGTCTTGAACAACGTACTCCTTGCCTTCCAATCTTAGCTTGCCTTGCTCCTTCACCGCATTCATCGAGCCGCCAGCAACCAGATCATCATAGGATACAACTTCTGCACGGATAAATCCACGCTCGAAGTCGGAGTGAATAACACCTGCCGCTTGTGGCGCCTTCATGCCTTTGCGAATCGTCCATGCACGCACTTCCTGAACACCTGCTGTAAAGTAAGTGTACAGTCCAAGCAAGCGATACGCAGCCTTAATCAAGCGATTCAAGCCGGATTCATCCAACCCAAGCTCCTCAAGGAACATTTCCTTGTCTTCACCTTCAAGTTCAGCAATCTCAGCTTCTACCTTCGCGCTAATTGGCACTACCTCCGCATTTTCAGCTGCGGCAAAGTCGCGTACCTGCTGGACATACGGATTGCTGTCCGCATCCTTCACACCATCTTCGCTTACGTTGGCCGCGTACAAGACCGGCTTCATCGTGAGCAAGTGCATATCGCGAACGAGTACCTTCTCTTCATCACTCAGTTCCAAACTGCGAGCAGGCTTATCATCGTACAAAGCCTCTTTAAGGCGTTCCAATACTGCTGCCTCTGCCGCATATTTCTTGTCGCCGCTCTTCATGTTCTTCTTCGTACGGTCAAGACGCTTCTCAACCGATTCCAAATCAGCTAGAACTAGCTCTAAATTAATCGTTTGAATATCGCTAACTGGATCTACTTTCCCGTCAACGTGTGTAATATTCTCATCCTCAAAGCAGCGGACCACGTGTACGATCGCATCTACTTCACGAATGTGGGCCAAGAACTTGTTCCCAAGTCCTTCCCCCTTGCTCGCACCGCGAACCAATCCAGCAATATCAACGAATTCAAATGCCGTTGGAACTGTACGGTTCGGAACAACCAGCTCTGTCAACTTCACTAAACGCTCATCTGGAACCTCAACCACACCAACGTTAGGATCAATCGTACAGAACGGATAGTTCGCCGACTCTGCCCCCGCTTGCGTAATCGCATTGAACAACGTCGATTTGCCGACGTTAGGCAACCCAACAATACCAGCTTTTAATGCCATTTATAAGTACAACTCCCTTAGAACATATATTTGAATAACCATTGTTTCGAATATCACCTTCGTACTTACCCTTGATCTATCAATTGAACATACTGCACAACTTCACTCGCAATAAAAAAATGCAAAAATTCCTTAACCATTATAACCAACAACGCAAAAAAAACCTAGTCATCGACTAGATTTTTTCCGTATTGTCAACATTTGCTCACTTCAAGAGGCAGAATGGTTCCCTTTCTCCCCTTTCCTTCTCGGATAAGGAGACTATCCACCGAACATACTACTGTTGTAACCTTATCCAACATCCAACTGGAAGTAATGATTATAAGCAAAGTGAGGGACATTTACATGGAGAACAAGTCACATCGCGGCAATTATAAGGGAACAACAGCAATGAAAGCGAAAAATCAAGATATGGCCTTCGTCAACGATACAATTGAAGACGCCAAATCAGTGACACCTTTCTCAGAAAAAAAGAAAAAGACGGACTAGTTCCGTCTTGCCAGTTCAATGATCCCATTCCCTATTCAATAGATTAGGCGCCCAATTGCCTTGCAACCAATACGATGTTATACGGAAGCAAGCTAGCCCGGCAAGCATTCTTCTATGGTTGCTTATGTGACGAATCGATAAAGAGAACGAATCGTCATTCCCGCTCCATAACGTTCTGCGTTTGGCATTTCAACTTGATTTTGCAAGCATATTTTGATCACACGAGCAGCTGCAGGATGGATCGACATCGTTCCATCTTCCTGCTTCTGCATAATGGCTGTCCCCTGTTCTGATGTCTGGAACAATGAGTACAGCATTCCATCTGCAACCAGCATCGGGCTGTTCCAATTCCATTGCAGCCATTCCTCATCCCACTGCACAGTGGACTCGCCAATCTCCCACACCACCTGACGTGAGCGCCGCTGATGAGCCGATATCGTCTTCTCCAGCGCTTCCTTCCAAAAAGCAGCACGTTCATCCAGCGTAGCACCCGCACTCAATGAGAGACAAGCTGCTTGCGCACATACCGCCGCTATAGCCCCATCTGCCCAAGGGAATTGAATACGATCAAGTCGCGGCAGTGTACACCCGGAAATAAGTCTGCTCATCTCCAGATGTCCGATTGACTCAGGAGCTGTTACAGCAATGCATACGGCGCGAATTGCTTCATGAAGCTCATCGTCTTGATGCTGTCCAAACGCAATGGAGGGGTTGAATGGCTTACCGATACGACGCCGATAGTCTGCCAACGCGAGCAAACCATTAAGACGCACACGCGCTGTACTTCCGTGAAGAGCAGCTTCCTGGAGCGTATTTTCAACAGCTTCATCCGTCCATTGCAGCAAATGCAGGACATAAACCGCCTGGACTGCAGCCATCTCATCTTCTTTTACCAGAGACGTCCAATCTTCATACCGTTGGCGAAGCATCTGGATCCAGTGTTGCTTTACCTGATAGGCAATCTCTCTTGACTCGCAATCACCAGCATGACGATAGTGGTATGGCGTTACTCCAAACGGAAGATGGTTGTCCATTACCGAGCGCAGCACCTGCGCAATCCCATTCAATATGGATGCCTTCGCAACCGACTTATAACGAACCGTCAAAATATCCAGAAGCGGCTCAATCAACGCACAAACTTCCGCATGAACGCCATTCTCCAAGCACAGCTCCTCGAATAAGGCTTGAGCTGCCTCCGCCGACTGCTCCATCGATCCGTTCTCCATGACACAGAGCAATTCCGGCACATTGTCTTCTGAGCCGAATGCATATACCAATCCTGCCCCATTGGCCATGCCCATATTCTCTACGCCTCCATAAGCCGCCTGACATAGGGGCCCCGTGGTTTTAATTTCCATTATAGCACCAGATGTCAACTTTGGAACGGATTTATCGAAAAATGTCGAAAAATGAACACAGAAGCGACAAACGAACCTTACATACAAGTGTATGTAAGACAGCATATTCATAAGTGTTTCAAATCATCACTGATTGGTGAATGAATATATAGCATGACATTCTCCCCCATTAGATGAATAGGCATTAAAAGACAACGCCCCAGAAGGCACAGCGAGCCATCTGGGGCGTTGTTCGGCACATAAGCCTTCTTTTAAGTAACGAGCAAAATTCCCGCATTGATCAAAAGTAATACTGTTACACTAAGCCGATCGACGACAAGAAAATCAAAATAATGAGCACGGGAGCGATAATGCGCATTGTGAACATCCAAACACTTCTCCACGCAGGTGAAAGGCCCGTTTCCTCGCCTGATTGCTTCCATGCGTAGCCAACCAGCAGTGTCACGAACAAGCCCCCGAGCGGCAGCATCACATTAGAAGTGAGGAAATCGATCCACTGGAAGAAGTTGCGGCCTCCCAGCATCGCCTCTTCCCATACGCCTCCAGCTGACAGCGTACATGGAAGTCCAATGACATACATTGCAGCAATCACGTAGGTGGTTGCCTTGCCGCGTCCAAGATTGTATCGACGCATAATATAGGCAACTGGCACTTCGGTCAAAGCCAAGCACGATGTCACAGCCGCAATCGCAAGCAGCAAGAAGAATAAGCCGCCAAACAAGGAACCGTAAGGCATCGAGGCAAACGCTGCAGGCAAAGCAACGAATACAAGCCCTGGCCCTGAATCCGGCTCAATTCCAAATGTAAATATCGTAGGAAAAATAATTAATCCTGCAATCAGCGCGTACACCAGGTCGCCCGCCCCGACTGCGGCAGTGGCGAGCGGCAGCGATTGATGCTTGTCCACATAAGCGCCATATGTCAGCATGGCTCCCATGCCAAGCGACAAGGAGAAGAAAGCAAGTCCCAATGCCATCAGTGCCGAATGGAAGGTCAACTGTGAAAAGTCCGGTTTCAGGAAGTAAGAGATCCCTTCTGCAGCGCCATCCAGCGTTAACGTTCGCACCATCATAATTAATAGAATGATGAGCAGGCCCGGTATAACAATCTTGTTAAATTTCTCGATGCCTCCAGATATTCCACGAGCAATAACGAATCCACTCAAGGCCAGCACGACGATCTGCCAAATGATCGGCATGGTTCCTCCCGTAAAGCTCTTGAAGTGCTCTGCATAATCATTGCTTTGGAACAGCACTCCAGTTACCGACTCCATTGCATACTGAAGCGTCCATCCAGCAATGGTGCTGTAATACGTCATTATCAGGAATGCTGCCAATACGGCGATGAAGCCAAGCACTCCCCACCCTCTTTTTCCTGATAATGTGGTAAAGGCTGAAACGGCATCACCGCGTCCGCCACGTCCAACAGCTAACTCCCCCAAAAGAACGGGCAGGCCCACGATCAAGAGACAGGCGATGAATAGCAGGAAGAATGCCCCGCCGCCATTTTGCCCGGTAACGTAAGGGAACTTCCACATGTTGCCGAGTCCAACTGAGCTACCGATAGCAGCCAATATGAATCCTGCTGAGCTGAATTGCTCTGACTTATTTACCTTTTGAGGAACCTTCTGAGAATGTTTTTTTGACATCTAACGTATGCCACTCCTTCTTTCCTGCTGTATTTACTAGGGTGCCCCAAGGACTGAGATAAACTCCATTTTATTCAATAATGCGCTCCGAATCGAATGTAATATTTCTCAATTCTTCAATCTGCTAACATGAACAGAGATCCTCACCGTATGATTTGAACGAAAAAAGGCGCTCTCTGCACTGTATAAAAAGTGCAAAAGAACGCCTTTGAACATCGTATCAATTCACAGCTTAGATTAAAAAGTACCTTACTTAATTCCCGAGTGCATAAAGCTGCTAATAAATTTGCGCTGAAACAATAAAAATCCGATAATAAGCGGCCCTACGACAAGCAAAGTCGCTGCGCTTACCTCCGCCCATTGCGCACCCGTCTCGAACGATTGGGCGAACATCGCAAGTCCGACAGTAAGCGGTCGATTTTCTACAGAGTTCGTAACGATAAGCGGCCAAAGGAAGTTGTTCCACTGGTAGCTGACCGACACGACCGCGAATGAGATATATACAGGGGCTGACAAAGGTACGAAGATACGCCACAAAATACCCAAGCGAGAGCAGCCTTCCACCATCGCTGCTTCCTCCAGCTCAAGCGGCAGCTGCTTGAACGTCTGGCGCAGCAGGAATATTCCGAACGCAGAGGCGAAGTAAGGCAGCATAATGCCCAGCTTCGTATCCAGCAAGCCAAATTCTTTTAATACATGATAGTTAGAGAAGATAAGGACATCTGCTGGTACCATCAACTGTACCAAGAACAGCATAAACACGGCATCCTTCCCGAAAAAGCGAATCCGTGCGAATGCATAGGCAGCCAGCGTTAGGCTGAGAAGCTGTACAAGCAGCACACCGCCTGCAATGGTGAAGGTGTTCAAGTAATATTGGGCAAATGGAGCCCCTTCCCATACCTTGGCAAAGTTAGCAAGTGTCCAGTCCCATGACCAGAAAGAATTCATACCTGCATCCTTGGGACGGAAAGCCGTCCATAACATCCATATGAGCGGCACAAGCCATACGATGCTGACCACAAGCATAATCGCATGCCACAGCCATTGCTTCATTCGGCGCTTCATCTTTTCAATTTTCAAGGCTCGATCCGATATAGGCAGCCTACGGGCAGCGTGTGTTCCAACTGAATTTTCCATCAGGCGCCTCCTTTATTGATAATGGATCTTGCGATCCCAACCGAAAAATTGTAAGGATGACAGCACAAGCAGCAGGGCGATCATAATTACAGTCATGGTCGCGGCCATGCCCTGATCGTAGAAGCTGAATGCCGTGTCATAGATATGGTACAGAAGTAGGCTGCTAGCATTGTCCGGCCCGCCCTTTGTCATAATCCACAGATGATCCACAAGCTTGAACGCATTTGTTAAAGCAACGACTGCCACGAACAACGTGGTCGGCATCGTAAGCGGAATCGTAATCCGTGTGGTCACCTTCCACGTGCCAATACCGTCTACAGAAGCCGATTCATACAAATCCTTCGGAATATTCTGTAATCCAGCCAAGTAGAAAATCATGAAGTATCCGGCTTCCTTCCAGATCATCATCACAATCATTGCCCACATGACTGTATCAGGCTGACCGAGCACATTCATTTCCGTCGTCTGTCCGACCCACTTCGCAAGCTGCGCCAGCAGACCATATTGAGGTGTATATATAAACAGCCAAATGTTCGCTACCGCGATCATTGGAATCATATTCGGATAGAAGAATGCCACGCGGGAGAAGGAACGTCCCGCAATTGCCTTATCAGCGAAAAGAGCCATGATGAATGCGAGCGCCATGGAAGTAGGCACCGTGCCGATAGCGAACCAGATATTATTGCTGAATACTTTTTGGAATACGGGATCTTGAAACAATGCAGTAAAGTTATCAAGTCCCACAAAGATCGGCACCGGTGTAGCCAGGTCGGATTGATATAAGCTGAGCCAGGCTGTCTTCAGCATCGGATAATAGGTAAAGAGCATAAGGAACAACAGCGATGGGAGCAGTAGCCCCCAAGCCAATGCATTGCGTGATAGGCGTTCTTTCCATTTGGCGGTCATCCTCCTGACCTCCTTCTCAAATAAATTAACGTAAACTCATGATGCATAAATCTATAAATCGGCAGGACATAAGCCCTGCCGATACAGTACACTCGTAAGGCATACAATTGCAGCTTGCGCGTGTATTACTTATTGAACGGCTTCAATGCGCGATCTGCTTCTTCCTGTGCCTTCTTCAGAGCGGATGCTGGATCTGTCGTCCCCGTCAGCACCGCCTGAACCTGATCCGTCAACGCCTTGGATACTTTGCCGTTATTGTGCGTAGACAATTCCGCATAGGCATGCTCCAATTGATCGCGTGCAACAACTGCCTGCGGGAATTCGGCAGCGTACTTCTTCATGACATCCGTATCATAAGCCGACTTGCGAACCCCAACATAACCCGTATCGATGCTCCATTGCGCCGCTTGCTCCGGCTCTGTCATGAACTTAATGAATTCCCATGCCGCTGCTTGTTTCTTCGGATCGATGTCCTTAAAGATATATAAGTTCCCGCCGCCTGTTGGAGAACCGTATTGTTTGTTCATTGGCAGGAAAGCAACACCGAAGTCGAACTTGGCATTATTTTTTACATTTGTCAGGTTGCCTGTCGTATGAATCATCATAGCTGTCTTTTGCTCTAAGAAGTCTGTAGGAACCGTTGCCCATTCCACTATGCCCTCCGGCATAACCTTATGTTTCTTGGACAGGTCTTGCCAGTATTGAAGTGCTTCCACGTTCTGTGGTGTATCGAAGAAGACTTTTTTTCCGTCTTGGGACATGAGGTTTCCTTTTGAATCTGCCATGTTCTGCAAAGAGAACAGTTGGAACATCCAATAGGCGAAGCCGGAACCCGGTACCTCAATACCTTGGCGACCGTCTTTTTTCAGCTTTGTTGCATACTCTGTAAGCTCGGCCCATGTTTTCGGCGGCTGATCCGGGTTCAGACCGGCTTCCTTAAAAGCATCCTTGTTGTAATAAAGAACGATAGTACTGCGTTGGAAAGGGATGCTGTACGTCTTGCCTTCCACTTGTGAGTTCGCCAGGAATGCTGGATAAAAATCATCAAGAAAGCCCTTGCCTTCCTTCGCAATGAAATCATTAAGCGGAATAATTGCATTCGTATCCAGCATACTGAACAGTTCAGTAGACAGCATCACCGCTACGTCCGGCGGTTGCTTCGCTTGAATGCCTGCTTGAATTTTTGTTGTCGTATCAGCATAGCTTCCTGTATATACGGGTTTCACGGTAATGTTCGGGTGCTTCTCTGTGAACTTCTTCGTCATCTCCTCAACCACCTTGGTCAGTGGCCCGCCAACTGCGATTGGATAATAGAATGTTAATTCAACATTCTCATCCTTATTCGAAGATGCATGATCAGTCGGAGCTGTTGCCGTCCCCTCCTGCGCCGTTCCTTTTTGAGGCGTCCGTGTTTCTCCTGCTGTTCCAGACTGGCCGCAGCCGACCAGCAGCGTAAAGCACATAAACAGAAGCAGCATCCACTTCGCGCGCATTTGCATATTCCGTATTCTCCCCTTTTCCAATATCGTCCTTATTCAGATGGTATGTCTCACACCACCCTTTCATACCTTAACCTTGCTCTAGCAAGAGAGTGTTAATTCCATATAAAGATTTCGTTAATGATAGATTTCCAGCTGCCAGCAGCAATAAAAAAACACCCTCCCAGGTACTCAAGTAGATAGCACGCATCTTCATGCATGATATCTATCCTAAATACCCAAGAGGGTGTCTATTTCATTTTCATGTATTCATAGCTTATTTAAAATGGATACCAAAACGTCCCAAACCCCTGCATCCGCCATACAATAGCGGCTACAAGCACCAATACACTAACGAAGACTACAATATAATCCTCACGCTGCCACTCTGTAGCGGAGAACCATGTTCGCTTCGAATGCTTTCCGAAGCCACGCAAATCCATCGCATTTGATATCGTCTCAATACGTTGCAAGGAAGATAGGACAAGCGGTGTCGTAATCGATACAAAGTGCTTGAGCCGCTGTATGATTGTACCCTCACCTTTGCCAAATCCAAGTCCACGTGCCTGCATCGCATTCGATATATGACGGAATTCCGCCTGCAGATCTGGAATATAGCGGAACGCAATGCTGAACGCGTAGGCAATCTTATACGGAACACCAATCCGATTCAAACTGCTGGCCAATCGTGTCGGATGAGTCGTATAGATGAATAGTACGGTTATCGGCATAAGAGACATGTACTTCATGGATAACGTAAATACATAAATCAACGTTTCAAGCGTCAAAACATTATACCCCAAGTCCAGCAGCACGGTTGTCGTGCCTGTTACCTTGCTGCCATAAGCCGGTGTTATTACCAAGCTGAATAAGGAATTAAATATATTAAATAAGATCATGAGCCAGACAAGCAGCCGAATTCGCTTCCACGGCAGCTGCGCATTAATTAATAGGACAAGTCCAATTCCAAACAAGGGTACGAAAATACGCAAATCTTGAAATAAAAATACGATCACTGTCCACACAGCCAACACGAGCATCTTCGCTGCTCCGTCCATACGATGGAACAGCGTATCTCGTTCAATATAGAGCATGCCAGACTTACTCATGTCGCTTCACCTGCTTCTCATGATCGATGAATTTGCGTACGAGCACTTCTGGCTCGCCCACCCCGGTCATACGCGCAAGTGTGCTTAGAGAAGTTTCTTTCACATTGGCGCGCGCAATGGCCTCCATGTGGGTCAATACATGCGCCGTATCCCCAACAGCAATCAGTTCTCCATTGCATAGAACTGCTGCACGCTCCGTATACTCTAAAGCCAAATGCATGTCATGGGTAATGAACAGGAACGACATGCCGCTGTCTGCGAGCTCTGAAATAAAGCTCATGAATTCCGTATAATGCTTATAATCCTGACCTGCCGTTGGCTCGTCCAAGATCATCAGCTGCGGCTTCATCGCCAATATCGACGCAATAGTTACCCGCTTCTTTTGCCCATAGCTAAGCGCAGATATCGGCCATTCCCGATATCCATACAGGCCGCATATACGCAGCGTCTCCTCCACACGCTCCATAACCTCATTTTCCTTCATGCCGCGCATGCGGAGTCCGAAAGCCACTTCTTCACGGATCATCGGCTGTGTAATCATATGGTTTGGATTTTGCATCACATATCCGATATGCCCGCCTCGACGCCGTATCGACCACGATCGGATATCTTCCCCATTCAGCTTGATTGTGCCAGTCGTAGGCGCAGCTATCCCCGTTAACAAATGAGACAATGTCGATTTGCCCGCACCGTTGTTCCCGAGCAGCGCAACCCGCTCGCCAGCTCCAATCGTCAGCGAGACGCCCCGAATGACTTCTCGTTCTCCGTCGTAGGAGAAACGCACATTGTCCATTTCCAGCATGACAGGCCGCTCTCCACTGCGTGAAGCCTCACTGGCCGTACCTACCCAAGCGGACAGGCGCTCCTTCGCCTCTGTATTGGCGCTTATCGCCATAAGGGAAGAGGGCTTGTCCTCTGGCTTGCATTCATATCCGGCATATTTCAACGCAGAGACGTATAAGGGCTCCCTTAACCCATGCTCATTCATGATTGAGGAAGCTAGTATCTCATCAGGCGTTCCAATCTTCACAATACGCCCCTCTGACATCAAGATAATGCGATCAACATGCTGTTCCAGCACATCCTCGACCCGATGCTCGATGATGATGATTGTTTTATTCGTTTCCTGATGAATTTGCTCCATTAGCTCGATCGCTTGCTTGCCACTGGCCGGATCCAGATTCGCAAGCGGCTCATCGAACAGCAAAATATCCGCATCCATCGACAGGACGCCAGCTAGCGATACGCGCTGCTTTTGCCCACCTGACAGCTCATGCGGACTATGATCGATATAGGGTAGCATGTCCACAACATCTAGTGCTTTGGACACCTTGGGCTTCATATCAGAAGTTTTCATGCAATCATTTTCAAAGGCGAATGCTACGTCCTCCCCGACAGACAAGCCAATGAACTGGCCGTCTTGATCTTGCAGGATCGTCCCCACACTGCGGCTAATCTCAAAAATACTAAGCTCAGTAGGGCGCTTCCCCTTGAGTGTATAATCTCCGGTTATTGTCCCACTATACGTAAAAGGAATTAGCCCATTCATGCAATGGGCCAATGTCGATTTGCCGCAGCCGCTAGGGCCGGCAATTAGTATTTTTTCTCCCGGATAAATGTCCAGGTTCACATTACGCAATGTCGGCTCAGACAAGCTGCGGTATTGAAAGCTAAAATCTCGAAACGAGATAAGCGGTTCTTTCATTGAATCAATAGCTCCTGTCTTCAATCTTGGGCTTTGCATTATTTTTGCACTCGCAAATTCGAGTTGTGACGGTTCATTTGAAGCAACGCCAGCACAGCTAGCAATCCGAGCACCAAGTGAACGCCGATATTCGCCAGCGTAGAAGCCGTGAACTGCACCCACATTTTATCTGCCGGCTCTCCGAATAAATACACGTCCAATAGGCTGGACACGCCAAAGCCTACAGCCAATGCGAGTGACCCGATAATCGCCAAGGATGCGATGCTTCCCTTCGAGGAGCGCCCTTCCTTGATGTTGAACGATGAGTTCAAGTAGACAATCCCCATGCCGAAGCCCGAAATGGCAGATCCAAGCACCCATGTCCACCAGATTGTACCGCCGCCCCAAGTCAAATCAGTAATGATATGCCCAATGGCTCCACTCAAAAATCCAACAATCGGTCCAAACATGGCCCCGAAAATGGTCAGAATGGCAATAGCCGGGCGTAATCCCGTCTGCGGCACTACTGGAATTGTGACTGTGCTTAGCAAGCCGTACAGTGCTGCCCCGATGCCGATGGCGACTACCGTTTTGGTGTTAAAGTCGAAAATTGATTGCTTCATCCTTATGCAACCCTTCCTTCTCACTCAAATAGGTATCGACGCTCGCCCGTTCGAGAGGTGGCCTCATCACGATTTATTAAATCCGAACGTTAGATTGTGATTCCAATCATAATATAAAGTATTTTCCATAGTATGGATACAGGTTTTATTTTCCAAAACCGAGTTTTTCTAGCCTTTTCTATCGAAAACTAGAGATTTCAGGGAGAAACCATATCTTTTAACTATAAAAGCAATAGATATAACGATTTTATTCTGTTTATCCCGATTTATGCCGATCCGGTAGTGATTCAATGAGATGATTACGGCTTGCGAACCAAACGATCCGTCTGCCGCAATTCATCGATTGTTCGCGCCCCGATGCCGAACATCGTAATGCGCAGCTCAGCCTCTACTTGAGCAAGCACTTCGTCCACCGCTTCCTCGGAATCCGCTGCTGCAGCTAGCAACGACCGTCCGAAGCCCGCCAATTGAGCGCCAAGCGCAATCGATTTCGCCGCATCAACCCCCGTATGTAATCCACCGCTGGCGATAATCGGTTGATTCGGCAGCACCTTGTGCACCTGCTGCAGGCTGTCTGCTGTCGGAATCCCCCAATCCGCGAAGGCTTCTGCGGCGCGCTGCATGACCACATTGCGGGCTCGCTGCTTCTCAACCTGACTCCATGACGTTCCGCCTGCACCTGCAACGTCTATGAAGGCAACCCCGACATCTGCTAACTGCTTCGCTGTATCCGGCGCAATGCCCCAACCGACTTCTTTCACGCCGACTGGTACGTCCAACTCATGGCATAGCTGCTCGATACGGCGAAGCAGACCAGAGAAATTGACATCCCCCTCAGGCTGGAACACCTCTTGCATCGCATTCAAATGCAAAATAAGCCCGTCCGCCTCGACGAGCTCCACCGCACGGCGGCACTGCTCAACCCCCATACCCACATTAAGCTGAACGGCACCGATATTGGAGTATAACGGTATCGTCGGTGCGAGGTCGCGGATTCGGAACGTGCTCACGACCTCGGGATTCTCTACCGCCGCTCGTACAGAGCCAACCCCCATTGCCCAGCCCCGAGCTTCCGCAACTGCAGCTAGTCTGCGATTGATTGGCGCCGCATGGCTGCTTCCTCCCGTCATCGAGCTGATGAGCAGCGGCGTACGAACCTCCTTGCCAAGCCATTCCGTTCTGAGCTCGATCTCCCGAAAGTCAACTTCGGGCAGTGCCTGATGGATGAAACGATATCTCTCCAGCCCTGTCGTTATTCCTACTCCGCTCACTGGCTGTTCAAGGCATATTCGAATATGTTCTGTCTTGCGCTGCTCGGTCAACGATGCCGCATCTGGCTGACGTTCCCGCATGGGCGCACCTCCTTACCGAATCGTATGTGCGATCTATGGCCGTTGATACTCGTTCCATCTTTCAGTTTCTTTCCTGCCGCTAAGCGCGGCAGCAATACTGTGTCTATCATTTATGCTTGCTTATTTAGACTCTTCGCCAAAAATCTGTCGCTTCAACCGTTCTCCTGTAGGGGTAACAGCCAGTCCTCCGCGTGCTGTTTCCCTCATCGTGGACGGCATCGTCTGCCCAATGCGGAACATCGCTTCGATGACCTCATCGCAAGGGATTACACTTTCAACCCCCGCCAACGCCATATCTGCTGCAACCATCGCGATCGCAGCTCCCATAGCATTGCGCTTTACGCATGGCACTTCTACAAGCCCGGCTACTGGATCGCAGACAAGCCCGAGCATATTCTTCAGCGCGATTGCCATCGCATGCGCCGATTGGCTAGGAGTTCCTCCGGCCAGTTCGGCAATCGCCGCCGCAGCCATGCCAGCTGCAGAACCAACCTCAGCCTGACAGCCGCCTGCCGCACCGCTGATCGATGCATTGTTCGCGACAACGAGACCGAATGCCCCAGATGTGAACAAGTATTCTACCATCTGTTCACGAGAAGGATTGAGCTTATCCTTTAAGGCAAATAACGTCCCTGGAACAACCCCCGCTGAACCTGCAGTCGGTGTTGCACAAATAAGCCCCATCGCGGCATTAACTTCATTCGTTGCCACTGCTTTACTAACAGCATCCAGTAATGTATCTCCACAGAGAGACTTGCCGGATTGGATATACTGCTGCAGCTTCACTGCATCTCCTCCCGTAAGCCCGGAATGGGAACGAACACCAGCGAGACCACGCTCTACAGCCTGCTCCATCACATCCAAGTTGCGCATCATTTGCTCAATCACCTTTTCGCGCGAGCATTGGCGCACTTCCATTTCCTGCTCAATCATCACATCGGCGATTTTGCACTGCCGTTCTTCAGTTATTGCGATTAATTCCGCCACATTGCGAAACATAATTTACCCTCCTTCCTTACGATAAGCTTTAGTCTTCCATTCGAAGCACACGATTTACTCCAGGAAGTTCTCGAATCTGCTGCAGGATAGATTCTGCAATCGCCTCATCTGTCTCTATGACCATGAGCGCCATCTTGCCCTTCTCCTTGCGGCTTACTTCCATATGCCCGATATTGACCTGCTCCCCGCTCAAAATATTAGTGACACCTGCAATGACTCCATACCGATCATGGTTCATGACGAGAATCGCAGGACACTGGCCCGACAGCTTCAATTTGAAACCGTCCAGCTCCGTAATTTCTACCTTCCCACCGCCAATCGAGATGCCGACTACCTCCATCTCATCATGCTCATCAGACATCCGAATCTTAGCGGTATTCGGGTGCTCCGGCACGGCATCTTCTGGTGTAATGATGACTTCTATGCTTGCTTCTTCCGCATATTTCAACGAATCCGGCAGTCTTGCATCATTCGTATCATAATCGAGTACACCAGCAACAATCGCTACATCTGTTGCATGCCCCCGATAAGTTTCAGCGAATGAACCGTATAGGGAAATGTGAACCCGCTTCGGCGGTCTGCCGAAAATACTGCGGGCCAATCGTCCAATCTTCGCCGCTCCCGCTGTATGCGAGCTGGATGGCCCCACCATGATTGGACCAATAATGTCAAAAACACTGCGATATTTCATCGCGCTTCCCCCTTTGTCGACATCCCCTTCTCATTGTGCACACGCTTGGTCACGATATATCTGTACATACTCTCAGCGCATGAGCAGCAGGTTCGGAGACTTTTGGTAAGTTCTCTGATACTTCCCACCCGGCTGCTATGCGCTTCGATAACTGTCGTATCTATTCGTGTCAGGATTCGATTATACTTTTATATTGTACGCAATCGCAATCGCTTTCTCTACGGCTAAAGTCGTCCAACACGTTTTTGTGCAATCCCATCCTAGCAGGGCTTGAGCAGGATGACAACCCTGCAGCAATATTATTTTCCTGTAATATGATGTAAGCTACTATTCATTATTCATTCAAATCTTCTTACGATGATTGCATATAAGCAAAATGGAGCTTCAAAATGCTTTTGAATCCATTGAGCTGAAACTATAGGATACGATCCCCGAGCAATGTTCCGATCAGATCGAGTGCAAGTCTTGCCGTGCGGTTATCCGTATCCAGCGAAGGATTCACCTCCACGAACTCTGCAGATGTTACGATGCCGGATTCATGAAGCAACTCTAACGCAAGATGGGCTTCCCGATAGCTGACTCCGCCTCGCACAGGCGTACCTGTACCAGGCGCCTCAATCGGATCAAGACTGTCTACGTCAAAACTTAAATGAACACCGTCTGTGCCGTCGCTTGCTATTCGGATAGCCTCCTGCATCACATGAAGCATCCCATATCGATCGATATCGTGCATTGTGAAACAGGCGATCCCCTGCTCACGAATATAAGAACGCTCTCCAGGATCTAAATCGCGAGATCCTACTAGCACAACATTTTTCGGATCTAAATGATTGCCCGGCCATTTCCATTTGCCTTCGGTCAAGCTTCCACGGCCTAAAGCAACAGCTAATGACATTCCGTGCACATTTCCTGACGGACTTGTATCTTCCGTGTTCAAATCAGCGTGTGCGTCGAACCAGATCACGCCAAGCTTGTGATATTGCTGTGTAAGTCCCCCTAAAGTTCCAATCGCAATTGCATGATCCCCGCCCAACACAAGCGGAAAACGCCCTGATTCTACAACTGCCTGAACCTGCTCAGCAAGAGCGTCACTCATGGCAATGACCTCTGGCACATACTTCGCCTTCCCTGCAGTGACGGACAACGCTGGCGCCTCTGCTTTGGCAGCAGCTATACAGTTCACTTCCCGCTCCTCGTCTACTGCAAGTCCTAATTGATTAAGATGCCGAACAAGCCCAGACTGCATCAGGCATTCAGGGCCACGCTCCGCGCCTCGTCTTCCAGCTCCTAGACCAAATGGTACTTGAATAATAGATAATGGTACATTCATCTGTCTCTCTTGTGATGTCATACTGATCGCTCCCTTCGATATGACAATTCCGACAAATTCACCTGCTCCTCTATCTATGCTGCTGTATACCCTAGTCGATTGCCTTCAATTTTTAAATTTATAGGGGTGACTACATCTCTACATTACGCTTATATATCCGGCTTTCAAATACCTCATCTGTAAAATGTCACGTAGTTGTCGCTCTAACAGTCAACACGCTGCGGATTCGTTCAATCGCCCAATCCAACTGCTCCTCCGTAATAACTAACGGTGGAGCGAAACGAATTACTGTTCCGTGAGTTTCCTTACATAGCAGTCCTAGGCGCATGAGGGCTTCACAATACAAGCGAGCGTCCTCTGTCAGCTCCATCCCAATGAGCAAGCCACGGCCGCGGATCTCCTTCACGATTGAACTGGAGATACCAGTCAGCTTCTTCTGGAAGTAAGCTCCCATCCGATCAGCTCGCTCTGCCATTTCCTCCTCTTCAAGCACGGTAAGTGCAGCAGAAGCAACCGCGCAGGCAAGTGGATTGCCGCCGAAGGTGGAGCCGTGCGAACCGGGCTCGAACACAGATAAAATCGGTTCATCTGCCGCGACAGCCGATATCGGAAGCACTCCGCCGCCAAGCGCTTTGCCCATAATGTACATATCCGGCACTACCTGCTCCCAATCGCAAGCGAACCGTCTTCCCGTGCGGCCGAATCCGGTTTGAATCTCATCTGCAATGAACAGCACATTATGGCGAGTACAAATTTCACGGACTTTGCGCAAATAGCCCACGGGCGGCATGACAATTCCATTCTCCCCCTGAATCGGTTCCACAAGGAATGCAGCCGTATTGGCTGTTATGGCACCCTCCAACGCTTCGGCATCGCCGTATGGGATAATCGTGAAGCCTGGTGTGAATGGTCCGAAGTCGTCTTTGTATTCTTCACTAGAGGAGAACGAAGTGACTGTAATCGTTCGACCATGGAAGTTGCCTTCACATACGATAATATTCGCTTGATCATGCGGTACGCCCTTTTGTCTATACGCCCAGCGCCGAGCTGCCTTAAGAGCAGTTTCAACAGCCTCTGCCCCTGTGTTCATCGGCAGTATCTTGGACTTGCCCGTATATGCAGCAAGCTGCTCGCTTAATCGTGACAATGGCTCGCTGTGAAAGGCACGCGAGCAGAGCGTCAATTGATTGGCTTGATCCACAAGTGCTTCTATCAGCTTCGGGTGGCGATGTCCATGGTTCAAGGCCGAGTAAGCGCTTAACATATCCATATAGCGGCGCCCCTCCGGATCCTCAACCCATACTCCCTCCGCCTTCGAAATGACGACAGGAAGCGGATGATAGTTCCTCGCTCCGAATCGTTCCGCTGTCTGAATAATTTCCTCTGACCGTTTCATGTTCCGTCCTCCTCTGTCCTCAATTACGTTACTTCCCTACATCCTATTCCACAAGGGGTGTACACTCTCCTTTTCTTTAGCAGAAAAAATTCCCATGATATTCCTTCTACCGGAACAGCTGGGAACCCTTCTGCATAAGACTTATTTACGATAATTTATCACGATGCCGACGTCTCAGTGTCTTGCTTGTGCTTGGCTGCCGAGTCAAATGAATGAAACACACCATAGAAAAGAATAAATAGCGACAGCCCGCTGAATATAAGCACCATGTAAGGCAAGCCGATTGTATCTAAACTAAACCCTGCAGCGAGAAGCACAACTTGGAACAGGACTCTGTCCAGCATTGTGCGGAATGAGAAAAATCGACCGTGCAGTTCCTTCGGAATCGACTTTTGGAAATAGGTTGACAGCAGCGGGAAGAAGAATCCTGCAGCCAAACCAAATAGAGCAAACGCCACAATCGTCATCCACTTCACATGAGCAAAGAACAACAGCGCTTGTGCGCCTGCGATAATGAATGAGAGGGTAAATAATTGCTTGAGCAAATCACGCTGCCCGGAAATGCGCTTCACGAAGAATGCGGCCAATATAAAGGCAATGCCTTCTGCGGCATAGAGCCAGCCCTTAATTTGCGAATCTTGATGCATTTCACTAATATTGATGACCATCAAGTTGAAGCTTCCAATGAAGAACCCCGGAATAATAGACAAGCCTAGCGCCGTAAGGGCAACCGGCATCCCCTTCAGCATAGGAACAATCTCCTTGAACCCACCGCCTTGCTTCTCCTTGCGATTTAGATTGCGTTTCTGTTCTCCCCCTTCATCGATATCGAGGAAGTAAGTGGAGACAAGGAGAAGTCCATAAGCAACCAATGAAGCGGTATATAAGGCAGACAAGCTCATAACAGACAGCATCATGCCAGCTGCAACCGTTCCGATGATGCGGGCAATTGTAGAGGCGTTCATATGAATCCCGTTCAATGCGATCAGATCTTTGTCCTGTACGATTAACGGGATGACCGACTGCAGGGCCGGGAAGTAAAAAGCAGCCGATATTTGCAAGCAAATCGCAAATAAAATCATCCACCATACCGAGCTTTGCGCAATGGCGAGAAACATAAAGCATACACTCGCCATCCGTCCAATACCCGCCCATATGAGGACATTCTTTTTCCGATGTGAATCAATTACCTTGCCTGCATAGGGGCCGATAAGCACACCTGCCAGCAGACCTGTAAATAAGATCAAAGACTTCATGAAATCTGACGGCACATGATGCTGCATAAATTCCAGATTCGCGATAATGGATGTCCAAAGTCCAAGCCCAGCAACAAATTCGCCGCAGAGCACGATCCATACGTTACGATTGCTCCACAAAAGAGATTCCCTCCGATAACCATATGTCATAATTGGTAGAGTAAATATAGAAATTGGAAAATGAAGGGGGAATAAGCGGGCAAAAAAAGCTGCTTGGCAAAGCCAAACAGCTCCTATTATGATTCCCGTTCACTTCATAGTGGGTTATATTAGCTTCTTTACACAGCATTCGATTGCAGCAGTGTGTTCGCTACACATTCATCCTTGCGCTCGCACCGTTCACCACAAACGCGCCCCTTGCCGCGCGGCACGCACATTGGCGTTCCAAACAGCGGGTCATCGCACACGATACATTCCATACAGAATACGTCTCTTACCATGTCAACCGTAAGCACATCTTCCGGAGCCCCTTGCGAATGGATCCCCTTATTGCGCACCGCTATAATATGATCAGCATAACGGCATGCGAGATTCAAGTCATGAAGAACCATCACGATGGTACGGCCTTCATTCCGATTCAAATCGTACAGCAAGTCGAGTATCTCAATTTGATGACTCAAGTCCAAATACGTCGTCGGTTCATCCAACAGGACAATGTCCGTATTTTGCGCAAGCGTCATTGCGATCCAAGCTCGTTGTCGCTGACCGCCAGACAAGGCATCTACTGGCCGATCAGCCAAATTCTCAAGACCTGTCACCTTCAATGCATGGCGCACAAGCCGTTCATCCTCTTCTGACCACTGCTTCAGCCACGTCTGATACGGATAACGTCCCTGCTTCACAAGCTGATGCACTGTCAGGCCTTCCGGAGCTGATGGTCCTTGGGGCAAGATCGCCATCTTACGCGCAACTTCCCTCGTTCCGGTACGATGAATATCCTTGCCATCCAGCAGGACTGTTCCACGATTCGGCTTCAGCAAACGGGCGAGCGAGCGGAGCAGTGTCGACTTGCCGCATCCGTTGCTGCCAATCAGCACCGTAATCTTTCCTTCAGGTATACTAACCGTTAAATCTTCTATTATAGAGGTTTCCCCATACGATAACGTAAGAGATCGTGTGTTCAATACAGACATGATCGTTCCTCCTGCATTCCATGGATAATGAAAATCGTTCTCAAAAGGAGTTCTCCCTAATCATGCCACAAACCAGACATAGAGTCAATCTATTCCATCCGCTACTGTAAAGCCAATATGGCTTACAGAAGCGGTGAAAATAAGCGTGCTGCTGACTCAAGGAAGCGTGTTAACACTTTTTTGCGAGCGAACTGTTCCTCCACGATAGGAGCAGCGGACTGAAGATCCAGCTCAAACTCCTCTACGAGTTGATGAACACTCTCTGTACGCAGCAGCAGTGCATTGACCTCAAAGTTCAAATGAAAGCTGCGCATATCCATATTTGCAGTTCCGATCGTTGCCATCTTTCCATCTACAATAATAAGCTTCGAATGAAGAAATCCCTTTTCATACTCGTAAATGCGTACTCCCGCTTCCATAAGTCCAGGGAAGTAGGAATGCGACGCAAGAAATGGCAGCCACTTATCCGGCTTTGCCGGGAACAGGAGCTTAACGTCGACGCCAGACAACGCTGCAACACGGAGCGCTGTAAAAATATCCTCATCCGGGATAAAGTAAGGCGTCGCGATCCAAATTGATTTTTTCGCCGAGGTCACCATGGAAAAGAATACATTCTTCATCGTCTTGAATTCTTGATCCGGGCCGCTTGCAATCATCTGCACAGCTCCTGAGGCTGACTCAGTTGGCTTCGGCATCAAATATTCCGGATCATACAGCTTGCGCCCTGTCGTATGTGCCCAATCCTGCAGAAATATGATCTGAAGTGTCTTGACGGCTTCTCCCCGTACAATCATATGGGTATCGCGCCAGAAGCCATAGGTCTTGCTGCGGCTTAAATACTCATCTCCTACATTCAGACCGCCAATGAAAGCTACATTGCCATCAACAACTACGATTTTGCGGTGGTTCCGATAATTCACTCGATTCGAGAACAATGGAAATTTCACACCGCCGAATACAGCGACTTCAACCCCTGCGCTGCGCAAATCAGCCAGAAACATCTTCGGCAGATGCATACTTCCAACTGCATCTACCATGAAGCGCACCTTGACTCCCGCAGCCGCCTTGTCAATCAAGACCCGCTTAATCGTTCTTCCAATCTCGTCATCCCGGTATATGTAATATTCCATATGAATATGATGTCTTGCTTTATTCAATTCCGTAAGCAGTGCAGAGAATGTCTCTTCTCCGTTATTCAAAATCCGCGTATCGGTGCCGAATGAGATTGGGCTCTTGCTCAGACGGCTCGTCAGCCGCAGCAGCTGGCGTTCATCAGGATTAAAGGTGGAAAAGACCTGCTCCCTGCGTGTCAGCGATTCATTATCAATGAAGGCATACGCCTGTCGGTCTTGAACAGCCTTGCGGGCATAGCGGCGGCGTTTGCGATAGTTTTGGCCGAATAGCATATAAAAAATAAATCCGACAACTGGAACGAGTGCCAGCACGAGTATCCAGGCAACCGTACTGGAAGGATGCCGATTCTCCATAAAAATAATGACGGCAAGCGTAATGACCGCGAATGTCGTCATAATGCTTAGCGATGTCGCAATGGTATGACCGAACGTATCGTTCACATACAGCCCAAGCGTCATCAATAAGATAATAAATAACCCAACCTGCAGCGCTCTCCTCATCCGCACTTTCCCCCATTTTCTATATTTCTGTATCTTCACACTTCGTTTCTATATATTCACTACGTACTTGCCGACCGTATGTATCATCTGTAAGCTTTTTTATGCAATTTGTTCGATAGGAAGAACGATCCATATTGAAATACTATACCCGAAATCCCCCTATTCAAATATGTCATTGACAACGATTTCAACCCTGTGACATAATTTGTCGAACGAACGATAGGTAGTTATGGAACAGCGAAGAATGGAGGGTTTCCCTTTGACTGCCAACCGCATTCAACTTATCGCTCTATCCCATTTTGCCAAATATGGCTATGCCGGAACGTCCATGTCCCATATTGCTGAGGAAGTCGGCATTAAGAAACCATCCATCTATGCGCATTATAAGAGCAAGGAGGATCTGTTCCTGCACGTTCTGCAATCTGTATTTGTCGACGAGCTGAACTGGATTACAGACTTCTTCCATAAGCACGAGCAACTGCCGTTGTATGACCAATTGAAGCTGCTGCTCAAATCATACCGTCATCGCTATAACCAGTATGATGTACTCAAGTTCATGCTTCGAGTCGCCTTTTTCCCGCCGCCATCGCTTCGAGAGCCTGTTCTTGAACGCATGCATGCCTTTGTCGAGAAGCTGGAAAAAGGACTCGTCCCCCGTATGGCACAAGCGCTTCGCTCGCAAGAAATTTGCGGCGTACATCCTGAACAGGCGGCCAAGGCGTTCATTTCCATATTGGACGGGCTTTTCGTACAGTTGCTGTATGGCGGAATTGATCGGTTTGAAAGTAATTTGGAGGCCGCGTGGACGATTTATTGGCGGGGCATTACATGTAGGCCCATATAGAGAAGAAAGGGACCTTTGTATAGAAAGGTCCCTTGTCATGTACATTGCATCGCGTTTTCGTTCTATTTTACTGCACCGGTTCGAGTACAGAATGTACAATTATGCAATCTCCATCTGTTCTGCCCATGCGGCTTCTTTGGCGATGAACTCGCTTAGCAGCAGTCCAATTGCCTTATAGATTGGATGTTCGGCATGCTGTGCTAAGTCCTCTGCAAAGCGTGGCGCCCAGTTCTTCAGATGCTCCAGCACAAATGTGCGCTGGCCATTCATATAGCGCTCGTAACGCTCCTTCGAGGCTACATTGTTCATCATCTTCTCGATAAGAACAGCCATGAATTCCAATTCGATCGCAATATGGTCGTCAGGCTCTCCGTTCATCTTTTTGAAATATAAGCTGAATTCAGCATACATTTGCCGCACATCATGAGCGTAAGACCTTGGCAGCATTTGCTCGCTCGCACGATACATCGTCTCGCAAGGCGCTACAGGCAGCTGGCCTGAAGAGCCAAACAAGCGCAAATATTCATCTCGCAGCGATGAGTATACGGCGTACATTTCGTTAATCGACATGTTCTTGAGCAAACTGCACAGCTTTTGGGCTCCTTCGGAAGCGGATGACAGCACCTTGAGCTTCTGTCCGTTCCGCCATGCCATAATGACATCTAGTGTTGGAACCTCGCCCAGGAAATCAGCCAGCAATTGATAAGCCGCCTTGCGTGTCTCCATTCGTTCCACGGTATCACCACTCCACTGTTCCAGCTGTTCTGCCGTTAACAACATCGTCCGTCCCCTCCATATGTTGATTTCCAGCCTTCATCCATATTGTCCCATAACCGGACGATCAATTGCTGTGACGAATTGTGAACAACATAGGGATGAAAGCGCTATATGTGACACTTATGTGAATTCGAACTCAATTGCCCGGCAAATTGATACGATTCAACTGCATACATACCGTATTCGTAACACCATTTATTTAAACACTAAAATACTGGTAAATTTTATTCTAACAAAGGCGCTAGTAAAGAGACAGCTCCAATTGTTGCCTGACTTTACAATCAAATTGTGATGAAAATGACAAAGAACATAAAGAGGATATTCGATAAAAAAGCATTATAGGCATCTAGAAAAGGGCTTCATTATCGCTCGTATTGTCACATCCTTCCTATGTTTTACTCATCTTCCTGCTGGGGTTCGATATCGAAAGAGAAGCACATAGCCTGAATACGCAGCTGGAAAATACAAAGCCCAAAATGAGGATCAATTTAACCATATACAGGTTGGCCTACATACGAATGGTACACAAGGAGTACACATAATGATTAATAATCCTACGGCATACAAAAAAGCAAATCATTCGCTCAATATATACGCCTCACAGATTGACTGCGGTCCAGTGCGCTATCGTGTCCATTACTGGGGCTTCATGCCTCACCATTACCATAACGCGATGCACCGGCATTCTTTCTTTGAGGTGTGTTACGTCATGGAGGGTATTGGCGAATATATCGATGACGGCAAGCATTACTCGCTAGCAGCAGGTTCAGCATTCTGCTCTCGCCCAGGAATCTGGCATCAGATTCGCAGCGACGAAGGTCTTGCCCTCTGCTTCGTTGCCTTCGACATTTTAGAATCCGAATCGACCGATGCATACGTTCACGCCTATCAAGTACTGGCACAGGAGGCAGTCCCGGTTATTTCTGAAGCTGCGGAATCTACAATGGCAGCGCTGTGGAGCGCTATACTGCACATGTTCAACCATGGGAATGGGCAAGGACAAGCTGCATATCCCCCAGCGGTGCTGCAAGCTGCGGCAGGTACACTGCTGTACTCGATGCTGCCGCTGTTCACGCCAAATCCAGACCAGCTCCCGTCAGCGTCCGAAGCAACCAAGAACCCTCCTGTCGGTCACAATGATCTGTTCCGCAGGGCCAGTCTGTACTTGGAGGATAACCTTAGCGAACCGCTGTCGCTTGACATTGTCGCACAGCATTTGCACATCTCCCCCAGGCATCTGACCCGGCTGTTCATGCAGCATTGCGGCCAGACATTCGTTCAATATATACAAGAGCGCCGCATCCAATTAGCAAAGGAACTGCTGCTCGGCAGCGATGCAGCCATTAAACATATTGCCGGGCAGTGTGGTTTTGAGTCTGTGCATTATTTTACAAGAGTGTTCACTCGCCATCTCGGTGTATCGCCAGCGCGCTTCCGTCGTGATGAACTCCATCGTCCGCGTTCAGACGTTGATCCAAGTCATCCTCCTATTTCATAAAGATGTCCTTTTTGTACAAAAACAAAGCCGACTAGTCCAAATACAGCCTTCCCTTCATTTCCTACAATGAGGGCAATACATGGTGAAAGTGAGAGAACACCTCTCTATCCGGCATGTTACTGTCTTTTTTGCAGCGATATGGAGCCGGAAGGTTTTATTCGTTATTCAAAACTCGTTCCTTGAACTGAAATGGAATTGGAGGCTACACCTAATGAGAATGGAACAGCATCTAGCCCGTGCAAAGACCCCTACCCCAAATCGAGCTTGGACCATTTATGCAATACATCACTCCCATACCGACATCGGATATACAGAGCGTCAAGAAAAGATTGAACGTTATCACGCTGAATTTATTCGCCAAGCACTGTACATCTTGCAGCAATCTGAGAATGGCGCTAAGCCTGATTGGCAGGGGTTTCGCTGGAACTGCGAAACGTTCTGGGCGGTGGAGCGCTTTTTGGAACAAGCTTCAGAGAAGGAACGCGAGCAATTTGCAGCAGCGGTGCGCAGCGGCAGCATCGAACTATCGGGTACGTACTTGAATATGACGGAGCTTCCGGACTATTCCTTATTGCAATGCATTCACAGCAAAGCGCAGGCTTACGCCAAATCGATCGGACATCAAATCGATTCCGCGATGACCGCTGACATTAACGGCTATGGATGGGGCTATGCCCAGAGCCTGCTCGACAATGGAATCAAGCATTTATTCAGCTGTATTCATACTCACCACGGGATGTTCGCTCTTGGCCGCAAGCAGACACCGTTTTGGTGGCAGGCGCCGAATGGCGACAGATTGCTCGTCTGGAACGGAGAGCACTACATGTTCGGGAACGAGCTCGGCCTGTGTCCGGGTGCGCTCGGCCAATATATGATTCAGGACGAGTTCGACAATCAGCTTATCGATACCCGTCATAATGATATTGCCCGAATTCGGATGCATCGCTACGTATGCCGACTTGAAGAGGAAGGCTATCCCTATGACTTTGTGCCGGTCATGCTGTCCGGTCTTGGTACAGACAATGCCTCGCCTAATGGTCGGATTATGGAATTCATCCGTGATTGGAACGCACAATACGGAGAAACGATTCGCATCGAGATGACGACGCTTAGTGGATTCTTCGCCAGACTGAAGCAGGAAGATATGGAGCAACTGCCTGTCTATGCAGGTGATTGGCCAGATTGGTGGTCAGATGGCGTCAGCTCGACAGCTATGCATACTCAGCTATACCGTGACGCGCAGCGGACGCTAAGAAAGGTTAAGTATCTCGATCCAAAACAAGAGCTTGTAGATGTGCAGCAAATTAGCGAAGCAGAACAAGCATTGGCCATGTATGCAGAACATACGTGGGGTTATCACTCTTCCATTTATGAGCCGTGGCATCCGAACGTGCAACTCTTAGAGGTTCGCAAGCAGGCCTATGCCGCCGACGCAAGCCGTTTGGCGCACCAAGCTTTGGATCAGGTGCTGTTCGCCCAAGGCGCGGCACCGTTATACCCGGAACGGCCGATCCGCTATCGTATCGTCAACACAGAGAACGCATCCGCGAATAAGCTGGTAACGCTGCCCTTGGATGGCTGGGAGCCTGCTTTATTTGAGGATGGGATGGAGGTCGTACACGAAGGTACTGGAGCCGTGCTTCCGCACCAGTCCCCACACCCGCAATCCATTGTCATCCAAGCCTCGCTTGATGCGGGCGAGGAGTGTTTCCTGAAGTTGCGTAAGACGCAAGCTCTGCCTATTAACCGAACAACATCCAATACCCGCCTCATGGGTAGTGACCGCGTCTATGATATGGACGATCTGCAAATAGAACACGCTGCTCACGGGCCAATCCAGATTGCGCAGCACATGATTGAATCACCCTTTGTCCGCATAGAATGGAAGGAGCATGACGGCATCATTTCTTGGCTAGATAAACAATCCGGCGCAGAACTGCTGGCAGCCAATCGCGAGTATGGGGCATTTACACCGATATATGAGGTTACTCCAGCGGCTGATTCGAGCGATCCAAGCCAAGTATGGGCCGTCCGCAGCCGGATGGGGCGGAATCGCAAGGGTATTAACGTAGAACGAAGCGCTGGATGTCTCATTCGTGTTCGTCCGATAGAAAACGGCCCGCTATATGCTACTGTTGAGCTTACTTACACAATTGAAGGCATGAGCTATTACGCGTTGTTCCTGAAGGTATACGCAACTTCGAATCGAGTAGAGGTATCGGTTCGACTTCATAAAGATAGCGTATGGCTTCCTGAAAACGTATATGTGGCGTTACCGTTTACAACAGGCGAATATAGCAAGGATACGTTATATGTAGAAAAGGCAGGAGCCATCGTCCGGCCATGGATCGATCAACTGCCGGGCACTTGCCTGGACTATACGTGCATTCAGGAGGGCTTGGCATGGAGCAGCCATACTGGGGCAGGGCTAGCCAATTCTACGATCGGATCCGAAGGTTCTCGGACAGTTATGGACGAGCTCGAACAAGCTACGGAGCGTACACTGCTTCTGGCCATGCCCGATACGCCGCTGCTCCAGTTGGGCTCGCTTGACCATGGACGCAGGCTTGTCCATACGCAGCAGGCGCAGGATACTAAGCCTTCTGCCTATGCATGGCTGATGACCAACTATTGGGAAACAAACTTCAAGGCTACACTCGGCGGATTTTACGAGTTCCGTTATGCATTGGAATTGCGTCATGATGTAAGTCCAACAGAACAATTGCCAGATGAAATCCCTGCGCTAGCTGCTGAGTTTATTGTTGCACGCATGAATTAATGAAAGCATGATCGTTTCAGTCTTCGTCCCCGATGCCGCTTGCTCCTCGTCAGGCATCGGGGTTCTGTTATCTTCTACATCTCCACTATAGCCGCCCCATCTTCACGAGTCCATCTTATAAAAAAGACCCAAACGGGCTCCTTGCTCTCCCATTCAGGCCTTCTTGGCATATTTTAGACTTCCTTTATTACCACTGAGATTGATACTTGCACGACGTGTGCATACAACGCATGTGTTACTTGTGCATGCTTCACGAGCACATTTGGAACTTAGATCAGCCTTCAGCCTTCGCAATTTCCGCATCAAGATCGCGGCTCGTCAGATCGGCATTCATGAAGGCTTCTGTTTCGGGGAAGTGCATATGCACTTCTGACGGCTTGCCAATCTGGATGACGCCGGACTTGAACTGAAGATCAAGTACATGCCCGCCGCCTGTACGCGCATCATCGACAAAGTGATGATGGTAGCCGGCCACGGCTATCCCTTGAGCGAAGGCCGGCATACGAAACGCTGCCACCGTACCGCGCTTTTTCTCCAGCGTGAAGATAGGCTGCGATTCGATTGCCTCCAAGAAGGGACGGAATGGCGGCTTCTGCTTCGCAACAGTACGTGTTACAACACGTTCGAATTCTCCGTCAATACGAATCGCGTAGAACAGGTTTAGGCTCGGGAGCAAGCTGTCAATCAGCTGCTCCAGCTCGCTGCGGCTCATCGGCTGATTCACCCGAAATGTCTTCTCCGCTTGAAAGAAGGTAACGGACGCGAACGGCGTTCCCTCCTCCGGCTTTACAGGCGTTACACTGCTGTCGGAGCGCAGGCGGTAGTAGTTCCCATCAAAGGCGATTAATTCCCCATCCAATTCATTGAACGTGCCAATACCGAAGTCGCCATGCTGCTTCAGCTCAGCCATTGTCATGTTTCCCTCGAACACACCGTCGAGCAGGGCGCTCATAGTAGATGTCTGGAAAATGGTGCTTGGCTGCTCTGAGCGGTGTTCCGTTTCTCGTTCCGTTGTTGTATATGAGTCCGATGGACGTAATGTTGTGTTGACCGGATGTTCCAATACGGCATTCATCTTCTCTGTTCCTCCTTGTTGCGTGCTGTACTTTTCCCTTGCTTCCAGTTCGTTCTTAATGGAACTGGTCTGGAAGTAGAGTATCTCCAAGTGCGATATTGTCACTGTAATCGACAGGAATATCAATGACGACAGGCCCTTCTGCTTCAAGCGCCTTCTTCAGTGTTGGCACCAGTTCAGCAGGATCCGTGACACGGTAGCCCGTAGCTCCATAGCTTTCTGCGAACTGCACCATATCCGGCTGACCGAATTCGATGCCTGCGGTACGGCCGTATTTCATTTGCTGCTGGAATGCGACCATATCGTATGTGCCATCATTCCAAACGAGGTGAACAATCGGCAGCTTCAAGCGCACAGCCGTTTCAAGCTCCATCGCAGAGAACAAAAACCCTCCATCTCCTGATACGGAAACGACCTTCTCATTTGGACGAACCAGTGCGGCCGCAATGGCCCAAGGCAAGGCAACGCCAAGTGTCTGCATTCCGTTGCTGAACAGCAGGCGGCGCGGCTCATACGAGCGGAAATAACGCGCCATCCATATATAATGAGAACCTACGTCACAAGTGACGGTCACGTTATCGTTGATGACGCTGCGCAGGCCATGAATAATTTGCAGCGGATGAACAGTGCCCGGCTTGACTTTCTGCGGCGGTTCACAGGCTTCCACCAGCTTTGCCAGCAAGGAGTCGCACAGCACATTCGCTTCTGGCGTCCGCTGCAAGCCGGACAAATGCTTCGTTAATTCCTGCACCGTACGGTCGATGCTGCCGAGCAACTCCATGTCAGGCTGATAATCATGATCAATATCTGCTTGTACGTCATCCAAATGAATAATGCGGCGCTGGCCGTCATGATTCCAGAACTTCGGATCGTACTCTACTGGGTCATACCCTATCGTCAATACCGCATCGGCCTGTGCCAGCAGTTCATCTCCCGGCTGGTTGCGGAACAATCCGATACGGCCGAAGAAGTGAGCCTCCAATTCACGGGAAATGGCACCTGCCGCTTGGAATGTCTCTACAACTGGAATATTCGTATGGGCGACAAGCTGCCGAATCGCATATACCGCTTCCGGCGAGCTTGCCCGCATTCCAAGGAGAATGACCGGGATGCGTGCGCTGCGCAGTGCCTTTGCCGCTTCGGCAATATCTTCAGAAGGAGCTGCTCCAAGCCGTGGCGAAGGCAGCGGGCCAATTGCTGACACCTCTACCGGACTTGTGATTACATCCTGCGGCAGGCTGACAAAAGCTGCGCCTTGACGCGGCGAAGTCGCTGCACGGAAGGCGTTCGTCAGTACCTCCGGCAGGTTGTCAGGATGCTGTACTTCTGCGCTGTACTTCGTAACTGGCTGGAACAGTGCTGCATTGTCCATTGATTGATGCGTCCGCTTCAAGCGATCTGCGCGTGATACAGCCCCACCTAAGGCAACCACCGGATCACCTTCTGCCGTTGCAGTAACAAGACCTGTCGCCAAGTTGGAGGCCCCTGGTCCAGATGTCACCAGGCATACCCCCGGTTTTCCTGTTAATCTGCCAACTGCGGCTGCCATGAACGCGGCGTTCTGCTCATGCCGGCACACAATTAAAGAGGGGCCTCGATCAACAAGTGCGTCAAAAACGCTGTCAACCTTAGCCCCCGGAATTCCAAAAATATGAGTGACGCCTTGACGATTCAGGCAGTCCACGACAATGTCTGCTCCACGCATCGCGGATAGTTGTTGATGGCGATCCTGATCGACACAATGAATCTCAACGCGTTGGCTGGCTTTCTCATTCATGCGAGTCTTCGTAGTGTTCATGATATTCATCCCTTTCCTCGTGGTGATATTACCCAATGTATTAATACAGTATAAGACACATACTATGAAAACATGTGAAAATAATCAGTCTGTATTATATATAATACTCCTTTTTTTTATTTTGTCTATTCGCAATTTTCAATCGGTCATGGTACATTCGAGAATAGAAGCCTGACTAACGATCCTAGATCACCTTACTCTACCGAATGAAAGGATAGATTTTCGATGAATGATAAATGGAACAAGCTCCGTTCCGCCATGGAGGAAAGCAGCATTGATGTCATGCTGATTACAGATCCGAAGCATGTCTATTACTTAACTGGCTTTGCTTGCGATCCGCATGAACGGTTTCTTGGCATCATCGCCCCTCTGCAAGGAGAGCCGACACTGATTGTGCCTGCGCTTGATGGAGATAAGGCAGCCGCTGTGTCTGTCGTAAAGGACATTGTTACTCATACCGATACCGACAATCCCTATGACATCCTGAAGCAGCATCTGCCGCAGCAGCCCGCTCGCTTCGCGATCGAGAAGGGACATATGTCCGTACAGCGTTATGAAGCATTAACAAGTGCCACAGTAGCGAAAAGCTTTGTAGATGCAGGTCCTATCCTGCAGGTGATGCGTGTCATTAAGTCGGAAGAAGAAGTCGTTCGCATGAAGGAAGCGATTCGTCTTGTTGAAGCCGTTCTGCTGGAGGGCGTAAGCCGAGTTAAAGTAGGCATGAGTGAAATCGAAGTGGTGGCGGAGCTTGAGTATTTGATGAAGAAGCTTGGCTCAGACGGCCCATCCTTCAGCACGATGGTGCTGGCAGGCGAAAATGCCGCACTCCCGCACGGCGTACCGGGCTCGCGCACCATTAAGGAGGGCGAGCTGCTCTTGTTCGATATGGGCGTATATGCGAATGGCTACGCCTCTGACATTACGCGCACCTTTGCCGTAGGTGAAGTGAATGATACTTGCAAGGAAATCTACAATACGGTGCTCGCCGCGAACATGGCAGCCATCGAGGCTGTGAAGCCAGGCGTTACATTTGGCAGCCTTGATCGCACGGCACGCAAAGTCATTGCGGACAAAGGCTACGGGGATTATTTCACACATCGTCTCGGTCATGGCCTCGGCATCGATGTCCATGAGTACCCATCCGTACATGAGCGCAACGAGGATGTGCTTCAGCCGGGCATGCTGTTCACGATTGAACCGGGCATCTACGTGCCGAAGGTAGCTGGCGTACGCATCGAGGATGATGTCATCGTAACCGCAGACGGCGTTGAGGTGTTGACTTCTTATCCGAAGGAACTGACGATCATCGGTGTGTAACGCCTCTCCGTTCTAACCGATTCCATACACAACTTGGAGGCGCATTGTATGTTCCGTACAACCCTTCAAAAACAAACACCCACCCTCATGCTCATCTCAAGCATGGAGGGTGGGTGTCTTTGCCTATTCGACTAACCTTAACTTATTCCCAAATTGGAACAAAGGCTTCCGTCAATCGTCCATCATTCATTCTCGTTACTATCGACAGATTCACGATTCGGAACATCTTTCATGCGGTAGCTGAGCATAACGAACACGTATTCATCCTTGGTCGTCTGCTCTCGCAATTGTTTATCATTAGCAATCACGGATTCGTCTGGATTGAAAGGCGGCGGTGCATAGTTGGATGAGATTGCTTGCTGTACATAATACGCCTTCTCCGCCCATCCCATCGGTGTCATTGATGTATAGGCAATCTTCGCTTCCGCAAGCAAGTCCTCTCCATACTGTCCTTTTCGCATTCCGTCCTCGATTACATCCATACCTTGATGGGTAATGCGAAGAAGCTCCTGCACGATCAGACTGGAATGCTCCTGTGATATTTCCTTCCCCAACGTATAGCTGCGCTGCTCTTGATTCGCACGATAATACTTTTCGATCAGATTCCCCTGCTGCTTCGTCTCGACAAGCTCCAGCAGTTGGGCCTCTTCCAGCTTTTTTACATGGTAATACAGTCTGGATGGCTTCTCATCCATGATCTCTGCCATCTGTTTCACCGTAATCGGCTCATCTTGCGCAAGCCGCAATATTTGCATCCGGCGTGGATCTAGCATTATCTTCAACAGCTCGACATCGTTAATTACTCGCTGCTCTTGCAAGCTGTCCCCTCCCTTAGTCTGAAGAAGACATCGCCAGGTCTCCTCCCGTCATTCTCGCTTCATTCGTAGTTCGAAGTGCTTGATTATATTTTAACAGAGGGAAAATGACAACGACAATAATAAGCAGCAATCCGGCAAGCGCGGTGGCAAGCAATACGCCGAACATGGAAGCGAATAACCCGCCTATGCCTATGCCAAGAACTGTGCCGGCTTGCGACACAGAATCGAATACGCCTGATCCACGGCCTCTCATTTCATCTGGCATAATCGTAATAAACAGACTACTAAGCGGCACGTTCGTGCAAGCAAGTGATAAACCAAGACCAATCGACCATACATATACACTGAGAACCCCGCTCGTTTGATATAGCGAGTGCAGCGGAATAATGAGCAAGCAGAACAAGCCGATAACCCCGACTGCCCCGAGCAGCAGAACATTGGAAGCCACACGCTTCATGAGATAAGGTGCAGCGAGCGCCCCTAATATGCTGCCTACGGCCACCATACTGGAAATGAAGCCAAAATGCTCGGCAGGAATACGGAAGGTTTGCAGCAAGGCCGCATTCAAGTTCGTATTAATAACACCTACGACAAGCATGATCGGCACAAGCAGCAGAAGAAGTGCAAATAATCCATCGTGACGGTAAATCGTGCGCAGCCCTGCCTTCAAGGACTTCCAGTACGGTTCCTTCGCAGCAGCCGACTGCCCCGGCACCCCACGTTCATTTTGGATTTCTTCACGAGTCCGATCAGGTACGGGCTTTGCTTTGGTCATCGCGTAAATAAACAAAGCAGAAAGCATAAACGTAAGTCCATTAAAAAGGAATAGACGGTTAAAATGACCCAGTGGAATTAGCAGCCCCGCAATCGATGGCCCCACTAGCCGCATAGCCATAAAAGTAGCCTGCGAGAAGGAAACGGCCTGCGAGATGTTCTCTTTCCCAATAAGACTTGGCACAATGGCAGCACGTGCGGGTTCAAAAAACACGGTGCCGATGTTTTGCAACAATATCAACGCATAAATACCGTATAGATTGTGCTGAAATGCGATAAGCAGCACGACAATGACCGCACGGTAGATATCAGCGGCCATCATGATGTGGCTGCGCTGAAAGCGATCGGCGATTGGGCCTACAAATGTACCGAGCAGCATGCTTGGCAGTACATTTGCCAGTACGACAAGGCTGATAGCCAGCGGATCGCTCGATAAATGGGCGACAAGAAAGATAACGACGAGCCGTGTAATGCCGTCACCAAGCTCAGAAATGGTTTGGGCAAGCCATAAAAAACGGAATGCGCGGTTGTTCATGAGCAGCTTCATAGAGATCCCCCACTAAGATGATTTTTATCGTTAAAATTTATTTTAGCGATAAAAATCATTTTGTAAAGGGGTTATTTTCCTGATCCCAAAACAAATATAAATTGCTATTCATGTTCATTCGCCGAAAAAAAGACGCTTGCGAGTCTTCGCAAGCGTCTTTCCTATGATGATACGTATTATTTTTGGATACCGAGCGAGAAGATCTCCGCACTGCTCAAGGCAACAGTTACTTCACGGTTATTCGTGGAAGCAATGTTCTCTTTAACTTCTTCCATGATGTTGCTGCGGTAGAAGCCCTTCGCTGCTTCTGGAAGCGATACATTCAGAGCAGCTTCTTCATGCTTGAAGTTGAACCAGCGACCGACCATGTCGCCTGTCTCTTCTGCCATCTTCAAGGAGGAGAACGCTACGCCTTCGCCGTTCCATGCCAGGAATGCATGGTTCACTGGGAACTTGCCTTCCTGCACTTCCACTTGGCGTACAACCCAAGGTACTTGGAATGCATGAGCTTCTGCATAAGCACCGGATTCTACAACATCGCCTTCATGCGGGATAATCGCATATTCAGCCGTATGAACGCCGATGCACTGCGCTTCTGGAGTCGGGAAGTAGCCCCAGTCGCCGAGCTCGCCGGAGGAGCGAAGCAGCGTAACTGCAATCGTGTTCTTGTTGTCTTGCGATACCTCGTATTCGAACAAGCCCTTGTTCGCCACCGTCAAGCCCAGCTTGCCGTCACTTACGCTGACGAATGTGTGCTGATGCTGATCGTTGCTTGGGTTCTCCCATTCCTTCGCTGGAATGTTGTTGCGGCGAGCCGCTTCGAAGATCGATTCCGCCAAGTGTGTTTCGGATTCGAAGCCGCTTGGGAACAATGCTCTTACGCGGTGATCCTTGGACTTATTGTCCATCGTTACATGAACATCAACGCGCTTCGCACCACGATCGAGCGTATAGCGAGTGATGATGCGGAATGTAGCCAATTCAGTCGAACGCTGCGCCTTCCGAATATTGAAGTCCACAATGTCGCGGCGCTCTTCTTCCAATTTATCGTCTGCGGATACTGGAATGTTCCAGTTATGCGCCACTTCAATTACCGCGCGGAACGGCGTATTTTCTACAACCTTGCGCTCTGCCTTCAGCCCTGCCGTCGTAAGCGGCTTGGAACCTGCCGGCATGCGGAACATGTACTCGTTCCCGATATCTCCTGCATCTTCGTAGACGTTCAAACCAGCATGCGTATGACCAGTGGACTTGTCTGTCAACGTAAGCGATCCGTCTTCGGCAACGACTGCTTTCAAACGGTCGTTCTCCAGCGTGAACTCGCCTGTCACAAGGCTAGCCCCTTGTTCCTTCGATGCGCCTGTCACCCAAGCAAGCGTCTTATAACCGAATGCAGGGATATCTTGTACTTGCAAGCGCACCTTCACTGCACGCGCCATATATGGCTGACGGAACTTATCCTTCGGCAAGTCATAGCCGAAGACTACGCCCGCATCTTCCCATTGGCAATCAAGCACACTGCCGTCCGCATCGATAACTGCGCCAGCTTCGATTGGCTCCTTCTTCATTTCCGCTGCCAGCTTCATTGGATGAGCTTCACGGAAATAACGGCGGTACAGTTCAAGCGTCACTTCAACAACGCCATCGCGTCCATATCCTGTGGAGTTGAATACCGTAAACGGTACAGCTTCCTTGCCGCCGTATACAGATGTGTCGATTTGCTTAATCAGGCTATCTACTGTTTCGTTAATAATCATTTCTGTCATATGCTTCGACTTCTCAAAGCGTGTAACCATCTCGCGATGTACTTCGTCCACGCTGCAGCCGCAAATGCTATCGTGAGGGTGGTTCTGCATCAATGTCTTCCACGCGTACACGAACAGGTGGTGCGGGTATGGCTTGCCTGCTTGGTGTGCAATTGCCGCAAGCGGCTCTGCTACCTTCTCAAGCAGCGTTTGGTTCTCTGCGTTCATTTGCTTCAAATACACGCGGGAGGATGCTGTATTAACAAGTGTATACCAGCCGTCTGTACGTTGGCTGCGCAATTCACCGTGAACCGTCTGCAGGTTCTCAGGCAGCTCCTTGCGAAGCTCGTCTACATAATCATTGAAGTTGGAATGTACGAAATCCACATCCGGGAACAGCTTCTTCGCCACTTCAATCGCTTTAGACAGATCCGTTTGAATCGGCTGATGGTCACACCCGTTCATAAACAGCAAGTGGCGTGTGGATGCGAATTTTTCCGCATTCGGAATTTGCTTGTCCCAATAAGCTACTGCCTGCGGCTCATCAACAGGTACTTCCATTCCGTTACAGTACCAGTTCGCGAACAAAATGCCGATGACGCGCGAGCCGTCTGGGGATTCCCAGATCATCTCGGAGAACGGCGATTCATATGCTGCATCTTCCGATACTTGGTTGTTGAATCCAGTCGGCTTAACACCGCGGCCGAATACCGCTACATCAATGCCGGATTGCTTTAAGATTTGCGGCGCTTGGCCCATATTACCGAATGAATCCGGGAAATAACCGACCTTGGAAATGTTGCCGCCATACTGCTTCGCATCGCGATGTCCGATTTGCATATTGCGCACGTTCGCTTCGCTGCTTGTCAAGAACTCATCCTGCAGGATGTACCAAGGGCCGATATGAATGCGGCCTTCTTGAATGTACTTCGTCAGCTTCTCCTTCATTTCAGGGCGAACCTGCAAGTAATCCTCCAGCATAATCGTCTGTCCGTCCAGGTGGAAGCTCTTGAAGCCTGGATCATTGTCGAGCGTATCGAGCAGCGTATCCATCAATTCAATCAAAAGTGCATGATGATATTCATAAGGCATATACCATTCGCGATCCCAGTGCGTATGAGAAATAATGTGGGCAGTCTTTTTAGTCATGTTGTTTCCCTCACTTTCATGGTGTGTGTAATAGAGATATAAGAGATATATCTACTTCAACCAATGTTCGCGGTAGATCAACTCAGAGAACAAGCTGTTCGACCAAGCGAACCATTCGCGTGTGAACTGTGCAGGATCGTCCACGTGGAAGCCTTCATGCATGTATCCTGTGCCTGCATCTGTAGTCGTGAGCAGCTCGATAAGGGATGCAATCTCTTCCTGGGAGCTTGCTGTCAAGCCCTGCATTGACAAGGCAATATGCCAAATATATTGATTCGGCGTATGCGGACTGCCGATACCCTTAGCTGCTTTACCGGAGTAGAAGTAAGGATTCTCTTCACTCAGAATGAAGCGGCGTGTATTTTGATAGATTGGATCGTCTGCCGTTGTATAACCAAGGTACGGAATCGCGAGCAAGCTAGGCACGTTCGCATCGTCCATCAGGTTATAGTTGCCGAAGCCGTCTGTTTCATAAGCATAGATTTTGCCGTATTTCGGGTGGTGGAAGATGCCGTATGCTTGAATGCCTTCGTCGATTTCTTCCATCAGTGCGTGAGCCTTCGCTGCAAATGGCGCATCTTCATAGACTGCAGTTGCGATTTCTTCCAAGTAGCGCAGCACTACAACCGCGAACATGTTGGAAGGAACCAAATAGCCGAATGTGCATGCATCGTCACTTGGACGGAATGCAGACCATGTCATGCCTGTATAGTTGACCGGCATACCCATGCCATTATTCTTCAACGTATCTGTCTTGCGGCAATCCATCCGCTCGAAGCGGTATGGCGATTGCGCAAAGTGACGCTGTTCCGTCGTCCACAGATCCATAATGATATGAGCAACCGTTTTGTATTCACCATCAAAGAGGGAAGTGTCCCCCGTCTCTTTCCAATACAAATAGGACAATTGAAGCGGATAGCATAGAGAGTCAATTTCATACTTGCGTTCCCATACCCAGCCATTCAGCTTCGTTTGGTCACGGTGATGAATTTCATCCAATGCTACTTCTTGTTCATTAAATGCATTCGCATAAGGGTCAATTTGAATATATTTCAGTTGCTTGCGCACCAGCCCGGCAATGACGCGTCTTACATCCGCATCGTCCTTCGCAAGCGGCATGTATTGGCGTACCTGTGCGCTGGAATCGCGCAGCCACATTGCAGGGATATCCCCTGTAAAGACGTAGGATGTACCGTCTTCATGCAGCTTTGTTGTCGTTTGCAACGTATTCGGGAAGCAGTTCAAAAACTGCTCCATCAATTTCGGGTTATGGGCCAATTTAGTCTTTGCTTCTTCCATCACGCGAAGCACAGCTTGCGGTAGACGTTCCATGTCGGCTCTCTCCTTTTCACTTTTGATCACGACGCATTTCGGGAAGCGATTCGACATCGAATCTTGCATTCAACCTCGAAGAATTAATGCTTTCGGCGTATGTTTCCTTCAGAAACATTTCAGTTGCTCATATAGTCTCGCCTACATCCGCTATTCCTTACAAGTTTTGCAGAGTAAAATTCCGCTGCGAAAGCATGCACTTTAGGGTCTTGCAACCTTCCCGGTGCTGAAAAGTGAATTATTTGTATTATAGCAAATAAGATGATTAATATATCAATTATATTGTAATGATTAGGATGTGAAAAAACAACCAATTGTTTGTCTAAAATAGAACACAATCAGGTGAAGCGAAGCGCTTCACCTGATTTGGATACAAAGGGCTATTCATTTCGCTTTGCACGTTGTCGTCATGCTCTAGTTGTCAAGTCTGCTGCTGGACGAAACTCATTTACGCCCGATATGGATTACTTCTTGGATGCTTTCCATTCATCCAATTGCTTTTGCATTTCAGCCATTACTTTGTCCAAGCCAGCTTGCTTGAATTTCTCAATCGCTTTTGGAACGTAGACTTTAGGATCCACGGAACCAGTAAACAAAGATGCATAGAATTCTTCTTTTACGTTTGTCAAAGCCGTAACTTCTGATTTCACATTATCAGCATTGAAGTGGAAGCCGAGAAGCGGCGCATTTTTCGCAGCATCGTTGAACTTCGCGAATTGTTCCCATTTATCTTTAGGGTCAGTAGGCAACTTATCCAAGATAAAGAAGTTACCAAGTGTAAATGCTGGCATATCGTAGCCCTCTGTCTTAGCAGGCAAGTATTCTACTGTGCTATCATCGATACGTTTGTAGTGAACGTCTTCGATACCGTTGTTCACCAGGTTGCGCAAGTACTTGTCAGAGTTAAGCAAGTTCAAGAATTGCATTGCTTTCTCTGGGTACTTGGAGTTCGCGGAAATACCGTGCATGGAACCCATTACAGACCAGTTGTATACATATGGCTCAGTGTAAGGTGTAGATACAACTGGGTAGCCCAGCGTTTGAGACCATTGGTTGTCTGCGAACGGTTGAGTGTCCGGCATATCAACGAACCATTTGCCTGTTTTCATTTCATCGCCGTTAGATGCTGTAGCTGCATCTTTCTTCAAATAACCTTTTTTGTAGTAGTCATGCATGGTTTCGAAGCTCTTCATCATATCTGGTTGTTCCAAAATATTAACTAGCTTCAAGTCATTCGTATCTGTCAGCGCCACGCCGATTGGCAAGTTTTCGTTCACCAAGTCGTAAGGAATGCCGAATTTGAATTGCTTATCAGCAGACACTGGATACAATCCAGGCTCTCCTGCTTTCACTTTTGCAAGTACTGGCTCCAAATCTTCCAACGTCTTGATGGATTTGATGTCGATATTGTACTTATCTACATATTGCTTGTTGAAGCGGAATACTTTTTGAGCCGGAAGCTCTTTATTTACAGGAATCGCGTATGTTTTACCTTCAATTTTTGCACCTTCCAAGAAGGATGGGTGAACGTTTTTCTTAATATCTTGGCCATACTTGTCAAGCAGTTCATCCAGTTCGTAGAACGCGCCTTTTTTAGCGTTTGTTACATAATCAAATGCCCAGGAACACGTGAAAGCGATATCAAAAGGTTCCCCAGAAGCGGCGATTACTTGCATCTTTTGGTTGTAATCGCCCCAGTCGAACATTTTCATTTTGATTGTTGCACCGATTTTTTCTTTCGTGTACTCGCTGACTTTTTCCATTACTTTGTCAACGTCTTTTTGCGGAGTACCGATCGTGTACCAGATCAGTTCTACTGGCTTTTCGTCTTTTTTGTCTCCTGATGTGCCAGCCGCTTCTTCTTTTTTACTTCCGCAACCTGCGAGAACCAAAGATGCGACCATGATGAGGCAGAATGTCATCATCAGCATTTTTTTTGCCTTAGCCATTTTGTTACCTCCCCTTTTTGAACCACGCTGGATGTTTATATTATTTCCAGAGGCGGCAAGATCATTTGCCGCCGTCCGGGAATAAACGTTATGGTAGTAAGAATTATTCTTTTACTGCACCAATCGTCAAGCCTTGAACGAAGTAGCGTTGGAAGAATGGGTAAGCACATGCGATTGGCAATGTTGCCAGTACGACGAGTGCCATCCGTGTTGCTTCCTGCGGCAACGTTCTGAGCATTTCGAGCGATTGACCGGATGAGTTCAACTGAGCGTTTGACAGCAAGAACTGCATACTGTTCTCGATGCGCATCAGCATGGACTGCAATGGAACGAGCGACGGATTGTCGATATAGAGCAAAGCGTTGAACCAGTCGTTCCAGAAGCCCAATGTCGCGAACAAACCAATTGTCGCAATCCCCGGCAAGGAGATTGGAAGTACAATCGTAATGAATGCCCGCAATTCGCCAGCACCATCGATCTTCGCGGATTCGATAATCGCATCCGGTACTGTCGTGTTATAGAACGTACGCATGATGAGTACGTAGAACGCGTTCATAATAAGGGGCAAGATAAGCGCCCAAATCGAATCCTTCAAGCCCAATACTTGCGTGATAACCATGTACGTCGGTACGAGACCGCCGTTGAACAGCATCGTAAAGAATGCGATGAAGGAGAAAAATCCACGGTACGAGAAATTCTTGCGTGATATCGCATAAGCATACAAGCTAATAACCACCAAGCTGATCAACGTACCAACTAATGTAATGAAGATCGTAATCCCGTAGGAATTGAGCAACTGATCTCCTGCCTTGAAAATGTACTCATAAGCCGAGAAGCTCCATTTTTCAGGAAACAGTGTGTAGCCCTTGCGTGCCAATGATTCTTCATCCGTTAACGAGATGACGATAACGAAGAGGAATGGGTAGACACACATAAGAGCGAATGCACCGGCGATAATATTGAACAACAGGTTCGTACCTCTGGACAACTCATGAACGTCACGATGTTTAGTCTTACGCAAAGTCATTCCCCCCTAACCTAGAACAACGCATTGTCTTTGTTGAATTTTCGAACGATCCAGTTCGAGGTCATGACAAGAATGAATCCGACTAATGATTGATACAAGCCAGCTGCCGTACTCATTGCAATTTCCCCTGTCGCCTTCAAACCGCGATATACGTAGGTATCGATTACGTTCGTTACCGCATACAACGGACCAGAATCACGCGGGATTTGATAGAACAAACCGAAGTCTGCGTAGAAGATCCGTCCCACAGCGAGCAGCGTCAAGATTGTAATAAGCGGAGTAATGGCCGGTAATGTAATGTGGCGAATTTGCTGCCACTTGTTCGCTCCGTCAATCATCGCTGCTTCATAGTACGTCTTGTCGATGCCGACAATCGCCGCCAAGTATACGACACTGGAATAACCTACGCCCTTCCAAATATTCAGGAATACAAGGATGTAAGGCCAGTACGTCGTATCGGAGTACCAGGACACCGGGTCTTTGCCCATCCAAGTCAGGAATTGGTTCAATACGCCTTTATCTACACTCAAGAAGCTGAATGTAAAGTAACCGACGATAACCCAAGACAAGAAGTGAGGCAGGAACATCCCGGTTTGATACAATTTTGCCAACCGTTTATTCACAATTTCGCTCAAGATGATTGCCATGGCTACGGCACATACGAGACCGAGAACAATGAAGACCAAGTTGTATAGTATCGTGTTTCTTGTAATGACGTAAGCGTCATTCGTTTTGAAAAGGTATTCAAAATTTTTAAACCCTACCCATTCGCTCTGCTGCAAGCTAGCAAGGAAGCCGTCTCGGCTGAAACGATAGTCCTTGAAAGCGATCACAGTTCCGAACATTGGCAGGTAGGAGAAGAACAAAAACCACAAGGCTCCCGGAAGAACCATTAGTAGAAAGATCCGATTGCGGTTTAAGCTCCGAAAGGCGTTCTTGATGAATTGCATCCGATCATCCCCCGTTGCTGTGTTGTACTTATAGGGTAACTCAACTGATGCGCTTCCAATAGTCAATAAACTTTAGATTTGGTGTACAAAATAAAGAAAGGGCTTACACGGCGTCACTTCACCATGGATGCCCTTTCCAATGCTGGTTATTATGACAATTCTTTCGCTGCACTATGAATCTCTCGGTACTCCTTCGGAGAGATGCCAACGTACTTTTTGAACTGCTTGTAGAAGTAGCTCTTATCCCAATATCCAACCTTGGCTGCAATATCCGTCATTCGATAATTGGTTCCCGTCAACATTTCCTTTGCCTTGTTGATCCGTGTCTTATTCAAATAATCAGAGAACGTGGATTGAACCTCCTTCTGGAACAACTGTCCCAAATAGACCGGGTTAATATTGTACACCTGACTGAGCGTCTTAAGCGACAGCTCCTCGGCATAACGCTCTTGAATATCATGCAGCACCTGTCTGACAACAGGGCTCATATCCTCCGGTTCGTTCATCAGCTCAATGACATGGGCAGCAACTTGCAAGACATGATCCTTCAAGGCTTCCAGTGTCTGAATATGATACACATCATCGAACCAGTCCCTCTCATCGTTCAGTTGCAATACCGATGACCCCTTCACAGACTGCTTCCAAGCGATGAGCAGTTCCACGGCAAAGTTCCGCATATCGCGCGGAGTGACGCCATCTGTATCAGACAATCGTTCAAAGTCCGCTTCAAGCTGCGTATTCAACCCGTCCTTATCTCTCGCGTACAGAAGCTTCACATACGGCTCCGTCTCTGGCTGAACCGATGCCGGTCGCGACGAACGATAGCTTTCGATTTCATCGCAATCTATAAGACTGTCATCCACTCTAACAAGATGGTACGGCTGTACCTGCTTTGCATGATCGAAGCTGACAGAAGCCTTGGCGTATCCCTCCTGCACGCTGCCCACGGTCACTTCAAGCACGGATTGCAGCTTTTGCTCTGTCTCTGCCTTCCATCGCAGCAGCACCTCGATTGCTTCCTGCTTGTCCTCTCGCTTATACAATCCAAGGACAATTGCCGTTTCTCCATCCCACTCGCGAACGCAAAATCCGCCAAACTTCTCTTCCAATAGATGCTTCGCCTGAGTAGCAACCTCATCCTGCTTCATATAGTCCATTTCATTGTCCTTCCGCACCTCTGGCCGAACAAGTACAACCATATAATAAGGATGAACGAAATGGAGATCCAACAAATCTGCCCGCTGCTGCAGTTCTTCCATATGAATCCGGTCACGCAGCCAGCGGAATAATACGTTATCCCGCAAGATGTCGCGGTTATGAAGCTCCACCATATGGTGCATGCGCGATTGATCCAGCTTCTGTACCGTGTTCTCTAGTGTAGAGCGGAATTCATCGATGTTGATCGGCTTCAGCAGATAGTTCTCGACTCCGTGCTTAATCCCTTCCTTTACGTACACAAACTCATTATATCCACTCAATATGATGAAGCGCGTATGCGGATGAACCTGCTTCACCTTCTCAATCAACTGCAGTCCTGTCATCTTGGGCATCATAATATCCGTCACAACCAAGTCGACCGGGTGATCCTTCAGAAGATCCCAAGCGGCCTCCCCATTTTCCGCTTGCCCAACAATGCGGAGTCCATAGTCATTCCACTCTAATATAGATTGCAATCCTTCAATAATAAACGGTTCATCATCGACTAAGAATACATCGTACATCTATATCCCCCCAACTCTAGTCACACGAAGTTTGCTTTTCATGATGAAGTAGTGGTACTAGAAGTGTTCATCCACGCTATTATTGCAGCGGCACCCGGACGGTCGCCGTTGTACCTACGTGCAAGGTACTGTCTATCGTCAATCCATATTGTTCACCGTACAGAATGCGGAGACGTTCCTGCACATTCTTTAATCCGAGTGAGCCATGATCCTGAATATTCGGCTGCTCCAAATCCCTCTGAATCTCCTGCAATCGTTCTGGTTCAATCCCTTTTCCATTATCCGCCACCCGAATAATAAGTTCACCCTCATCCTGAGCAACCTCAATGCGGATATGATTATCATTTCGATCCAATACAATGCCATGGACAAGATAATTTTCAATTAGTGGCTGAACCGACAGCTTCATCGTATTATAGCCGCCAAGCCGTTCATCCATTTGAATGGTAAATTGCAGCTTGTCGCGGTAACGAATTCGAGTGAGCTCTAAATACCGGCGGCAGTTTTCAATTTCTTCATTTACCGTGATGATTGTCTTGTCCTTCACCATATGGCGGAACATCGCTGCCAAACTGTAGATCATTTCCCCAACATCATGAGCGCCTTTGGATACGGCCCGCATACGGATTACTTCTAATGTGTTATATAGGAAGTGTGGCTTGATTTGCGCCTGCAAGGCAATCAATTCCGCATGCTTTTGCTTTAGTTCAGACTTATAGACCTTATTAATGTACTGTTTCAAGTCCTCACACATCTGGTTAAAGCTTCCCGCGATAAGTCCCAGTTCATCTTCGCGTGTAACCGGAAGCCGTACATTCAGATTGCCTTCCTGTACCTTCTTCATCGCCATTACAATCGTCTGTGTACGGCGGGATAAATGGAGCACGGAAAGGTACGTCACCATCAGAACAGCAAAGATACAGAGAGTCGTGACGATGCCAATCGTGTTCTTTAATCCTGACAAATGATCAGTAATAGCCGCCTCCGGGAGTGCGCCTACGACATACAACCCCAGCTTGTTCGTCTGGGAGACGGTTACATACGAGGACTTCCCATTCAGTTCAATCGACTGCGGCTTATTCCGTTCAAGCTTGGACAGCTCATCCACATTGGCCCATTTCACCGCATCCTGGTCTTGCGAGGAGGGGTATATTACATCCCCCTTCTGATTCAGCACGAGCCATTGCTCGCCTCGAAGTGAGTATCCGATCTGACGTCCAATTCCGTTCGTATTGAAATCAATCGTAATGTGCCCTGCTGTCAGCAGGGATTCCGGGCTGCTCACACGATTCGTGACACTAATGAGCGGCAGCTTCTCGGATTCCGACTGAATCACATTTTCCTTCATGGGAATTGGGCCTTGCCCCTGCTGCCCCTGTTGCCCTAGCCGCTTCGTCTCCTCCTGTTCCATCATATCGACCAAGCGATCAGAGGGGCGAAACACAGGCATATCCTGTATATCGGCCGAATTATCTTCCTTTTTACTTTGCTTCATATAAGAAGTAACTCGCTGTCCGAAACGATCCATTTTCCACTGCATATTCACCTGCGGATCCTGACTCCAGTCATAGAGACCGCCCTTCGCTCCATCGCCAGTATACATATAAGCGAACTGCTTTGTAGGACTGATAAGATTAATATTTTGCAGGTCAGGATCCTTCCAGAATTGGAGCATAAAAAATTCCTGCATTTTGCGCACATAGAACACATTGCTGGAACTGTAAGCATCCAAACGATAGCGGATATACTGCTCATACCCTTCATTCAGCAAGTAGACTGTGTCCTGAATGAGCAGATTATCCTGGTACACCTGCTGTACAATCGCCTGAGCAAGGTCGTTCTTCTGATCTATATAGCGGTTAATGGTATCCACCGTACGCTGCTGCTCCATCAAGGCATTGCTGACATCTTTACGCGCAAAAAATTCATAGGCGAATACGGATACCGTTACTAATGAAGCAACCGCAATCAGTGAGTACATCGCAATTAATTTATTAAACAGCTTCTTTTTAAAGTGCTTCTGATACATTTGGTGAAACGGTTTCAACAAGGCTTATACCCCCATCCCTTGTCGGCACACGAGCTCGATAGCGGTTCGGTACCGCTTTCTTTTTCTTGTTTAGCACATCCACACCTGAAAGATTGCCATTCAAACCAGATGCGTCTTACTCAAGCTTTATAATATCATAATCAATATATTGAACATAACTCTAAGTGTAAATCTATTGTTGCTGGTAGTTCTGTATCTTGATCCTACTTCTATGATTACATATATACAACACAAACGATATCTTTTAGAATTATCAATATATTCCAATTGGGGATACATAACGAAACCCAGCCTCCCTAAGGAAAGCTGGGTTTTATTGCGGCATCATTCAGCCATTCGCAAGCTGATCGGAGAAGTAGATTTCAATTTCCTTATTTATAAGGCGGAGCAATGTACAGCGATTCCGTACCGCGCCGAATAACTCGTCGCGCTCTCCCTGATGAAGCCCATCTGCGTGAATGAGGAACGTAATATATAGAAGCTTGCCCTCGCCACTCCGTTCATCCACCGCGTCTACGTGAAGAGACTCCAAATTCCAAGCCTTCTCCGTCACATAGGCACGAATCGATTCTGCTACTGCAAATGCTAGGCTCATCATCCATAGGTCAAAAGGCCCAGCTACCACACCTGCTTCCGAAGTCTCTCCTGCCCCTTTCAAGAGGATTTGAGCATCGCCACAGCTTCCTGCCCATTCATTCGGTTTCATTTCCTTTACATGAACTCGCACAACTGTCACCTCTCCTCTACCCAATTCCATTAGCACAGTCATCTCCGCGCCCAGCTTGGGTTTGCTTAAACTGTTTCCAGCAAAACTTCAATCCTATTGCGACACGATTTTTTGTCTACTTACATTTCCATCTCATTTTTTTGCATTCTCCATCCGTCTCTTTATCCTCATTTCCCTTGCTGCAAAAGGGTTAACACTTCGGTTACAGTTTAGTTACAGTTTTGTCATTTTCAATACTTCCAGACTATTGCCAGCTTTTTTAAAATTATGTTAGTCTGGTTTTGTCGATTTTTTAGTAATCAATTTACATTTTTAACAGCTGAGGAGGAGATGTAGTGAAGACCGCCATACGGACTGCCCTTGCTGCAAGTGCAGTCATCGGATGCTTGCTGTTTGCAGACAGCTCACTAGGCACAAAAGCCTTTGCTGCTAGCGAAACGAAGCAAGCCACGATCCACGTCAACGGAAATGCCTTACAATTTACCGATATTATACCCATTATTGATGAAAATCAAAATATGTATGTCCCAGTCCGCAGCTTTGCGGAGCAAATGGGTTACTCCCTGTCGTGGTCCGCTGTCAACTCCAGCGTGAACAATATTGAAATTTCGAATGGCACAACGACTGTCCGTTTTCGTTCAGACAGCGCTTCTGCCGATGTGAATGGCGATACAATTAACATGGGCGGGAATCCTTGGGTATACAAAGATAATACATATATTCCGTTTCGCTTTTTGATGAACTCATTTGATTTGGATTTTGTGTGGACACCTGATTATTTAAATAGCATCCCTCGCATCGATCGCAGCCCGCAAAAAAAGGTTGCTGCTACGTCATCTGCACAAAGTGTGGCTTCCCGCATCATTAATACCGGACGCAGTTACTTAGGCGTTCCTTACGTATGGGGCGGAACATCACCAAGCGGCTTCGACTGCTCTGGATATATTCAATACATCTACCGCAAGCACGGGGTATCTTTGCCGCGAACATCTCGCGAGATGTATAGCGCAGGGTATCGGGTGAGCAATCCAATACCAGGCGATCTCGTATTCTTCGCGAGCAACGGAAGCACAATCTCTCATGTTGGTGTCTATATTGGCAACAACCAATACTTGAATGCTTCTTCAGGTAAAGCTTATCAAGTCGTTGTGACCAGCATGTCGTCCGCATGGTCCAAGCGCACTTATGTAGGTGCCAAACGCGTTCTGTAATAATCATACGACTTTTTTAGCCCGCATTAAATGCGGGCTTTTTATTGTCTCCCTACCTTTATAAATACAAGAGATACAAACAAATATGATCAAGACTACACAACCGTTGTGTTTCATCATGTATCCCTTATGCAGTCTTCCAATACTCTCCTATGCTCATGATAGTAACAATCGCCCTGAACTAAAATTTACAAACGTCCGTATTCTGAAGGTACAGAGCGCTCAAGTATAAATTTGGCATGAAAACGGTGTCATTATGACGGAATTGGCACATTGTCCGCTTTAACATTATCTGCTACTCTCGAATCAAACTCACTTCCTGTACCTTCCACAGATGAATTGCCGAGTTTCAAGTTCAGCATTCCATTGATACGAAAGAAAGCTTATCACCTTTCGCGCTTAAGGAGGAACAGCATGAAACTATCTATTGGCGGATTTTCATTCAATAATTTGCGAGTCGAGGGCAAGATGGACATCTTCGCCTATATCGAAACCGTCTATAAACGATATCAATTACAGGGTATCGATTTCTGGAACGCATTTTTCGCTGATACGACACGCCCGCTATGGCAGATTGCGGATGACGATATGCTGCACCGAATTCGACAAGCTCTTGTTGAGCGTGAAATGAATCTCGTCAACATTGCGGTCGATCGGGCCCATATTTGGGATCCAGATCCTGAGATACGAGAGGCGCTTCATCAAAATGCCCTCGCCCATCTTCGTGCAGCCGAAATTATGGGCGCACAATCCGTGCGAATCGATGCTGTTCTGCATGGGGACGACGTGCTCAGTGATGAGGCGCTTGAATATATCACGATGCGATATCGTGAATACGCACAGCGTGGCGCTGAGGGGGGATACTGGGTTGGACCAGAGAATCATACCGGCTGTTCGCTGCAGCCTGATACACTGGTTCGTATCTCTGAAGAAGTCAATCATCCGAATTACGGCATTCTGCTCCATATTGGCCGCTGGAAGCCGCCTGGTGATTCCTTCTCGATTCGCAACGCCACGCTGGGAACATGGGATAGCTATGCAATCGAGGGCGACCTACAGGCAGCGCCATGGGTACGACATACCCATGTAGATTACCGATTGATTGAATCGCCAGATGCCAAGGATCGGTTAGCATCGCTCAAGAACGCCGGCTACAACGGATATTGGGCAATTGAATACAATGCGCCGTATGATCAGTTGGCTGCCATGGATGAGGCTATTGGGAAGCTGAAAGGGCATCTGGCTTCACTGTCTGCGTAACAAGTAGGCATAGTGCATTACCTGTTCTGGCGCCGCATTCCTTCATAGGGTGCTCTCACATGCAGCCAATCAACTTAGAACGGAGAGTAAAGGGGATAACGAATAACGATGGAATCAAAGCGTATTGCCGTCATTGGAGTAGGTCAGATTGGCAAGCATCATCTGGATGAATATGCCCGCGTCGGCGGTGCAGAAATTGTTGCGCTGTGCGATGTCAATGAAGCTGAGGCACGCCGTGTAGCCGAGCAATATCAAGTCCCTCACGTATATACGGACTTCCGCGAGCTGCTGAAGCGTGACGATATCGAGGCCGTCGATGTATGCCTGCACAACAACTTCCATGCACCAATCACCATTGCTGCATTGGAAGCAGGCAAGCATGTCTATTGCGAAAAGCCGATAGCAGGCTCTTATTTCGACGGAGCAGCTATGATCGAGGCCGCAAAGGCAACTGGACGCATGCTGCATATTCAACTAGCTACCCTGTATAATGCGGAAACAAAAGCCGCAAAAACATTAATTGATGATGGGCAGCTCGGCAAGCTGTACCACGCCCGTTCAACCGGCTTCCGTCGCCGCGGACGCCCTTATGTCGACGGGTACGGCACACCGGCCTTCACCCAGAAGGCAATCGCTTCTGGCGGTGCCTTATACGATATGGGCGTCTATCATATCACCCAGCTTCTGTACTTGTTAGGCATGCCGCAGGTTACCCGCATCAGCGGCCAAACCTATCAAGAAATGGATATGCTACAGGAGCGCCGAGAAATTAGCAAGTTTGACGTAGAAGAGCTTGGTGTCGGCCTTGTGAAGTTCGAGGGTGGGCTAACCCTTGATATTATCGAAGCATGGGCGATCTATCTGGACGGCTTTGAAGGCAGCAGCATTGTAGGCTCGAAGGGCGGGCTGCGCATGCCATACCATACGAGTCAGGCCCAGCATCCATTCACCTTCCATAATACCGTGTCGGATATGGACTTCAATACGGCGGTGGATGTGCATGCGATGAACCACCGCAGACACCTTCTTAACCCAAATGAATGGGCGTATGACTCTTCCCAAGGACACTGGATCGCGGCATTGAAAGGCATTGTACCTTTGCTTCCTACTGCGGAGTTGGCGTTGAATACGATGCTGATAAGTCAGGGCATCTACATGTCTAGTTCACTCGGGCGTGAAGTAACCGCAGATGAAATCATTACCGGGTCGGTATCTACTGCAGTCCATATTTAAGGATTTCCATACCTTTGCCCGGTGTTACGGCATAACGAAAAGGCAGGATCATGGTGGTGCATGATTCTGCCTTTTTCCTTGATTCTGATGAACCGCTGCATCTGACTTACTAATTCTCATCTCCGATGACAAAAAACCGGACTCTCCGAAGAGAATCCGGTCGATGCAGCTAAGATAAGCTGTCGGTATCCATCTATAGATTATCCGATAGTCAAGACCTCGTGCTTGGCAGCAAGCTCAACGAACGTACCCATACCGGAAATCTCCCCTGTTGTTAGAGTATCAGCAATCCCATAATGATCGACACAAGTTTTGCAGGCAAGCACCGGCACGCCAAGCTTCTCAATCTCAGCCAGTTGTAAGGACGCCAATGACTGTGAAGTCAAGGCGAGAACGCCGCGATTCATGCAGAAAACTGCTACTGGAAGCTCTTCCTGTTGTTTAACGAGCGTCAGGAAGGTTTCCAAAATTGTGGCGCCGAGACCATTCTCAGCAGCACCAATTGTATCTGATGTCAGTAAAATGACTTTGCCTTTCATAGAAAGACCTCCTTCATCTTCGCGCCTGCACGATGTGCCGTCTGTCCAATCGGCACAGCATCAGGTGTCCTTCTCGCGTCAAGATGCGGCGCTTACAGGAACATTAACATTCCTGATTCTTCTTATTGCTTCGGCAATGCGAACGAGCTCTTCAACGAAACAGTTAAGTTGAATACCGGCTTACCAGGAACGGAATACTTCGGATCAACATTGAAGTAGCCATGACGGAAGAATTGGAACTTGTCATGCGGCTCCACATCCTTCATATTCGGTTCGATGAAGCCTTGTTCTACAACAAGCGAGTTCGGATTAATGCGCTCCAGGAAGGTAGCGGATTCGTCCTCATCCTCTTGCTCGTCAAGAATAAGCGGCTCGTACAAGCGGAACTCAGCAGGAACAGCATGTGTAGCATCTACCCAATGGAGCGTTCCCTTTACTTTGCGGCCTGTAAACCCGCTTCCGCTCTTCGTTTCAGGATCGTACGTGCAATGGATTTCCACTACATTTCCGTTTTCGTCCTTCACGAAGTCATTGCACTTGATGAAGTAAGCATGCTTCAAGCGTACCTCATTGCCTGGGAACAGGCGGAAGTACTTGCTTGGCGGATTCTCCATGAAATCATCTTGCTCAATGTAAATTTCACGCGAGAACGGAATTTGGCGAACGCCCATTTCCGGATTCTCTGGATTTACTTCTGCATCCAGCCATTCTACTTGTCCTTCCGGATAGTTCGTAATAACGACCTTCAGCGGCTTCAATACACCCATAGTCCGTGGCGCCTTCAGCTTCAAATCCTCACGCAGGAAGTGCTCCAAATATTTAAAATCAATCACACCGCTCGATTTCGTTACACCAATCTCTCGGCAGAACGTACGGATAGACTCTGGTGTAAACCCGCGACGGCGAAGACCGGATACTGTAGGCATGCGCGGATCGTCCCAGCCGTCCACAACATTCTCGTCTACGAGCAGCTTCAGCTTACGCTTGCTCATGACCGTATTCGTCAGATTCAGGCGCCCGAATTCATATTGATGCGGTGTTTTTTCCATCTCGCTTTGCTCAACGACCCAGTCATACAATGGACGCTGATCTTCAAACTCAACTGTGCAGATGGAATGCGTTACACCCTCAATGGCATCCTCAAGCGGATGCGCGAAAGCGTACATCGGATAGATGCACCATGCATCGCCTGTATTGTGATGTGATGCATGAGCGATACGATAAATGACCGGATCACGCAAGTTAATGTTCGGTGATGCCATATCGATTTTGGCGCGAAGTACTTTTTCCCCGTTGCTGAATTCGCCATTGCGCATACGAGCAAACAAGTCCAGATTTTCCTCAATTGAGCGATCACGATAAGGACTGTTTTGTCCAGGCTCAGTAAGCGTTCCGCGCGTCTCACGGATTTGATCCGCGGACAGGTCGTCAACGTAAGCCAGACCTTTTTTAATCAGTAATACGGCACGATTGTACATTTCTTCGAAGTAGTCGGATGCAAAATAGAGTCCGTCCCACTTAAAGCCGAGCCACTCTACATCCTCTTTAATCGACTCGACGTATTCCGTATCTTCCTTTAGCGGGTTCGTATCATCGAATCGCAGATGCGCACGACCCTTGAACTCACGCGCAAGCTCAAAGTTCAAGCATATCGACTTCGCATGTCCGATATGCAAATAGCCGTTCGGCTCAGGCGGAAAGCGTGTAACGATATTGTCTACGCGGCCTTCCTGTAAATCATCCACAATAATATTGCGGATAAAGTTGGAACTATGATTCGGATTGTCCACCAGTCATCAACCTTTCTTTGCCCTAACACACTTTGTTTATAAATATACCCGTATCGTCAAGCGAGTTCAACACCGATTGTCCACTTACAACGTACTGCACGTGCGCAATGAACCGCCGACATTCCCTGATCCAGACGCTTCTTCTATACCAGAAGATCGAACAGCGTCTTATCCTTGTTCACTTCAATGTATTGGATGCCCCTTTTGTTCATCCTTTCCACAAGCGGCTCGTAATCTTCCTTATACTTCAGCTCAATACCGACAAGCGCAGATCCATTATCTTTGTTATGCTTTTTATTATATTCGAATCGGGTAATATCATCGTTCGGTCCCAGCACGTCTTGCAGGAACTCCCGAAGGGCGCCTGCCCGCTGCGGGAAGTTGACTGTGAAGTAATATTTCAAGCCTTCATAAATGAGCGAACGCTCTTTAATTTCCTGCATCCGATCAATATCATTATTGCCGCCGCTGATGACACATACGATCGTTTTGCCGCGAATCTGATCCCGATACAAATCAAGTGCCGCGATCGGGAGAGAACCAGCAGGCTCGACTACAATTGCATTTTCATTATACAATTGAAGAATCGTTGTACATGCCTTGCCCTCTGGCACCTGAATGACATCATCCAGTAAATTGGAGCAAATGTCATAAGGAAGCTGACCGACGCGCTTCACTGCCGCACCATCGACAAACTTGTCGATCGACTCCAGCGTGAGCACTTCCTTACGTTCAAGCGCTGCCGTCATCGACGCGGCTCCTTCTGGCTCTACGCCTACAATGCGAGTCGATGGGCTGACGGTCTTCACATAAGTGCTTACGCCTGCCGCCAATCCACCGCCGCCAATTGTGACGAATACATAGTCTGCCGCGCCTTTCAATGACTCCATAATCTCCATGCCTACTGTCCCGTTGCCCGCAACGATATAAGGATCATCAAATGGATGGATGAAGGTGCTTCCCTTCTCCTCACAAATGTTCATGGCTGCTTCATATGCATCATCATACGTATCCCCAGTCAGTACAACATTGACGTACGATCCGCCGAATCGCTTCACCTGGGATACCTTCTGACTTGGCGTTGTGCTCGGCATCACGATCGTACCCTGAATTTGTAGCGTTTGGCAGGAATAGGCCACGCCTTGTGCGTGGTTGCCTGCACTTGCGCAGACGATGCCGCGCTCAAGCTCCTCATCTGTCAGATGGCGAATCATGTTGTAGGCACCGCGAATCTTGAATGAGCGGACAATCTGCAAATCCTCACGCTTCAAATAGACGTTGCAGTCATACTTAGCGGACAATATCGGGTCACGCTGAAGCGGTGTCCGAACGATGACTTCTTTGAGCACGTGATGTGCACGAACGATATGTTCCATAGTAACTGCATGTGCTGCTTGGGTCGTTTCCATTGTCGGTTCCTCGCTTTCGATCGAATATACGTCATTTGTATACCATGATAATGGAAGTTCAAAAAGATCGGTTCCTGTTTCACTTTGTAATCAAAAGTGATCGGTTTTAAATAACCTATAAAAACAAAAAAACTCATCCCTGGAAAGGGACGAGTTCGATCTCGTGGTACCACCCTTGTTCTGCAACTGGGCATCACCGAACCATCATTCGAAGGTATCGATTGCACGCTGCTGCAGCGCTTGGCCGCGCATTCATTTATCGCGAATCCGAATAACGGTGGATGGCCGTCCTTGCTTATTTCGCACTTGCGCCATACGTTAAGTTTATACACTGCGCAGATTGGGTTCAGCATGGAATCTCGGAGAGGATATTCGGCCACGCCAGCCATCGACTCGCACCACCCGTCGACTCTCTTAAGACTGCTTCATAGCGTACTCGTTCTCGTCATCAATTGTTAACCTGTCTGGTAACTATTATCCCTTATTATGAACATGCGGCGCACCCGATGTCAATGGGCCGCAGCAGTTGTTCCTAAGTTGTTCCTACTATATCTGTACAAGCAGGACGCTTGTATACCGATCAAGGACGAAAAAGAGATCCAGTATAAATGCTCTCGCCCCTGGGGGAACATTAACCTTCTGTCCCCGTACCCTGTTGAAGATCAGCATTCGAAGAAGACTTGCGCTTCATCAGGATTGGAAGCATAACGAGAATACCTAGAATGAACAGCGCTGCCGCCGAATTATACATAAAGGTAAGGGACGTCATATTCTTAATTAGACCAGACAAACACATGGTCAATACCATAGCCCCCATGAACATCGGACTGAGTATGCCGTTGACACGACCAATAAACTCACCCTCTGTATTTTGCAAAATCAAGGTATTAATCCCAATTTGAATAGATGGCAGGAACAATCCACTAATAATCTGAGCTACAAAAGTTAGCCACAACTGAGTAGAAAAACCAGTTATTACCATACTGATAGTACTCATTAGCATACCTATTGCCAACATATGCTGGGGCAGAAGTTTTTTAGACAACACCATGGCAAGTGCTCCACCGACAAGCATCGCTCCACCATTCGCCATTAGTAAATATCCCATATAAGTTTCTGGCAGCCCTAATCGTTCTGTCACTAGGAATACCACCATCGGCTGGATAAGCCCGATTGCCAATCCTGCAAAAGCAAAACAGCCTCCAAGACATTTCAACATTCGACTTTTTATCACATAACGGAAACCTTCGGCTAACTCCGTCATCACATTAGTTTCCGTTAGTTGTCTATTCTCCTGATGATCTGCAGGCAGAAACATCAGAGACACCGCTGATAAAATAAAGGCTATCGTTGTAATTACAAGAGAAGTTTTTATTCCATACTCTTGATAGACCAACGTTCCTACGATAGGCCCAATAACCATAAACAGAGCAACCATCGTCTGGAAAATCGACATCCCTGCCTGTATCATACTCTCCGGAACATGCTGTTTGAACAGCTTCATGGTAGAAGGCTGGGAAAATTGAGACAAAATAGCTGAAATGAAAGTCGTGAAAAATACAGCGTGCCAATCTCCTAATACAATCGTCCACATAACTACGAAAACAGATAGGGCACTTAAGAAGTCACACCATATCATGGTTCGCTTCGGACGCCAACGATCTGCAAAAGTTCCTCCGATAAAGGAGAAAATAAAGATAGGGGCAAATTCGGCAACATAGACCATTGAAATCGAAAACGAATCCCGATTCGTCATTTCGGTCACAAATAAAATAACGGCAAAGTTCCGTACCCATACACCAATTTGCATAAATAAACCTGCAACCATTATGGCTTGTACAAAGCGGTTGCGGAATAGACCAAATACCGACTTACTCTCTTCTGACTGTGCATGTTCAGATTGCACGGCAGTCATATTACATCTCTCCCTCCAAAATAAATAAATCAGGGCTCTTTCTCTCTAATCTAACCATGAACTCCATTAGTGTACGTGAATTAAAAAAAGATCTCAATCGGTTCCTAGACGGATATTTATGGACTTTTCGTAAAACAATTTGTTCAAAAAAAATGCACATTCACGCATAGGAAATGATTGTACGTTGCCATGGTAAAGTGGTAATGTTTTAATTAGTTATCATAATAACGCAAAGTTGAATTGAAGGTGGGCATAGATCATGAATGCAGTATTACTATCATTAGCAATATTATTCGGTTTGAGTATGCTCCGCGTACATGTTGTGCTTGCTATGCTGACAGCTGCTGTGGTAGGCGGATTGACTGGCGGTCTAAGCATTGCACATATGCTCGATGTATTCGGGGAAGGCTTGAAGGACAATGCCGGCATCGCCTTAAGCTACGCCTTGCTAGGTGCATTCGCCGCTGGTTTGACAGAGACAGGACTGCCTGACAAGCTTGTTCGCGGTGCCGTCATCTTAGTACGAGGCAAGGACAGCTCCGTAAATCCGCGTGCCGCTGTACGCTATTTGGTATTGGCCGCCATTGCTATTATCGCCTGTATGTCGCAAAACGCCGTACCTGTTCACATCGCCTTCATTCCGGTGCTGATTCCTCCGCTTCTCGTTCTGTTCGATTCGCTGCGAATCGATCGGCGGGCTGTTGCATGCGCGCTTACCTTCGGTCTCATCACGCCATATATGCTGCTTCCCGTCGGTTTTGGAGCAATCTTTCATGATGTCGTTGCAGGAAATATAACGAAAAACGGTCTTCCCATTGATGCATCCATGCTGCCGCATGCCATGTTCATCCCCGCGATCGGGATGGTGGCAGGACTCATCATTGCCATTGCATTCAGCTATCGTAAGCCGCGTGAATATACAACTGCTGGCAGCGACGATACATTCGCGACGGATTCGCCGGATTCACCAAATATAGAAAATGAATCACCTAATAACGGAACAAGCTTCACAACATGGGCTGGACTTGGTGCCATTGCAGCTATGCTGGCTGTCCAGTTAAGCACTGGCTCCATGATTTATGGGGCTGCATCGGGATTGGTGATTCTCCTCATATCCCGTGTCGTGCCGTGGAGCCGAGCAGATCGAGTACTAACTGACGGCATGCGGTCGATGGCCTATATCGGCTTCGTCATGATGTCAGCTTCTGGCTTCGGCGCCGTTCTGCGCGAGACAGGGCATATCGAGACACTTGTGAAGGCTTCCGTGGAAGCTGTTGGCGACAATCGGGCAATTGCTGCCCTTCTGATGCTGGCAATCGGTCTGCTTGTAACCTTGGGCATCGGCTCATCGTTCTCTACCATTCCGATTATCGCCACCGTATTTGTACCGTTGTGCATTGGATTAGGGTTCAGCCCGCTGGCCACGGTAGCACTTATCGGAACAGCCGGTGCGCTGGGCGATGCCGGATCACCCGCTTCGGACAGCACGCTCGGCCCGACTGCTGGATTGAATGCAGACGGTAAGCACGATCATATCTGGGATACGTGTGTACCCACCTTCCTGCACTATAATGTGCCGCTTCTCATTGCAGGCTTCATCGCCGCGATGGTGTTGTAAGGAGAGCAGTTGCCCATAATACACAGCAAATGCAGTTTTCAAGCTTTCTGTTTCAAGTTAGGGATTGCTTTAAGCCGAATCGACAGATGACTGGCTGGAGCAATCCCTGTTTTGCATGTATAGGGATACTAACCTCACACCCCATAACAACGCTTCGCATTCTCTCGCAGCAACTTCGCTGCTTCCCTCACATCCATGCCCCGCAGCGCTGCCCACTCTAAAGCAACATCGCGAGCCATTGTCGGCAACGTCCGCCGCCCGTCATAAGGCCCCTCGAACGGCCACGGCCCGTCGGTTTCGGTCATCGCCTGTTCAGGCGGATATTGTCTAGCCAATGCGCGAATCTCATCCTCGTAGCAAATATCTGGCGTGAAAGAAATAAAATAACCGTTGCCCGCCATGCGGTCAATCGTCTTGTTATCTCCCTTGAACCAATGGAAGTGCGCCCGCCGCACACTATAGCGTTCAAGCAGATCAACTACAATCGGCGCATCGTCATACACCGCATGGAGTACAATCGGCATGTCCCACGCAGCAGCCCGCTTTACAAATGGTTCAAGCAGCTCTATGTAGGGAGAACGGTCAAATGAACCTCCCCGCTTTAACGCCTCTTCCCGCATATAGTAAGGCAGACCAACCTCGCCAATTGCAGCCATGCTCTCCTTATGACCATCAAGCCAAGCCAGCAGCACTTCCTGCTCCTCATCGCTCGGAAGTGCTTGCTCGGGATGGAATCCGTATGCCGGCAGTACCTTGTTCGGATAACGCTTCGCCCATTGCTCAGTGTGATGGCACGAGGCAAGATTCATAGATACCGCAATGACGTACTCCAAGGATGGATCAGCCAATGCCTCCTCCAACTCAGCAGCAGCGTCGAGCTTGTATCCGTCAACATGGATATGTGCATCTACAACATGAATATCATCATGTCTCATATCACTCATCTCCTTATCTGCCAAAAATGCCGCAGGCGCAACGTCGTAGACGAACCTCCTGCGGCAAATCCCGTTTCATCACTATCGAATTACATTTCCCCGACCTTTAGTTGACTCGCTGCATCATCCGAATGTTCGCCTTGACCTTGGCCTCCCCGGATCATTCGGGCATTGCCCATCAGCGCAATACATACCAGCGCACACACAACTGGAATGAGCGCCCATTGGAACGTCCCGGCGATCGAGTCTGCGAGTGCGGTTGTCAGCCCTTTCGCTACTTCAGGCGGAAGATTGCCCATCTGGCCGCTCATCAGAGTCTCCGGCTTCACATCCATCGCCGCGCCGCCTGGGGGCATAACCTCCTGTAATCGGCTTTGGAACAGATGCGATTGGATCGTGCCGAACAGCGTAATGCCAATTGTCATTCCCAGTGAGCGCGAGAAGGACGCGGTTGAGTTCGCTGCTCCACGCTGATGGAATTCCATGCCGTGCATGGATGACATACTAAGCAAAGAGAAGGAGAAACCTACACCGAGCCCCGTCAGGATCATGTATAGCGTAAGGAGCGTCCGCGGGGTATCTGTTGAAATTGTGCTTAATGCAAACATCCCTCCGATAAAGAAAATACCGGACACGATCATTAAGCTGCGGTAGCTGCGTTTTGCAACCAAAATACCAGCAGCGGAGCTGGTGACAACAGAACCAACCATCATTGGCGTCAAGACGAGACCGCTATCCGAGGCAGAACCTCCATATACCCATTGAACGAACAGTGGGATATATACCGTAGCGATTACGAACGATACCCCATAGAAAAACCCGACACCCTGACTTGCCGCAAATAAGCGGCGCTTGAATAAACTGAACGAAATAATCGGTTCCTGCGCCCGCGTTTCAATGAACAGGAAGGCAATTAAGAACACAAGGAATGTAGCAAATAGACCTAAAATAACTGCCGAATCCCAAGCGTACTCCTTGCCGCCAAGCTCCAGCGCGAACATAAAGCTGACTACTGCCACTACGAGCGTAATGGCTCCGCCCCAGTCAATGCGCTGCTTCTTCGTGGAAGCCTTTTCCTTATAGAATTGCATAATGAACCACAAGGAGATAAGACCAAGCGGCAGGTTGATGTAGAATACCCATTCCCAGCCGATGTAGTCAGTAATGTATGCGCCAAGCAGCGGCCCTGCCACGCTTGATATGCCGAAGACCGCACCAAATAATCCTGTCATCTTGCCCCGTTTCTCAGGCGGGAAAACATCAAAAATAATCGTAAATGCGATCGGCATGACAGCACCGCCGCCAATCCCTTGAATCGCTCGATAAATTGCAAGCTGAATCATACTGTCTGCAGTACCGCACAGCGCACTGCCGAGCAAAAAGACAAGCAGACCGAACACATAGAACCGCTTGCGGCCGTACATGTCAGACAGCTTTCCGAAAATTGGCATACCCGCCATCGTAGCAACCATGTACGCAGAGGTTACCCACACGTAAAAATTGAAGCCGCCCATCTCGCGTACAATCGTCGGCATCGCCGTTGCCACAATCGTATTGTCCATCGCTGCCATCAAAATGCCGAGCAGCAGGCCGGCGACGACCATCCGCAGATTGCTTTCCTTCGTAATCATTCGATTTCATTCCTCCTCAGGACAAACCATCATCTCTATACAAATAGGTACAGACATGCAGTCATCCATGTCTAACGAGATTTAATTATAAGCCTTGCATATAACTTTTTCCACCAGAAAATGAACAACGGGTCATTCCAGACAATGTGTGTGACTTGCACTATCTGTGCAATAATCAGCCCACTCCAGCTATATCTAATAACTGAGCTTATGAAAACATCCTGACTGAACCAAAAAAGCTGCCCCCCATGAAGGGACAGCTCTATACATTACTTCGTAATTGGCACCGACTGTACACGGCGCAGCAGTTCCGACAACTCCCGCTTCATGTGCACGAATTCGGCTTCAGAAGCAAGTGCCTCCGTCCGCGGCCGGGCGAACGGTACTCTGACCCGCTCCAGTACTCGTGCCGGGCGATTGGATAATACATATATCGTATCCGACAGCAGCAAGGCCTCCTCAATGCTGTGTGTAATGAACAGCACTGAACGGCGGTTCCTCTCCCAGAGTTCAAGCAGCCAGCGCTGCATATCACTGCGCGTTAAGGCATCCAATGCACTGAAAGGTTCATCGAGCAGCATCAGCTCATGCGGGCTCATCATCGCACGCAGGAAGGCTACACGCTGCTGCATGCCGCCTGACAGCTCGTGAGGATATGAGCGTTCATAACCAGCCAAGCCCACATTGCTCAGCCAGCGGCGCGCTTCCGCACGAGACTCCTTCTTCGACCTGCCCGCAATTTCCGGAGCGAGAATGACATTATCCTCTACCGTACGCCAAGGAAACAATGCAGGTTGCTGCGGCATATAGCTAATATGTCCTGTCTGCCCGACAACGTTCTGCCCATGTACAAGAATATCCCCTCCTGATGGGCGAAGCAGTCCGCCAATGAGATGAAATAATGTGCTCTTCCCTGAACCAGACGGGCCGATAATCGAGACGAATTCACCTGGCTGCACATCGATGAAGATATGATCGAGCACGTGAAGCTTCCCGGCACGACCGTCGAAAGACATACTAACATCCCGCAATTCAAGCGCTGCTTGCTCCCGCTCTGGAAGAGGCTCACCCAGTCGCTCCCCTTGAATGCGATCAGACGACTGCTGTTCATTCCTTGTAATCATCATTATGCTCCCCCTTCACCGCTGCTTATCGTCGCGGCGCCAATGAATGAGCAGCCGTTCCATTGCCCACACGAGGCCAAACATGGCTAAGCTCAACAGAATCACAACCGCTATCGCCACGAACATCCGATCTGTACGGTATGCCGCTTTCTGCAGAACCATGTAATAGCCGATCCCCTTGTCTGTCCCCAACCACTCCGAGATAATCGCACTCATGACACTATACGTGCCTGCGATCTTTAAACCAGAGAAGACCGACGGCAGCGCATGTGGGAGCTCCAGCTTCAAGAACAGCTGGGCCCGGCTTGCGCCCGCCATGCGCATGTAATTCACCATCATACGATCCGTCTGCGCAAGACCATCCAGTGTTGCCACACATACCGGGAAAAAGCAAACAAGCGTGATCGTTACAATCTTCGGCATGAGACCGAAACCGAACCAGATCATAAGCAATGGCAATAGCGCAATTGTCGGGATGTTCTGACTGACAATCACCAGCGGATAAATGGCCCGCTTCAGCCATGGCAGCGGATGAAGCGCGCATGCGAGCAGCAGCCCGACTGCTGTTCCGACGCAGAATCCAATTAGGGTCAACTGAACGGTCGCCCACGTATGCATAAGCAGCCCGCCCCCATTGCTGATTGCCTCCTGAAAAATATCAAGCGGGCTGGGCAGCATCCACTTCTCAATGCCCGATACCATGACTCCGACCTGCCATATCGCAAGAAAGAGAACAAAGGCTATAAGCGGAGGCCCTATCTTCGTAAGTCGACTCCTACTCATGGCCGGTATTTCACCGTCAATTCGTCCATCGTAATGCCGGAAGGCTTATACACAATTTTGATTTGGGACAATACATTGTTGCTTCCCATCTCTATCATCGCCTTGTTCATATCCTCAATAATGCGGAATAGCTCGCTAAGCTCGCCTTCCATCGTAGTTTCTAGTGGATTTACTTGATACTTCACGCCTGATGCTTGAATCACTTCGATTGCGCGATCCACATAAGGAATTACGTCTTCCCCATTTTTCGTCTTTGGAACGATCTGAATGCTCACTAAGCTATTCGCCATCTCGATTCTCCTCCTCGATTGCATATCACCATCGGATACATAGAAATTCATATACAGCAAAAGGGCGCCTGCGCGCCCCTTGCCGATTTCTTCGTAACGTTGTGCTTATGAAGCAGGCAAGAAGTCATTCGTAAATGCCTTGTCGACATCGATGCTCTTATCCATTAATTTGTTCTCTACGAGCCAATTCATGTAATTCGCCCATACTTCGCGCTTCTGCTCACCCCATCGAGGCGCATCGTCCTTATACTTCGGACTCAGCCATTTCTGGCTGGCAATAACCAGATCTTTGTTCAAATCCGGCACAGCCTTAAGCAGCAGATTCGCCGCATCCTCTGGATTGTCGATTGCAAATTGGTAGCCTTTGGACGTTGCTCGCATAAATGCCTTAACCAATTCAGGATCTTCCTTACTTAGCTTCTCGCTTGTGGATAGAACAGGCGTGTAATAGTCTAATTCCTTCGCGTATTGATTCACATACAGCATATCGATTGGCTCACCGCGGAGCTCTGCTTCAATACCTGTCCATGCATAGAAAATCCATGCGAAGTCGATATCCTTCTTCACAGCTGTAAAGTAATCGGCGTTACCCATATTGACACTCTTCAGCTTGCTGTAGTCGCCGCCATCCTTCTCCATAATTGTGTGAATAATCATTTCTTCGACTGGAGAGCCCCAACCGCCATAAGTCTTCCCTTCAAAGCCTTTCGGCGACTTGATGTTCTTGCTCTTCGGCGCAGCAAATCCGGATGTATTATGTTGAATGATCGCTCCAATCGACACGATCGGAACATTTTGTTGTCGAGCCATCGTAATGCCTTCCTGAACACTAACTCCAAATTGCGCTTCTCCCGATGCAATCATCGCATCAGATGCGCCTGTGCTTGGCTGCAAAATCTCGACATTCAGCCCTTCTTCCTCATAGAAGCCTTTCTCCTTAGCTACATATAACCCTGTATGATTCGTATTCGGCGTCCAGTCGAGCACGATCTTCACATCGCGTTTTTCCTTCGCCTTATTCTGATTCGTTCCTTGCTCTTGTGCTGGATTTCCCGATGTCTGGTCTCCTTGTCCCGCTTCTTGTCCTTTGCCGCCGCAAGCAGTAAGCGCAAACGTCATCATAATGATGAGCGCCAGCATCAATCCTCGTTCCAAGCGTGTGCGTTGCATATGATGAATCCCCCTTCTCTTGCCCCGCTCTAGTAGAGAGTCGGTATGAAATCATAAGATGCTTCGATAACGCCTGCCGCATTCACCAGTTGGACGATCCGCTCGATCGTATATGTATGGATGAGCAAGTTCCCGTCCCGCCGTCCTGCAACACGATTCAGATCCACAAAAAAAAGCGCCCCATCTGGGACGCTATGTGTGCCGTTCTGCGCGTATATGCGAAAATGTGCATCATACGATGTCCGCGTCACAGGTATGGCGATATTCATCCATATGTGCAGCATCATGACAATGCTGTCCGAAGCAACGCACATTCATGCGAAGCTGGCGAATAAGCAATAACCTTTATATAACAATAATGACGCGGTTCAACGTCTTTCCTACGCTGGCATTACCCAGATCAGGTGTAAGGGTCGGTATCTTAATGGGATACAATCTCAGCCGGCCGTATTCCAGCACCCCTAGCGTGCATATGCAGTTATCGAAGCTATCATTTACATGGGTAATTATAGACCTCATCTACCAGAAAGTCCAGTAACAATGATCAGAGAAAGAGCAAAATTCCAATGTGAGTATACCCACAAAATGATGCATAACATAACAACCAAAGAACCTACATTAGCATTAAATTCGTACACCCACATGAAACTTGTCGAAAAAAGTTCCATGTGAAACAAGGTACAATATTCCAATTTTAGAACCTCTTTCATTTGTTCCTGTGTCGTTATAGGCAAGTAACCCAGCGCCGTCTTTGGTGCTGGGCTTAGGTTTAGGGAAGCTTCTGCCTTTCCTTTTCTTCTATACGGATAGAAAATTAAAACCAGTTGTCTCGTTTCGCTTATTGCACTTGCTCCCGCGGTAGATCATCACGAACCGGGAAGCTTCTTGCCCAATATAGAATTGGTGTCGACAACACCGAGATAATAAGTTTAATTACATAAGTGGTAATAAAAATTTGGAACCAGACATCCCAAGGAACAATGCCGGCAAATGCAATCGTACAAAATACGAGCGAATCCGCCATTTGGCTGATGCCGGTGCTCCCGTTGCTTCGAATCCACAGCTGACCTGCCTTCGGATAGCGCTCCTTCACCATGCTGAACAGTTTCACATCAAGGAACTGACTAACGAAATAGGCCGTTAAACTTGCCACAACAAGACGCGGCATGAAATCAAATATAGTTGACAGCGACGCTTGTGCCGTATTTGCCATATCAGACGCCTCTGGCGTAAAGCGAAGAGCCATCTGCATAATGATTGTCGTCATAATTAAGGTGAAAAATCCAAACCATACTGCACGCTTCGCTTCCTTGCGACCGAACTTCTCGTTTAGCAAATCCGACGTCATAAACAGTGTTGCATTCGCTGTATTGCCCAGTGTCATCACAACACCGAACATCTCTATTGTTTTGCCGACTTGAATATTGGCGATAACTGTCATTACACCAATCCAAGCATAGAGCCCCGACTTGCCGAATGCACGATAACAAATTAGGAAAAAGGCAAAGTTCGCGAGGATGAACAAAATGCCCCAAGTAAAGTTGAACATAAATTATGAAATTCCTCCTAGTTTTGATTACGCGGGATGGTTACGAACCGCGGCGCATACGCGCAAGCCATAACTTTATCATACAGAGGCGGTTCATGCCAATAGGAAACACACAGTGGATGCATGGTGAGTTTTGACTTTATTTGTCCCCTATATTAAGTGGAAGCAATTCCTTCACATCCAGTATGAAAAGGTTTTCAACCTTCCCTTCGTATATTGTGGACAATACGGAGGGAATATATTGTCATACCTCACTGCTTTATCGATGAGCAGGATGTAAAATGATCATGGCAAGGATTCCCTTAGTTAAAGATTTATCCATTGAGTGTGACATTTATCACATTCACATAGAGGGAGTTAATGTTAAAATGACATTGTAAATCCGTTAGTTATAATTTTCACAAAGTAATTTTGAACTAAAGAAAAGGTGGGGACTCTTTATGAAAAAGAAACTTGTACTGTTACTGTCCGCAGTATTGGTTGTAGGTATGTTGGCCGGTTGTGGAGATAAGAAAGAAGAAGCTGCAAAGCAGCCTGAAACAAACACATCAACAGAAGCTAATAAAGACGCAGCTCAAGTAACATTGAAAGACGGCGACTATCATGCAGAATCTCCTGAATTCGATGAGAAATCCGGTTGGAAAGAAACAATGGACATCACAGTTAAAGACGGCAAAATCACTGCTGTAAACTGGGATGGCGTTCATAAAGACGGCGGAGATACAAAGAAAAAGCAATCTAAAGACGGCAAATACGGTATGAAAGCTGGCGGTGCTTCTTCCGAATGGCACGAGCAAGCTGAAAAAATGGAGCAAGAACTTATCGCTAAGCAAGATCCAGCTGCAATCGCTGTGAACAACGAAGGCAAAACAGACGCTGTATCCGGCGTATCTATCCACGTTGGAAGCTTCGTGCAACTGGCTCAAGAAGCTTTGGCTAAAGCAAAGTAAGATAAGTTTACTCCTTCCTTGATTAATATAGATATAACTCGGAAGCTCCGCAGTAGGAAAGCAAGATACTCGCTTTTTTATTCGCGGAGCTCCCTTGTTCGCATTGGATAGTTCAATTTTTAAATATTGACAAATAAGCATTACAACGGGGTGAAACCATGAAAGAGATCGTTGTATTGGGCGGCGGTTATGGCGGCGTACTGACAGCGAAAAAGCTGGCGAAGCGTCTGAAGAAGGACAAAGACATTCGCATTACGCTCATCGACCGTAAACCTTTCCATACGATGATGACGGAGCTGCATGAGGTTGCAGCATGCCGTGTCGAAGAAGAAGCAATCAAAATGGACCTGAAGCAAATCTTTGCGGGTCTGAAAGTGGACGTTGTACTGGATGAGATCGAGAACATCGATTTCAATGGCCAGAAGCTGCAAGGCAGAAAGAAATCCTACAATTACGACCACCTTGTTATCGGTACAGGTTGTAAGCCATCCTTCTTCGGTATCGAAGGTGCAGAAGAGAATTCCTTCTCCCTCTGGTCGTTCGAGGATGCAGTTAAGTTGAAGCAGCAAATTCGCCAAATGTTCATGGACGGGACGAAGGTCACAGATCCTGAGCTGCGTAAGCAAATGCTCACATTCGTCGTCGTTGGCGCCGGCTTCACTGGTGTCGAAATGGTCGGCGAATTGGCTGAATATCGCGAAGAGTTGTGCCATGAGTTCCATGTGGACGAATCTGAGGTTCGCCTCGTCGTAGCGGATATGGCTCCGAAGATCCTGCCAATCCTGCCGCAAAAGCTCATTGATAAAGCGGACAAGTACCTCCGCAAAATGAAAGTGGAAATTATAACAGGCGCGAAGATTTCCGGCGTTACTCCAAATTCCGTTATCCTTGGCGATAATGAAATTAAATCAAACACTGTTATCTGGACTGCCGGTGTCGAAGGTTCCGATCTCGTAGGCAACCTCGATGTACAGCAGCAAGGACGCAAGCGCATTTTGACAAATGACAAGTTGCAGTCCGTTGACCACAAAAATGTGTATGTTGTCGGCGACAACATCTTCTATATTCCAGAAGGCGAAGAGCGTCCTGTTCCACAAATGGTTGAGAACGCCGAGCACTCGGCTGGTCTTATCGCACATAATATCGTTGCTGACTTGAAGAATGGCACACATAAGTCGTACAAGCCTACATTCCACGGTACGATGGTATGTATCGGTGGACGTTACGGGGTAGCCGCAATCGGTACACCGAAGAAAATGTTCCACTTCACTGGCTTCATGGCCATGTTCTTTAAGCATATGATTAATATTGTGTACTTCTTGCAAGTACTAGGCTTCCATAAAATCTGGTCTTACATGATGCACGAGTTCTTCCATGTGAAGAATCGCCGCAGCTTCGTCGGTGGACATTTTGCCAAGCGTTCCCCGAATTTCTGGCTCGTACCACTGCGGATCTATATCGGTGTCATGTGGTTAACCCAAGGCTGGGAAAAGGCCTCGAAATTACTGAAGGATCCTTCGCAGATGTTCCTCATCCCGCCTAAGGCAATGGATGGTGTAACAGCAGCTTCTCAAGCCGTTGATGCAGTTCATACAACGGTTGATGCACAAACAGCAGCTTCTGCTGTTGAAGGTGCAAGCACGGCAATCAAGGCTATTCCAGTGCCTGATTTCATCAAAGGCATTGTAGACTGGTCGATGGATTTGATGTTCTATACGCATGACGGCGGATATACGGCTATGGCGTACATTTTCCAAGGCTGTATGGTTGCTGCCGAGGTTATCTTCGGTATTATGTTGATCCTGGGCTTGTTCACAGCGATTGCTTCGATCGCAACTGTTGCGATGGGCGTTATGATTTACACGTCCGGTATGGCTCCTTATGAAATGTTCTGGTACTTCTTCGGCGGCATCGCGCTTATCGGCGGTTCCGGCAGCACGTTCGGTCTGGACTACTACCTGTATCCACGCCTGAAGCGCATCTGGAAGAAGGTTCCGTTCGTGAAACGTTGGTACCTGTATACGGATTAATAGCTCAACGAGAATAGATGGTATGTTGTACTGGAAAAGTAATGTGTACTTCGTGTCACATTACTTTCCTTATTTCTGAGGGAAACGGGGGGTTCCCATGAATCGGCAACTCTTGAATCAAACAAGTAACCTTCTGACTCAGCATCTACCGCCGATCACCGGCATTCAATTGACGGCTGAAACGGATGAATATTGGCTGCTCGACATGGCTCGCATGCTGAATGCCTACGAGATGGAGCAGCATGAACGCCAGGTTCTGCTCGGCTGCTACTGGCTCCTGCGTCAAGCATTGCGCACCCATCAGCATGTGCCAGAGGAAGAACAGCTTGCAGGCAAGGCTGTGCTAGACGGTGATTTCCTGCTCAGCCTGTACTATCAATTCGCCGTTCGCCATGGAATGACTCAGCTCATTATTGAGCTGGCAACAACGAATAAGCGCATCCAGATTCGCCGTGTTGAGGGTGCTGCTTCAGATATGATGCTGCATCAGCGAATGGGCCGCTTCGTGGCAGCCCATTATAAGCAGGTGGCTTCTTATGGCATCATTTAACGGTACGCTGAGCGATCAGCTTAACATCTCCCTTCGGCGAATTAATCGGGATTTGGAACGTATTATTCTGCACGATCCGGATGTCCCCTCCCGATCCATTGTCGCCAAGAGCGTCTTGGATCTCATCCGTGCAGGAGGCAAGCGCCTGAGGCCAATGATGACGATTGTCGGTAGCCGCTTCGGCACCGATGCTGAATCAGAGGATGTGTATCGTCTAGCCTCTGCCGCTGAGCTCATTCACATGGCATCGCTTATTCATGACGACATCCTGGATCAGTCTGACACCCGCCGCGGTGAACCGGCGCTGCATTGCAAGACAGGCATCTATAACGCGGTTCATATTGGAAATTACATTATGTGTCGCGTTATCGAGCTGATGACGTCAAGCGGCAAGGATCATGAGCCGTACGCGCATGATCTAGCGTCCATCACAACAACGCAGCTATGTCTCGGTGAATATCAGCAGATGGAATTGAAATTCAACTTCGACCTCTCGCTTGATGCATACTGGGAGAAGACGCGCAACAAAACTGCGCTCTTGATGGCTACCTGCCTGCAGCTTGGTGCGAAAGCAGCCGGTGCAGATGAGGAGGTAGTCGATCAGTTGTACGCCTTCGGCGATCAGCTTGGGATGGCGTTTCAAGTAAGGGATGATATTCTTGACTTCACGCAATCCTCTGAATCACTCGGCAAGCCTTCTGGTGTTGATCTGCGGAACGGACACGCAACGCTTCCAGTCATTCTGGCAATGCGTGACGCGTCGTTCGCAGCCAAGCTGCACAAACTGAAGGCAGATTCGCCTGATGAAGCGTTCAATGAAGCGATAGAGCTTATTCATCGCAGCGGCTCGCTGGAGGAAGCTCTTCAGATGAGCCATGCGTTCATGAAGCAGGCTTGGGAAATAACAGAGCAGTTGTCCGCTTATCCTGCCCACCGGGATTTGAAGGCGCTGTGGCATTATTTCGAAGCCCGCACCTATTAGTAAGTTCAATTCTGATCACGAAGAATCTGCAGAGGAGTGACTCGACATCGAATCTTGCATTCACTCTCAACAGCGTATGCTTTCGATGTATGTTTCCTGACGGAAGCATTGTAGTGCTCATGTAGTTAGCCTGCACTCCGCTCCTTGCAAGTTTTGCTCTGCAAAACTCGCTTCGAATGCATACGCTTCGAGTTCTTGCAACCTTCTCGGTGCTGAAAATTGAACAGATCCAGCATGTACAATTAGGTAATGTCCTGGTGAAGAAAATATGGCCGAATCCTTGATATTTCAAGGGTTTGGCTTCTTTTATATAATCAAATGTTTACAAATTGTACCGTTTACTCTTTTGTGTGTTCGGGCAAGGTGGTATTATGGATATGTACAGGCTGCATGTCTGTCACTTACACCATAGATGAAGGAGGTTGGGGTACGACGATGAAGCCTCGCCAATTTGTAATTGAAGCAGTCATGCTGGCGGTCTATGGTCAACTGTCCGTGCCAAAGCGTCCAGTCGAATATATTATCCCTTACACAACGATTCTAGAGCTTTACGAAATGCGACTAGAAGGCGATCAGGTTATGCCTGATCCAGAGGAAGACATATATGCCAAGCAGCAAATCGAGGAGCTTATTGCCTACTTCGAGAACGAGCTCAATAAGAAAAAGATTGAGCGAGCTCTGACGGCCCCATGGCGCCATAGCCCGCCGCTTATTTTACAGGACAACGTCTCCTGCATTATTGTCAATGCGATGGACAATGCCCGCTATGGCGAAACGTTCGACCCTGTTGAAACAGAGCTCATCCTTACGGCGATGCGCGAACAGGCTCCGCTGCTCACTGACCAGTTCGAATATGTGGATCGTCTCATTACGAATGAAATTCCGATTCCAATATACGATATTGATGATTTCGAGTACGCTTTGGAGCATGAGGAAGTCCCCGGTGACTCCAATACGAAATAATGACAACCCGCCCTTATCGATTTAAGAGGCGGGCTTGTTGTATTCAGAGAACCTCACCTCATAATAAAACACGTCCCGCCCACCACCTTCTAGCAATGAAAACTAGATTAGTAGCTGCTTTCTCTAATTCCTGCCTACCGAGATAACACCAAATCACCCTGCTTGAAAACGATAAGCATCCCCATCACCAACTTATCTGGATCCAGTGTTAGCTTACAGCTAAAACTTCGGGAAATACTACCATGTAAAAGTATTGAAAATGATGAATATACCTGAACATGGAATATTAATATTGGTATAAATATTATTAACTTTACTTATATTGTTAGTCATGGAACGTTGAAGTCAAACTGCAAAAAGCATTATAATAAGATGAAATTAATTTTTATACGTTGAACTTGATACAGGGTATCATCATCAAAGGAGCGATGTTATGCCGAATTATGATAAGAAGAAGATTGCAGAAAGTGTCCCGCAACAAGGTTTCTTTGGTCACCCCAAAGGCCTTTTCACCCTCTTTTTCACCGAATTTTGGGAGCGATTCTCCTATTATGGAATGAAGGCCATCCTTGTATTCTTCATGTACTATGAAGTAACGAAGGGCGGACTGGGTTTCCCGGAGAACATCGCGCTTGCCATCGTGTCCATCTATGGCTCACTCGTGTATATGTCCGGCATTATTGGAGGTTGGTTGGCTGACCGAGTACTCGGTACGTCGAAGGCCGTTTTTTATGGCGGCATCTTGATTATGTGCGGTCATATCGTGCTGGCCATACCTGGTAATGCTGCACTTTTCTTTGTATCCATGATCTTGATTGTGTTAGGTACAGGATTGCTGAAACCTAATGTATCCAGTCTAGTAGGAGATATTTATAAGGAAGAGGATAATCGGCGAGATGCGGGCTTCAGTATTTTTTATATGGGGATTAACCTCGGAGGCTTCATCTCTCCCTTGATCGTAGGAACCGTTGGGATGAATAATTTCCATCTTGGTTTCGGTCTTGCTGCTGTCGGGATGTTGCTGGGTTTGGTTGTTTACGTGACAACTCGCCCCAAAAATTTGGGTCTTGCCGGTACGGTTATAGTTAACCCATTGTCACCTGCCGAGAAGAAAAAAGTATTTACCGTTCTAGGTGCGAGCGTCGTTGTTCTCGCTGTCTTGATCACGTTCGGCATTATGTTCGGCGTTCTTACGTTCGATACTTTTATCAAACTCGTTGGGGTGTTGGGAATACTGATTCCAACCGCTTATTTCGTCGTTATGTACCGCAGTCCGAAAACAACGCCTGTCGAGCGATCCCGACTCATTGCGTACATTCCTTTGTTTATTGCTTCGATTATGTTCTGGGCAATTCAGGAACAAGGATCCACAATTCTTGCTAACTTTGCGGACAAACGTACCGAATTGGACTTTGCGGGCATTCATATTTCGCCTGCTTGGTTTCAATCATTGAACCCGCTCTTTATTATTATATTTGCGCCTGTATTCGCCTGGCTGTGGGTGAAGCTCGGCAATCGCCAGCCAACCGTGCCCCAAAAGTTTTCACTTGGCTTGTTGTTCGCCGGTCTGTCCTTTTTGATTATTTTGCTGCCGGCATACTTCGGCGGAGCCGCTTCGCTCGTTAACCCATTGTGGCTCGTTCTCAGCTACTTCGTCGTTGTAATCGGAGAGTTATGTTTATCGCCGGTTGGCCTCTCGGCTACCACTAAGCTCGCGCCTGCAGCCTTTTCGGCTCAAACCATGAGCTTATGGTTCTTGTCCAACGCTGCCGCACAGGCCATCAACGCACAAATCGTAAAGTTTTATACCCCCGAAACCGAGATGCTGTACTTCGGAGTTATTGGCGGGGTAGCATTATTGCTGAGTCTTCTGCTTTATGTGCTGTCCCCAAAGATACAAACTTTTATGAAGGGCGTAAAATAAGCAGAGCTTCTCAGCTGGCATGGTCGGATAACGTTTCGCCAGCAACGCCGAACAAAATACGTACCATCAGCTCACAGACCGTCAGGAAACACCCCATCCTGACGGTCTTGTCTTGAGCTTGATTGCACTCAAGCAACCTTAGTAATCAGTTCATGACATAGTAACGCTTCCATCGCTCTCCATGTCGATAAAAGACATTACAATAACATTTATCTCAATGCGGCGCTTCAAATGCGGCTATCCGGTGAAATGTATAAACGATGAATAACTTCCCATTTCTTTGATATTCATTATATTCCTTACAGGATGATGGTACGGATGGAATATTGCACTTCTCTCCCCTATTTCTATGCAGCGTTATAAACAAGGACTTGTATCAATACGATTGTCATAAAAGAGATAGCACCAACCATTTTAGCAGGATGAGTAAGCTTGTAATTATGGAAAGGAGCGATTCGATTGGCAATGAACCCGAACAAAAGTGTGCCTACAAACAAAAATAAACCGCTTAGTATCATATGGTTCATTGAATTCGCGATGCTAAGTGTATGATTGATAAACAGAACCCACAGGTAACCAAGAAAAGCATGGATAACGATCGAAAGCATTCCTTCTTTGATATTCATACACACCTCTCCTTTTTAAATATATCAATTTGTTTACCTAGAACAAGTAAAAGCAGATGATCTACATCTGCTTTTACTTGTTCTAATACTACTTACAAAATTATCCATGAAGAGTCATTCCTCAACAGGACATCTGGTATTCCATCGTCCCTCTGCACAAATTTTGTATGGTGGAACATAACAACCTATCACAGTAGCTCCAGCACAAATAATTCTCCCAAAAGGAATTTTATCAGCAAACACACAAGCTCCACCAACCATTGCTGCACATGTACCTTCATAAGTATCTCCGTATTCCTCGTATCTTGTACAAGTCCAACAATATCGATCTACCAAAGTCACATCACTGTCATATGATTTTTTTAGTTTTTCAGCTTTATCTGTTAATGACGTAAGGTAGCTTCTCAAATTTTCATTTTCATTAACTTGGTAAGAAGCTTGAATATCACCTGCATGATCTCTTACATATATTTTTCCGTCTGAATACGATTTGCTGTAATCGATAATCAGAGTATCAACTTGCTTTTTCTTTACATCATAAGTGAAAGTCAAAAGAGAAGCTAATTGCTTGATTGTCATACATGGTTTTGGAAAATTCAGATTTTTTGTAGTAATAGCGATAATTTGGAGGGTGTTTATTTTCAAGTAAAAATTCATGGGGAAAAAATTATGGATTATTTCTGAAGAGTTGTTACTGGCACAGAACTTTAAGTTTTTGAATTCAATCATAAGTTCATTCAGTCATCCCCCTTTCTATGACACTAGTAATGAGATGCAAAAATATAAATTATGTTAATTTATTAAGCCCATTAGAAACCTACCATATTTTTACTTACGCGTCAATTTCAATAAACAAATTTTTAATAGAAGTGATAAACGCTTCACAAACCATAAAATCGGAAATATCAATAAATAAAAAAGGACCCGCTTCAAGACAGGCCCCCTATTTTCACCCTCTTTAATTCATAAAAAAGTCTGCCATTGTACAGCACAGGATAGTCATACTGATGACTTGATTCAAGTTGTACGAGGCCACGTTCATCCGCTTGCGGCTGGATGGCTTGATGATGTTGTGCTCCAGCATAAGCAAAATGATCGCGATGCCGATACCGATTAAGTAGATGGTGCCTAGACCGCGAATGACGTACAGCGTCAGCAGCAGCACAACCATGATTGTATGGAGCGAGCGTGCAATAAAGAGCGAGTCCTCGTAGCCAAAAATGCTTGGCACTGACCATAGTCCCGTCTTGCGGTCGAATTCGATATCCTGCGTGGCATAGATGATATCAAAGCCTGCAATCCACAGCATGACGATTGTGCCCAGAATAAACGGCGTCACGGCAAATTTGCCCGTCACCGCGAACCAAGCGCCAATTGGGGCAGATGCGATCGTAAAGCCCAAATACAGGTGGCACAGCCATGTGAACCGCTTCGTATACGAGTACGAACAGATAAGCACAATTGCAACAGGCGACAGCCAAAGGCAGAGCGAATTCAGCATGCCTGCTGCCGCGATGAAGATGGCAAAGTTGATGATGACGAACAGAGTTACCTCTCGTCCATGCAGCAGCTTTTGCGGCATATGCCGGTGCGCCGTGCGCGGATTGGCAGTATCGAACGGCAAATCGGCCAAACGGTTGAATGCATTCGCTCCGTTTCGGGCTGCCACCAGCGCGATGAGCGACCAAAGCATCACGTGGAAGGAAGGTATCCCGCCTGCCGCCCATACCATCGAGATAATTGCGAACGGCAGCGAGAATAATGTATGGGAGAACATAACGAGTTCTCCGAACATGCGCGTTTTATGAATAACCTTTTGAATAGTAACCATAGCTTACATACACCCCATGAGTGTTCAAATATCTGTTGCCCTGCAAGAACTACATATAATATGTGCAATTATGCTTCCCTGCAAGCATTCTCTATCTACCGTGTTATCGACATTCCTGGATTGCGGCGTGGAAATTCTATTGGACCGCCTCCGCTAATACTTCATCCAGTTCCTTCAGCATGCTGTCGATATCCTGTTCTGTCATGACGAGCGGAGGCTGGAAGGCTATCACATTGCGTCCAAGACCATTTTTCCCGATAATATAGCCGCGATCCTTCATCGATTCCAGGACTTGATCCGTTAGTGCCGCACTATCCAAGTTATCTGTACCGTGCAGCTCCGCACCAAGCATCATCCCCTTGCCGCGCACATCCACGAGCACCTTATGCTTCGCCTGCAGCGCCTGCAATCCTGTCTTCAACTGATTACCGAGTCGCTCTGCACGTCCTACCAAGCCTTCCTGCTCAATATAATCAAGCACAGCCAGTGCAGTAACGGAGGATACCGGGTTGCCGCCAAATGTAGAAGCTGACGCGCGGTTGAAGCTTGCTGCAATTTCATCCGTTGTCGCAAATGCACCAATTGGCACACCGTTGCCAAGCGCCTTCGCCATCGAAATAATATCAGGCACAACGCCGTAATGCTCCATCGCGAACATGCGGCCTGTACGGCCAAAGCCGGTTTGAATTTCATCGGCAATCATCAGGACACCATGCTGTTCCAGCAGCGCCTTCACCTCGCGAAAATACCAATCTGGCGGCGCAATCATGCCTCCATTGCCTTGAATCGGCTCTACAAGCATCGCCGCGAAAGTCTCGCCCTTCTCCTCCAGCACCTTCTTTAACGCCTCAATAGAACGGCGTGCAGCCGTCTCATCATCTGTCTCTGGATCATATGGGCGCGGGATGAAGGTAACGCCGCTGTCCAGATAATCATCAGCACGCCACATTGGAATGCCTGTTACCCCCATCGTCAGAAACGTGCGTCCGTGCAAACCATACTCCAGTGCAATGAAGTTACGACGCTTCGTGTGCAGTCTGGCGAGCAGCATCGCACCCTCATTCGCTTCCGAGCCGCTGTTGCAGAAGAAGGTACGCTTCAGAGCGCCCGGCAGAATGCCGTTTGCAAGCCGCTCCGCTAAATCTACCATCGGCTGTGTCAAATAAATTGTTGTCGTATGCTGAAGCGTCTGTAACTGCTTAATTGTTGCACCCGTAATTGCTGGATTGCAGTGACCGCTCGCTACGACCGACACCCCTGCGAAGAAGTCAGTATATTGTGTACCCTTCTCGTCGTACAAATACTGCATCGAGCCGCGTACAATTTGCGGCGGATTGCGATAGAAGTGTTGTGTGCATGGGAAAAAGTATTGCTTCCGTTTCTCAATGACACCCTCTGCTCCGATATACGATGTTTGCTCCTTGTTCACGTCGTAAGCACCCTTTCTCATCCTAAACTGCGGAAACGGCCTGACTGCTTCCTATCAAGCCATGTCGTTTCTCATCTCAATACTTGAATTGCATTCATTACTTTATCTATATGTCATGTGCGCATCCTACTCATTCGGAATCAGTTAAGCGCAAGGAAGTACACATTCGATTTCACAAGAAAAAGAAGTTAGGCATGCACCGGTTCCAAGTCCATTGACAGCGCCTGACCGAATTGCAGCGAACCAAGCGTATAACCTGCGTATACCGGCTTCATGCCTGCATACAATTCGCCGCACCGTGACAGATCTTGAAGTGCTGTACGATATGTGCCCACGATGCTGCGCAGCTGCTCTGTTGTGTAAGACTTGCCTTCGATGCGGAAATGGTTAACACCCGCTTCATGCAGCTCTTTCAAGAATGGCAGGTAGCACAGCTCCTTGGCCGTCGCCAAATGGTTGCGTCCGCTCCAGTCGCGGTACACCGGATTCTCGCCCTTGTCAGTCATCAGCACGAGATACTGATTGTCGACATGCTTGTTATCCTCCTGCATAATCGGGTCCATCGCAACCGTATTCTCATACAGATCCAGCTCCAAATACATGACGATAGGAGAGCCGTGCACGATGACTTCTACTGGCACCTGCTTCGTCTCTTGCAGCAGGTTCGCTAAATCGTTAAGCGGAAGCTCAAGCGATGCATGTACGCGCTCCAGGCCGAAATAATCATGGTAGAGCTTCGCCGACATATGGTTAAACACATTCAGGTTAAAATCGCCTATCATCGGCAGCCCGCAATCACGGAACTTATGCATGGCCCCGATGTTCGTAACGAGCAGCCCGTCAAGACCGTATTTCCCACCTTGCAAGAAATGATTGTACTGCTCCATATGCAGCTCATTCATCATCCGCGGCATGCCGAGAACGATTTGGGAGGAATCTTTCATCTCGGTCAGCATTTCAATATCTTTGCGCGTAAATGGCACATCTGGCTGGAACACGTCGCCGGTCAAATAAACAATGTCTGCGCCTGCTTCGATAACAGCCTTCGCCTGCTCCACATTGTTAACGTGAACAGACAATTGAGGCTGTTCCATCTTCTCTGGCTGGCGGACATCAGCTAACGTCTCGCGCACCTGCTCCAGACGCTCTGGCTTTATCTCACGCTCAGCCGTAGGTGTACTGAATACCTTGCCCGTACTGTAAAATTTACCCGTGCCCTCATAGCGAGTGTTAATATAATCAAGTCCTGGCTTGCCGAACGCATAGGCCGTGGAGAAGTCGCGCTTGCGGTTTTCATATAGTGTATCACTGTCTTTCTTCCGATTATAGCCAAGCGGATCCGCAATATAGCGATCGATTGCGTCGCCATAGCTGTTGACGATCATAAGCAGGAACTCTAGATCCCGCATTCGCCCCTCAAGCTTGAATGATGTAATTCCTGCTTTAATAAGTTCAGGAATATGCTCATACATGTACATATCCTTTGCCGCCAGCGGATATTCGGTCGGATACACATTGCCGTCCTTCTTCACTCGGTAGTCCCAGCGGCAAGGCTTCATACAGCGTCCGCGGTTTGCACTATTGCCATACAGCATCGAGCTGTAGAAGCAGTTTGCGCCATGTACTGTACACATGTCACCATGGACGAAATATTCGAACTCCATGCCTGTCTTCGCCTGCAGCAGCTCTGCCGTATGCAAATCCATTTCACGGGAAGCAACAACACGAGTTACGCCCATTTCCTTCAGCGCTTCAATCATATCTAAGTTGTGTACATTCATCATAACAGAAGAATGAATCGGTACATTCGTTAATTGCATATCTTGGATGAGTGGGAATACGGCCAGATCTTGTGCAATAATGGCGTCTGGACCTACTTCGTTCAAGAACGATAAATAACGCTTTGCCTCGTCCAAATCAACTTCATTAAGCAGGTTGTTGACGGTAATATAAGCGCGCTTGCCGCGGTCATGAGCCATGTTCACGGCTTCACGTACTTCCTCATAGCTAAGATTATAGCCCTTGCGCATCATCCGCATGTTCAGGGACGGTCCCCCGAAGTAGACAGCGTCGCAATTCGCGTCAATGATCGTTTTAAAGATGTCAAACGTTCCGGCAGGTGCCAACAATTCAATTTCTTTTCCATTAAAATATCTAGCCACAGTCGCTCTCCCCCAAGTCAGTTCTTCTCAGTAGTCTTGTCCAACGTATCGAAATATGTCCTTATAAGAATAAGCAAATAACCAAAAAACCAAATATTTATATCTTAAATATACCATATTAAAATTGTTTATGTGACTAATTTCACAATATATACAATAAATAACGCGCAATTCGCTGCACCTCCTTTTCGTTAGAAAAGAAACAACGAACTGCGCACCATTACCATTCTACCATAGTAGAACTAGTACTAACATCGCAACAAACAATGCCATGAACAACGTATCCGTCAGCTTCCATACCAATTGACGCAGCGACGTGCGCGGCGCATTCAGTACGTATCCTCGCGCTTCCATCGCCTGCACCAACTCTTCTGCACGGCGAAAGGCGCTCACGATAACAGGCACCATCAGTGTCATGACGAGCTTGCCCTTCTGGGCAAAGGACAAATCCGCATAATCCGCTCCGCGGGATGCCTGTGCCTTCATTACCTTCTCCGCTTCCTCGAATATCGTCGGAATGAAGCGAAGCGATATCCCGATCATCATGGACCAGCGCTGCGGTGAACCGCCGATTAGCCGGATCGGCTTTAGTACGCGCTCAAGCCCGAGATTCAGCTCCACTGGGGCTGTTGTAAATGTCAGGATCGCCGTCAGCGTGACAAGCAGCGCCATTCTCCATACGGCGTAAGCTCCGTAAGTAACGCCACCAGTCGTTATTTTTAAGCCGCCTACCTGCACCAAAGCACTGCCGCTCGAATCGAACAGAAGATAGAAAATAAACATGAAGGCCATTATGAGCCACAGTGGACGAGAAGCACGAAAATAGCGGTACAGCGAAATACGCGAGCTTGACATCATGAGCAGCGCAAAGCCCGTAAGCGCCGCAAGCTCCACGAACTGTTCCGCGAGAATGACAGCGACAAGGTAGATAACCATCGCGATCAGCTTCGCGCGCGGATCAAGGCGGTGAATCCAGGAATCGGCCGCTACGTAGCGGCCTAGCATCATTTTTGCCTGCATACGCTATTCCTCCTCCTCCACCGGTCGACGATTCCCCTGCTCCTGTAATCTGTGCTCCATCTGTGCCTTTATCCATTCTGCCCATTCGGCAGCACTGCATGGCAGCTTCTCCTTCGGCACACCAGTCCGCTCCATGACAAGGGCGGCCAACCGCATCGTGGCGGGCAATAATATTCCTGCCTCCTCCAGCCTCTCCGGCTGCGCCATCAGTTCTGAGCGAGTGCCTTGAAACGTAACTCGTCCGTCCTTCATTAAGGCAAAGGAATCGGCATAAGCAAACAGCTCATCAAGACGGTGGGTCACCATGATGACTGTCTTGCCTTCTTCCTTGCACAGCTTGTAGAGCAGCTCAATCAGCTCTGTCCGGCTTACAGGATCTAGCGTCGCTGTCGGCTCATCTAATACAACAATTTCCGGATTCGAGGCAAGTACCGTTGCAATCGCCACCTTGCGAATCTGTCCGCCGCTCAGTTCGAACGGGCTCTTCTCAAGCAGTGTGTCCGGCAGCCCTACCTGCCGCATCGCCGTAAGTGCGGAAGCCTTCGCTTCCTCCTCGCTCTGCCCGAACTGCAAGGGGCCGAACAGAAGATCCCGTTCCACCGTGTCTTCGAACAACTGATGCTCTGGAAATTGAAAGACAAGACCTACGCGCCGTCTAAGCTCCTTCAAGCCGCGCTCTTGCGTGCCTCCTTGGAATGTATATTCGAGCACCTGCAGCTTGCCGTCAGTAGGCTGCAATATACCGTTCAAATGCTGAAGCAATGTTGATTTGCCGGAGCCGGTTGCGCCAAGCAGCGCGATGAACTGCCCCTGCTCGAACGTGACCTGCAATTTATCCAGTGCAGGAGCGCCCTGTACTCCCTGCCCATGGTAACGGTACGTTACCCGTTCTGCAGTTATGATGGCCATAGTGCGTTCACCAGCTCTCTCTCATCATTCGTATCCGGCACATCTACCCCGTTCGTTTGCAGCGCCTTCGCCAATTGCAGCGTAAATGGCGCTTGCAGGCGGCATGCTTTCATAAGCGCTTCGTCTGCAAACAGCTCGGTTGGCGTTAGGTCAGCCGCGATCACGCCATCCTTAACAACGATGACACGATCTGAAGCAAGAATTTCCTCCGCATCATGCGTAACCGATAAAATCGTATAACGATTCGAAGCATGCAAGCTCTTGAGCTGTGCAGTCAGTTGCCTTTTCGAACGCTCATCCAGCATTGAGGTTGCTTCATCAAAGATCAAAATGTCGGGATTGAGCACCATCATGCCTGCAATCGCCACACGCTGCTTCTGTCCTCCAGACAGCTCTGCCGGATGCCGATCAAGCCATTCCCGCACCTGGTATTCATCCGCTGCGCGCTCCAAGCGCCGTTCCATTTCAGCAAGCGGCATTTGGCGATTTTCCATACCGAATGCAATGTCATCCCGCACGGTCGTGGCGAAGAACTGATTGTCTGGATTCTGGAACAGAAACCCTACGCGGCGGCGAATTTCTGCAATACTCTCTTCGTTCAGTTGCTTCCCATTCACATAGATATTCCCTTTATGCGGAGTGAACAAACCATTGATGAGCTTCAGGAGCGTCGATTTGCCCGAGCCATTCGGCCCGATAACGGATACCCATTGGCCCCGGGGAACCTGAAGCGATATGCCATCGAATAACGCTGGGCCGTTTGAGTATTGAAAATGGATGTTCTCCATAAACACCGCTTCTTCATGGGAAGAAACGGCTGTGTCGGATACACTTGAAGCACCCCCGTCACTTTTAGCATGTAAAGCCCCCACAACATTTGCACTCACCGATCCGCCAGCTTGTGAACGTGCATGTGCCGCATTAATTTCCGCTTCATTCCCCCTGCCGTCCGACGCATCGATTTGCGGAACTAGCGAATCGAACAGCGGCAGCTTGGCAAGTGCTGCAACAATGTATTTCACCGCAATACCGATAAAGATACCTGTTACAACACCTGTAATAAGCAGCACCGGCAAGTAATAGAAAATATTTGCCGTGCCAAACACAATATACGCCGCAGTCAACTGACCGGCGTTGTGCGCGGCGCCGCCAACAACACTGATACCGATCAGGCTGACGTTGTCGCGGCCAATTTTCAAAATGGCGTACATCACCATAAAGCTGAACAAAGATCCTAAGAAACTAAACAGAAAGGCCGAGAATGTCCCCAGCATGAGCGTCATGAGCAGCGTCTTCAAGATGACGAGCGTCAAGGCGTCCCTTCCGTTCAAGAAATATAAGCAAGCCAATATCATCACATTGGCTAGACCGAGCTTCGCTCCCGGAATAGGCAGAATCGTCTGCACCGGGAGCATCGCCTCCACGAAGCCGAGTACAACAGCGACAGCGCTGAATATTGCGATAATAACCGCCTTCTTCAACGCTTCTGACTGTTGGGATACGGCTGCACGCTTCGTATTATTGTACGACGGCATCGATGTCACTCTCCTCGCCAGCATCGCCCTCGCTGAACAGCTCGACAAGCACGCGATGAGGCAAGCATACGATTGTATCATTCGGTCTCGACACGAAGCCGAACGACAAGCATACCTTGTCAGAGCAGTCGGCATCGATCATTTCGATTCCTTTGTCATGCACCTTCAAAAGGTTGAAGCCATGATCCGTTTCGACTCGAATGGTTTGTTCTTTCTCGGTTAATTCCACTTTCTTATAGGGTTTCCCATCTACCGTAATATGAGCAAACACCTTGGAATTGTGCAAATTTTCACTTTCATTTTGAAAGAACCATTTCGGCACAAGAAATGCAAGCGCCGCGACAATAATGACTCCGATGAGAATCAGATCTCCACGTTTCATCTTGTTGACTCCTCGGGTTTCATTTTAATTTTGAAGCTATTTTTATTATACCTCTTCGTGAAAGAAGGTTCAATGTTCGTCCATGGCATAACCGTGAACATCAACGCTTTTCAGCCTCGCTAGCCGTTCTGTTGTGATATGCTTGATTTGCAACTTTTTGGGGAACTGCTATAATGAAATGCTTGGTTACAGCCCCATTCCCTTAATAAAAAGGATGTTCAAAACCTATCTTTTTCATTACACATATAGATGGAGGAATCGCCTTATGACACGTTCACGCAGCCTGCTTCGCAGCGCCATCGTTCTGCTGTCTGCTTGCGCCCTTATTTTGAGCGGATGCGGCAGCAGCGGAAAGGAGGCCTCGGGCACGAACGATACTGCTAGCAAGAAATCCGCCATTAAGCAGCAATCCTACTTTATCTTCGATACGATCGTCACCGTCAAGATTTATGATGAGCGAGCGGATCAAAAACAATTCAAGGATATTGAGAACCTTTTGAATGAAATCGACTCGCGCCTGAACCGGACAAAGGACACAAGTGAGCTGGCGAAGATCCATGCTGCTTCAGGCAAGGAGGCTGTTACCGTCACACCGGAGTCCTTTGACTTGATTGCCAAATCGCTGGATTATGCCAAGCGTACTGAAGGACGCTTCGATCCTACCGTTGGCCCGATCGTGGACTTATGGAATATTGGCCATGAGAATGCTAAGGTGCCGAATCCAGACAAGCTGGCACAGACGTTAAAGCTGGTCAATTATAAGGACGTGACGCTTGATCCTGCGAAGCATGCCATTAAGTTGAACCGTGAAGGTATGGAACTTGATATGGGCAGTATCGGCAAGGGGTATGCCGCCGACCGAATCGCGGACTACTTGCGCAATAACGGCTTCCCGAGCGCTATCATTGATCTAGGCGGCAATATTTTTGCGGTTGGAGCGAAGCCTGGCGGTTCGGATTGGACGATCGGCGTTCAAGATCCAGATGAAACTCGCGGCAACCAAATCGGCAAGATGAAGGTGCAGGACAAGACGATTGTGACGTCCGGCGTTTATGAACGATATTTTGTAGAGAACGGCAAGCATTATCATCACATACTTGATCCCGCTACCGGCTATCCGGTCGATAATGGTCTCAGCAGTGTGACGATTGTGACGAACAGCTCGACGGATGCCGATGCGCTGTCCACTTCCCTATTCGCCCTCGGCGTGGAGAAGGGCTTGAAGTTCGTCGAAGAAGATCCGAATGTCGAGGCCATCTTCATAACGACCGACCACAAGGTGTACTGTACGTCAGGCATTAAGGAAATCTTCGAGCTAACGAACGACAAGTATAAGATTGTCAATTAATAAGCTACTTATCGGAAAAATAGAACGCCCGCTGCCTTAATCGAACCTGCTCCTAGCAGTCGATTCAAGATAGCGGGCGCTTGCTTTTTCCAAACATATGCTCTGATATTCAACCAGGCAGATCGACCCTCATCCCCACATGCTTATTAAGACCATGCCGGATGCCACAACAGCCGATGTCGCGATTCTCGTCCACCCCTGCTGCTCCTTCAGTACAACGATACCTAACATTGTTCCAATTACAATGCTGAATTCGCGGATCGGAGCGAGATGGGCAAGCGGCCCCAGTGTCATTGCGAACAAGAACAATAAATAAGAACCAGGCGAAATGATAGAGCCCAGTACAATCGTACGCCAATTTGCCTTCCACTCATGGCGTATCCGCTTCGTACGTATGACAGAAGGTGCTAAGAACAGAAGCGCGCCTAAGTTCGAAATTTGAATCAGTCCCAAGGGACTGAAAAACTCCACCACCATCTTATCAGTCAGCGTATAACTGGCTGTGCACATCCCAACGATGGTCGTAATTGCTAAGGTTAGCCACCAGAGTCTGCTGCGCGGCTCCTTCGAGGAGAACATGCCGCTGAGCGCAAACAATCCTCCGACAATCAGCAGCCAGCCAAGCCAGCCGATTAGAGACAAGCTTTCATCGTACAGAAATACGCTCACAATAGGTACGATGAGTGCAGCCGTTCCTCGCATCATCGGATAGACCTTGGACAGATCGCCGACCTGATAAGCCTTGGATACGAGCCACAGGTAAACTCCCTGAAGCAGCAGAGATAAGAATAATAGGAGCCCATTTTCCCATGACCAATTCATAACTAACAGATCATGAACAAAAAACGGCATAAACACAACTGCAGCCAAGCCGTGCAAGCAAAATAAAAAAGATTCCTTATGAATGCTCCGCTTCGCGAACATATTCCAGGTGGCATGTGCAAAGGCAGAGGCGATGACCAACAGGAGGCCGTATATTGCCACTTTAGCATCTCCTTTGTAAAGGATTCGTTTAATTTTCCCTTAATATATAAGTTCACCCACATCTTTCCTGTCCCCATAACCAACAAAGAGGAGACCCATGCCAGATAAGGCAGAGTCTCCTCCTTGCGATGTTCAACTGCATGACAGCATATGCTTCATCTATTAAATGGCAGAGAATACAGTACCGGTCACGATGCGATGGAAGAATGGCTGATGCGCTACGCGATGCTCGCCGACTGGATCATCACTGTAGAATGGAAGGCGCTCCTGCTCAAGCTCCTCCAAGCAAGCTACACGTTCGTCAACAAAGTCGAGGATGCGCTCTTCCGCCGACTGCAGGCGTGCCATTACGGTACCGTAGCGGCTATCGATCACTTCCCAGCCGAATGGCTTGCTTGTCGCCATCCAGAGTGCCCGATGCGCCTTACGCGCTTCATCCACGAGCGGACGAATCGTAGGAATCACTTCGGTAGCGATGCGACGCAGTTCCTCCTTGTCGCCATTCCGATATGCACGGGTCACCTGTACACCAAGCATCGACTTTGCACCGACAGCCGCGGACAGCTTTGCGTACATATCGAATACGAGCGCATGATCGCCCGTCGTGTTATCTCGTGCAGCCGCAAGGCGTTGTGCCAACTCCTTGTAATGCTTCGGCAGCTTCGCTTCCAGCTCCTCTGTAAGGTAGATATCAAACAGCCCGAGCAGCGCATCCTGGAACAACAGGAACTTCGATCCATTCGAGCCGTGCATATTATTTTCCGTAACACCTGGAGTCTCATCCAAATAAGTCAATTGCCAGTAATCATCGAAGCTCTGGCCTGTGCACAGTTGGAAGCGTTCCTTCAACTTCACTTCATCCACTTCGCCTTCGGTATAACCATGCTCAGCGAACAACTGCAGGCCTGGGAGAATCGTCATATGGTTCGTCTCCTGGCCATTGTCGCCCCATGCTGTCGCAAATACTTCCTGAATCCCCTTCGACTTGCAGGCGAGCAGGGCTGGATTCGTATTCTGCCACGTCTTGCCATAGTTCGGGCTCATAGCGCCCCATACCCATACGCCGCCTGCGAATACTGGATCAGATCCAAGCTGGCGATGCTTCTCGATGAACTCTTCATAGAAGCCTTGATCATCGTGATAGTAATCCCAATAGACAAACTGAACACCCTTCGGAATTTGATCAACAACCTCATTTGTGAAGTTAATGTCAAGATCATAGTAATGCCCGCCATTTTTCATAAGCAGATGGAAATACATGTCGCTCCACATCATTGGAGTCAAGCCGTGCTTGCCCGTAATCTCCAAGACGCGAGCCAAATGCTCATTCATAATATCGAAACGCTCACGGAAGCCATGCTTGTGCATATATTTGCCCAGACCGAGACCGAACGCCTCATCCATCCCGATATGAATGCGCTTGGATCGAAGCGATTTCGTTGCCGCTACAACCATATCCTCTATGAAACGGTACGTCTCCTCTTCGCCTACGAGAAGGACATCCTCCGTATCCTTTATCTCGTTCGCATAGTCCCACTTCAGCGCCTGCGCCAAATGGCCAAGCGTCTGAATGCAAGCGACTACCTCAATACCGAACATGGCGGCATATTGATCAATTTCATACAGCTCCTCAGTTGAGTAGCGTCCGCGCATGTATCCGAAATACGGACGTCCTGGAACTTCATACGTGTCTTCGGTATATAGCATTGCGCCATTCAAGCCCATCAGCGCCATTGAGCGCAGCGTTTGCTTCATCATATGCACATTCGGAACCGCATTCCGAGATGCATCGATCATCGTTCCGTTATACGTAAATTGCGGGTGCTCCGTAATATCGAACGGCTGTCCTTTGCGAAGCTGCTCGACGAACAGGCCAAGCGCACGGAAGAAATGAATGTCCGCCTCATAGCGAATCACCCCTTTTGTTCCATCCCATGCGGCACGAAGCGGCCCTTCCTCTTGCTCCACTCGTACGAGAGTACCTTCTGTACCTGCTTCCATATTTAATAACGACTGCAATTCTTGGATCCCTGGCAATAGTTGCTCGACACTGCCTATAAACTGTAACTTCACAGCAGATCCCTCCCCACGTGTTGTTGGATGCGCTTACAGATACGACATGATATCGCTATCTTCTCTTCTATATATGGCGCACACTAGTCACCCGTAGTTTACCACATCTATCTGTAATGGAGGTGACAAGCCCGTGAATTTATATAAAGAGCAGCATACCTGCGTTTTCGGCAAACAAAAAAGACCGAGCCTAATCATGACTCGATCTTGCCTACCTTTACATACCAATGTTCTGCGCTGCTGCCTCAGTTAGTGAACAGGCGAGCTCGCCGCTCCCGAAGGCATCGCGTTGCTTTCAGCACCTGCATCCTTCGAATGCAGATGCTCGGAAGCCCCATTCGTTACCTTCTGGTTGTTCACATGCTGCGAACGCAAGTACACCATATAGTAAGCACCTGCTACAAAGACAACCCCTCCGGCCAAGTTGCCCAGCCAGACAGGAATGAAGTTCGACATATATTGCCCCCAGCTGAAATGCCCCTCAAAAATGGCTGCTGGAATGACAAACATATTGGCAACAACGTGTTGGAACCCGATGGCTACAAAAGCCATCGTCGGGAACCAAATGCCCATAATTTTTCCGCTGAAGCTCTTCGCCCCATAAGCCAACCATACCGCCAGTGCAACAAGCCAGTTGCAGCCAATCCCGCTGACAAAAGCCTGAATAAAGCTTTCATCCAGCTTATGAGCCGCTACATCAACTGTCTTCTGCAAATATGGGCCAGAACTCGTAAGCCCCACTACATGACCGAAGAAATACGCTACAAACAAAGCCCCCAAGAAATTAGCAAACGTAATCACCACGATATTTCGGATGGCCTCTCCGGTCGTTATGCAGCCTTTCATTCGAGCGAGCGGTACGGCCATCATATTCCCGGTCAACAGCTCTCCGCCAGCTAATAAGACAAGGATCAACCCTACGGGGAACAACGCTGCTCCAATCAAGCTATTAATACTTCCCCATTCCGCGGGCGCGGCTGCCGTCACCCGTATATATAAGAGATAACCGAGCGCAATAAATGCCCCGGCAAGAAAACCTAAGATCAGCATGGCAGACAAAGGATTTCTCGCTTTGATCGTTCCGGTTTCCACTGTTGCTTCCGCAATTTGCTGCGGCTTCAAATAACCTGACATCGACATAACCTCCTGCTTGTGCATATTCCGATGCAAGCCTGATCATCCCAAGGCCTGCTTTCCATTCGCACCTACCCAGATGCGATTCACCCCGGTTGGAATGTCAACTGAACAGGTTGCAAATTCATTGTAACGAAGCCCTCACCATGATGTTGTGCATTTTATCACAAAGTATATTTCAAATATTGACCATTTTGCGTATACAAGGAAATAGGTGCACAGCATACAAAAAAAGCCAGCAAGTCAAGGTCTCGACTCACTGGCCCTCCCCTATGAATTGGCTTGAGTGGCATCGTGCATTTACGCGCCGCGTTTGGCAACGATGCTGCGTGCAATGTGTACACCTGCGGCACCTGCCTGTGCGAGTCCGCGCGTAATGCCAGCGCCGTCTCCGCCGCAGTATAAGCCTTCAATTTCCGACTCCAATGTCGTATCCAGCTTTGGACGAGCGGAGTAGAATTTCGCCTCAACTCCATAAAATAACGTGTGCTCAGAAGCGATGCCCGGCGTTACGCGATCAAGCGCTTCAACCATTTCAATGAGACTCTTCATCGTATTGTATGGAAGTACAAGACCCAAATCCCCAGCAACGGCCTCTTTCAAGGTAGGCTCCAGGAATCCTTCTTGGATGCGCTTTTCTGTTGAGCGGCGTCCACGAATGATGTCCCCGTACTTCTGGACGATAATGCCGCCTCCGGACAAATCGTTCGCGCGCTTACAGATTTCACGAGCGTACTCATTCGGCTTATCGAACGGCTCCGTAAACTTATGCGATACAAGCAGCGCAAAATTCGTGTTTGCAGAGCCCAGCTTCGGATCCTTGAAGGAGTGCCCGTTCGCGCACATGATGCCACTGTGGTTCTCCACCACGACATGGCCAGACGGATTGCTGCAGAAGGTACGCACCTGTGTGCCAACAGACGTATTGAACACGAATTTCCCTTCATACAGGTGTTCATTGATTTCGCGCATAACGATATCGGAGGTCTCTACCCGCACCCCAACATCGACTTGGTTGTTGTACATTTTCAAGCGGCGCTTTTTCAATATTTCCGTCAACCATGCTGAGCCGTCACGTCCCGGCACGATTACCACTTGATCAGCTTCATGCTTCTCACCGCTCTTTAGCTCAATCCCCTTCACAATATAGCGCCCATCCTGCTTCTCTGAAATCAGATCCGCGACTTCTGTTTTGTAGGCCATTTCGACGCGAGGCTTCAAATATTCATAAATGGATTTTAAAATCTCCAGGTTCTGTTCCGTTCCCAAATGACGCACCTGTGCGCGCAGTAGCTTCAAGCCAGCAGAATAGCCCAGCTGTTCAATACGACGTACCGTTTCTGTTGTTGGATCGGTAATATCCGTTGTAGCTCCATGCTCCAGGTTGATTGCATCTACATATTTGATCAAGTCCAGTACTTGTGAAGCCGGCAAATAATCAGTCAGCCAGCCGCCAAATTCTGTCGTTACGTTAAATTTACCATCACTGTATGCCCCTGCTCCACCGAAGCCGTTTGTAATCGAACAAGCTGGGAGACAGCCGGCAAAATCCTTCTTTCCTGCCGCTGGAGGACACTTTTGGATTTTCTCCTCCAAAATCGGACAGTTGCGGCGATAAATATCATGTCCCTTATCTACGAGCAATACTTTCAGATGTGGAGCCTTCAAAGATAATTCATAACAAGTGAAAATACCAGCCGGACCTGCTCCTACAACAATTACATCATATTTACTCATTGTTTCCTCCTCGATGCTCACGATGTTTCGGTCTATTTATCTCTTATCCGATGAGCCTGCACCTATTTGGGCAAAAAAAATATCCTGTTACGTGCAGGTATACCAAAGCATACCTATCGTAGTCAGGAATTTACGGCTCCTGGTAGAGACCCCTAGACCTTATCTCTGGGATATACGAACAGGATAAACAAAATAATGGCCAATCAATCCTTGCTCTCCACTTTCCGCGGGAGCAACCTTATTGTATCTAAATTTAACGAACAAGTCAACAACACTCACGCCCATTGTTCGTTAATTATTTTTAATCCCACATCATAATTTACTAATCACGATTATAAATAGAGCAAATTCCGAACATTATTATTTTGTCCACTTGCTTCATTATTCCCTGCTGCATTCAAAACTGCCCCCCCTTCACAGTCAGCATCTACCCAAAATGAGGTTATCGATATATGATTTACCTATGATATAACTCACAACAAAGATTGGCATGCATACGATTGGAGGCACGCGTATGAACGCGCTTGAACCCCCCGCTGGGGATGGACTGATTATTGACAAACTATCGATGACAAAAGGCAACTCCACACTTTTAGATGCGCTGAGCGTACAAATAAATCCGGGACAGTGCATTGCGGTGCAAAGCAACCATATCACCGGACAGTTGATTATTGATTTACTAATAAATAGAGCCAAGCCCTCGGCTGGAAGCGTGACATGGCGCGGCATTCCATTTTCCTTCGCTTCTCTCGCCACTAAAATCGGCTTGATTCGGCAGAGTGAAGCCTTATATGAACGATTAACACCGAAGGAAGCCTTGACCTTCTTTATGAAAATGTATGGGGCCTACCATAAAGACCGCTTGGAACAGCTCTTGAAGCTAACCGGCTTGTATGAGCGCATGAATACGCCGCTAGGCAAATGCTCATTGCCCGAACAGCGCCGATTCCACCTAGCACGAGCCGCAGCTCATCGTCCAGAGTTGATTATCATCGAGGATCCTGAATTCCATATGGACTTGGAAAGCAGCTACCTGCTCCGTCAATGGATTAACACGATGTGCGAGGAGGGCGTTTCCATCTTCATGACTGTGCCTTCCTTGGAGAGTGCGCTCACAATGACCAATCATGTTGTACGCTTAACGCCTGTCGGCTTTAAGCCAGTCATCATTGAGGACGAGCCTGTAAATCAAATATCCGAGGTTGAGGCCCTTAACGTAGATGAACAAGCCAACCTCGCCCAGCAGTCAGGCTTGGAAGAAATAGCTCAGGAAGGCCACAAGAGTACAGCCGCAGTTTTAGACACATCAGATACTGAGCTAAGCGAAGAAGATGCCGAACTTGTACATAAAGAGGACGCTCCTAATGCGAAGCCTGAGGAAAAGGAAGACGAGCTTGATTCGGCAGCAGTAGGCAAACGCTTCGTCCCGCAAATTAGCTTTGACAAAATTCCAGCACGTATTGAAGACAAAATCGTGCTTATTGATCCGCTTGAATTGAATTATATCGAAAGCCAAGATGGCGCTTCCCAGCTTCATATGCATTCCGGTTCGCTGCCCTGCACGATGACGCTGACAGAATTGGAGCGCAAGCTCAAGGCATTCGGATTTTTCCGCTGCCATCGCTCCTACTTGGTCAATTTGCAGCGTGTCCGTGAAGTCATTATTTGGTCCCGCAACAGCTACAGCCTCGTGCTTGATGATGAGAATAAGAGCAAGGTGCCGCTCTCCAAGAATAAATACGAAGAAATGAAGGCTATTATGGGAATCGGATAGGATGACCGCTCCATTTAGCCGCAACGTCGTATCAAATCAGCTCTAATCGGTTCCATCCTCCCTGCGAAACGCTCCATTCAACCACTGGAGTGCGCTATTCGCGGGGTTTTTGAGGTGCCGATCACCCTTTCACAGTACGATAAGGATGTCGACAGGGACGGCAGCGCAGCAATGAGCTGCACCGACCGCAAATGAGCAACAGCGGGCACTGACATTCGAATCGTACACAATATCATTTAGATAAAGCGAGGGTGACTCATGGAACCAATTATTGAAGTAAGAGCAATGACCAAGACATTCGGCAACAAGCAAGCCATAAAGCCAATCGATTTTACGATTCAGCGCGGCGAAATTTTTGGATTTCTCGGCCCAAGCGGCTCAGGTAAAACTACGACCGTGAAGATACTTACAGGCCAGCTCCTTCCAACGGCTGGAACAGCCCGCGTATTCGATGTAGACATCGCGAAAATGAAGGATTCAGAACGCCAGCAGCATCTGTCCCGCATCGGCATATTAACGGATAATAGCACCTTGTACGAGCGGCTTACCATTGAGGATAATCTTGTGTTTTTCTGCAAGCTGTATCATGTGCCGACGAGCCGAGTACAGGAAGCACTAGAACAGGTCAACTTAACAAGCGAGCGTAAAACGACAGTGAAGCATTTATCCAAAGGGATGAAGCAGCGAGTAACACTGGCTCGCGCCTTGCTTCATAAGCCAGATATTTTATTCCTGGATGAACCGACATCCGCACTCGATCCGACGAATACGAAACGAATACATGAAGCCTTGCGGGAGTTGAACCGCATGGGAACAACCATCTTCTTGACGACGCATGATATGGAGGAAGCGGAATCACTGTGTGATCGCATCGCCTTTCTTCATCAGGGATGCATCGCTGCTATGGATACACCGCAGCGGCTGCGGCTGGCCCACATGGATCATGCCATTACGGTGGTCACGACTGATGGAACACATACCGTTGAACGCAATGAGGCTGGAGCAAATCGTATTCACGATTGGATGACATCCGGCAAGCTTATATCGATACATTCAAATGAACCAACATTAAGCGATATTTTCATTAAAGTGACCGGAGGCGTATTACAATGACATTTTCTATAAATCGAGTAACTGCCATGATTCAGAAGGAATGGAAAGAAGCTATGAGGAATCAAATGCTGTTAATTACAGCAGCTTTGCCGCTTATTTTCGCCTTCATGTTCAGCAATGGGACCATCGATGATGGCGCTACTATTCTGATGATGCCAATCAACATGGCATTGCTGATTACTTGTTTATTTGCCCAATCGATGATGGTGGCAGAAGAGAAGGAGAAGCATACGCTGCGCGTACTGATGTTGTCCCCTGCCAAGCCGATCGAGGTACTGTTGGGTAAGAGCGCAATCTCCGTATTCCTGACATTATGTGCGCTGATCGCAACTTTTCTGATTGCAAAAACGCCAGGACTTCCGCTTATTGGCCTTGCTATGCTGATTGTGCCAAGTCTTATCATGTATGTAGCATTCGGTACGCTAACTGGCTTATTGTCCCGTACGACGATGGAAACTTCCTTCGTTGGCATGCCGCTTATGATTGTCTTCCTTATGGGGCCTGCATTCAGCAATGTCTTCAACAGCAGTGTGGTAGACACGATCGTGGCATACCTACCAACATCTCAATTGTCGGAAGCTGCTCAGAAGCTGTGGGACGGTCAAGGGTTATTTTCCATTTCAATCCACGTAGGCATTATCACCATCTGGATGGCCGCCTCAATTATCATTACACTGATTGTATATCGCAGCAAACGTTACGACGCATAATGAGTTTGTCCGACAGGAAATACATTATTTCCCGAGAAATATACAGCGGCTTTCTATTATCTGCAACACGAACAGCACAGCTCCATGAGCGGAAATCCTCAGGACTGTGCTGTTTTGTGAGTGATAAGTTATTGCTTGGAGCTCTCCTCTGTAGAGTGATCCTCCTGCTTGCGTTCAAATAAATCGCTAAAGCCCCATTTGCTCTTTTCAGCAATCGGTTCATCAATGCCAAAATGCCTTACGGCTCTCACACACGGCTCAGACAACAGCTTTTCCAGCAGCTTATCGATATGCCAGGTCCGGCATTTTAAGCTTACCTGCAGCAGCACACAACAATGGATATCCATGTCACTTGAATCCTCCGGCGATAAGGGGCCTGTTGTACTTGCTTCTTCCCCTTGTTCCACAGGCTCAATAGAAATGTCTGAAATAGCAATATTCTGTTCCTTCAGAATGAATAGTACCTTTCCGATATGGCGCGGCCCATCCGCAATAACAAGTGCAAGCTTCCTTACAGAAGCAGACTTTGAGAAGGGTGAGAATTTTTTCTCCAACTTGTTGAGCATGAACAAGCTGAAAAATGCCGTAAATGCGGTCAAAAGCGCACCATAATAGAAGCCTGCTCCAACCGCCAAGCCGATTGCGGCAACTACCCATAAGGAGGCGGCAGTCGTCAGGCCTGATACCGTCATGCCTGTACGTAATATCGTACCCGCGCCAAGAAATCCGATTCCGCTAATGACTTGAGCCGCCAGCCGGGCCGGATCCATGCGTACATTCGTTTCATAAATAAAGTCTGAAAATCCATAGCTCGACAGCATCATAATGAGCGCAGATCCTAGACAAACGAGAATATGCGTGCGAAATCCGGCTGCGTGCTCCCCGAATTCGCGCTCCAGACCAATTGCACCGCCCAGTACAACGGCAATAATGACGCGAAATGTAAGCTCCAGCATGCTGATTTGCCATACTTCAGGATGAACGCCTAATTCCATATCTCGATCAGCCTCGTTCACAGATGCCCTGTTCCATCCACTTATCCAGTATTGGAGTAAGAGTACGGGCACATCTTATTTTATTGTAAGCGCTTCCCAAATGAGTTCTGCTAAATCCTCTCTCCCCCGCACTTATATCTGGATGCAGCTTCTCAAGCAATATCCCGTTGTACATTATTGTCTCTCAACTAAACCTTAAGAGCTCCTGAGCCATTATACGCAAGGCGGGAAAATCGAGTATATAATCTGGATTATATGCGCTTGTCACCAAAATAGAACGACTCGTTTTTTATCCTTTCATATCGATAACACTTGAAGCTATTGAAGCGGCTCATACATTCTATGCAGCTTGCGTATTCTGCTCTACTGCTGTGTTGGCCTCATCCAAATAAGCTCCAATGTGCCCACTCATCCCTCCTCTAGCTTCGTTCAATCCGAAAAAGGCGCATTTCAACCAGAAAATAAGGAATGGACATGTAGATGCCTATAGAATAAAGGTATCAAATCAAACGAGAGGACGTTAAATATTATGAAAAAACAACAAACGGTAAAGGACACTTGGAGCAAAATGAAAGGTACGGGGGAAATTTGGGTTTATTCTGGAATCATGATGGGTGCGATAATGGGCCATCTCACCAATAATTTAGGAACATGTGTGGCGGTTGGCTATTGTGCAGGCCTTGCCATGCAGAAAATAAATCAGAGATCAGTTGAAACCTCCACACCACAAGTAGAAGGATAACTCCGATTATAAGCGAAGCGAGACTGCCTACACATTTAGGCAATCTCGCTTTTTTTATATCCTTTATGTATGCGCCTTCGTAAACAGAACCCACGGTTCATGATTCTCCTCAGCCGCAGCTACCGTTGGAATAAACGCGCTTGCAGGCCCTCATCTGCTTTCGTTGGTCGGAAGGCAATATAATGATACGCCGCCACACCATGTACAAAGAATGGATCCTGCTCGATATAAGAACGAGCCTCCTCCTCTGTCTGCGCATCTACGATGATGATTCCTCCTGTTCGAGGCTCCTTCGGTCCTGATAACAAAAATACGCCCTTCGCATAATGCTCGTCCAAAAATGCACGGTGGGCATCCAAATAAACATCTACTTCTTCCACAGACTTCTTATATGTAAGCTCTACAACATACATGCTAGTCCCCCTTCCTGATCTGCTCCACATATGAATGCAGCCGATGAATCAAGTATTTCGCACGAATGAAATGGAGTCAAGTACTGCTCGATGATAACCCGAGTGCCTTCACTATAATGACTTAACGGGGATTTTCAAAACATAGGAAAAACTGGTATACTGCACTTAACTGGGATTCCACTTTTTTCTAACTATTCTACTCTTGGAATTCAACTCTATTTGTATTAAAGTAAACGATGTTGCATAAATATACCGCACTCTAAGGAGAATTATTCATACATGACAGTTAAAAACGACAACATGCAGCAAAATTCGCTTTCCACACAGCATTTGAGTTGGACAGGCTTGCTGCATTTCGCCATACCATCCTTACTTGGGCTACTGCTCTTCGTTATTCCTGTGCCATGGAATGGGGAAGTAACGGTACCCATTGCATTTTTGGCCAAGGTGATCGGACAATGGCTTGCGCCTTGGCTCCCACTGGCTGCCACGATCATCATCGTCCTGGCCTGGATCGGAACTGCATATACCCGCTGGCTGAAGCCGGAGAAGCTGCTGCATCAGCCATTATGGAATGCATTGTTCGCTATATCCCCCTTCTGGTTCGCCGCTCGAACAATAGGAATGATATTTGCGATCATTACTTTTTCTCAGATTGGACCCGAGTGGATATGGTCGGAACATACTGGCGGCATGCTGCTCTCGAGCCTTATTCCCGGCTTGTTCGTTGTCTTTATGCTTGCAGGTTTGCTTCTGCCGCTGCTCGTTGACTTCGGACTGCTTGAGTTCTTCGGCACGCTCATGACCAAAATTATGCGTCCAATCTTTACTTTGCCCGGACGCTCCTCCATCAACTGCATGGCGTCTTGGCTCGGCGACGGTACGATTGGCGTGATGATGACCAGCAAGCAATATGAGAATGGCTACTATACAAAGCGAGAAGCTGCCGTCATCGGAACGACATTTACTGCCGTGTCTATTACGTTCAGCTTCATCGTATTGAGCAATGTGAATCTGGCTCACATGTTCCTTCCCTTTTATGCGACGGTAACATTAGCTGGTATGATCGCTGCCGTTATTATGCCGCGCATACCGCCGCTATCGCGCAAGCCTGACACGTATGCAGCAGGGGCAGTACCCGCTAAAGAAGAGGCAATCCCATCATCATGGAGCCCATGGCAGTGGGGACTTCGCCAAGCAGTCAATAAGGCACGGCAACATGAGGGTGCAGGCTCCTTCATTCGCGAGGGCTTCAAAAACATTGTTGACCTGTGGTTCGGCGTAATTCCGGTTGTGATGGCTATTGGCACAATTGCCGTTGCACTTGCCGAGTATACTCCGGTCTTTCAATGGCTCGGCTGGCCATTCATTCCGCTGCTGCAGCTGCTAGGACTTCCTGAAGCGGAGGCAGCATCACAGACGATACTTGTTGGATTCGCAGACATGTTCCTGCCTACAGTGCTGGGCTCCGGCATTACAAGCGAAATGACCCGCTTCGTCATTGCTGCCCTGTCTGTCACGCAGCTCATTTATATGTCCGAGGTCGGCGGATTACTACTTGGCTCTAAGCTGCCTGTGAACATGAAGGATTTGATTATTATTTTCCTGCTGCGTACGCTTATCACGCTGCCGATTATTGCGCTAGCGGCACATCTACTATTTTAATTATGAAAATCTAAGAAATGGCCCTGTCTGGCGAGATATTTTCTATATTTCTCCAATAACAGGGCCATTTTCTCGATTGCAACAATAAGGAAAAACGATTATCGTTACATCATTCCATAATCTTCATGCGATTAAACAACGCTCTGCTATCAATTCACCTAAGGAAAGGAGTTCCTTCATGGACAATAAAGCATCAACCATTGCAGCGCCCAGGCATCAGACTGCATCACAAATGAAATCTCCGAGCATGGAGCCTGCACCCCATCTTCAAGCAGATACGGTGTTCCGCATTCTGCTTGCCATTAGCTTCGTGCACTTGTTCAATGATTCGATTCAAGCTGTCATCCCTGCAATCTTCCCCATTCTGAAGTCATCTATGAATCTGTCGTATGCTCAAATTGGCTGGATCTCCTTCGCCATCAATGTGACGGCTTCCTTGCTGCAGCCTGTCGTTGGGTATGCAGCGGATCGCAGACCGACACCAGCACTGCTTCCAATTGGAATGTGCTTCACCTTCGCAGGCGTACTGCTGCTTGCCTATGCTCCGAACTATGTTCTGGTGCTTCTGGCTGTCGTGCTCGTCGGTTTCGGATCAGCCGCCTTCCATCCAGAGGGAATGAGAGTTGCTCATATGGCAGCAGGCGCGCGAAAAGGACTCGCCCAATCAATCTTTCAGGTAGGCGGCAACGCGGGTCAATCCCTCGCGCCCATGCTGACAAAATGGATATTTATCCCCTTGGGGCAATCGGGTGCACTCGTATTCACGATCGTTGCAGGGGCAGGCATAGCCGTACAAACCTATATTGCACGCTGGTACCGTACAATGCTGGATAGCGGATATGCCTTCAAAAAGCGGCATCAGGCACGCACGATGGATCCATCGAAGCGCAACCGAGTTATTGCCGCCACCATCGTATTGGTTGTGCTCGTCTTTGCCCGTTCCTGGTACAGTGCCGCCATAGGCAGCTACTATGCCTTCTACTTGATGGATGCTTACCATTTGACACTCGATGACGCACAAATATACATATTCTTATTCCTCGGAGCAGGAGCAGTCGGAACGTTCTTCGGCGGCCCGCTTGCCGATCGCTTCGGAAGACGCAACTTGATACTCGTCTCTATGCTTGGGACTGCGCCGCTTGCCCTCATATTGCCGTATTTATCGCTGTTTTGGGCTGGTGTTGTTTTGGCCTTGACCGGATTTATTTTATTGTCCAGCTTCTCCGTTACGGTAATCTACGCACAACTGCTTCATCCCGGCAACATCGGAACGGTATCTGGACTCATAACCGGGTTCGCCTTCGGCATGGGAGGCATTGGCGCACTTGCACTCGGGTACTTCATAGACACGTGGGGAATTGAAAATGTAATGATCGTATGTGGATTTCTTCCTTTATTCGGTCTTCTGACATGGATGCTTCCAAGCGATAACACCCTTCATCAATGGGCAAAGGGAATATCGTAGCAAGTAAATTTCCGGCGTAAAAAGCTGTTCTCTCAACAGGGGTATCTGCCGTAATGTGGTACTGTGGCAGCCAAATCAAAATAATTATATAAAATGGAAACCCTATTTCCCTTGCTCCGAACGCAGTGTGGGTCTACAATATTGTCAGCTTCACCTGAGGGATTGCGGCCAACAAGCGCAGTCTAATAGACAGCTTTCACGAATGAGTAGATGATTGAAGAAGCGAAGCTAAAGCTGACACATAAGGCATCTATCGAATCCCTTTGAAGGTCGTTAAAACGACCCAGAGGATCATCATTCAAGGCTCAGACGATGAAGATGATCATACGCGTCGATCCATCATTTCAACATTCATGGATTTGCAATAGAGATAACAACCGAGTACATCATGGAGGTGATGGAGGATGCCACAAGTAGAGCATGAGGAGCTGGAACAAACTGCAGAAAAAGAGAACCAGCCCGATGAATCTGGCGAACAGAACGTGACAGCCAAAGAGCTGGAAGAGAGAATACGCCTCCAGGAGGCCATTCATCAGGTAAATGAGCTATATCAGAAGCAGCGCTACAAGGAAGCGCTGGAAGAGGCTATGCGCCTGCAGCAGCAATATCCGGAGCATCCAACCGTCATGTCGCTGGCAGCAGTTGTTCACAAGCCGATCGCACCAGATCAGGCGCTGCATTGGGCCTCTGAGGCATTGAAGCGCGATACGAGACTTCCGGATGCTTGGCGAGTTCGCATGTCCATCTATTATGAGCGCAGAGAATGGCCTGCTTTCGAGACAGCAGCGAGGCAGCTTGCCTTGGTGGCAGAAGAAGATCCAACGCCCCATCTGCTGCTTGCCCAGTATCAGCTGCGCAAAGGCGCACTGGATCAAGCACTTCTATCGCTGGAGCGCAGTATCGACATTGAGCCTGCCGGTATTGCTTATGCTACCTACAGCTATGTACTAGCGCAAATGAAGCGGTATCCGGAATCCCGCGAAGCAGAACGCCAAGCTTTAGCCTGGCAGGAGAAACATGCTTACACCCTGATGCAGCTTGCTTGGGCAGCAGATCAGCGAGATGAGCACGATCGCGCTATGCAATTCATGCAAGAGGCCATCCGTTTAAATCCTGAAGATAGCCAAGTGAGAAACGAATATATGGATGCACTACAAAAATCCCACCCGTGGTTCCGACTCGTATGGTGGCCAGCCCAGATGCTGCAAAAGCTGTCTCCATGGATTTTAGTCATTTTATGGGCCTTATTCGCTCTCATTGAACCAACTCTGCTTATTGCATTTATCGTACTTCATGTATCAACGTATTGGATTAGCCGCGGATTTGTAAATTGGAAAGTATATGGCCGGTTGTGGGTGTCGTAAACGGCACCCCTCTAGCCCCAACAGTTCTAAGAAGACTCCCCCATGCATCCCCACCAGCCCATTTCCCATGGTTAGCTAAGCTTCTATCTCACGAACAACAGGATTCTCTTCATATCTTATCGCACATGTATCATCCCTTTTAAATTCACATACCGATAGAATCACTTCCCTTGCATTGTCCTTCTCAAAATAGGAAAATGTTCGTAAATAAAAATCGACCATTTACATCCACTCTGGGGAACGATATACTAGTGAACGTTTTGGAAAATGATTGATTCGAATGATTATCCAACGTACGCACCTGACTGTAACAGGATTCAATCCTTCCTCATTACTTTTTTTATTGTTAAAGGAGACGTTCACATGACTTCATGGAGAAAACGGACAATGCATTGGACGCCTGCTCGTGTGCTGGTTCTCGGCTTTTTGTCTATCATCACAATCGGGACATGTATCTTGAAGCTGCCGATATCCTTGGCGGCTGGCCATTCCCTTTCCTTCATTGACGCCTTGTTCACGGCAACTTCTGCTGTATGCGTAACCGGACTGGTTGTCGTCGACATCGGGACAACCTACTCTGCATTTGGACAAGGGGTTATTATTTCACTCGTACAAATCGGCGGCATAGGCTTCATGTCCGTAGCCCTGCTCTTCTATCTTATGCTTGGGAAACGCATTTCCCTGCGGGAACGACTCATTTTACAGGAGTCGATCAATGCGAACAGTATGGAGGGCATTGTACGAACAATCCGCCGTGTCATTATATTCGTGTTCATTATCCAAGGAGTAGGAACGATCATTCTAACGCTGCGATGGGCTATTGATATGCCCCTGCTGCAATCATTCTATTACGGATTGTTCCACTCGATCTCTTTGTTCAACAACGGGGGATTCGATCTATTTGGCTCCAGCTTCCAACTGCATGTGGATGATTTCGTAACGAATGTAGTTGCTACTTTCCTCGTGCTGTCCGGAGGGCTTGGCTTCATCGTATTGGCTGAGTTGTACGATTATCCGAAGTCACGACGATTAACACTGCACTCCAAGGTGGTATTGTCCATGACCAGCATCCTGGTTGTTGCTGGCGCCATCTTCATCTTCATTTTCGAGTTCCAAAATACGAATACGCTCGGATCACTTGGGTGGGACGGCAAAATATACGCTTCCTTCTTCCAGTCGATTTCCGCCCGTTCGTCGGGAACGACAACGGTTGATGTGGCAAATATGAAGCAGGTAACCCAATTCGGGCTCATTATTCTCATGTTTATCGGCGCCTCTCCTGGTTCTGCGGGTGGCGGGATTAAGACGACGACATTCGCTATCCTATTGGCTGCCGTCTATGCGATGCTGCGCGGCCGTGAGGATGCTGTGCTGTTCCGCCATCGGCTTGCCAAGGATCAGATCATTAAGGCACTGACGATTATATTCCTCGCTATATTCATGGTGCTGGGCGTATCCATGCTGCTGGCCATAACTGAAGATCAGCCGTTCATCACACTGCTCTTCGAAACGGTATCAGCCGTAGCAACGGTAGGATTATCTATGGGCCTTACACCTGAGATGTCGGCATTTGGCAAATTCGTCATATGTGCCACGATGTTCATCGGCCGTATCGGCCCCATGACGCTTGCATACGCGCTCGGCAACCGCAAGGAGCAGTCCTTATACCGTTACCCTGAAGGAAAGATTATGATCGGATAGAAGATCGATAAAAGGCAGCAAGCGATGCTTGCTGCCTTCTTCTATTTCTGTCGATGTGTTGCTCGGTCAGAAGGAGAAATAGCTAAGAAATTATGACGCAGTCTGTTCCCCACCGGACGCCACCAATGTGCCTTCTGCCGCTGCCTTGTGCTTGCCGCTTGGAATGACCAGGTTGAGAATCAAGGCTGCTAAAGCACCAACCGTGATGCCGGAGGATAATACGTACACGGCGAAGTCAGGCAAGCCCTTTAACGCTCCGTCTGGCAATACTGTCACGGCCATCGTAAGCAAAATTGGCACGCCGATAATCATCATGGCACGCTCGTCCAGATCGACAAATTGAATGACTTTCAACCCATTGACGACAATAGCCACGCAGACAACACCGAAGATACCGTTAATAACCGGCTCTGGAATGCAAGTAATCGCCGCAGACAGCTTCGGCATAAGACCAAGAGCAATCAAGATGCCGCCGCCTGCCATAATCGCCATACGGCTCCCTACGCCGGTAACCGCGATAAGCCCTGCATTAGAGGAGTATCCTGTCATTGGCGTTCCGCCGAACAATGACCCTACGAAGCAGCCCAAGCCTTCTCCTGCTGCTGCACGGTTCAAGCGCTCATCTGTAAGCTCCTTGCCTGTAATAGAGGAGATGACGAACCATGTTCCTGTCGTTTCAATCAAGATAATGAAGTAGACGAACATCATGGTCACAATCGCACTTAGATTAAATTCAGGCGCACCGAATGGGAAGAAGCTAGGAATGGAAAATGCATCAGCCTCTGCCACTCGTGAGAAATCAACCTTGCCAAACATCGACGCAAAAAGTGTTCCTGCCACAATCGCGACAATGACGGAAATAAGACGTGACACCGTGCCCAACTTCTTCGATTGGCGACCAAGCAGCATGCAGATAATTAAAACGCCTGCAGATACAGCGGCAATCAGAATGTTGGTCCACAAGTTGCCTTCCGCGCGGTAAATATTATTCATTCCCGTTGGCATCAGCGATATGCCGACGATCAAAATAACCGTTCCCCCTACAAGCGGTGGAATCATCCGGCGTACTGCCTTCGCGAACCATTTCAGCGGCATGCCGAGCAGCATCATCAGCAATGCACCCGGTATCAAGCTCCCCGTCATAGCTCCTAATCCAAGCTTGCTTCCAATCGCCCCCATTGCGCCAATAGGCACGTAAGACGGCCCCTGAACGACAGGAAGCCGCAAGCCGAAGCCAGTTTGGATTAAGGTCGCAATTCCTGTTCCGATAAAGCACATTTGAATAAAAAACGATGTATCCGTTGCATTTAGTGACAGCAATCCTGCAATAATGATCGGTGCAATGTACAAATCCATAGCCAACACATGCTGGAGTCCTAACAGAAAGGCCTTTCCGGCACTGATCTTATCATCCACTCCAACGACAAGGGTGTTCGACTTCGCTGATTGTTCCATGTATGCTCATTCCCCCCCACGTATGCTGTAACGTTCGTTATGATTTTGATCACACCCTGATTATAGAGTGTACATTTCGTTTTGTATAGGTAAATTGCGAATATTAATTAAATATTTTTTGTATATTGTTCGTTTTTTATGTTGACTCGCACAAATATATTCCCTAAAATAAACGTGTGCGCAGAAAAGACGAAAGATTTCATTCAATTTCTTAATACTTTTCTACACATGATTTTGGTCACTCAATAGATGAGAACATTACATTCGGATTCAGCTTTTGATTGCCGGATCATTAAAGGAGACTGTCTACATCATGATCGTAAATGATGCCGTATTGCGTAATGAATGGATTGTTGCTTGCCGTGCGCAGGATGTGCAGGAGAAGCCGCTGCAGGTGCTGATAATGGGAGAGCGCGTCGTCCTGTTCCGTAATGAGGAAGGTGTGCATGCGTTCAAGGATTTGTGCGTACACCGTGGGGCCGCCTTGTCGCTAGGATGCGTGAAGGATGGCAAGCTTGTCTGTCCGTATCATGCTTGGGAGTTCGAGGGCTCCGGCGCCTGTTCCCGCATTCCGCAGCTTCCCGCGGAACAAGCCATTCCGAAAAAGGCTCATGCGATTACGTATGGTTGTGAGGAACGCTATGGATTCATTTGGGTCAATCTAGGGAATGCGGATATACCGTGGTTTCCATTTGAAGAATTCGGTGCTGAAGGCTGGCGCAATGTTATATGGGGCCCTCAGTCCGTGGGTGCCAAGCCGCCTCGCATTGTAGAGAACTTCCTTGATGTGGGACATCTTGCTGTCGTACACGAAGGTTATCTAGGAGTCGAAACGCATACGGAAATTGGCGATTACCGAGTTCACCGCGTTCCAGAAGGCATTCGCTCCGAGGAAATTGAAGTGTTTCAGCCAGATCCGGACGGCTCCGGTCAAGCAAAGAATGTCTATTATACGTATGAAATTGCCCGTCCGCTTACCGTCAAGTTTACGAAGCGCGACAAGGAGACAGGTCATCTCATGTCCATATTGTTAACGGTGCAGCCGAAGGATGAAGTAACCTCTGTCGCATACGGAATTCTATCCTTCAACTATGACCCAGGTTTGGCTGACGATGAGATTGTGAAGTTCCAAGACATGATTTTTGCACAGGACAAGCCGATTGTGGAAAATCAGAAACCTGAAGATTTGCCGCTTGATTTGCAAGTGGAATTATCGCTCAAGTGCGACCGTGTCAGCATCGCTTACCGCCAATATTTGAAGGAGCTGGGCATTGTGTGGGGCACGGCATAGTTACAGTGCTATGAATAAATGCCTGAACCACCTCCAGGTTTTATTTTGAATATAGTAAAAATGCCTAAGAATATTTTATTACTATCATAAAAGCTGTATCCTGCCTTGCTTCTTCAAGACAGGATACAGCTTCTTTCGTTATCGAACATCCATAAAGATTTTGTTACTGCTCACTTTCCACTTTCTCTGCCATCAGCTTCTTATACTGCATCATCATAGCCAAACGCCATGGCAGCAGCATGCCGAATGCAAGAATAAAGAACAGGGACGCACTCTGTGAAATTGAAACATATTGCTCCACGACATCATGCAGGATGAGTCGCAGTACGAGCAACCCGACAATTACAACAATGAACATATTCGATCGTTTTAAATAAACTTCCTTGCCGATCCGTTCAAAACGCGATGTGCGAATAAGCGGATAGGCGAAGATCGAAGCCCCTGCAAGAAAAGCGCCAATGGCCCATAGCCACGGAATGCGCACCGCCGGAACGAGAAACATGCCGAAGCCTGTTGCCATGCCAATTGGCGGCATAATAATCTTCTTCATTGAGGTCGGCTTGTTCGACGCGCGCAAACGAAGCACGATAACTGCTGTCCCTGCACACAAGGACACAATAAGCGACATTAACTGTGATGACACGAGTGCATGTGACATGCACCTTCACCTCCATAAACTACAAGCCGTGTTAACGCTGTTTTTATTCTGTATAGATTAGACCCGCTGGTCATTTCCTGTATTTTATTATATCGAATTCTGATTTCACATACCAATAGACAGCAGAAGACTACTTGTATCTACTACAAATCAACTCAATAGGGCGATATCTCATCCTTTATTCGCTGATGGCCTCGTTCGCCGAGTTGCAACCGCCTCGAGTGGATTATCCGGCCAATAGTGCTTCGGGTATCGTCCCTTCAAGTCTTTTTTCACGTCAAAATAAGTGCTCACCCAAAAGCTCGCCAAATCCTGCGTTACCTGAACCGGCCTTTGTGCCGGAGAGAGCAGATGCATTGTTAGCGATACGCGGCCCCTGGCAATGCGCGGCGTATTGTGCAAACCGAATACCTCCTGCAGCCTGACAGCCAGCAATGGACGCTCTGGATCACTGTAGTCTACAGCAATGCGAGAACCGCTCGGCACCGTGATATGCGTTGGCGCCTCTTGATCCAATTGCTGACGCTGTTCCCATGACAGCATCGATTCAAACACTGCAACTAAGTTCAGCTTGCCAAGATCGTCACGGCTTCTCATGCCGTACACATGCGGACCGAGCCACTCCTCTAAGGTGGCGAGAAGCTCCTCCTCACCAGCAGCTGCCCATTCCTCTGGCAAATGCCGATGCATGAATTGAAGCCGCGCCTGACATTGGCGCGCCTGCTTCGTCCACGGGAGGATGTTCAGCCCCTCCTGGGCGATGCCATCCAGCAATGCGTGCAGCACTTCGTCTGCGTCTGGAGCACTGTGCGGAATATCCTTGAGCGTAAGCGCTCCTAAGCGAATGCGCTCTCGGGTACGGACAGATTGTGTTGTCCGATCCCAAGCAATATGAGCTTCCCGCGTTAATTCAATAGCAAAGTGGCGTTCAAGCATGGCTTTACTAAGCGAGGCTGCCAGCAGAATGCGGCCATCGGCGCCCGCATCATCAAGCTGCACAGCAACGATGTATGGTGACTGTGCCAGCAGGGTTCCGCTTGCAACAGCTTGAGTAAAGGCCGCACCGCGACCGTTCCGAAGCAGGTAGCGCCCATCTGGACGACGCTCGGCAATCCGATCCGGATAGGCAAATGCAGCAAGCAAGCTCCATGCATCTTCTTTACTCATATCACCATTTTTAAAAGCTAGCGATCGCTTATGATCCACCTGGACGCAGAAGGCATGCTGATACTGCTTCGCTTGCTCGCGTATCCGCCGACGCACACTCTCATCCACCTCAGCATGGCGATGAGGACGAGATTGCGAACGTCCTTCATCAGCCAGCAGTTCCATACGAAAGCATAAGTCCGGATTGGGCGCTGCTGCTCGCTGTCCTGCTCCTTCATGCTCGCTCAATACACCGGGACTGCTGCTGTGGCGGATAATATCCCGCTCTCCGAGCAGTGCCGCCAGCATACATGCATCTTCTTCTAACCCAAGCTCCATACCCTTGGTAATCATGTGAGCGAAACGCGGATGCAAACCTGACTTCGCCAGTATCCGTCCATGTGGTGTCAATGCCCTTGCCTCAGATAGTGCACCCAATTGAACGAGCAGCTCTTCTGCTTGGCGCAGTGCAGCGGCTGGCGGCGGTGTCAGCCACCTCAGATCAGCGGCTTCCGCCCCCCATGCCGCCAGCTCCAAGGCAAGCGGAGCCAAATCAGCGGCAAGAATCTCCGGCATATGATGGGCTGAAAGCTGTCTCTCTTCATCCAGCGTCCAAAGACGGTAACAGATGCCCGGACCAAGACGACCTGCCCGGCCGCGCCGTTGATCAGCAGATGCGCGCGAGACAGGCAGCGTCTCCAGTCTAGTAAGACCTGTTCGCGGCGAAAAGCAAGGTACACGCATTAGTCCGCTGTCGATGACGATGCGAACCCCTTCCACTGTCAAGCTCGTCTCCGCGATTGCAGTAGCCAACACGATTTTACGAATTCCATTCTGTGATGGAGCAATGGCGGCGTCCTGTACAGCCGCCGACAGTTGTCCGTACAATGGAGCAACATTTACACGTTCAACCATTGCAAGCCTAGCAAGCTCTTGCTCCAACCTTGCTTGTACACGCCGAATTTCCCCTGCTCCCGGCAGGAACACCATCATGTCCCCCTCTTCACGATGAAGGGCAGCCATTATCGTGCGCACAACACGCTGCTCAAGTGGTGCATCCTCCCGTCGCTCGGCATATATCGTCTTAACCGGATAGCTGCGCCCCTTGCTGGCAACCACAGGAGCCTCATTCAGCATCGCCGCGACGGGCTCTGCTTCAATCGTCGCCGACATGACGAGAATGCGCAGATCCTCGCGCAGTACCGTCTGTGACTCTATCGCAAGAGTCAGACCCAAATCCGCATGCAAATGCCTCTCGTGGAACTCATCGAATATCACGAGTCCTACACCTTCCAAGGAGGGATCTTCCTGAAGCATACGAGTCAGAATCCCTTCTGTAATAACCTCAATTCTTGTCTTCTCGCTAATGCATGTGTCGAGACGAACGCGATAGCCTATCGTCTCTCCGGCCTGCTCTCCTAAGGAACGAGCCATATAACGTGAAGCAGAGCGAGCAGCAATGCGCCGCGGCTCCAGCATCAGAATCCGCTGTCCCTGAAGCCACGGTTCATCCAACAGCGCAAGCGGCACACGGGTGGTCTTCCCTGCTCCCGGCTCTGCAACCAATACTGCCCCTGTATGGCTGCTTAACGCTGACTTTAATTTTGGCAATACCTCATCTATCGGCAAATGGTTTTCTTTCATTCCGTCCTTCACGCCCTCCATACCATCAAAAAAGCTGTCTCATCCATCATAGACGAGACAGCTTTCCAACTTCAACAATTATCAAATCATGCTCCGAAAACCCGATCTAGTGATATCGCCATATCAACGATTATAGACACTTTCACCAGCAGAGACGGTTACACCCACAGGTTGTTCAGCACTCATTTTTAGCGAAAACGTGTGCGTATGCCGACGCTTCATCATAGACAAGCCGAATGTGACAGAAACAATGAGCAAGCTAATGACAATGAGCGAAGCCATCACAGGCAATGCATCTGTCAGTACTCCGCCTGCAAGCGGCCCGAGCATCATTCCTGCCGCATGAATCATGTTGAACAGCGCATAAGCAACCCCGTAATCACCGCCGGATGAGTCCCCATCCACGATCGCTCCGAGTGTAGGCAAGGTTGGAGATAACGTGAATCCGATCGCCGCTCCAATTAGACATCCTGCCCCCATAAGCAAAGGGACACTGCCTGCAAAAGCGATAAGAGGAAGCGTAAATGCCAGTCCGATCAGTCCAATTAACATCAAGCGAAATGGGTTATGCTTACCTGCAAGTGTTCCTGCTATTGGCGCTATTAATCCATAGCTTAGTGTCATCACGCCGAACAGCATGCCAAGTGCGAGCGGAGACATCTGGAAGCGCTCGGTCACATATACCGGCAGCAGTGGCTCCAACATCGTCAGGGTTGTCTCCGCCAGCAAAATAACGAAGGCAACGAACAGAATCGTACGGTGCCGCAGCAAAGAGAAGGTTCCCCCTCCCTCAGCAGAGCGTTCTTCCCTTACTGGCTCACGCAGCAAGAGCAACACAGTAATCGAGATGACGGCAGTCAACGCGGCAGCGAACCAGAATGGCGTATGATGGTCGCCAACCTCGAATAACCAGCCCCCAATTGGAGCTCCAAGCAAAGAGCCCGATGATATTCCTGTCATGGCGAAGCCCATCGCTGCACCTCGAACCGGCCCCGGGAACAGGTCGGCCAGCAGCGCCATTGCTGCCGTCCAAGAAGCTGCTGCAGCCAAGCCTTGCAGGAAGCGTGCCATAATAAGCATCGCGGTCGTTTGAGAAAATACGAACAGCAAGGTAGACATCATCATGAACAGCAAGCCCATAATGATCGTCTTGCGTCTGCCGAATCGATCTGCGATGCGGCCGAAAAAGGGAGTCGTCAGAAATAACGCGGCCGCATAACTGCCAAATAGTATGCCAAGTGTCGTCGACGACATCGAATACTGTTCTGTAAAATAAGGTACAACCGGAATGAACAAACTGTACAATAACATGTCGATAAATAAGATGCCGATAACGAGCACGAGGCCAATCCACTGTGTACGGCTAATCTGCCTCATGAAAGACATAATCCCACTCCTAAAACTAATTTGTTTTTATAAGTTTTCTTAGTCGAAAGACTGAGCCAATTGGATCAGTCCTAACAACTGTTCATATATGACAAACCGCAAGCCTGTTGCGCGTTTATCTAGACTTCATCACAAGTTGAACTCCTAGTTGTGTTGAATCATCCACAATTAAGCCTGCTCCTGAGAGGCATCTCTTGTCACAAGCCCGTATAACACCATATCTGCTATGGATTGCAAAGCATCTGGCAGCGAAATGTTCTGCTTCGCAAAAAATCGCTGATCCAAGGTCGAATTGAATGCATCTGTAATCACCTTCACGATGAAGGCAGCATTATGCCTCAGGATGATGCCTTCATCCATCCCTTGTTCCAATAAATTGCGCAGTATCTCCCATTCATCCCGCAGGGCGTTGTCGATTTTCAGCCACTGCTCTGGGTATGCTCGCTTCATCTGCTCAAGAATCCGATTATCATACAGCTCGAAATGATTTGGCAGCACGGTCATGACTGCCTTCATTTTATCGAGAAGCGACAAGGTATTGTCCTTCATAATCTCTGCTGTCTTCGCATCACTTTCGTGCAGGGTCTGCTCGATAATCGTATCTAGCAACTCCGCTTTGGAGGAAAAATGTTCATACAAGGTACGCTTGCTCATCCCAAGCCGTCGCGCCAAATCGTCCATCGTGAACTTAATTCCTTTATCCTGAAGCTCCTCGATAAATGCCTTCATAATCCGTTCGCGCATGAAACCCCCCCATTCACGCCGATTGAAAACTACAAAAACAAAAACAGTTTTCTTAGTTAATGTCATCATTATATCTCATCAATTAGCCAACAAGCAACCGTAGAGCAGCCTCTCTATTGAAAAGCAACAATTAACCATTCAATGGAACTATTTTCGATGTGGTTTTTTTGACAACAAAATAGGCCTGCTCGTCTCACGACGGGACAGGCCTCAAGTTAGGAGCAGGAGCCATTCAATGAACTAAATCTGAATCACCTTACAGTGGTCCAACGCATATGTTGGAGTATATCCTACCAGCTACACGAATTATCTGATCGGCTTTATTGCCGATACCGCCTCAACTTTTCGTGCAGTCATCTGAATACCGTGCGAAGGCTGCGGCTTCGCATCGCTCTGGATGACCTTGACTGGGCTGCTGACCTTATTCATCTGGTTACAGAAGCACATCGTCTGTCACCTCCCTTTCCTATATCCATTTCTAGCATATGCAGTCTTTCGCTAGATGGATTGGACATGTCGACATCCGCTGAGCGGAAAGGAGAACTGAGAAATGATTAGTTGGATTGAGCTGTTCATCTTGTCGCTGGCTTCCTTTCGCCTTACGCATCTACTCGTCTATGACGACATTATGGAATGGCTGCGCAAGCCTTTTTTGTCTGTCACATTTGAGACAGATGAGAATGGCAATGTGTCTCGGATTACGGAGCCAAAGGGGACAGGGCTCCGTTTTTGGCTGGGCTCGCTAATAAGCTGCCATTGGTGTACAGGCATTTGGTGTGCCACCCTGCTGACCGCCCTTCAATTCTATGTCCCCGTCTTGTATCCATTTATCGTTCTATTAGCTGTCGCTGGAATTGCTGCTCTTATTGAGACCTACTTGTTGAGAAAGATGTAATCATATGCATTGCCTCCTTTAAGCACAAAAAAAGGAGCCCAAGCTTTGCTTGGAGCTCCTTGTTGTATACCTGTATATCTTTATCGATTTTTTTTATTGAGTCTGGCGATCAATGGCAGGATTAAGCCAAGACCGAGCAAGATAAATGGTGTCAGCACGTTCAACATCAGCTGGAAGTACCATTCCGTCGTAAAGGCTTCAACCTTAGGGAACATCCCCATGATACAGGCGAATGCTGTAAAGATGAAACACCACAGACCAATCATAAAACCAACCTTACGATTTTTTACAAATTGATAGTCTGATTGGAACTTGTCTGATAGCTTCATAAGAGCCATGAAGGCTGCAAATACCCATAGGTATCGAAGCGGCATCACGATGGAATTCAAATCAAGCAGCCAGTTGAACAGTGAGTTCATATTGCCGATACCAAGAGCCGGAATGACAATCAAAATCCCAACAAGCACAGCCGTCATAATGTAACCATTTACTGGCGTATTGTGTTCGTTTGTCTTCATCAGCTTCTGAGGCACGAACTTCTTATCAGCATCAAGCAGCAATACTTTTAGCGGCGCATCGATGGAGAAGGCCAATGCTGAAATTTGTGCAAGTGTGTTCGCAATCGCGTACAGCACCAAGAATGTATTGCCGATTCCATAATATTCGCCTAGCATCTTAAACGCATAGTATTGACCGTTCATTTTCAAATCTGCAGGAATATTGTTCGAGTCGAACATCATACCCATGGCGAAAGATCCTAGTAAGGCACACACAGCAACCATGCTTGCTAGGATAAGCATCCCACGTGGAAATTCTTTCGATGGATTGTTTGTGTTATTCACGTAAGGCGATATTTTTTCCGCTCCACCTACAGCAAATACGAGCATAGACAATGTCGTAAAGTAGGCAAAGTTGAAGTCTGGGATGAACGAGCTCACCGACATATCCGCCGTCGCAATCGTTGCCCCTGTCAGCGCAGGTGCTGTTACCGCAAGCACAATGTACAGGAGGGACATAATAAATATCGACATACCTGCAATCGTACCAATTTTCTTTAGAGAAGAGATGCCGCGGGATGCAACCCACAGGAACACCAAAAATACTGCCAAGCAGATAAGTTGCAGTGTCAATGTAGAAAATTGCTTAATAAAGTTCCCGCTTCCTGTTACTGTCCAGCCTAGAGAGATAAGGATCGCTTGCGGCTTCTGTGCCAAGTACGGGACGTGAACAACCCAGTACGTCCACGCAGCCAAATAAGCGACTGTAGGACCCATTGTTTCTTTGACCCAAGAGCTTACGCCGCCTTGGTCATTTTTAAATGTTGAACCCATTTGTCCAACCATGAGTGCGTAAGGCACGAAATAAAGCGCGATAATAAGTACCCAAGAAGTTACAACTGTCAATCCTTGGTTCGCATAGTTATTAACAACGTTGCCAAACCCCCACACGGAGACGAATGCTATCAAGGCAATATTATACCATCGAAGCTTTTTGTTATCGTCGTTGTGGTTCATGCTATAAAAGCTCCTCTCACTATTTCTGTAAATATATTCATCAAATGTCACCAGACACTTTACTACTTTACTAGTATACAATTATAAAGATTTGGATTCATGGAGAAGTTTTTTCATCTGTTGGTTCATATTAGGTTATATTTGGTGTCTAAACTATTTCTTTTTAGAATCTTTCCATCATTCAGCCTTCTTCCATATATGCTACATATAATACCCAAAAGCTTAAGAAGTATTTATTTTTAGTAACTAAAAACAACAAACCCCAGAATTAGAATTCTGAGGTTTGTTCAAATCAATTATTTCATACTCGCGGAAATTTCTAGCCCCGAGCTATTTACATTATGCCAGCATCTCTTGCTTATACCATTTAGCTTGAATGTCGAACATTGTCTTGTAATGTCCATTAAGCTGCATTAGAGATTCATGGTTACCTTGTTCTATTATTTCACCGTTTTTCATCACATAAATTCTATCCGCCATTTTACATATTCCAAGTCTATGCGTTATCATAATCGAGGTTTTATTTTCAGAAATATTTAAAAATCCCTTAAATATCTCAAGCTCGGATAATGGATCAAGAGCGGAGGTTGGCTCATCAAATACGACAATTGGAGCATCTCTCATTAGAGAACGGCTCAACGCCACTTTTTGCCATTGTCCACCCGACAGATCAACTCCATTTTCAAATGATGTCCCCAATACAGTTTCATATTTTTTATCGAATTGGTTAATAATTCCATCTAATCCTGATTTCTTTGCTGCTGCAGTAATTTTATCGTCATCACTTAGGAACTTTACATTACCGAATCCTATGTTTTCTTTCACCGATAGTTCATATTTTATAAAGTCTTGAAACAAAACAGAGATATTATTTCTCAGTTGGCCGATGTCTATATCTTTTTGGTTAACTCCATCATAGTATATATCGCCTTCTTTCACATCATACAACCCGACTAAACATTTAACCAACGAACTCTTTCCAGCCCCATTATCGCCAACAATAGCAACCTTTTCCCCTTGCTTTATTTCTAAGTTTATGTTTTTAAGTATATACCTATCTGAAGAAGAATATCGAAAAGAAAGGTTTGAGACCTTGATTCCTTCCCGTAACATTTCTGGAAAATCGTTCTCCCCTCGCTTTTCATCCGGAGTATTTAGGATTTCCCTTGCCTCATTTAGGAATAGAGAGCTTTCGTAAACTGTAGAAAAAGAGTATGCAAGTGAAGATAAACTGCCTTGAATTTTTAGTAAGGCATCTGATAATGCAACATAGTGAGATATTTTTATTTTTCCCACACTCCCTAAAAATAGGAGTATACCTAAAATAATATAAGTTAGCGTATTTGTTAAAATTTGGGAGGAAATATTGTAACTAATATTTTTGAGCTCCAATTTTTCTTTGTCTTTCTTTACCTTCCAATATAGCTCACTCCATTTTCCGAGTATATTGGGAGCATGTCCGAACATTTTTAGTTCTTTTAAAACTAACCTGCCTCGAAGCAGCGTACTTAAATAACCCATTTTTCTTTCTACAGGAGTGAGTGATCTAATTCTAAAAAATTTTAGTTTACTGTATATGAAATTGAAGTATAGAGAGGGGACAATTAGTACTAATAAAGCAATGGCCAAAGACCAATGTATAGCAAAAAAGAAGGATAAAAAACCACCTAACGTTATTACATTCCTTACAATATCAACCATTGTAAAGAATAAATTTAATGCTCTACTTTCAATGGTTGTAAAAGTCATTCCTAATTTATTGTATATTTCCGAACGATCAAACAGTTCTAATGGTAGTTTTACGATTTTCTCATTCAATCTCTTTTGAAAATAATAATTTACTTTGTTTTGTAATTTTATACTCAATAAACTGTATAGTGAAGAAAGTGTTTGTAATGATAGTAATAATATGAATTGTAATAGAAGTAACGAATATATCAATTGATTCCCTTGATCTCCATTGAATATAATGGTTACTTCATCAATGATCCTTTTCGTAATATAAACTTGGGAGATGGGTAGCACAGCCAATATCAGTTGGATGATTGTTATACATCCCAGATAAAATGGTGTTGTTTTGAGCAAAATTGCGAAAATAAACGTTATGTTATGCAATACTTCTGATAATTTCCCTTTTATTCTCATTTTAACCCTCATTTATTTTACGTCAGCTTTATTAGATCAATCCCAAACTATGAAGCCTCTAAAAATCCCAACCGTAAAAGCAGTTCAAGATCCCCTTTATTCACAACACCTTTATAATTGACCGTACCATCAGGTTTTAAATAATATCCGAATGGGTAAATGGAACTTTCCAGAATACTTGCATCCTTTGCAGATAAATGAGAGGTAGGTACATCATTCAAATCATATTCACTAAGCATTTGCTTTACGTTAGTAATGGAATCGGAAGCGATAAGTAAAAGGAAATTGATGTGCTTATGTTTTTTTACGAATGTGTTTAATGTGGGATATAAACTTTTACATGCATCACAAGTTATTGAAGTAAATAACACAATCGTACCTTTTTTATCCAAATCAACAATATTAAATGCTTTCTCGTCAAGAGTTCTAAAGTTCAAAATGGGAAATACGGTGTTGTTTGGAATTCCTCTCTCATTTTCATGAAGATAGTCTTTGCTTTTTCGAATAAGAGCTTTTCTGTAGATCGTAATCGTCATATAACTATTTATAACGACAATCAAAAATAAACAAATGTATGAGAACAAAAATACATTAGACATGATCCTCACCTACTTATACAGCGCTTTTTTTATATAAAATTATTAAAGAACATAAGCTATACAAAACAATGACTAAAAAAGAAAAGATAAACGCGAAGACATACTCTTGAACAGAAACAATTGCTGGTATCGATTTGCCTAGAATATTTCCTGCCATAAGAATGCAGTTCATAATAAATAATACACTCAGTTTAATTATTGTATTAAAGCCCAATTCCTCATCAGTCAGTGATCCGAAGCAATTACACTTGATCTTTTTATACTTAGCTTTCCAAATCGCATAGCTAAAACAAATTAAAAGAACATATATAAATATTGATCCCATTATTGTATAACCTGGTATGAACAAAACCATAAATGTAGCCAATTCGAAAAGCGGGATAAAAAATGCAACAAACTTTGTGATTCTTTTACCTAAGTCAAGACTCTTCAAGGTCTTTTCAAAACTTTTTATATTCATCAGTTTAATAGCACCTGAGAACAAGAAAATTGTTCCCAATAAAACCTTTACGATAAACAATTCACTCATTTTACCCCCCCTTTAAAATATAGGTATTTTTTTCCACTAAGTTGATTTTAAACCGGCACCTATAATTTGTCAATAACCGGGATAATTTGTAACATCAACACCTGTATTTGGTTCTAAGACTTCAATTCACCACTCTACAATACCCAAAAATTTTAAAATTATATATTGACTACCATTTTATTTCCTATATACTGGAATTTAGAAAGGATGGCTAACTTGATTTTCTTTTTCATAATTTCTCCCAATCTTTTCTAAAGAAGTTAACGTAGTACAATCAAGCTCACTGAAGGAGGTGAAAACATGGAATTCAATCTTATGGGTTCTGCATCTTGCGAAGAGGTCAAGTTTTGCGATTATGAATGGCCGTGCGATGCAAGTTATGGTCCTAATAGGTATCATTCTAAAACAGTAACGATATGCATACGCCCAGATGGAACCACCAACACCGGTACTCCTTTTTATCAATGTCAATGCTAATCGTAATACGTAGACATTGTAATTTGAGCTGCAGCATGCCGTACATAAATCAAATACATGTCGAGAGTGGTCAAGCTTTTGCTATAAGCTGGCACCGGTGCTAATTCCGTTGCCAGCTTATCTAATTTCTTGAAAGTCTTTTATCTCGCTCTAATCGTTATACGTTCAAACATTATTCTGAAAAATTATGATGACTTACATAATGCAGTATCAAAAAATGTGCAAACATTGTCTAAGTAAACAAAAAAACAATCTCCAGAATTTGATTATGGAGATTGTCCGTTTAGATAATTTGGGATGTTTTTAGATATTCTGTAAACTGCTTTAATGTGCTGGGAAGAAAACCATTTGGATGGCGAAGATAACGCCAAAAACGTATAAGATCGGATGAACTTCCTTGCCCTTGCCGCTGAACAGCTTCATAAGCGGATACGTAATAAAGCCAATCGCAATACCTGTAGCAATGCTGGATGTCAGCGGCATGCTGATCAGAATGGCAAATGCCGGGAACGCCTCATCGAAATGCTTCCATTCAATACGCGCTAATCCGTCCATCATGAAGCAGCCAACAATAATAAGCACCGGTGCGGTAATCGCCGGCAAGGATGAAATCCCTGCAATAATCGGCGAGAAGAATAATGACAAGAAGAACAATCCTGCTACAACAGCGGAAGTCAAGCCTGTACGACCGCCCGCTGCAACACCAGCCGAGGATTCAATGTACGCACTGGACGGTGTTGTCCCCATCAAGGAACCGGCTGTAGTCGCAAGTGCATCTGCCATCAAAGCCTGCTTTGCACGGGGAAATTGATTATTCTTCATCAGACCTGCCTGCTCCGCTACCCCTATCATCGTACCCGTTGTATCGAAGATCGTAACGAGCAAGAAGGCAAATACAACCGTATAAAGACCGTGAGTGAATACCCCTATAATATCCAGATCGAACAGCACTGGTGCAGTAGGAAGAGCAACAAACCCGTCAAACTTCATCAAACCCATAAAATAGCCGATGATCGCTGTAGCTGCCATACCGATGAACAAAGCTCCCTGTACTTTGCGAGCCATTAGGATTAGCGTGATAAACAACCCCGCTAAGGTCAGCACGGTTACTGGTTTATGCAAATCTCCGAAGGCAACCATAGTCGCTTCATTCGGCACTACAATACCGGACGATTTCAAGCCTATGAACGCGATAAAGAGACCAATCCCTGCGGTAATGCCGAACTTCAGTGAACTTGGAATCGACTGGATGAGTGTTTCCCGCAGCTTCGTAAACGTTAACAGCAAGAAGATAATACCAGCTAAGAACACTGCCCCAAATACGACCTGGTAGCTGACGCCTTGTGAAGCTACTACAGAAGCGAAGTATGCATTCATCCCCATTCCCGGTGCTACAGCAATCGGATGATTTGCGAACAAAGCCATATATAACGTACCGATAATAGCCGAGATCACTGTTGCAGTAAACACTTGCTGGAAGGGAACTCCAGCACTCGACAATATCGCTGGATTCACGACAACGATATAAACCATCGTTAAGAACGTTGTAATACCCGCCGTAAGCTCTGTGCGTGCGTTCGTTCCATTTTCCTTCAATTTAAACCATTTTTCCATTGGATCAAGCTGCTCCTTTCATAAGCAACAAAACTTTCACTTAGGCATCTTATTAGAAAGGCGATTTTTTGTCAATGAAATTCTCCATTTATTCGTTTTTGGGTCACATTTACTCCTAGATCACCTACGTACTCCCTAAATTTTCTACACAAAACACGAACATTAACAGCATAACTGTTATCCCTGCCATGCCGGTATCCCCATTTTTATCAACCATTTCTACACCATGGACTGCTTTCTATCCCCCGCCTCTTCCCTCAGCGATATAGGCTAGGTAGATCAATATTTCCTAATGGTTAGTATGCCTATAATGGAAGGTCCCGCATTCTTCGAATGTTGTTTTTTCAGAAATCATCCGACAAAATTTGCTTTCATAGACACCATTCAACCGCCTATTTGCTCCATTCGCCAGAAAGGGAACGCTTTTCAACCTAAATATAAGGCAAGCTTCATTCGCCTGAGATAGGATAGGAACATCACCGATACGAGAGGAGTTCAAACGGATGAACAAACAGCAAAGATGGGATTGCAAGCACTGCTGTTCTTTAGCGAAGCCTTGCTTGCCGTATATATAATCAAGCATATGACTTAACCCAGTTGAACTACGAGTTTGTCCTATTTCCCGGAAAATAATATCAATTCACATATGCATTTCATCTAAATTATGAGGAGAGAAATTAATGAGAACATTTACTACTAACTGGAAACGGAAAAGCATTCACGTCCTTTTCGCCTCTGTCATTGCTCTAGGAACGATGCTCAGTTGGCAGCCTGTCGCGTATGGACAATCAGCACCGGCGGCGTCCATGGATGCGCAAAACAAAACAATTTCTGGTTCAACCTCCAATCAATTTACAGAAGAATGGCATCAATGGATCAAAAATAACGCATACGCACTAGAGTCCATACTGCCTGAGCAAACCAAAAACGGCCTCATTGCTAGTGACCGCTTCAAAGACCTGGACATGCTGAAGCCGCTGCTGTCGGATAAGCGCATTGTATATTTGGGAGAAAGCTCGCATGGCGTCGGAGAATTCAACTCTGTCAAAGCACGGCTTATTCAATTTCTTCACCAAGAACTCGGCTTCAATGTCGTCGCCTTCGAATCTCCGCTTGGCAATGCAGCAACCGCCTTCGGCAGTGCAAAGACAAGCACGGCTAATCAACTGATGAAGAAATCAGTGTTCCCGCAATGGTGGGCCAAGGAAACGACCCCATTGTTCCAATACATTCAGGAGTCGCAGTCGACTGACAATCCAATTCAGCTTACTGGATTCGATATGCAGTCTTTGGGCCCTTTCTTGAACGGTGAAGTGTTGAAAGATCAAGACCTGGCGAAACGTTTAGCAGAAACAGAGAAGAAGCTGTTCCAATGGGGAAATACCGATGACCTCGCAGCGTATTCGGCAATTAAACCTGACTTACAGAAACTCTATAAGGACGTTAAAGGAAAAATTGCAACGAATGAGAACCAATTGAAAAAAATGTATCCTGACAACCCGCACATCGTCGCGATGGTAAACCGGACATTGGATGATCGCCTTCGCGTTGTGGATGAGTATATTGAGTTGTCCATTAAGGCGAATGTGGCTGCGCAAGCAGGCGACTATGCGGTAATGACGAAGATGATGGAATGGCGCGATAAAGCGATGGCCGATAACCTGCTCTGGCTCGCAACCGAAATTTACCCAATGGAAAAAATCATCGTCTGGGGCCACAATGCCCATATCAGCAAGGCGGAATCTAAAATGGAGCAATCATTCATGCCTGTGGCAGGCCGTTTTATGGGTGAAATCATGCAGGATTCGATATTTGGACCTTACAGCTATACGATCGGCCTTTATGCAGGAAGCGGAACTACGCATGACAATATGGGCGAGCCGTTGGCAATTCAGCCTCTGCCGGCAAGCTCGATCGAGTCCATTATGAAAGCGGCCAATCGGCCATATTCCTTCGTTGATTTGCGCTATGCAATGAAAGGTTCCGGGACATCGTGGATGGACGAGCCGCGTACCGCCCTCTACTTCGGGTTATTGCCAGAGGTATTCGTTCCGCGCGAGCAGTACGACGGCATCCTTTACATTGACAAGGTGCAACCGCCAACAACAACTAACTAAATGCAACTTATAAATTATTAACTTGGATTCGTAAATAAACAGCAGCCGTTAAACGGACGATTGCAGACAACGCCGCTGCGACACATAAAATCTGGAGGTCAAATTACATGAAATCGCAAAAATTAAACTGGAAACGCCAGAGCATGTCCTTGGCTCTCGCTTCCGTTATTGCACTCAGCACACTGCTTTCTTTCGGAGTAGTACCTGTATATGGGCAAGCTTCGGCTGACAAGCAAGATGCGCAATTGGATCAAGCACGCACCAGTTCACAAACACGTGACGATTGGAAGAAGTGGCTGAATGACAATGCCTTCTCTATTCAATCGATTCAACCTGAACAGACTGGATTGGACGCATATATTGTGCCTGAGAAGTTTACCGATCTTGAAGCATTGAGGCCGTTATTGCAGGACAAGCGGATCGTTTATTTAGGTGAAAGCTCACACGGGGCCGCACAATATAACTCTGCCAAAACACGCCTCATTCAATATTTGCATCAGGAGCTTGGCTTTAACGTCATTGCCTTCGAAACGAATTTGGGCAATGCTGCTGGCGCTTATGGCAACGTCAGCTCGCAATCGCCAATTTCCACGATGAAGGACTCTATTTTCCGCATCTGGCGTGCACAAGAAACAGTGCCGCTGTTCCAGTACATCCAAGAGACGAAGCGCACAAAGAAGCCGCTTACGCTGGCTGGCTTCGATATGCAGGCACAAGGTATCATGTTCTCTGCTGACTGGCTGGGTAATGTGAAGCTCGCCAAGCAGTTTCGGGAGACCGAATTGGCACTAAGCGAATGGGCAAAGAGTTTAGATCTTGAAGGCTATCAGAAGGTGAAGCCTCGCTACCTGAAGCTGTATGAGCAAGTGAAGACTGCGATACCGAAGCGCGAACAGGCGCTGCGCAAGCAATTCCCGGACAATCCGCATATCGTACAGCTTGTAGAACGCGCAATTGATAATCGGATCCAAATTGTTCGCGAATATATGGAGTTGACGATTAAAGCAAACCCATATATGGAAGGCAAGTCTCTTGATTACATGTCCATGATTCAATCATGGGAGTATCGCGATCAGATGATGGCCGAAAATTTGGTATGGCTTGCTGACCATGTATATAAAAATGAAAAAATCATCGTATGGGCCCATAACGGACATATTAGCAAAGCACATTCGAAAGAGTTCGGTATTACACTGCCGCTTCGCAATATGGGCGAGATTATGCAGACAACCAAGTACAAAGACCAAGGATATGTAATGGGCTTATTCTTGGGCAAAGGGAAGAATGCACATGTCACGCGCGAGATCTTCGACGTGCTGCCGCCTATGCCGCACTCTGTAGAAGAAATCATGAGCAGCTTTGGCAAATCGTTTTCCTTCATCGATATGAGTCATGCGCCAGCAGTTCCAGGCACGACTTGGATGTTACAGCCGCTGACCTCGTACGTAACCGGCATTTCGCCAATAAGCAGCATTCCGCGCGAGCAGTATGACGGTATATTGTTCATCAATGAGGTAACACCTCCAACTTATTTAGAAAAGTAAAATTAGAGTTAGAGTCTCAAACCTTATAAGAAGACACTGATCCCCCTTTTGAAGCTCAAAACATAAAGTACTGATTTGACTTTTTGATAGCAAAAAGAGGACGCTTTCGCGTCCTCTTCATTATTTTTTCTATTACTATGGTGTTGCGGAAAGAAGGCGATTCCGTCCCAATTGCTTGGCACGGTACAGCTCAGTATCCGCTTTTGCCACTAGCATATGCGGATCAGAATCATGTACATCGTCAATACTGCATATCGCAACCCCAAGCGAACAAGTGACAACACGGCTCACCGAAGAGGCCGCATGAGGAATCGCGAGCAACTCTACACGCCTTCGAATTTGCTCCCCAATAAACTCTGCCTTGCGAAGTTCAGTCATTGGCAATATGACACCGAATTCCTCCCCGCCATATCGAGCTACAACCGCGAGCGGCGGCGTAACCGCTTCCTGAATCGCCCGGGTTACCTTCTGCAAGCATTCATCCCCAGCTAGATGACCGTACGTATCGTTATAACTTTTGAAATAATCAACATCCAGCATGATCAGTGCAAGCGGACTCTTCGCTCGCTTCACTCGTTCCAACTCCTGGATCATCATCTGATCGAAATAACGGCGATTATACACTCCAGTCAGTCCATCTGTATAGGAAAAGTCCGTTAAAAGCCGATTCGCCATTTGCAGCTTCTTGTTCGCTTCTTTCAACTGCTCTTCCGCTACAATCCGTTCTGTTACATCACGGAAATACACCGATATCCCATTACGAGATGGAAATACGCGATACTCCAGCCAGCTTCCATGAAGCTTGTCGAGCTCCGTAAACTCCGCAGGTTCCCCCTGTTCCATCACTTGCTGACACAGCTCGTATAGCTTCGTCTGCATCAAGTAGGGATTGATAGCCCAAATGGAACGTCCTTTCACGACTTCAAATGAGAACCCCAAATACTTCTCTGCTTCCTTATTCAAATACGTATAGTACCACTGCTTGTCCACGGCAAGAAAAGCATCGGTAATGCTGTCGAGAATGACTGCAATTTGTTCCTGAGACTTGCGCAGCGCCCGCTGAGAATGATGGAGCTTCACATTAAGCTGATTCATCTGATAGAAAAAGACAAACAGGACGACCGTTGCTGACAGTAACGAGTTCACGCATGCTGTATACCAGCCGAGCGTGTATCTCTCCTCTGCTAACAAAGTGATCGTCACATCCAAAAAGAAAGTGAACATGGATACAAGCAACCATAGGTGCAGCAATCTCTTTCCACGTGTTACAACATACAGATACACAAAAGACACAAGATTAATTATCCACACTATGGGGCCTACCCCTGTTGAAAGGAGGCGATCATAGCCACTTTCCATACTAAGCGCGGGCATCCATTCACGCTCTCTTGTCAATATATAAGTAATTCCTCCAACAACCAGCACCACAAAAATAAACGTCATAATGGAAGCGATCCTATCCTTGCGTTCCGATGACGAACAGTATCCCTTTCGTATACTTAATGTATACAGCAGAATCCCCACTGGAAACCCCGCATGCCAACAACCCCAGAACCATACCGAAGCCTGAGTGGCATCGTACAGGAGCCCGTTGTCACTGAATACGCCTGGGAAAGTCAAAAGATGCGGAATCATGATAAGACCCGTGAAAAAAAACGTTCCCGATAAGATCAAGATCGGCTTATAGCCAGTTGCACGAAATTGAATGTAAAGCAAATGCGAAGTCATGAAATCACCGAACATATTCCATGCTATAAAGATTGGGAAAAAGGAAGTTATTCCCCATAGTGGCGTTGATGCATACGGTATGACCACAAGAGTGCTAACCAGCGCAACCAAGCCGATAGTCAAGGCTATCCGTTTCTGTTTGGGCACGGTCGGTGTACTAATTAAGCTTGTCAGTGGGTCTCGTATGCGATGCATTGATGCTCTCAACCTTTCCGCCTATCGCTTGTCTCATCATGTCTCATTATTATTACCATAGTAACATATTTCTGTAGGAAGGCTGGCTCAATTCCTTACAAATAAAAGGAAATTCAGCATCCTTAACGCCCAATATGATTATGATTTGTGTCTTTGTTACTATATAACAAGATTGGCCTGCTGTTGAAACATATCTCTTCACAGCCAAAAAAAGGCTGCCCCTCTTAGGAGGCAGCCTTTCTTATCGCAACTGTTCTGAACCGAGCAGTTCATTATCGCGGCTCTATCGAGAGCGACGACCGCCAGAGCGACCGGACGAGCGGCCACCACCTTTTCCGGAGCGCGCACCCGCTTGGCCTCCCCGCTCCTGTCTCCCAGTACTCTGGCTCGACTGAGAATTACGTCCCTTTCCGTGTCCGTCACGCGAACTGTTGCGACCGCTCTGACCGCCATTTCCAGCTTCTCGGCGTGAACCGCGGCCACCAACATCATTTCCTTGCTTGCCTCGAGAAGCATTGCGACCGCCTCGACCTGCACCTTGGCCGCGAGAATCCTGCTTGTCGCTGCGAGCTCCACGGCCAGCGCCACGACCGCTATGTTTAGAACTGCGACCGCTATCTTCCTGCTTGCTGCGACCCGAACGAGCGTCACCGCCGCCAGCGGCCTGTTCACCATTCTGGTCACGGCGCTCCAGCTTCTGCCCAATGCCGCGTTCAATCAGTTCTACAGCCATTCGGTCTCTAGGCGATGCAAACGTAATGGCGATCCCCTGTGCACCGGCACGTCCTGTACGCCCAATACGGTGAATATAGCTCTCTGCATCCTGCGGAACATCATAGTTAAACACATGCGTAATGCCTTCTACGTCCAATCCGCGTGCCGCAACATCCGTCGCAACCAGCAGCTGCATCTTCACATTGCGGAAACGTTCCATTACTTGCTCCCGCTTCGACTGCGACAAATCGCCATGCAGCTCGTCCGAATCGTAGCCCAGCTCAAGCAATTCCTCATTCAGCTTGCTTGCCCTGCGCTTCGTACGGCAGAAAATGATTGCTTGGTACGGGCGGTGCTCATCAATGAGCTTGCACAATGTCGCCTGCTTAGCACGATCCGTCGTTTGCACGACAATCTGCTTCACATTCTTCACTGTGATGCGCTCACTTTGCACATGTATGTCGATAGGACTGCGCATGAAGCGTTCAGCCAAGCGACGTACATTCGCTGGCATTGTCGCGGAGAATAGCAAGGTCTGGCGATTTGTAGGCGTTTGGCGAATAATTTCTTCAACTTCGCCCAAGAAGCCCATATGAAGCATTTGATCCGCTTCATCCAGCACCAATGTCTTTACCTTGGATAACGAAATCGTCCCGCGTCTCAGATGATCGAGCAACCTTCCCGGCGTCCCGATCACAAGCTGGCGACCACCCTGCAGCTTTCTCATCTGCCGCTCGACATCCTGCCCTCCATACACCGCGAGTACGTTCACGCCCTCATATGCTCCGATCAGCTTCTTCGCTTCAGCCGTAATTTGCAAAGCGAGTTCGCGTGTCGGTGCAACGATAAGTGCCTGCACATGTGTGGAACCTGCATCAATGCGCTGAATGATCGGCAGCAGGAAAGCGAGCGTCTTGCCCGTTCCCGTCTGTGCCTGCGATACGACATCCTCGCCGGATAGAACGACCGGAATCGTTTCTGCTTGAACTGGTGTCGGCACTGCAATCCCATTTTGATTCAATGTGTGTACCAATTGTTTCGTGATTCCTAATTGCGCGAATCCTCGTTGATTTAAGCCCGTCAGACAGGCCACCCCATTTCTGTATAGTCAGGACTAGCCTTCGCCCTGTAATGATGTATGAATGATCGATTTCACCCGGCCAACTTGTCCATCCTGCAGGCGCACTTTAATGCCATGCGGATGGAATGGCGAATTCGTCAGGATATCCTTTACGATACCTCTTGTCGTCTTGCCTGAACGCTGATCCTGCTTCAGCACAATATCCACTTCAAGGCCCGCATGTATATGCTTCCGATGCTGTCCATTCTGTTCCATCAAGTCACTGCTCCTAACTTCCTTATCCTTCATGCTTCCTCGCAATTGACCCGATTGCTTCGCCATCCTCGCTTCAATCGAATGACTGCGGTATCCACATATTATACACGGAAACGTCCCTATGGTATAATGGACCATCAATATCGATTCCATCGTATAATTCAGGAGGTAACATGCTGACGTTTGAACAGAAACTAGCGGTTATCGAATCGTTCCCAGAGCTGCAGCGCAATAACGTGTCATTGGGACGAGTGAATTTCCACTATGAAGACAGCGTTGTGGAAAAGAAAACTGTTGTCTATCACCTGCATCCGAACGGCAACGGCTTTGTCTATGCCGGCTATGTATCTGGTTATGATACGGATGCCAAAGGCATGGTCAACATCCGCGAATACTCGGAAGAGGAGCTTCGCAAGCTGATTCAGGCTTCTATTGATTCCATGTCGCCAGCTCCTCTTGAGGCAGACATTGCCGAGGAAGAAACAACAGAAGTCAAGAAAGTACGCTATATCAATGACAACAACGAGACATTGTGGCTTGAATATGACTTTGAATTGTGGAACATTTATGCGGGCGAAAGTCTGGAAATGACCTTCGAAACACGCGAGGAAGCTGAAGAATATTTGCTGGAGGAAGGCTTCTCACCTGCAAATTCATAGCAGCCAGTAAGTGGGAAAGCAGTGCCGCACTAATCGGGCAGCAGCTTTCCCTTTCCTTTATGCCTCATGCCCTTAGCATTACAATCGTGCATTGCCTCCACCAACACATCTTTTCTACTTACATTCCTAGATTAAAATAAGCGTAAAACATACGATCTGCCCATATAGGTATTATCGTAAGTCATTTTTCATAAAAGGAGCATTGATTCATGACTTCTCCCTATTATTCGGAGCCAATTCTTAAGCAAGGCAAGCAAGCAGTAGCCGTTGTTACTGGATCTTCGAGCGGATTTGGCCTGCATACGTGCATTGAACTGGCCCGTTCTGGGTATCTCGTGGTGGCGACCATGCGCAATCCGCAGCAGTCCTCCCGCCTGCTGCAAGAAGCGGAGACACAGGGCGTGAAGGACAGAATCAATGTACAAGCGCTCGATGTGACAGATACGCATAGCATCGCATCCGCTGCACAATATATCCTGTCAGCATATGGAGGCGTTCACGTTCTCGTGAACAATGCGGGATTCGCGATAGGCGGCTTCATAGAGGAAATCAGTATGGATGAATGGCGCGCCCAACTCAATACCAACTTCTTTGGTACGGTAGAGGTAACCCGAGCTCTGCTCCCTTATATGAGACAGCAAGGAAGCGGAACTATCATCAATGTGAGCAGCATCAGTGGTCGATGTGCTTTCCCCGGGTATGCTCCATATGCCGCTTCCAAGTTTGCTGTTGAAGGATTCACCGAATCACTTCGTATGGAAATGCTCCCTTACGGTATATATGCCGTTCTTGTTGAGCCCGGCTCCTATCGGACAGATATATGGTCAAAGGGATTCAACTCGATTTCATCTCGAGAAAACTCCCCCTATCAGAGCTACTTGAAGCATATTCTCCAATACTCCGAGAAGAATGCGGAAAAAGCCCCGCCACCTCATGAGGTAGCGCGTCTCATAGCCTCAATAGCCAATGATCCGAAGCCGCGGCTTCGATACACACCCGGCTGGAGCCGTGCAGGAATGGGGCTGCTTCGAGCAATGCCTTGGAAATGGTATGAGCGCCTAATCATTTGGATGCTGCATCGATAAAGGCGTATCTAACGCCGTTAACACGCTTTTGAAGCTCAACGCTGTTAACACCTTCCCTAAGCATGAAAACAAGGATTTACAGTAATAATGAATATCAATTGTATTATCCATAAAACGTCCATTTGAGAATGAAGGTAGAAATGGATACAATACATCTTGCCTAAATCGATAGGCACATCTATTTATTCTAACAAAAGGAAGGTCCCTTATGAATCATCACGACTACCACCATCTCAATCATGTTAAGGAACAACTAACGTCGAAGCGTACTTTATGGATCACGTTGGCTTTGACCTTGTTTTTCACCATTGTTGAAATCGTGGGCGGGCTTCTGTCCAATTCACTCGCACTCCTATCGGACTCGGCCCATATGATATCTGATGTCATCGCATTAGGACTCAGTATGGCGGCGATTTATATGGCCACACGCGAGCCGAATCAGCGATATACCTTCGGCTACCTCCGATTTGAAATTATCGCATCCTTCCTAAATGGGTTGGCCCTTATTGTCATAGCCATCGGAATTGTTATTGAAGGGATCAAGCGGATGATCCATCCACAAGATGTCGATTTGCAATTGATGCTTATTATCGCGACCATCGGACTGGTCGTGAACATTGTCCTTACACTTGTGTTGAGCCACAGCATGAAAGAAGAAGAGAACTTGAATGTAAAGAGCGCCTTGTGGCACTTCATCGGCGATTTGCTTAGTTCGGTCGGTGTCATTTTATCCGCTATTCTCATCCATTTCACAGGGCTATATATTTTCGACCCACTCATTAGCATGGTAATCGGGGCTATTATTTGTACAGGCGGCGCCAAAATCATTCGAGAATCCCTCCTCGTGTTAATGGAGGCCGTGCCCGACAAATATGATTTAGAGCAAATTCGAGCGGAAATGAACCAAGTGGAGGGAGTGGAAGATGTCCATGAACTGCATCTTTGGGCTGTATCCACCGATCACTACTCACTAACTGCGCATGTTTTCATTCGTGAGGATATTCAGCCATTCTGCGTCATCTTGGCCATTAATCATATGCTCAAAGCGAATTATGGCATCGAACATACGACGATCCAAATCGAACATCCAGCCATGCATGATCATGGGGAATATGGCAAGCAATTTTTACAGCATATTGAGTCAGCTTCTGTTAAATCGGTATGACACAGCCATTTCATTCGGGACATCCCAACATCCATAGCTGGGTTAAAAAAAGCTGCTGAGCCTTTGCTCAGCAGCTTTATGATCATAAGATAATGATCAGCTAACTTCTTCGTTAGCTGTATAACGAGAATGATAAATAAACGAACCAGGAATCAACTTCATCTGTTCGATAATATTATAATAGGTTGCTTGATCGATCATGTACACATAAGCCCCCGGCAAATCCAGCTCTTCTGCGCACTTATCCGTAAATTCAGACAGCCATTCCGCCTCCTGCCCAGCGGCTTCTTGCGGTACGTCAACGACTACTCCATATAGATAGACCCCATATTTTTCGGGGTAATGCTACAACTGCTTCTGAACTCGCAGTATTCATATCATGTATACGCTTAGCGCAGTCTGGAAGCTGGCCCACAGCTCTCCCGTACGATAAGCTCAGTCGGTATCATAACCTTCTTGCCAATACTCCGCTGCTTCTCCAAACGCTCCATCATCAGCTCAAGCGCCGTATCTCCGATACAGTCACTGTGCAGTCTGACCGTTGTAAGCGCAGGGGTCATGAATTGGGCAACCGCAATATCGTTGAAACCAACCACACTAATATCCTCAGGAACTCGTAATCCCTGCTCCTGAATCGCCCGAATCGCGCCAATTGCCATCGAATCATTCGCAGCTAGAACTGCCGTACAGCCCCGTCCAGAAAAAACGATCAGTTCCTTCGTCAATCGGTACCCATCTTCTGCTGAGAAAGTCCCGACACGCACCAAGGACGAGTCGAAGATTCCAGCTTCCCTCATCCATTGTTCGTAGGCTGTCTCGCGCCGATCGGCTGTCGAAGCTCCATCAAGCACATCTCTTCCGCCTACGTAAGCGATTCGTTCATGACCCAATGCACGAATATGAGACAGTGCCTGTTCTACCGCATCATGCAGATCAACCGTGACAATGTCCGACTTGCGATCCCAAGGGACATCATCCACATATACGATAGGTGAAGCAGACCGCTGAAGTTCATGGAGTTGTCCAGATCCAATTGGGCCTACCACAATGTATCCTGATGCGGTTGCAGCAGGATGGGAGTGTTCTCCCTTCTTGCCAACCTCTATAAGCTGGACGCCTCTTTCCCGAGCTGCTTCTTCTATTGCGAGCCGTACCGTTAAATAATATGGATCGTTAAGCTCCTCACTCTTGTCATAGGTCATGACAATTCCGATCGTCTGTTGACTTGCCCTGACTTGCACAGGAGCAGGCGGTTCCGCTATCGGTGTAGGTGTAGGCATCCATATCTCTGGCTCCGGCACCTCCATCGTCCGCTTCTTCCGCTTGTACTTGTTATAGCCGAGTTCTTCTGTCGTTTCCATAATGCGGCGCCGAGTCTCGTCGGATACCGACAACGTCTCATCGAAGTTGAGCACGCGAGACACCGTGGATATCGACACACCCGCCCGCTCCGCGATTTGTTTAAGGGTAGCCATTTCGCCCTCCAATCGTTATGCGTCGCTGCAATCGTCATCCGTTTTGTTGTTGCATGTCCTTACGATTGTACTGTATTCTTGCCCAAAAGCATAGAGGAACGCCCGCCGTCTGCTAGTTCCGGCGCAGTGTTTCCTTCGCCTTCATCACATCTGATATTTCCTTATTCGAGTACACAGACAGCTTGAGATTCAGCTCGAACGGCTCAAATCCATTGCGGTATTGGCTTAGCTGGCGCTGGCCGCAAGAATTCGAACCGAGCCCATTCTGCTTCGCGTCGAGATGAAGCACGATGTAATCCCTCTTCTGCAAGTCAATCGGATGCTTAGCTGCATCCAAATCCTGAACTTCATAATAGGAAGCGCTGAAATCCATCTTCGGATACGCAACCGCCAGCAAACCTACTCCATAGCGATCTGCTAAGCGTACCCAGCGGCAGTCGGTATGATTTCCGTTTTCCTGTGGGTGCACATAATTCGTGAACATCTCATCCACCGTCCGCTCGTAGATGCCGAACAGGCTCGCCTGCTTGGAATCCGCATACGACTCTCCCGGACCCCTACCATACCATTTGCCGTTCTCACAAGCAGCGCGTACGCGAAGCTCCACGCCAACACGTGGAATCATCTCCGGCGCCTGCTCCTTCACGCCCCCCGGCTGGCCGCTTACATCGAGCAGCACATCGCCGTTCGGATAAATGCGATAATCATAGCAGGAACGGTAATGCCATGCAGCATTCGTTGTCCCATTCAGCACAGACACCTTCACGCGAACGATTTCGCCCTCCTGTGTATAAGTAAATCCCTCTACAATTTCATGCATTACATGCATAAATGACTTGTTCCGATAATCATCCACTACATACATATCATTGTCGATTGGCGCACGCCAGAATTGCAGTTTCGGCCCCTGCTCCACAACGGTAGTGCCATGATAAGTCCATGAAGTCATGCGGCCCTTGACCGTATCAAAGCCAATGCTGAAGTCTTCACCGCGTACAATGAGTTCACAATGTCCCTCTTCCATCGTAAGCGTGCCGCTCGGCTCAATATACAGCAATTCTGCAGCAAGCGGCAAGCGGAATTGCGCCGTAGCCAGCTCATGTCCCGCTTGTGCCCAAGCACAGTCTCCCTTCAACGTATAAGAAAGATTCACATAGTAATCCGTGCCCGGCTCCGGCGCGAAATCAAGCAAGTATCCCAGCTCCACTTCCTTGCTCGTACGTGCAGCGATACCAGTAATGTCTGCCTCGCCTGTTTGCAAAATACAGTCATCCTTCATGACTGAATATCGCAATGCCAATTGATCGAGCGATGCAAAGTCATACTTGTTGCTTACTTGGATTAAACCGCGCTGCAAGTCAATCTCGTGCGTATGAACTGGCTCAATCACTTTCTTATATTCCAGCAGCCCTGGAGAAGGTGTGCGATCTGGCATCACAAGCCCGTCGATACAAAATGCTCCATTCGTCGGGTCATCGCCAAAGTCCCCGCCGTAGCGATAATAGACACGTCCTTGCTCATCTTCCGTACGAATGCCGTGATCGCACCATTCCCAGACGAATCCGCCCTGCAGCTTGTCATGGGCATAGAATAAATCCTGATACTCCTGCATGCTGCCTGGTCCATTGCCCATCGCATGAGCATATTCACACAGAATATGCGGCTTCGTGGAATGATCAATAATATGCTGCATTGTCTTGCGCTCCGGATGCTCGAGCCACGTATACATCGTCGAATATACATCCGCAATGTCCGTATCTCTGTCCCCTTCATAGTGAACAAGGCGTGTTGGATCCATTTCCTTCGCACGAAGTCCCATCGCTCTAAAGTTACGGCCGTAGCCCGACTCGTTGCCTAATGACCACATAATGATACAAGGATGGTTTTTATCCCGTTCAATCATTCGTTCTATACGATCGACGTAGGCCCTCTCCCATGCCGGATCATCCGTAATCCAATTGAAGTTGCCTGTCAGCTCAAAGCCATGGCACTCCAAGTCCGTTTCGTCGATCACATACATTCCGTATACATTGCACAACTCATAAAGGCAAGGTGAATTCGGATAATGCGCCGTTCGAATCGCATTAATATTGTGCTGCTTCATTAGGCGGATATCCTTCTCAATATCATCACGCGATACGACACGACCTGTGATCGGATGCGCATCATGACGATTTACACCCTTCAGCTTAATCGCCACTCCATTGACCGTGAATGTGTCGCCCTTCAATTCAACTATACGGAAGCCGACCTGCTGTGGAATAACCTCAATTACGTCATCCCCATTCTTCAATGTGAAGAGAAGCGTATATAGGTATGGTGTCTCTGCACTCCACAGCATTGGAGCCGCAATCGGAACCGCTGCAGTGACGCGTTCGCCACTAGGCATTTCGCCGAATGCTACCTGCTGCCCTGCGGCATCCAACAATTCATAGGCAAGCGTATGCCCCTGCTTCGTGCCACGAATGTCCGCGCTTATTCGCAAAATCGCATTCGTATAAGCGGAGTCCAGCTCTGTTACCACCGTAAAGTCTTCAATCCCCGCAAGGGGCTGGACATACAATTCTACATCACGGAATATGCCGCTCAACCACCACATGTCCTGGTCTTCCAAATAAGTGCCGTCTGACCATTGATAAACCCGAACACACACCTCATTTTGCCCAACTTCCACATAACTTGTGATATCAAATTCGCTCAGCAGTCTGGCTCCCTTGCTATAACCCACTTCCTGACCGTTCACCCACACATGAAATGCGGAATCAACACCATGAAAGCGCAAAATCACTTGTTGATTGTCCAACCATTGTGAACCGATCGCAAAGGTTCGCTTATATATTCCTGTCGGGTTATCAGTCGGTACATAAGGCGGATTAATCGGGAAGTTGTACCACAGATCTGAATAATGCATTTTCCCATAACCTTCAAGCTGCCAATTACTTGGCACCATAATGTCATCCCAGTTCGAACAATCAAATGTTGGCTGCTCAAATCCCGGCGGTGAATACTCAGGCGCTTCCAAATAAACAAACTTCCATGTTCCATTCAAGCTCTTCCATTGATGTGCATACTTAGGCTCGTCTAATAATGCCAGCTGTCGATTCGGATACGAGCGAAAGTACGCTCTCCCCTTCATACGGTTACAATTCGTAGCATCCACATTTTCCCACTGTTTCATTACACGCATAGTACGTCCTCCTGACCACGGGGATTCCTCAGACGAACGACATTCCATTCAATCCACTTTACCATTCGTTCAGACTGAGATTCGGAATAATTGCACCCTCACTTTCTTGATAAAATTTTACTTGATTCAAGTAAAACAAACAATCATTTTAGTAAAATATTTTACTCCCACTTTTATTTTTTACTAATCACTTCGACGTGCTAGTAAAACTTTTAGTAAATACATGATTTTCCTGAAAATTGGATGATATCAACAAAAATAAGAGCGAAGACGATTTGTCTCCGCTCTGAGTTTGCATTCCATCTAGTTTTTTGCCTAAATTTTTGCTTAGCTGCGACTGCTTGCCATTGCTTTGCCCTCACGTCTCCTTGACCATACAGTCCAAGCCATATCTACCCAGAAATAAATGACGAACATGGGGCATACCATATTCCAAATTGCCGCAACATGGGTATAGCTTATTTTCAGCAAGGGATGCAATCCGTACACAACAGCGAGGGATAGGAACATCCAGCATATGGAGAAGGAGAAACAAACATGTCCATGAAGCTGCAGGCGATAAGAAGAGTAGTCCCACCATTTGCGATAGAACACCTTCTCCAGCAGCCAACCGCTAACGTATTCGACAAAAGTCGGGATAAGGAGGCATAGCAGCAGAAGGAGTCCCAAATGGGTTCCTTGTTCAGCATAAGGGAGCAGGAGAAGGGGGGCAATGCCATACATCGGCTTAAAGGGCCCTTGGAGAAAACCATCCTTCCAGAAGCGTCCTGTTGTGACCTTACTGTATAGGTTCTCAAGCAGCCATCCTCCAAAGGAATAGACCATAAAATAAAAAACGACAGCCAATGCATCATTGGCCGCCGTTCCTGTATACTGCAGCGGAATTGGCAATTGAGCCGCCATAACGCATAACCTCCTTATGCCTGCTTCTAGCGGCATATTTCAAGCTACCCGTAGTATGGTTGTATTCCGCACCACTTATTCCCTATTGCCTTGATTATTCAGCTATGATGAGGCTAGCGTGTGACTGACCAGGAAGGGAAAAAGTCATCACAAGAGAGTGGAATACCTTCACTTGCTGTCCTTCCTTCAGCTCAGAAGCCTTCAAGACAACCCCCTGCTTGTCCGTAATGAACGTATCTTTCGTTACATTTAAAATTACATCATTGTTGATGTTGCCATCAGCTTCTACATCAACATGAATTCGGGCATTCACTTCACCCTCAGTGTTCGTTACTTTGAGCACTTTGCCCGTCTTGACTGCCGTTTCACCTTTGACAACAATCTTCTCTGCACCTACTGTGCCCGGGAAGCTCATCATCATAACCGGACCATACTGAACCTCTACGACAGCTCCTTCTTTCAGCACATCCTTGCTGACCGGCTGGCCTTTATCGTTCACGATAACAGTATTGTCGTGTACATTAATATTCAAATATTGCTGTCCACGAAGAACGAATCTATGGCCGTCCCCCGACTCAATAATACCTTGTGATGTCACATGCTCTTTCGGCAATGTCGAGCCCTCCTCTACTGGATGAGATGACACAACATAACCTTGAATAGTCTCTGCAGCTGCTGCTCCAGCGAACGGTACGCTCAGCACCGCCATAATCGATGCAATTGCCAAGCCTTTGTTCCATTTTTTCATTGCAATTCCTCCTCTAATCTCTTGTTGTTATGGGCACACCTATGTACCAGCTTCTTGATGCCTGTAAGATTATTCGGTTTGTCTTCATAGACGGAGGAGGTATGCATAATGTTGCATAAAAAAAAATATTTTGAGTATGTAATCAAAGATACATGTATCGTATAGATACTAAAAACCCCAAAAAACCTGCCAACCACTAATAAAAAAGGTACCCGCGTAAGAGCATCTATCTGCTCTCTCGGGCACCCTTGCTTTACAGCTACTGTTCCTCTATACGACGTTGAACGAAGGAATCTACCGCCGCCTTAATAACCGCAATAACTGGAACGGCAATGAACATTCCTAGTATGCCGCACAGACCGCCGCCTATAATGATGGCAAAAATAATCCAGATGGGTCCTATCCCCACTTTGTTCCCTACGATTTTCGGACCAATATAATACCCATCGAACTGTTGAACAATGAAAATAAACAACGTTATCCAAAGCGTCTGCTCAGGCGATACGAACAGTGTAATAATCCCAACAAACACCATCCCCATAAACGGACCAAAATAAGGAATAACATTCGTTACAGCAACGATCAAGCTGGACAACAGCGCATACGGCGCTTGAATGATAAGAAGCCCGATGAATACGATACTGCCTACGACGGTTGCATCCAAAATGACGCCTACAAAATATTGCGAGAAGATCATGTCCATTTTTCTTACAAAATCAATGACGCCTTCAGCCCGTTCCTTCTTGAGCAGGCCATGTAGGGTACGCTTCGCGCCTGTCCCAATCTTCTCCTTGTCCTTCAGCAGGTAAATCGACACAATGAATCCGATAACGAGATTCAACAGCGCAGACGTGAAGGTAAACAGACTGGACAGCAAGTTGTTCAGCATCAGCTTCAGAAAGTCGCTTATTTGACTGGATAGAGAGCTAAAATGCTCACTGATGCTGCTCGATATTCCAGATTGAATGAACCATTCTTTACTCAAGACATTTGCCTGCAGCCACAGCTTCGTGCCTTCCATATAGATTGGCATATCCGCCAACAGCGTGCTTACACTCTCTATCACCCTCGGTGTAATAACCGTTATGAGCAGCACAATAATTCCGAAAAATAACGTATACACGGCTATGATGCTAATAAATCGCTTCATTTTTGTTCTAGCCAACAGCCGCTTCTCCAAAATATTAACAAGCGGACGTAGAAGATAGGCAATAAAGCAAGCAATAAAAAATGGCGTAAGCATAGACAATAAAGCTACAACTCCACTGAGAACATAACCCATATTGTCAATGAGCTTGTACACCAGCACTGCAATGGTGAATAGCCCCAAATAGCGCAGTGTTCTTCGATTTTTGAGCATGACATCCCCCTGGTTGCTAATTCATACACGTATAGACTTAGTATAGCGAATTTCACGAGAAATGAAATAAATATGGAAAAAAGCATCCCCTAATCCACGATTAGAGGATGCTTTGCATGCTGCAAATGCTTATTGTTGTGCTGCTCTTCCACGACGGAACAGAATGCGATCAAGAGAATAATCGGCACCGCCGCTGACAACCAAGTACAACGACATCGCTGCAAGAGCGATTTCGAACTCATAGCCGCCTGCAAAGCCCATTTGCAGCTTCACAGTGAAGATTGCCACGAGCATAATTACCGTGAATGCTGCACCAATCCATCTCGTTCCAAGACCAACGATGAGTAAAATGCCTCCTACCAGCTCAATGGTTGCCACGACATAACCCATAATCCCCGGAATACCCAAGCTCTCAAAAAAACCTGCCGTGTTGTCCAGACCTCCCTGGAATTTTTGCAGCCCATGGATAAAGAAAATGAGCCCCAGTGCAAGCCTGATAATAAGTGAACCTACCCCTTGATTTAATGCTGACATCATACAACGCCTCCTATAAGATTAGAATGGATTATTATTAACATGAATATGAAAGAAAACAAAAACTACGTTGTGTAGTGTAAAAATGTAAAAAAAATTAGGGCATAGCAGCAAAAAATAATAAACATAAAGCAAGTAACACTTGCAGGGACACAATTGCAGGCGTAAACGGCAGCTTCATCGGAATATCTGTCTCTGGTTCGAGCAACTGGCGAATTCGATAATTAATGGATGTATCTGCAAATGAAACATAAGCGAATGGCATGCGCGGCGTCTTCCCTTGCTTCAACATCTTGAGAAGCGCACTCCCTAAATGAGCTGCTGTTCCTAGACGCTGAATCGCATAGTGGTCTGCCAACACCTCGCGAATGATGTTATACTGCTGCTTCGACCATCTCATAATCGGCATGTACCACATGACCGAAGCGAGAAGAGACAGCACGAACATCCGCAATGGATCTCGATGCATTTGATGGAAGGCCTCGTGGTGGACAACCGCCTCTAGCTCATCCTCATCAAGCAGTTCCATCAAGCCAGTCGATACAATAACGAGCGGCGACCACATCCCCATCGTGAAAGCGATAGGCGAAGTATGCTCGATGATCATCATTCGTTTCTGGCCCTCATTGAACCGGGCATTCATCTGCTGCGTAAGCTCATTATTTCGACGCCCGAGCAGCTTCCGATATGCGTTGCGGGAAAGCAACATTTGTCGGACGAACAGGAACGGGACACTGATCAGCGTACAGAACACATAGGCATCAAGCACATAAATGAACTTGGACAAACCGTAGTTCTGCATAAGCGTAGAGCACGCCTCTACGAGATTGAAATGCAGTTCCCATCCCGCAAGCACCTTCATCGCATACATGACCATTTGGCAGAACAACACGGCTGCAATTAGAAGCATCGAACTGAAAATGAATGTAGATCGATTTTTCCACATTGTTTTATTTATCCTTTTTCAATTGCTTGATTTTTTGTTCCAGCTTGTCGAGCAGTCCCTCGTCTACATCCTCCAGGGCATCAAGCATGTGGTTTACAACCAATGGGCCGAATTCATCCATCAGTTCATGCGTGAGCTCCTTGGATTGCGTGTCGAGAAAAACATCCCGTGACAGCACCGGTCGGAATAAGGAAGTCCGTCCCTCCGTGCGCTTGACCAATATCCCTTTGTCTACAAGTCGGTTCATGACGGTCATGACTGTGTTAAAGTTGATGCATTTCTCAGCCTCAAGCTTCTTTTGCACATCCTTAATCGTCATTTCCGAACCTTCCCATAAGACAGTCATGACTTTGGCTTCAAGCGGCCCGAAGAAGCGATTCAGTCCACTCTCATGGAATTTGAAATTATGAATTTTCATCGTGGAATTCCTCCCACTACGAATTGTAGTGTGATATCAGCCTAATGTCAAGTATGTCCATAATTAGGTATCCCAAATTACAAAATAGGCGACACTAATCGTGCAAGCGACTCTACAAATCGGTAACGAATTGGGCGCTTCCGATATGTATTCCAATGCAGTTTTACCGATTCCTTCATATCCTGCTCGTACAGCTTATCTAGCTGCTCTGCTGTAGCTCTGTCATAGAGAAATGCATTAATTTCGAAGTTCAAGCTGAAGCTGCGATGATCCAAATTCGCAGTACCTACGGTAGCGGCCAGTCCATCTACAACCATCGTTTTAGCATGGAGGAAGCCCTTCTCATACCAATAACACTTGGCTCCTGCACGAAGCAGTTCTCCAACATAAGAATTCGATGCCCATTGCACAAAACGGCTGTCCCCCTTCTTCGGAATCATAATGCGCACATCGACCCCGGACTGCACAGCAACTTTAAGTGCAATAAGCACACTGTCGTCAGGCACTAAATAGGGGGTTTGTACATAAATTCGCTCCTTGGCTTCAAAAATCAGCTTAAGCAAGGCATTGCGAATTTGCTGCTTGTCTGAATCTGGACCGCTGGACACAATCTGTACAGGTGTATTCCCTGTATGCATTGGTGTCGGGAAGTATTGCTCGCAAAAATGAATATACTGCCCTGAGGCTGTGGACCAATCGAGCAGGAACTGTCCCTGAAGCCGATGAACGGCTCCGCCTTGCAGCTCGAGATGCGTATCCCGCCAATGTCCGATTTTTGGATCAAGACTAACATATTCATCGCCGATATTAAATCCGCCAACGAATCCGACCTGCCCGTCAATAACGGCAATTTTCCGGTGATTGCGGTAATTGACACGTAAATTGACATAGGGAATACGAGAAGGGAAAAAACGATAAATCTGTGCTCCTGCGGCATGCAAATCAGCAAGCGCCTCATCCTTCAACGCGGGCGATCCGATGTCATCATACAATAGTCGTACCTCCACTCCATTCGCAGCGCATTCCGTCAGGGCATCAATAATTCTCCGTCCAGTTGCATCCCCAGCCAGCTTGTAATACAGCAAATGAACATGATTAGAAGCACTTTGGATCCGCTCGACCAATCGATCCATCATGTCGCGGCCATCCGCAATGACTGTCACTTCGTTGTTCTGTGTCAAGGGAGAGTAACTGCTGACCAGATTCATATAAATAAGGGGTTCATAGTGTTGCACGACCTCATTCGCATAGGCAAATGTCCCTTCCTCAATGCAACGAACCTGAGAGGCAATTTCGTTCCGCACAAGTCGTTCCGTTCGCGGCTTAATCCGATATACCTTCCTCCGAGCCAAGTTCTGGCCGAACAGAATATAGAAGATAAAGCCGATAAACGGAAGCAGCAGTAACAGCATAAGCCATGCCCAGGTCCCCCCTACGTTGCGCCTCTCCAAGAAAATCACGACAGCCGCAAACAACAAGTTGATAATCGGTATCCAATGTCCAGCTAACTCTAATAGATGTGACCACATAGATTAAGCCGCTCCTGTCCATGATAATGACTCCATTGTACCACGAGCAGCGTTGCGCCATTCATACCGTTAACGTTCGGGGGGCGTAGTCTGTCCGCTGCTTGGAAGTACAGAGGTAGGATCATCATCCATCGGTATAACGCCTGCCCCACCCAATAAAGATGAATTTGAAGCATCCGCAGCACCCGAAGCTTGTTGAGAGCCATCATCGTTCAGCGATAGATTGTCGTTCGGCTGCTTCGAATTGGATCGATAACTATCAACCACTAGCAAAATTATAGGAAGCACAAGTCCTGGCAGCACAGCATAGGTCGCCCAATGATCAAGCAGCTTGTCCAAGTAGGCCGTATTTGGAATGAACAGGATCGACCATGCCACAACGAGCATTCCTAAAGGGAAGATAAGGAATCGATGCTCAGATAAGCGAAGCGAATGAGCAAGTCCAATTGCCGATGCATAAAGCAGGAGCACGAGACGAAAGTAGGTTGTCAGAAACCAGATGACAGCCATCACCGCTTCAAGCCGCTCCAGAAAATTGCCGAGACTAATCTTTTTAGCGAGGGCATAGCTTGGATACATATGCCGGGCCGTATTATCCGCCCCAATAACAAGGATGGACAGCAGCGTCGTAATTATTAAGAAGGTGCCGCCAATGATGCACCCCCATAGGAGCGCACTCGTCACCTTATCCTTCCGCTTCACTGTGGGAAGAATGAGCAGAAATACAGCCAGATCCAGAAAGGGAAAGCTGAAGAAGGTTAGTCCCCCGCGAAGAACTGGGATCATTCCACGTTCCAATACCGGCAGAAGCTGCTTTACTTCGATTTGCGGCACTACGAACAAGACAAAGCAAATAAAGAGCAGCAGCACCCAAGGAAAAAAAATTTCGGCTCCACGCACAAACACTTCAACGCCAAGACTGGCTCCGAATATAATGACGAGCATAAAAAAGATATGGATTGCCTCTATCGGCGTTTCCGGCATAATTTGCATCGTAATGAAGTCCCCGATATTCCGCAATGTGAGTGCGGCTGTTGTGAGCGCAAATCCGATAATGAAGCAGAGCGCAACTGTCTTCCCCAGTATCTTGCCAAGAATGGATTCGCAATACTCCGCTAAGGATTGATTCGGATATCTTCGACATAGCGCAGAATAAATGGGAACAACGAGCAGGCCGAGGCCCAAGGACACTAAGGCGGACAACCACGCGTCTTGCTTCGCTTCCTCTGCTAAGTTTGAGGGAATAATCAAGATCGCGCTCCCGATAATGAACAGTGCCGTCAAGATGGTCAGTTGACGCATACTAATTATGGATTTATCCTTCATCGCCTTATCACTTCCTTGTGCCCTGTCGCAACAGCGAGACTCGTCATTTTTCCGCTACAAAAATTTTCGCATAGGCTTGAATATGAGCATCAGCAAATCCATGGGATTCGGTATCTTCCAATTCATCCCCACCACCACCCCGAACCCTGCAGCGATGATCAGCATTGTCAACAGTACCCATCGTTCCTTAACTAATTGCCGCTGCTTCATACGAGGAGATTGGAACAAAAAGATGGCTGACGCAATGATTACACATCCTATACTCGCCCACACGCTGTTCTACCCCTTCACATCACTGAGGAACGAGTTCCCAATTGTTCCTGTCCGTCTAATATTGAAATCAACTTGAACATTCACCTGCAGCTCCTTGAACAATTGCGGCCACTCTTTCTTGTGACGGTTCCAATAGCTCGGATAAGCACGATGAACAGCCTCTCCGAATCCAAATACATCGGTTCCTTCCGCCTGTGCTCGCTCCAAAGCTTTCTTTGCATTGTGAACCATAATCTGACCGGTTGTCTGTTCCAACTCACGAAGAGTCGACTGCTGATTGGTATCCATATTACATTCAACATCGGCAATATTAGCTTCTGTCCGCAAGGAAACGTCGATAGAAGGACGATCTTGATTCAGCTTCGCCTTCACCTTTGTCTTAGAGCGAATCACCTCGACTCCAGCCTTTCCGCCAGACTTGCATGGCAATTGAATATAAGTGTTCTCCAACTTATCCGTCAAATAGCTGAAGCCTTTGCTCTCCGTTTCATTCATCCAGCCAACCAATTTATCTCCGCTGAACATGCCGAGACCCGAATACTTTAACAGTGCCGGAGACTCGATCAACTCCACATTCTCCTTCTTCTTTCCTTCCTCACTGTCCCCTTTTATCAATATGCCTGTCAGCACAGCGTCCTTTCCATAGCTGGTCAAATCCGTAATTAGATCATCAAGCCGCACACTTACCGTAGGAGCCCACATCCGATCTGACACCTCCAGCGATTGGTACATTTTATTTGCAGGGATTTTATCTAGCGGTGTATAGAAATTCAAAATATCCCTGGCCGTAGTTCCTCTTCCTACTACGATATAAAAATCCGTGCGCAACTCCTGATCCCGCGACAGAAAATCAAGCGGCTTGCTGATGCCTTCACGCGCAAGCGCCTCACCGAACACGAACATACGAAGATGTGAAAAGTACACCTTTCGCGGAGTGAACGTAGTCATGCGCCGTATTGCTTGGAACACCGTACCGCCCTTCGCACTATATACGATTACAGGCGCCCTATTGCCACTCGGCTTGCGCGCCGACACCTCACTTGGATCCACGACCTGTACAAGCACCTCATACTGTCCATCTTCTGCCTTATCAATTCCCATGCCTACTGCAATCGCCAGGTCATTCATCTCGCGTCGATTCCAACAGCCGGAGACAAGCAGACTAAGCATGATGATCAGCACACTGCTGAGGATGATCTTTTTCCGCTTCATTGCTATTCGTCCCCTCTACCTTTGAGTATGTAATTATTTAGGCGGCTTCGGATGAGCTTTGTCTAGCGGCTGCTGCCGCTTCTGATTGTTCGGACTCATGAAACTCGGCCTTGTACGCATGGCCCATTGCGGAAACCGAAAAATCGTATCCTTCTGATCCTTAATAATCATGGGTGCCAGCGGGCTCATATAAGGCACGCCAAATGAACGCAAGCTGCACAGATGAAGAACGATCGCGATAAGCCCAATGCATACGCCAAATAATCCAAAGGATGCAGCGAGCAGCATTAATGGAAAACGCAGCATTCGGAATGCATTCGACATGCTGTATGCAGGGAAGACGAAGCTGCATATTGCAGTAGTGGATACAACAATAACCATCGCCGCCGACACAATGCCGGCATCTACCGCAGCCTGGCCAATAACGAGTGTACCGACAACAGACACCGCTGGTCCAATCATCCTTGGCATGCGGATTCCCGCTTCCCGCAACAACTCGAATAAAATCTCCATCATTATGGCCTCCAGAACAGCAGGGAAGGGTATTCCTTCCCGCTGCGCTGCAAGGCTGATCAATAGCTGCGTCGGAAGCATCTCTTGATGGAATGTCGTAATGGCTACGTACAGCGACGGACCTAAAAGCGCAATGAAAATTCCGATGTATCGAAGAATCCGGACAAGACTGCTAATGTCCGAACGGAAGAAATAGTCCTCTGCCGCATGCAGAAAGGATACAAACAGTGCGGGGACTACTAGCACGGAAGGTGTTCCATCCACAAGAATTGCAATTTTCCCTTCCAACAATTCGGCAGCAATGACATCTGGCCGCTCTGAGTTATATACCGTCGGAAAAGGAGTAAAAGTCTTGTCCTGAATGAGCTCTTCAATATAGCCGCTTTCAAGAATACCGTCGATGTCAATTCGGCTCAGACGATCCCGAACCTCCTGCACCACCTTATCATCTGCCAAGTCCTGTATGAACATGATAGCCACATTCGTTTGCGTAAGACGACCAAATGGCTTTGTCTCCACACGCAAATTTTGATGCTTAATTCTTCTCCGAATCAGTGATGTATTCGTTCGCAGCGTTTCCGAGAACGCCTCGCGCGATCCACGGACAGAAGGTTCTGTTGTCGCTTCGGTCACCCCGCGATCCTTCCAACCTTGCGTGCTGGCTGCCAGTCCTGTTGTATACCCATCCAACAGCAGCACCGTATTGCCGCACAGTACCTCCTGAAGGACATCATCCAAGCAGGACACTGTCTGAATATCACCTACCGCCAGCACCCTCTCCTGCAGCAGCTTGATCAGATCCTTAGTCGCATCCGAGCCAGACGAGTTTGAAGATGCAGTTGAGCCCTCGGCAGCAGTAGACGAACCGTCCATTTGATCAGGATCGTCTTGCCCTTCCTTGGTTTTATCGGAACCAGAGGAGTCTGTTTTGGTTTTTGATTTATTTCCTCGAAGGACTTGGCTGTCACCTAATAGCGATTCCATAATAAAGTCAGTAATTGTCGCTTGATCAGCCATCCCATCTGTATATATCACTGCGACTCTTTGCTCGCCATCGCCCCCTACACGCAGTTCACGAATTACAATGTCTGAGCTATTTCCGAGTTTCATCCGAATATAATCGAGATTATTGTGTAAGCTTGCTTGCAGTTGATCCATAGACGTCTTCCCTCACTCTGCAGTTGATCACATGCCTGCCTGTTGTACTGCTTGGCACCTCGCCAGCAGCCATAGATTCTGCTTTTCAGTATTGCCGTGCGTTCAACTGGATAAACCGCCTCCCGGATTTGTCGACAGGCACTTCCCAGTGATACTATGAACAGGGTAGAGACAACCAAGATTTTGCGATCAAGCCGGATAGCCACATGCCGGCTATACAGGAGGGACGACCGTTATGGCAACTCGCACCAAAGGATTGACACTCGTATACACGGGCGATGGCAAGGGAAAAACGACGGCAGCAGTTGGGTTATGTGTTAGGGCAGTGGGTCACGGTTTCAAAGTTCTTATGCTTCAATTCATCAAGAGTCCAAAGCGTTCATATGGGGAACAAGCTTCGTTGGAGAAGCTCGGTGTGGAGGTAAGACAGCTCGGTATCGGCTTTACTTGGCTAAAGACGCCTGAGGAGCATCGTGAAGCCTTCAAGGAGGCCTGGTCGATAGCGAAACAGGAAATTCAGTCTGGAGACTATGACCTTATCGTTTTGGATGAATTGAACAATGCACTTGCAATAACAAGCTTCCCGATCGATGATGTACTCCCTAAAGCAGAGGTGGTGGACGCTATCAAAAATCGTCCAGAACATATGAACATTGTCGTAACAGGACGCTCTGCTTGTCCTGAAATCATTGAAATCGCAGATCTCGTATCCGAAATCGAACCTGTGAAACATTACTACGAGGAAGGTATTCCGGCAGTACTGGGCCTTGAATTCTAATTCATCTATTTATTCTATGTAATCTTTCTACTTTAGATCTCTTTCATTCACAAGGCTGCATGTCTTTACGTTGATCTTTCCTCGGGCAAGCAGCCTTTTCTTCTTTCCAGCCTCATAGCACCTAATAGCGCCTTTCTAATTACATTATTTATCCCATTTCGCTCCACTCCTTATCTCCTTACCTCATTACCTCCTATCATCTGCCCAAGTCTTCACCTTCCTGCATGTCATTTGCCCATTGTAAAAGCTCAAAGATCAGTAGGAAGCAGCCTTGTATAGATCGGACGGATGCTAATCACCGAGAATCCTTGCTGAAAAGCACAGAAGCGCTGAAGATTAAGCGAATGACTCGCTTGCTTCAGCGCTTCTGTATGGTGTAGCCGATCTGTAAGTGTAAAGCTTGAGCGTACGGTATTCAAATTAACGCTTGCGAATCATGAATAGGTAACTTAGCACTGCACCAAGGCCACAGCAGGCGATGACAACCCCCATCGGAACGGCTGTATGGCTGCCGGCGATGCCGACAAGCGGCGCAGCAAGTGAACCTGCGATGAAAGACATCAAGCCCAGCATCGCCGATGCGCTGCCTGCACGCTCTCCTTGGCTTTGCATCGCTAAGGAGAAGCCAGCTGTATTAACTACCCCTGTGCTTGATACAACAATAAACAGGGCGATGACAACTGCGATTAACGGTGCCTGCAGCAGTATCGCAGCTAAGAGCAGCAAACCACCGCTGACGGTTTGCACAATCCCTGCAATGAAGAGCCGCTTCTCATGGAAGCGAGACGCCAAACGGCCCGTAATTTGTGTCGCAATGATGAGCCCAAGGCCATTGAGTGCGAAAAACAGGCTGTATGCTTGCGGGGATGCACCGTAAATTTCCTGCAGCACGAATGGCGATCCAGATATATAACCGAACATCGCAGCAAAAACGAATCCTTGTGTGCAGGCATAGCCCATGAATTCGCGATCAGACAGCAGCGTACGGAAGGTTGCCATCGTCGTACGCAGCCCGCCGGCAGAACGGCGTTCAGGCCGAAGCGTCTCCGGCAAGCCCAACCATGCAGCGAGAATCATAAGCAAACCGAGCAAGCCGAGCACGAGAAATACCCCATGCCATGTCGTAAACTGCAGCAGCTGCCCTCCAGCAATCGGAGCTAATATCGGGGCCAGCCCGTTTATCAGCATGAGCAGCGAGAAAAACTTGGTCAATTCACTGCCAGAATACATATCGCGCACCATGGCGCGTGCAATGACGATTCCGCCAGATCCAGCCATACCTTGAATGAAGCGAAGTGCAATGAGTCCCCATATGGATGGAACAATCGCACATAGAACTGACGCAATTGCATAAATGATGAGCGAAGCAATGAGCGGCATCCGCCGTCCCCTAGCGTCGCTTAGAGGCCCTAGCATGAGCTGCCCGAAGGCTAAACCCATGAGACAGGCTGTTAAGCTCAATTGAGCGAATGAAGTGCTCGTTTGCAGATCGCTGGCCAACATCGGCAGCGAAGGCAAATACATATCAATGGACAACGGCCCGATCGCCGTCATCGATCCTAGAATAACGGCCATGGACAGTCTCTGCTTCCGTGTAGGTGCAGAGATGGATGAGGCCGTATTACCGCGTTGTACAGGTATACTCATAGATTGTATCCAGTCCCTTTCTTGTTTGTAATCACGGCTGCAACCAACTCGTTATGATATGTCAATTTCAACCTACATACATGTAACCATTATAGTTACAGCTAGTTTGCGAATCAAGCTTAAATCATGTAAAACCCCCTCAATATTTCCTGCGGCATACAGAACAACAGCCCCCATTTCATTACGAAATGAGGGCTGCCACCGGCTTAACAGCCGAAGAGACGGGAAACCTATTTATACATAACGATATCGATTAATTGCGAATGAGATAATCGAATGCACCTAATGCTGCCGTAGCACCAGATCCCATTGAGATGATGATCTGCTTATATGGGCTATTCGTGCAATCGCCGGCTGCAAATACACCTGGTATATTAGTAGCGCCATGGCTATCTACAACGATTTCACCCATGCGAGTGCGTTCAACCGTGTCAGCCAACCAGTCTGTGTTCGGCACAAGACCGATTTGTACGAATACACCTTGCAACTCGACATGCTTCGTTTCTCCTGTTGCGCGATCAATATAGGAGATGCCGTCAACCTTATCCGTGCCGGTAATTTCGGACGTTTGTACGTTCTTCAATACCGTTACATTCGGAAGGCTGTATAGACGGTCTTGCAATACAGCGTCGGCTTTCAGTTCTGGAGCAAACTCAAGTACCGTTACATGTCTCACAATTCCTGCAAGATCAATTGCGGCCTCAATGCCAGAGTTACCGCCGCCAACGACTGCAACATCTTTGCCTGTGAATAAAGGTCCGTCACAATGCGGGCAGTAAGCCACCCCTTTGTTCTTGAACTCTGCTTCACCAGGGACGCCGATGTTCCGCCAACGAGCACCTGTTGATACGATTACGGTCTTACTTTTCAGTACAGCGCCGTTTTCGAGTTCAACTTCGATAAGATCCTTCTTCTCTAAGCGCTTCGCACGCTGGAGCTTCATTACATCGATATTGTATTCTTTGACTTGATTTTCAATATTCGCTACGAGCTGAGGACCTTCTGTGTATTTTACACTGATGAAGTTCTCAATGCCGAGTGTATCATTGACCTGACCGCCGAAGCGCTCCGCAACAATACCCGTGCGAATTCCTTTGCGTGCAGCATAAATCGCCGCACTTGCACCTGAAGGTCCGCCGCCGACAACAAGAACATCGAATGGCTCTTTATTGTCGAACTCGGATGCATCCGGAGCAGTACCGAGCTTAGCCAAAATTTCTTCTACGGTCATGCGTCCGCCACCAAAGAATTCGCCGTTCAGGTAGACGCTAGGTACAGACATAACGTCCTTGCTCTCTACCTCTTCCTTGAATACAGCACCGTCAATCATCGTGTGCGTAATGCCAGGGTTGAGGATGCTCATCAAGTTCAGCGCCTGCACAACATCCGGACAATTATGGCAGCTCAGACTGATATAAGTTTCAAACTTATATTCGCCGCGGATACTTTTAATTTGATCAATAACATTCTGCTCTACCTTGGGAGCTCTTCCGCTCACTTGCAGCAAAGCCAATACCAAAGAGGTAAACTCGTGTCCTAGCGGAGTACCGGCAAAAGTAACGCCTGTCTCTTCGCCTACACGGTTCACACTAAAGCTAGGAGTACGGGACAACTGTGTCTTCTCCACAGTAATCCGAGACGACATGTTAGCGAGTTCCTCTACCAAGGACAGCATCTCTGAGGACGCATCATCAGAGCCTGCACTGACCTTGAGAACAATATCTCCCTCAAGAAGCTGGAGATATTGTTCGAGTTGTGCTTTGATATCTTGATCTAATGCCATTGTCAGGACTCCTTAGATTTTACCTACAAGGTCAAGGCTAGGCTTCAATGTTTGTCCGCCTTCTTGCCATTTCGCTGGGCACACTTCACCTGGATTGTTGCGAACGTATTGAGCCGCTTTGATTTTGTTAATAAGAGCACTTGCATCACGGCCGATGCCGCCAGCGTTAATTTCAGCCGCTTGGATAACGCCATCTGGGTCGATGATGAACGTACCGCGGTCTGCCAGACCTGCTTCTTCGATCAATACGTCGAAGTTGCGGGACACGATATGGGATGGGTCGCCGATCATAATATATTCAACCTTGCCGATAGCTTGGGAGCTTTCATGCCAAGCTTTGTGCGTGAAGTGAGTGTCTGTAGATACGGAGTACACTTCAACGCCCAATTTCTTCAACTCTTCATATTGGTTTTGCAAGTCTTCGAGCTCAGTTGGGCACACGAATGTGAAGTCTGCCGGGTAGAAGCAAACTACGCTCCATTTGCCTTTGAAGTTCTCTTCTGTAACTTCGAGGAATTTGCCTTTTTGGAATGCATTTGCTTTGAATGGAAGTACTTCTTTACCGATAAGTGACATAGATCCTATCTCCTCTGCTTCAATTTATAGTTTATTTAGAGCGTGTTGAGAACAACAAGCTCGGTTACACACTTTATAATAATTATTATTAACTAAACGATCCAATCTGTCAACCCATTTTATAATAATTATAAAATAAAAATGATATTCTTTCTCATTTAGGACATACTTCATACATACCTTCTTCATTATGCTGCTATTGAAGGCAAAGTATTCGAATTTAAGGACAAGCTACAGTGGGCCACTCTTCTTTATTACCCCTTTTCAGCAGTTAGCAATCTCTTTTCATTAAAAGAAATTCGCTCAATTTGTCTATCTTCCTTCCTCTTCATCAAGAACATTTCAAATCGTTCACAGTAGAAACGAATTTCCCTATAAAAATAGCACCAGGACGCTTCCCCCTGATGCTATCTTGGTTGTCATGTGCCTCTTTATAGTTAAGAAGCACCAGCTCTATTTCTACTGCAGCGGCCCTTTACCTGGACGATCCAGATGATACAGGTTGCGATACCGCGGGTAATGTTCCATGAGTTCGGCATGAGTACCGCGCATTTCAATCTGGCCATTTTCGATAAAGACAATCTCATCCATGTGCTCGACACCAACCAAATGGTGTGTAATCCAGATCAGCGACTTGCCTTCCATTGTCTCGAACATCGTCGCAAGCAAATCGTGCTCTGTCTTCGGATCAAGTCCGACAGTCGGCTCATCGAGAATGACGACTGGCGTACGCTGCAGCAGCACGCGTGCCAACGCGATGCGCTGCCGCTCTCCACCGGAGAAGCGCTGCCCCGTCTCCATCATCGCTGTATCATACCCTTTCGGTAGGGAAGCAATCAGTCCATCCAGCTTAACCCGCTCTGCAACCTGACGAATTTCTTCATCAGATGCATTGCGACGACCTAAACGTATATTGTTGGCTACTGTCGTATCGAACAGATGCGGACGCTGATTGAGCACTGACAGAATTTCAGGAATATGCGCTCCGAATTCATCAGCACGAATGCCGTTAATCGTTACGTCTCCTGACTCCGGCACAATTGCCCCTTGAATCAGGGTCGACAGCGTAGATTTTCCGGCGCCGCTTCGGCCAATCAACGCCACCTTCTTGCCTTGTGGAATATCGAGTGTAATCCCATCTATCGTTAAGGATGCAGAGCCTTCATGCCGGAAGCGCACCTCATCCAAGCGGATATGCGCTTGTTCACGCGACTTTTGCAGCTGCTCAGACGAAATATTCGATTCAGAGCCTGCGGATGACTCGACCTCCGCCTCCCCCATGCCTGATAATCGGTCAAGGGAATCCTCATATTGGGGCAGCTTCTCTACCGCTTCCGATACCGGCAGGAAGGCATCCATGAGTGGGAAGACGACAAGCCCGAATGCTGCGATCATGACAGCAGCCATATTCCCATCTGCTGCTTGCCCTCCTGCCCAGTACACCATCGTAATGACCGTCAAGCCGACGACCGATTGGGCGATCAATGTCCGCCACCGTGCCCATACACGCAGATCAGAATCAATGCGAGCAACACGCGCCTCATCTGCTTCATAGGAAGCGACAAATTGGGACGCACGTCCGCTAATCACCCAATCACTCATGCCCAGGACAGCATCTGTCAGCTTCCGGTATAGCCCGCTGCGCTCCTGCTTCATCAGGCGATGCTTCCGCCGGGTGAACCAGAGCGATATCCATGGCAGAATGAAGACGAGAATGGCAATGTACAGCGCCATCAGCAATGCGAACGGAAGATCGAACCATCCTAGCGCCGCAATGCAGGCCGCATACATCACAATCGCGATAATACTCGGGAATATGGTGCGTACATATACATTTTGCAAATGTTCGATATCATCCGCCAATACGCCCAGCACATCGCCTGTACGGAATCGGGAGCGGATGAACAAAGCTTGCGGCTCCAAAATCCGGTACAAGCGCACTCGCATCTTCGACAAAATACGAAGCACGGCATCATGGCCTACAAGCCGCTCTACATAATGCACAGCGGCTCTGCCAATTCCGAAGGTGCGCACAAGTACAATCGGCACATATACCATTAATATATTTTCAGGCCGTGCTGCTGATTTCGAAATCAGGAATCCAGAAGTAAACATAAGCGCGCTCGCGCACAGCACTGTCAGCATGCCAAGGAATATAATGAGCGCGAAGCGACCACTGTAGCGCCGCAAATAAGGACGCAGCCATTGATTCTGTTCACGTGTCACGCTATCCCCTCCTGCTGCGAAATCAACATGCTGTAATACACGCCTTGGCGTTCAAGCAGTTGCTCGTGTGTGCCCGTTTCGGCCACCCTTCCTTGATCCATAACAATAATCCAATCCATATCTTCCATCCAATGCAATCGATGTGTCGCCAGGAAGACTAACTTGCCCTGAAATAGTGACAGCATCGTCTGCTTCAGTTCATATTCAGTTTCGATATCCAAATGCGCTGTCGGCTCATCCAGCATCATAACAGGTCTGTCGCTTAGGAATGCACGAGCAAGCGCCACACGCTGCTCCTGCCCCCCACTGAGCGAGCGGCCGCCATTACCAATAAGCTCGTTACGTCCGTCCGGCAATTCCGCTACAAGCGAAGATAAGCCTGCTTCTGCAATAGCGCGATCCACTTCTTCATCAGAGGCATCAGGGACGTAGAATCGGATGTTGTCCGCAAGCGACAAATTGAAAATATACGGATGCTGCGGAATATAGGTCGTCAATTGACGCCAAGCTTCCCCATCAAGTGATGGAACGTCAACGCCATTCAATGAAAACTTCCCTGATGTCGGCCGAAGGAATCCGCCAAGCACATCAATGAGTGTGGACTTGCCTGCCCCACTCTCCCCGACAATGCCAACCTTCAGAAGACCCTTCACCTCACACGAGACGTCCTCCAATGAAGAAGGCCCCTCTACCTCATGCTTAACACCTATGCCTGACAAGGAGATGGCGCTCTCCTGCGTCCAAACCATGCAAGATGGAAGCTGTGTGTTATTACCCCTTGCTTCCTCTTCATGCTTAATGATCGAATCAATCGCTTTGCCCGCCTCTTTCCCGTTCAATGTCGCATGATAATCCGCACCAACCATGCGAACAGGCAGGAAGTACTCTGGAGCTAGAATCAATACGGTAAGCCCAGTAACCAACGTCATTTCTCCATTAATAAGGCGAAGCCCCAGTCCAACTGCAACAGAGGCAACGGACAGCATCGTAAAGAAATCAAGCGCAAAGGAAGAGAGAAAGGCAACACGCAGCGTACGCATTGTGGCAGAGCGGTACTTGTCACTCACTTGCCCGATCGTATCACTGTGTTTGCGGCTTTGCCCCAAAAAGCGGAGCGTCTCCAATCCTCGCAACGCATCGACAAAGTGGTTCGATAAAATGCGGTACGATTCCCATTGCCGATCCATCTGTTTTCGTGCAGCAAGACCAACCAGTATCAGAAATACAATCAAAATCGGCAGCGTCACAATCAAGATAATGCCGGACGCTGTATCTAGCGTGAGTACATAAAGCAGAATAAGGATCGGTGTAATGCCTGTACCGATCATCCGAGGAAGAATCAGTTCCACATAGGTGCGGAACTGAGAGACCCCTTCAAGCACGAGCGTAACGAGATTACCCGTTCCCTCCGACTTGGCGAAGCGAGGTCCATATTGAAACAGCTTATCCATCAACTGACGCCGCAAGTTTACCCCTGTCTTCTCGGCGAAGTTATAGGCTACCTTCTGCATGAGTAAAGTCGTCACTTGACGGACGGTAAACGCAAGCAGGAACAGACCCATATTTCCGGCTTGTTCCTGCAGCGACGCGCCGGCAAACAGGGCGGAGATAACCTCCGCCAGCTTGATTGCCAGACCTATGATGGATAATGTTTGCACGAGAGTAAGGGCGGCAATGATGAACATCGCCGGCCTTGCCCCCTTATACTTGAGCAAATTTTTATCCATTAGTATTCTAAATGCTCCTTCTCGTGAACCCGTTTATGAAAGACAAAGTAACTCCAAATTTGATAACCAAGAACGAACGGCAGCAAGGTTAATGCTACAATCGTCATGACCTTAAGCGAGTATGGCCCTGAAGCCGCGTTATGAATCGTCAGATCAAATGCTTTGTCTAACGAGCTGATCATAACACGTGGGAACAATCCGATAAACACAGATGCAATCGCTAAAATGATAACGCCGCCTGTCATACCGAATGCCCAGCCATCCCGCTTCTTCGCCATGAAGAAACCGGCTAGCAAATAAACAATAACCCCAACAACAGCCACAGCCGCCAAAATACCGCCGCGAACCTCAAATACATCTGTCTTGAAGTACGTCATCGCACCGAACGCGACAAGCAATACCGCCAGAGGAACAAGCAGCATCTTCGCTTGCTTGCGGGCACGCTCCTGCAGGGAGCCAATTGTACGCAGTGTAGTGAACATCAAGCCATGCACAAGGCACAGAACCGTAACCGTTACCCCGCCAAGCAAGGTGTACACATTCACCATATCGAACAGTCCAGCCTTCATTTCCATCTGTCCGTCAATCGGCAAGCCTTGGATTAGACCCGCAAATACAACACCGAACAGGAATGGAGGAAGCAGGCTGCCTAGGAAAATCGCCCAATCCCATGTATTCTTCCAACGTTCCGTTTCTTTCTTGCCGCGGAATTCGAATGCGACACCGCGCCCGATCAAAGCAAGCAGTACAACGACAAGCGGTGTATAATACCCGCTGAATAGCGTAGCATACCAGTTCGGGAAGGCAGCGAACATCGCACCGCCCGCTGTAAGCAGCCATACTTCATTCGCATCCCAGAATGGGCCGATCGAATTAATTAAGACGCGACGCTCTCCATCCGTACGAGCCAAGAACTTCGTTGACATGCCGACACCGAAGTCAAAGCCCTCCAGGAAGAAGAATCCGACAAACAACACTCCAACTAGTAGAAACCATAATTCATTAAGCGATAGCATGTTGTCCCTCCTGATCAAACGGATCATTCGAATGCTCGTCCTTCATGACTTCATTCGGACCCTTTTTGATTACACGAACGAACAAATAGACAAGCACGATAGCAAGCACAGTATAAATTGTCGAGAACGCGATGAGAGAGAATAGCACCTGACCGCCCGACACACTCGGCGAAATACTGTCTTCTGTACGCATGAGACCGAATACTGTCCATGGCTGGCGACCAATTTCTGTCATAATCCAGCCTGCTGTATTCGCAATGAACGGCAACGAAATTGCATAGAGCATGAAGCGCATAAACCACTTATTTGGATTGTCCAGCTTCTTGCGCGCTGCCAAGTACCATCCATACATGCCAAGCAGAATCATCAATGTTCCGGCAAGAACCATGATGCGGAAACTCCAGAATGTTGTCTTCACTGGTGGAATGTAATTGCCTGGGCCATACGACTGTTCATATTCCGCTTGCAATTCCTTCATCCCGCGGACTTCACCGGAGAATTTACTATAAGATAGAAAGCTAAGCAAGTATGGAACTTTGAATTCCATGCTGTTCTCTTGCTTATCTGTATTGATTGCTGCAAATACCGTCCATGGAGCAGGGTCGTCACTTGTTTCCCACAAGCCTTCGCTCGCCGCCATCTTCATTGGTTGGGTATGCATCAAATATTGTGCCTGCTGGTGACCGAAGACCGCAACCAAAATGGATGAGATCGTAGCCACGATAACACCAATCTTGAACGATTTTTTGAAGAAAGGAACGTCCTGCTTCTTCAGCAGTTTATAAGCACTCACCCCTGTAATCAGGAATGCGCCTGTCGCGAATGCACCGAATACGGTATGTGGGAATTCCACAAGCAACTGCCCGTTCGTCAGAAGCGCGAAGAAATCGTTCATTTCTGCACGGCCGTTGTTAATCGCGTAACCGACCGGACGCTGCATGAAAGAGTTCGCCGCCAAAATCCACAAGGCAGACAGCGTTGTACCGATGGCAACTAACCAGATGCACAAGCAGTGCACCTTTTTCGATAAACGATCCCACCCAAATATCCATAAGCCGATGAACGTTGACTCCATAAAGAATGCCAGTAATGCTTCAATTGCAAGCGGAGCACCGAACACGTCCCCGACGAAGCGAGAATAGTTCGACCAGTTCATCCCGAACTGGAATTCCTGAATAATACCTGTTACGACACCAACTCCAAAGTTAATGAGGAACAGCTTCCCCCAGAACTTCGTCATCTTCTTGTATTCTTCATTTCCCTTTACAACATACATCGTCTCCATCATTGCGATCAGCAATGCGAGACCAATCGATACTGGTACGAAGAAGAAGTGAAAAATTGTCGTCGATGCAAACTGAATGCGCGATAATAAGATCGTATCCCACATATCGTTGTCCTTCCACCTTTCTATTTATACTCTCATTTCTATGTTGAATAGGCTGTAATGCCTCGTTGAACACGGGATCAATGATGTTCATTACATGTTCCAGTTGTATTCTGTCAGATGCGGGATCGCTGAAATGTGATATTAATCACAATTTTAAAGCAATAACTTGATCAAAATAAGAACATTGTGTCAAATTTCACAATTCTGTCGAAAAAAAGTGAAAAAAAGAAGAAAAAAGGCATTGAGCCTTCTTTCCTCTTTACAAGCAGCTTATAATGTGCTGCAGCTTTTTTCCATTTCGATTCTGAAATTTGTCACGGTTTATCACGTGTCACAACGCTGCCACATCATGGTTATGAGTGATTCTGGGCTTATTTGTATAGGTCGATCGTATCGATCTTGCAAATAGTCAAATAGGCTATCCCTACACCAATTACCGCAAATGCGAATGGTACCGCGAGAATGGACCACAGCGTCATCCCGCCATTATTCGAGCATAATATTGCTGCAATGAGGATAGAGCTCGTAATGGTCGCCACCGATGAATATTTGCGCATACCGAACCATAACGGAATGAGACTTAAGCAGCTTGCTGCTAAGGCACTAATGACACTGCTTGCCACATGATGCGTCAGAACGCCTATCGTCGCAGTACCTGCCACTGTATGTGCGTAGGAGTTGTACAAGAGGAATCCGCACATTAGGACAATATTCGACAGTATCATAGATATGAACGTGTATAGCACAACAATAATCAGCTTGGCTGTTATCATTCTTTTTCGCGGAATCGGGTACATGAACATGACCGTGATAGACTTGCTTTTAAATTCATCAATAACCATTCGGCTCAGCAGTGCGGAAGCTGTAATAATGAAGGCTATCTTTACAAACGTATCGATGAGATTGAATACGTCTGACACACCCTTGAACGCTTTATCACCAGCATCCGCCCCATAGATTCCTAGCATAATAAAGAGAAAAATACCAATCGTGATATAAATGGCCGTACGAATATAGGTGCCGAAGCGAAACTTCTGGAGTTCCAATCGAATGAGCTTATTCATGAAGCGCCCCCCCATTCAGTAACTTCATAAAATAATCCTCCAAGGAATGGTGCTTCTTATGCACGGACTCTACAGAGACGTCATTCATGACAAATGCCTTGGTGATATCCTGTTGAGAGACACCCCGTTGATAAATTCGAATCAATCGATTGTCGATGATACGGAAATTTGAAATATGCATGGTCTCTTCCAGCACGTAAGCTGCCTTATTCGCATGATCTGTCACAACTTCAATGAATTCGGATTGCTGGGCACGAACCCGCTCCATCGATACCTCCTCCAGCAGGACGCCATGGTTGATAACCCCAATCGTGTCGGCTATCAGCTCCATTTCCCCTAAAATATGACTGGATATCAAGATTGTGATGCCGAACTCATGCGACAGCTTCTTGAATAGGTCGCGAATTTCCTTAATGCCAATCGGATCCAACCCGTTGATAGGCTCGTCGAGAAGCAGCAGCTCCGGCTTTACCGTTATAGCCCGAGCAATGCCCAGACGCTGCTTCATTCCTAAAGAAAAATCTTTCACGGACTTGCGTTCAATACCGCGCAGCCCTACGAGATCCAGCGCTTCGCCAATCGCCTTCTTGTTATGATAGCCCATATATTCACAATGAAGCTCCAGATTCTCTTGAGCAGTAAGCCTGTCATAGAAAATGGGCTGCTCAATAATGGTTCCCATGCGTGCCAGCAGAGAATAAGACGAAGGGGTCAGCTTCTCACCAAACATCTCAATCTCACCGCTCGTCGGCTGAATGAGGTTCGTCATCATTTTCATAATCGTTGTCTTCCCTGCGCCATTGGGACCAAGGAATCCGTATATCTCGCCCTTCTTTATATTCATGCTGACATTTGACACGACATCCCTGCCTTGATAAGTCTTCGTTACTCGATGCGTCCGTACAATGCAACTCATTGTCTTGCCCCTCTCATCTCTTCTGATGTTCTCATTGTACAGATGAGCTATTTCTTATTTCTTATATAACCCTTACAAATTCCTTACGTTCATCCGGTTTGACCTTTACCTCAAGACATACGCATGAGCTTAATTGTAAAGATTGTTTTTTCATAGGGCTTGCTCCAGAGCGATATTGATCCGCCCATCGATTCGGCAAGCCGCTTCGTAATGGTTAAACCAAGGCCGCTGCCTTCATAATTTTTATTTCGGGAATCTTCCAAGGTGTACATTCGTTCAAATACGCGGTCTTGATGCTGTTCCGGTATCCCCTTGCCGCGATCCCATACATCGACGAATACATGGGTATCATCACTGCGCAAGGACAATCCCAGCATAAGCCCCTCCCCGCCATAATGAATAGCATTGGAAATGAGATTGTTCAGCATGCGATCAAGCGCATCCTCATTGCCCCTTGCATAGAGAGAGCCTTCCGGAATCTGAATATCAACATCGAACCCCTTCATCGTTAGCCGCTCATAAAATTGAAGAATGTTCTTGCGGCATATTTCACTCATATCCACACGAGTCAGCTCCACATGTTTATCTCCAGATTCCAGCTTCGCCAAATCAAAAAAGGTATGTATCAAGTCCAGCACTTCCAATGCTTTACCGTGTACCCGTGCTAGCAGGCGTTTCCGCTCTTCTTCACTCATACGCTCACTATTCATGCGAAGCGTCTCCAAATAACCAAGCACTACGGTAAGCGGCGTCTTGAGGTCGTGAGAGATGTTCGAGATCATCTTCCTCATCGCCATCTCAGTCCTCGCATAATCCGCCAACGCCTTCTCATGATCATTAAGCAAGCGATTGATTTGCTCGATCACTGCAATCAACGGTTTGTCGTCCGTGAATAGCAACAGCTTCTCAGCAGATTGCGCTTGATGAATTTGCTCTAACTTCTTCCGAATTTCCACTAATTGCTTATTTCGTCTTGATCGATTCGCATACTGCGTGTAGACTACGATCAATAGGAGCGCCATACATATAGATAAGAGAATAGTCATCATCATCGCTTAACCTTCCCACTTGTAGCCGATCCCCCACAAAGTCTTAATATGGGTTGGATTCGACGGATCGTCCTCTATCTTCTCTCGCAGTCGGCGAATGTGGACGTTAATAACATTTTCATCTCCATAGTACTCATCATTCCATACAAAACTATAGATTTGTGCTTTTGTGAACACACGATTTGGATTGGTCACGAATAATTTTAAAATATCGAACTCTTTGGAAGTCAATTTCATAGCTTCATCATGCTTCTGTACTAAATAGTTATCGAGATCAATGAATAAATGACCCATCTTAATGATATTCTGCTCAGCAGGGGGCTTCGACATCTCGATCTGAACATACTTGGTCGCCCGCCGGATTGCCGCCTTGATTCTTGCCGAAATCTCTATCATAGAGAACGGCTTCGCAATATAATCATCCGCCCCGAAGCCAAGACCAAGCGCCTTATCCACATCGCTGTCCTTTGCAGACATGATAAGAATGGGGATCGCGCTACGTTCCCGTACAAGCTTAATCAGCTCAAATCCATCCAGCTTCGGCATCATTAAGTCTACAATCATCATGTCAAATGTATCGGAAGCGAAAATGGCCATGCCCTCTTCGCCATTGCTGGCAGTCGTTACATAGAATCCTTCTCTCGTCAAATAATCCGACACCATCTCTACGATGGAGGCATCGTCTTCTACGATTAACAGCTTGTGCTGCATGCTAGACTCACACCCTTCTCAGACCTTCTCGTTCATTATAGAACAATTTTACCAATCTGGTTCAACAACTGAAGAGAATACCCTTTTTGTAATAGTCATATTCACGGAGATAGGACTATTAGCGGATATAGTTGGAAGAAAGTCCAGTCGGAATACCCGACTCAGGTCTAGTATATAACCGAACTGAGGGCCATTTTATAGAAAATGGAGATCGGATACGATATTAGTACCAGATCACAAGGAAACGATTGGCATAGTTAATCAATCGAATATATATAGACGAGAATTCAAACACGAAGAAGGAGTGTTATCAAACATGTTCGAACGGATGGAAGCACCGTCCACACCGCACAGGGCGAAGGTGCTGGTTCTATCAGGATCGATTGGCCACGGCCATATGCAAACTGCACAGGCAATTAAAGAAACCGCTGAACGCTGGTATGGTACAGAAGCAGACGTTCACGTAGTTGATTATATGGAGCAAGTATCTCCTCATCTGCACAGTGTAGGCACGTATTGCTTCGTACAATGGGTGAAGCTGTTCCCTAGCATGTACGGGTACTTATTCAACATGACACGCAAAGATCGGAAGCTTGCACAACTGTTGAAGGGTGTTCGCTTTACAAGCTTGCGGCCGCTGATGAAGCTGATCGAGCAGATGAAGCCTACCGTGATTGTCAGTACGTTCCCTGCTGCCAGTGCAGCCGTCTCGAAGCTGAAGGAACGCGGCATTATCGGTTGCCCGGCCGTAACGGTCATTACAGACCATACGGATCACAGCTTCTGGCTTCATCCCTATACAGATAAGTATTTGGTTGGCTCTCATGATGCCAAGACGAGATTAATTGAGCAGGGAGTGCCGCAATCCCGCATTGAAATGACAGGCATTCCAGTACGTCCTGATTTTTACGAATCCTATTCGAAAACAGAACTGCGTAAGAAATACGAGCTTAATCCATCTAAAATGACCGTTCTTCTTATGGGCGGCGGCTGCGGATTGTTGGATCCATCCATGCTGGAGCTCATTGAACATGCTTCCTGGGCACAAGAGATGCAGTTCATCGTCATCTGCGGCCGTAATGATAAGCTTCGAACTCAGTTAGAGCGCTGGGCTGAAGCCAGTCCTCTCCACGTTCGCGTTGAGGGGTATGTGAAGCCGGTACATGAGTATATGGCGATGTCTGATCTGATGATTACAAAGTCCGGTGGCGTTACAACGACTGAGGCTGTCGTTCAGCAACTTCCGCTGCTTGTGTATAAGCCGCTTCCTGGCCAAGAGCAGGATAATATCCGCTACTTGCTCCGCAGCGGAGTAGCGTGCCGTGCTGAGGATGCCGAGGAGTTGGTTGCACAACTCTCCATCTTCTCCCGCCATCCCGAGACATTAGAGTGGATGCGCGAGCGCGCAAGAAGCGAGCATCAGCATTCCCCATTCCATGCATTCGATGCCATCGTAAACGCACAGAAGTATTCAATGTCACGGCGCCACAAGATGGAGCATTGGTTGAACGAAACGATTGTGTAACTCGAATAGAGCTATTCGCTTCATACAAACATGAAGTGGAATAGCTCTTTTTAGATCCCGCTTCGGAGGGCAACATTTTGCTTTATACTGCATATTTCACATATCATAGAAGTAATCGATGATTCAATTATCACAAAATGTTTACATATAATATAATAGTATCACAATAATAGGGATATCGATAAGGGAGTGATGCAATCAAAATAAAAATAGACCTCACCATGTGAGGCCTATATGTATAAGTCCGATTTATTCAAAACAAGCGGAGTAGATCGCTCCTATACCAAAAAAACCCAATAAAGCATCTTGTATTTCCTTACCGGCAGTTTTGGCTGCATCTTGCACACCCATTTTGATAGCCTCCGTCTTAGACAAACCCAATCCTCTTGCAACCTTGTAGGTTTCGACCACTTTTTTCACAAATTTCACAGTTCCGCCGCCTGCTTTAATAGCGTCTTTAATTTTTGCAATTTTAGCTGGCGCAAAAACAAGACCTACCAAAGCTCCCCCTACAGCAGCAATGCAACCAAAAGTTCCGCTTGTTTTAAATTCAGAAATTCTAAACTCCGTATTCGTATTCAACCATTCAATAATCGCATCAGAGCCGCGCTGAATGACATCATCAGGCAATCTTTCGATTGCAGCAAGAGCTTTTTCCACTTCAGCGAAATTCGGATCGGCCTGTGAAGTTTCTATACTAACTGGCAGACTTTCTTGGCTTGCCGCTGCACTTGCCACGCTCCCCCACGAAAACACAGTAACTGCAATTGCGGTGACCAGCGACAACGCCTTCATTCCAAAACGTTTAAACATGATACCATCGCCTTTCCACAGGAAATATTATACAATTGTATGTTATCATGATGTATAATATTGTCAATTAAAATTTTCTAAAACAGGAGTGACTTGAATTGAAAAAAATGACAATGGGTTATGTTATTCTGGCAATCATCGTAGCATTCGCCATTTTTGCTTACTTTTTTATCCCCAATCCGCTCATACAGGAGATTGCCTTTTCTGGTGCCATTTTGTATTTCGTAATTATGATGCTCCTGCTCAGAATAAAGGACGATAGGGAGCACCCAGATAGAGCGGATAAAAAGACGGGGATTTACTCCGAATTTTACAGAGGACTCTACATCGGTTTCGGTATCGTTCTAGGCATTAATTTTTTCATCCACATCTTTGCCGATGATGAAGCCATGAAAATTACGTCCAGGGTGTTCACATGTACCTATGCCGCTATTTTAGGTATTTTCTATTTGACAACGAGGAACAAGTAACTGGTGCCGCCATTTAGTAAATCGCCGCCTTTATCTGGACATGATTTCCCCTTTAACCGGTTATAGTATCAAGGAATACCAAACGAGGAGGGATCTGTGCAATGGAGGACACCAAGCAATTTGTAGAAAAGCTGCACGAGGATCAGCAGAAGGCAAAGCGCAACCAGCAGCGCCATGGCGAAGGTAACCCGGGTTCGAGCTTGCCAGGAAAGCAGCACAGCACGAACAAATAAAAAGGATAGCCGCGCATAAATCCAGAGCCGCATTCATGCAGCAAGGATTCATGCACGGCTTATTTACTATATAAGGGATATCATTCAACCTGCATCATCGAACTTCATCCACAATGGCAAACGGAATGACGGGCGCATGCGTTGACTTATACGAACACGCAGCAGTACGATAGACAGGAGGCTTTCAATATTCGGCCGACTGAATGGACAAGCTAGGGAAGTCCAATTTGGAGCCTTACAGACTTAGTACACTGAATCATGATCCGGGGTGGAACCATTTGTAATTCAAAAGCAAGTTACGCTAACAATACAACGAACAGAACTGCCGAAACTAACCACGTAAGACTACGCCGCACTGATATCCGCCAAGCTGCCGCCGTCCTTGCACAAGGATTTATGGATGACCCGTTATATGAGCACATGCTTCCAGAACGGACAACCCGCCTGGAGGTGCTTACCATCTTCTTCCGCAACTATATCACCATGCTGTATGAGGAAGCCGACCTGTATGCAACGTCCGAACGGCTGGAAGCGGTTGCCCTCGTGTTCCGCTCTGAGCGGGCCGGAGTGTCTCAGCTCTCTCATGTAAGGTATCTGTACCGAATTGCTATTGCAATTATCAAATCAATTCCGATGTGCCGTTATATCCGCTTCTCTCAATTCATACGCGGATTGTCTACGCTGAACGCCATGAGCTCCGCCTGGCTATCCGAACTAAATGAGCATGACTATATCCATTTAGACATGCTTGTCGTGCAGCCGCAATACCGCGGTCAAGGTTTCGTCAGCCTATTGATGAGGCCCTTGCTCACCGAATGCAATGCGCGCGGGATCCCTTGCACTCTGGAGACACATAACCCGAGCAACATTTCCTTGTATGGACATTATGGATTCGAAGTGGTGGATACAATCCCAATGCCCGGGAACAGCGCATCCCAACAATATTGCATGGTGTATCGTCCCGATAAATAAATCGTTTACATCTTTTTCATGTATTCGCAATTACTGAGCTGCATATAATCAATTATCCATTGAGCATAGGTTAAAATAACCTATGCTCTAATTTATATACGAACAGGAGGACATATGTATATTGATATTCTGTTGCTTCATCATCTCATGATTAAGCCCAAGCACGGCTATGAGGTAAAGAAGCAGTTGGAGCGTCTGTTCGCTGACACCATCCGAGTGAACAACAACATGCTCTACCCCTCCCTTCGCAAGTTCGAACAAATGGGGGCCATTACGAAAGAAGTGGACACCCGGCCTGGTAAGCCTTCCCGCCACATGTACGCCATTGCTGAGCTAGGTAAAAAGATGTTCCATAAGCTGCTGCGAGAATTTCCCCCGGAATTTGCAGCTCATGAAAATGAATTCATTGTTCGCGTCAGTTTGTTCGAATATTTGCAGATTCCCGAACAGGAGGCGATTTTGAACGCCCGAACCGATTATCTTCGCAGCCAACTCGAAATCATTACTCAAGGACAATCGCTCACCGAAGGCAAACCTTTCGCCATAAGCACATTTCAATTCTTGATCAAGAAGCTGCGAGACGAACTGAACTGGATCGAAACTCTTAACGACCAGCTATACAGTTACAAAGGAGGGGATTCGATTGAAAACAAAGGGTGAAATCTTTATTCATGAGATTACCGGGTTCAAAACGAAAGAGCAGTTGTGGAATCCGTATGCCTGGTTTCAACATATGCGTGAAAAGAACCCGGTCTACTATGACGCGGAGCAGGATGTGTGGAATGTATTCCGCTATGAGGATGCAAAACGAGTTCTCTCGGATCATCAGCTCTTCTCCAGCGTACGTGAGCGCAGCATCGTCCCCGTGCCGAGGGATAACAGCGGTATCAGCCTGACCCTCTCGGATCCGCCGATTCATCGAAAGCGCCGAGCGCTTATTGCCAAAGCATTCGTTCCACGCAGCTTGGAGCAATGGAAGCCGAAAATTCAGGCAATCGTCGATGGATTGCTCGACAACATGCAAACACAAAGCACGGTGGACATTGTGAAGGCATACGCTGTCCCGCTGCCTGTGACGGTAATTGCCGATCTGCTTGGCGTGCCATCCCGCGATTGGGCTCAGATTAAGCGTTGGTCCAACATTCTGTTCATGGGCCATCACCGGGGCAGCATTGAACATCAGAAGCTTCAAAAAGACATGGCCATGAAGGAGTTCTCGGAATATTTACGCCCCCTGGTTCTGGAGAAACGCACTCACCCTCAAGACGACATCTTATCCGACCTGACTATGGCAGAATACGAAGGAAGCCGATTGACCGATGAGGAGATTGTAAGAACCGGAATCGGCCTGCTGGGTGCCGGCAATGAAACGACAACTACGCTCATCACGAATTGCTTTTATTGCCTGCTCTACGATCAACCGTCTGCTTTCGAAGAACTGTGCCAACATCCCGCGCTTGTCCCGCAAGCAATCGATGAAGCGCTGCGCTACCGGTTCCACATATGCATAGATCGAACGATTACGCAGGATACGAATGTATTCGGCCCGCCTATGAAAAAGGGGCAGATCGTGATCGCTTGGATGAGTTCCGCAAATCGGGACGACAGACAATTTGCCCACCCGGAGAAATTTGATATTCATCGCACAGGCAACGACAAGCATTTGACCTTCGGCAGCGGCCATCATTTCTGTCTCGGTGCACCGCTTGCCCGGCTAGAGGCAGAATATGCGCTAACATCCTTCCTTAAACGGTTCCCTTCCGCTTCCGTATCGGAGACCTTCCGCCTTGACGAGCATATGCCTGATCACAGCCACAAACTCTCCAGCCTGCCGATTCGTATTTATGAATAGCCCATTTCCTTCTTCAACTCTGGCTTTCCTTCCCCGACAAAAGGATCCGTATTTTTAGCAAATTCGACAATTTTTTAAATGAACCTACAGAAGTCAATCCGCCCCGTTGCATTTCTATCAACCTTTCGATATGCTAAAGATAACTATCTTCATCTATGAAAAGGAATGTTTCGACATGCAGGATTGGATTGACTATTGTTTTGACAAACAAGGCGCTCGTCTAACCTACCCGTTCGGTGACGAAGTTCCCGTATTTCGCGTAGGCGGCAAAATGTTTGCTTTGTTCCGTGAAACGGACGGTTCTCCAAGTGTTACGTTGAAGTGTGACCCCTTCCGTGCCGAGTCCCTGCGCGAGCAATTCGCCGAGATTACACCGGGTTATCACATGAACAAACGGCATTGGAACACGGTGGCGCTCAATGGCAGCTTGAGTGAGCAGGATATTAAGATGCTCATTGACCATTCTTATGATCTCGTTTATAAGTCATTGACGAGGGAAGAGAAAGCAATCATTACCGCGAATCAATTAATGGGGCGAGTGTAGGTGAGCAATCACCTTTACGGTTCGGAGGACGTCAATGTCCTACATGGATGACGTCTTTTTGCGGACAATAAGACAAGGGATGTGCCAAGCGGCACATCCCTTGTCTTATTTCAGGCAAATAAAATAGCCAGCCCGAACACAAGTATGCGAGTCACATTCATCAGAACGAAGTTCTTCACTGCCAATACGAAGGTGCGTTCCTTCGTCTGCTCCTGTATGAACCCCTTCATATTTTTACTCACGGGAACGAATGTCGCTGCAATTAGTAGCAGCAGCACTGGATGCACCCCAATGATATAGAGGACAATGACATCCAGGTACGCCGCCGCATACAGCCATTGAAACAACACTAGCGCACTTGGCTTCCCAATATATACAGGCAAGGTATACCGCTTATTCACCAAGTCATCCTCAATGTCACAGATGTTGTTCGCCAGCATAATATTGGCGATACCTAGAATTGCTGGAATAGATATCACAAATACAAGCAGGACCTCCATGATATTAATGTCGAGATGCGCCATCCGAAGATCCAGTGTCAATGAGACAAGCTGCTCTTTATCCACATGAATGTATGCAGAAATAAAAATGATCACGAACCCCATAAATAATCCCGAGAACAGCTCACCTAGCGGCATGCGCGATATTGCAATCGGTCCAAGCGAATACAGAAACCCGACAAGGAAAGATAAGCCCCCTAACCCGAGAATCAGAATATCAGTCTGCAGCACCAACGCGATTCCAGAACTGATGGCCGCCACAAGCAGCGATGCAATCGCCCATACTACTGTTGATTCCTTCAGCCCATAGGAAACAATCGCATTATGAATCTCGTAGCCATATCCGTGCGTTTTAATTGCCTTTTTGTAATCAATATAGTTGTTGATGGCCGTCGTCGCCATGTCAAAGGACAATAGGGAGACGAACATAAGTAGGAAATGAACCGGCCGGAATTCATGGAATCGAAACAACGCGTACAATGTCCCAATAAAGAACGGAATCATGCTTGCGACCTTCGTTTGAATTTCGACCAGCTTCAGAAATTGTCCGACTTTCACGTTATGACATCCTTTACATGTCCCAATGGGTTGGTCTATGTACCGACAGAGTTCCCGATACTTCGTAAAATATATCAAAATCCTGCTTATTCGGGTAGTAGGGGAAATTGTAATTCCGCCAAATCCGGCGCAATTAAGAGGAAATGCAAGCAAGAAGGTCAATATTCAACTTAAAACTAGAATTATTTCCTAACAATCGATATGATTGGTTATTCTCCGCCTTCGAAATGCGGTTTATACAAAATGGAGTGAGCGTGCGCTAGAGCGAGAAATCGGGACCTGATTGTTACTGCAAGGCAAAATGCAGCGCTTGTTCAATTATGTACGATCGATCGCTTCCACTGTACACAAACCCTTAAAAATTGAGGAATAATGTGGGTTTTCGGGCTGTAATCGGCCTCTCAATTGTGACAGTATTGGTACACTTGATGGTCTTAGGGGCAATTATGAACAAATTTCAAAAACGGCGATTTTGGCGGAATTCAATGATATTTATCACTTTTTCGGATTTTGGGCACATTTCAGGCAGGAAAACTAAACCCTAATTTGGATATCAATGTAAACAAAGGAGCACTATGTCATTTGTAATTCTGAGAGCTTCCTAATAAGATATAGCATGATTACAATATCCCGATTTCCTTCCATATATAAAGCCAACCAACAGAGAAAGGGGTACCTTGATGAAAAAGAAAGGGTTGTTATTCACCTTATTCGCAGCTCTTCTTGTCCTCTTGACCGGTTGTGATTCATTAGATGTTATGAATCCGAAAGGTCCGATGGCCAAGACGCAATCCGACGTCATTATTTTCTCCATGATTGTCATGGCGGGAATCTTGTTCGTCGTGTATGCACTTTATATTTTCATGTTAACGAAGTATCGCGCTTCCAAAGCAGCACCTGATTATGAGCCTCCTCACGAGGAAGGAAGCAAGTGGCTGGAGATTACATGGACGTTAATCCCGGTTATCATCGTAACTGTGCTGTCTGTCGTGACGATTCGCTCTACTGTAGCAGTTGAATCGCCGCCAGAAGGATATGACAATCAGAAGCCGCTCGTTATCTATGCCGCATCTTCCAACTTTAAATGGCATTTCAGCTATCCAGAAGAGGGCATTGAAACCGTAAACTATTTGAATATTCCGACGAATCGCCCAATCGAGTTCCGTCTCTATTCTTACGGACCGATTACAAGCTTCTGGGTACCGCAGCTTGGCGGTCAGAAGTACGCGATGAGCGACATGGTGACGACGCTTCACCTTGCAGCTGATCATGAGGGTTCATTCGATGGTAAAAACTCTAACTTCAGCGGTAAAGGCTTCGCGCACATGCAGTTCGAAGTGCTTGCCATGTCACCTGCCAAATACACAGAGTGGGTAAAAGAAGTGAAAGGTTCTGCTTCTGAATTGACGGAAGAGGAATTCAACTCCTTGCTGAAAACTGAATTTGTGGGACGGAAAACATATTCCTCCACACACCTGACATTTAGACCAGCACCAGAGGGTGAACACGGCGGCCACCACCATGGCGGATCGTCAAATGGCGACTCTCATAAGGAATCGGATAAAGAAATGGATCATTCGAAGATGGATCACTCCAATATGGATCACTCGAACATGAACCATTCCAACAATGAACACCAAGAGATGGAACATGCTCAACATGGCAACTAGAACGAACAAGAAAGGAGTAATTTGAGACTATGAAATGGGACGAATTTTTCGTTACCGGCGAACCGATGATTTATGGCGCTATGGCCAGCATCGTGCTCGTGACGATAGCCATCATCTTCTGCTTGACCTATTTCAAAAAGTGGGGCTATCTGTGGCGGGAATGGCTGACAACCGTTGACCATAAGAAAATCGGGATCATGTACATCTTGAGTGCCTTGATCATGCTGTTCCGCGGCGGTATGGATGCTCTGATGATGCGTACGCAGCTGGCTGCGCCTGATATGAAGTTCCTGGATGCCCAGCACTATAATGAAGTATTTACAACGCACGGCGTTATTATGATTCTCTTTATGGCAATGCCATTTATTATCGGCTTGATGAACGTAGTCGTTCCGCTCCAAATCGGGGCACGCGACGTTGCATTCCCTCGCCTGAACGCAGTCAGCTTCTGGCTGTTCTTCTGGGGAGCAATGCTGTTCAACATCTCGTTCGTTATCGGGGGCTCCCCGGACGCAGGCTGGACTTCTTACTTCCCGCTTGCAGGTCCTGAGCTCGCACCGAAGATCGGGAACAACTTCTATGCGATCGCTTTGCAGATTGCAGGTCTTGGTACTTTGATGACAGGTGTCAACTTCATCGTTACGATCTTGAGAATGCGCGCACCAGGCATGACTTTGATGAAAATGCCAATGTTCACGTGGTCGGTTCTGATCACGAACGTTATCATTTTGTTCGCATTCCCTGTACTGACTGTAGCGCTTGCGCTTATGACATTCGACCGCATGTTCGGCTCTCAGTTCTTCTCGATGGCCAACGGCGGTATGGATATGCTCTGGGCCAACCTGTTCTGGGTATGGGGACATCCTGAGGTATATATCGTTATCTTGCCGGCCTTCGGTATATATAGTGAAATTATCTCAACGTTCTCTCGCAAGAACTTGTACGGTTACAAATCGATGGTTGTCAGTATGGTTGCCATCTCGCTCTTGTCCTTCCTCGTGTGGGCGCATCACTTCTACACGATGGGTCATGGCGCAATGGTTAACGGATTCTTCTCCGTTAGTACGATGGCAATCTCGATTCCAACCGGGGTTAAGATATTTAACTGGCTGTTCACCCTCCATAAGGGTAAGATCCAGTTCACAACACCGATGCTGTACTCCTTAGCCTTCATTCCAATCTTCACGATTGGTGGCGTAACGGGCGTTATGCTGGCGATGGCAAGTGCTGACTATCAGTATCACAATACGATGTTCTTGGTTGCTCACTTCCACTACGTGTTGATTCCAGGTACCGTATTTGCGGTTATCGCAGGTATGTACTATTGGTTCCCTAAATTGTTCGGCTTCCGCCTGAACGAGCGTCTTGGTAAGATCAGCTTTTGGTTCATCGCTATCTTCTTCAACGTGACATTCCTTCCATTGTTCTTCTTGGGACTGAAAGGTATGACACGCCGTATGTACACGTACTCCGCAGAGACAGGCTTCGGCCCGCTCAACTTGCTTGCAACAATCGGCTCTGTCGGTTTGGCTATCGGTTTCGCGATTCTCGTGTACAACATTTACTGGAGCTTCCGCTACCAGCCAAGAGATACAACGAGCGATCCGTGGGATGCACGCTCGCTTGAATGGGCAACGCACAGTCCGGTGCCTGAATACAACTTTGCTATCGTTCCAAACGTGAAGAGCCTTGATGCCTTCTGGTTCTGGAAAAAGAACAAGCAACCATTGTTCGAAGGTGAGCTTGAAGAGATTCATATGCCGAACAATAACGGCCAGCCGTTCATTCTCGGTGTTATCTTCTTCTTCTGGGGATTCTTTATGGTATTTATGTGGTGGACACCTGCCATTATTACAAGCTTCCTCATTCTGATTATGCTTGCAGTGCGTTCCTTTGAACGGGATCATGGCCGCCATATCTCGGTGAAGGAAATCAGCAAGACGGAACAACAATTGCGGGGTGATAGAGCATGAAGATCGATAACACGCTGCCGCTAGAATATCAGACAGAGGAGAACCGCAACCGAATCTTCGGCTTCTGGTTGTTCCTCGGCGCGGAGATTGTACTCTTCGCGACCTTGTTCGCCGTTTACTTTACGTTGTGGACTCGCACGGGCAACGGCCCGTCTGCCAAGGAAATCTTTGAGATTAAGCCTGTATTGCTGGAGACATTCCTGCTCTTAACGAGTAGCTTCACTTGCGGACTTGCGATACACAGTATGCGCCTGAAACTGAAGAAGCCAGCCATGGTCTTCTTCGGAATCACGTTGCTGCTCGGCCTAGGCTTCCTGGGTGTTGAGATTTTCGAATTCGTCACTTACGTGCATGAAGGTGCAACGTTGCAAACTTCTGCCTTCCTGTCCAGCTTGTTCGTCTTGCTTGGAACACACGGTGCGCACGTAACAATGGGTCTCCTGTGGGGATCCGGATTGATGATGCAAATCAAGCGTGAAGGATTTACACATGATACAGCGAACAAGTCGTTCATCTTCTCGCTGTACTGGCACTTCCTTGACGTGGTATGGATCTTTATCTTCAGCTTCGTATACTTGAAAGGAATGATGTGATATGAAACAACTATTCCCGATACGTCATGTAATGGGTTATGTCTTCTCTCTCGTCCTTTCTGTTGTTGCGTTAGCCGTCATTGTATGGGATATGTCATTCACAACAGGACTTACAATCTTGATCATCTGCGCAGCTATCCAGGCTGCCGTGCAATTGTTCCTGTTCATGCATATCGATGAAGATAAGACAACGAAAACAGCCAACTATACGAATATTCTGTACGCGTTATTCGTAGCTCTCGTGACATTGTTCGGTACACTGTTCACGATGATCTGGGGCTACTTGTAAGAAGAACGAAGAGGCTATCCTTGAAGTCGCAAGACTTGGGATAGCCTCTTTTTTATTAAGCAACTCATTTCACCGATTTGATGTCGGTTTGGTCTTTTCCTATAAACTTCCCCTTTCCAGATTCGTCCTGTAATATAGGATATACATACATATTTGGAGGGAGATTTTTGAAGATTCTAAAGTGGTTGAACTATGTTTTAGCCGCAGCCGTATTGTTGACAGCCGCCGTCTTCCTCTTCCGTCCCACAATTGGCCCAGATCCAGATACCGATATCACCATCCGGATTAACTATGCAAAGGCAGAATTCAACGGTAAACCGATGCTTCAATCGGGACGGATATACGTGCCTATGTATTCACTTGGAGAACGTCTGTCCTTTTTTACCTGGATAGATAGCTCCAATGATACGATTCGGGTACTTGTTCCCGGTCAAGAGGCCATTATGAAGGTAGGGGAAATGCAAGTCTACACCTACGGAAAAACTGTAGAGCTCGAAGGATCCCCGATTTTGCATAACGGCGCGCTGTATGTTCCGCTTCAGCTATTCTCTTCCGTCTTACATGTACCGATGTCTTGGGAAAGCAGGACGGACACCGTGGATATTACGTATAACACGCCTTTTATATTCGCAAAAGAGAAAGGTGCCGCATTTTGGTTCCGCAAAAATACGGGTGAGCTGTATATGAGTACAGGGAATAAGCCCTTCCTACTCGAACATATAAACATGAAAACCTCAGATACCAGCAGATTAACTGCGTCCAGACTCAGTAATGACAGTTATATGCTGCAAATCGAAGATGACTCTGTTGCAGGCTATGTTATCTATAAAGCGATCATTCAACATCATAAAGTGGCGATTTCGTCCTTAGCCCAGTACAAGAGAAGCCGAAATAATCTTAGAAGTATTGATAGAGTCGGAGACTTATGGGTTATGATCGATGACAGCACCTTGAAGCTCGTTGCGTCGGACGGGACAGTCGAGGCTTCCTATCAGGCACAGGAGATATTCGGCGAAAAGGATACGTTTACTGTAGTAGGAGCCTTCGACAATTACTTGCTTATAACGTCTAGACAAAACATTTTGTATCTCTTCAATAGGAAGACGAAAGAATTAATAGCTCTATATAACCAGCTTCTGACTGACAAAGAAAAAGCATCGATCGACTCAGCAATAGCCAATGGGTTATACCATCTCGGCGACGGTCTTTACTTTGATAGGAAAGAGGGAGATGCGCTCTATTTTACTCGTCGAATCCCCGGCGTGAATCCGACCACCTATACGTACCGTTTGCAATGATATCAATTACTAGTTGTACAAATCAGAGAGGATATTGAGGTCATACGACATCGATGTCCTCTCTTTACTTGGAGTCTCCTGAAACCATTTCCGTGCTAGTAGCATCTAAGGATTAAGCATACTCATAATTGGGAGGAGAAATACATGAAAAACACGAAGTCATTTAAGTTTTTCCTTGCTTTCACGCTTATGCTGTCGGCTACCGGCACTATACTTCAGCCCCAGGCAAACGCTAGCTCAAGCCCCCGCATTTCAATCACCATTAATAATATCGATGCGACGTTAAGTCATGATCCTATGAAACGTTCAGGAAGAGTTTACGTTCCCTTACGAGATCTTGGAACGCTTCTCTCTCTGCACACAAGCTGGAATCCTAACACCAAATCGATCCAAGTGCTTGGCGTGGGACAAGAGATTTTACTGCGGTCAAATGATTCCAAGGCGATGGTGAACGGGAAGAGCATCAAGATCGACGCTCCACCTATCGTCAAGCAAGGCGTTACCTATGTGCCGCTTCAACTGTTTGCGTCCGTGCTAAAGGTGCCGCTGACTTGGAACGCCAAGACGAACACGGTTAGTGCCAATTACACTTCGCCATACCTATATACGAGTGTACAGGGCACTCCATTCTGGTTCCATAAGAAAGACGGCACACTGTACATGAGTACGGGCAGCAAGCCTTTAACAGTCGGGAAGACAAGTATGGACATTAAAGAAATCAGTACGTTTACCGCGGCCAAACTAGATGCCAAAAGTTATCTCCTGCAAATTCACGACAATTATGGCGAGCCTCACATCAACGATGTTGTATTTAGAGCCATCGTCCATAAAGAGAAACTAGCATTATCCTCCAAGGTTAGTTACTGGGGGCATCATAACCACGAAAGTATCGAGAAAGCTGGCGATCTTATCGTCATGATTGATGGAAAAACCCTGAAGCTCGCCGATGCAAAGGGAACCGTAAAGGCTTCCTATCAGGCCAAGGATCTATTTGGCGAAGAAGATAATTTCACCGTTGAAGGAGCTTTTGACGGGTATCTCCTTGTTCGACCATACCAAAAGGGTACATTACAGTTGTTAAATACGAAAACGAAAGAATCCGTGCTTCTTTACAAAGAACTTTTGAGCGAACAAGATAAAGAGATAATCGACACGATGATCAAAGACGGGGCCACCGGAGATTCAGACTACGCTGGGGATAGATTATCTTTCGTGAAAAAAGAGGGCAAAACACTCTATTTCAATAGAAATGAAAACTCCCACACTTATCAGTTGAAGTAATGCGGCAAAGAGCCTTCGGGACTGCCCACATCCGGGTCGACCTGAAGGCTCTGCTATGCTGTCGCTGAATCTCGGTCATCAATTGACTTCAGTCGCACTGGGAAACCCCTGCTTTCAATATTTCAACTGCCTCACGAAAACGAAGAGAATGTACGATTTCCCGCTCCCGAAGGAAATTTAACGCATCCTTAAGATCCTCATCGTCCGTTAAATCGATAAGGGATTGATACATAGCGCGCCCCCTCTCTTCCAATGCAATATCCTCATTTAAGTTGGCAATTGGATCGCCGACTGCCTGAATATAGGACGCTGTCCACGGTACTCCCTGCGCATTTTGATAAAAAAGATCCCGCCCGTGTTCAGCGTAGTAACCGCCCAGTCCCGCCTCCACGAGCTGCTCAACGGTCGCATCTTTAGTTAACTTATATATCATCGTCGCTATCATCTCCAAATGTGCCAGCTCTTCTGTACCGATATCATTCAAAATGGCAATTACTTGCGGAGGCATTGTATATCGTTGATTCAAATAACAGAGCGCCTGTGACAGCGGCCCGTTCGGCCCCCCATAGGCTTCAAACAGAAATTTGGCCATTCTCACATCGCACTTACGTAAACATGCTTCCTGACCATGATATTTCACAGGCGCAATCTGTTCTACTGATATGGGAAGGTTCTCAAGAAGCGCTTCGTTCACAGCTCCTGGAGGAGAACAGGGGATTAGCATGGCGGTCGTCAATGCGCTCTCATCCACGCTTTCCGTGGAGATTCGCCGTGAAGGAAGAGTATTCCGCCAAGATTATAAGCAGGGTATTCCGCAGGGAGGATTACGGACAATCGGTATTACTCAAGATACAGGTACGAGCATCACATTCCTGCCGGACAATAAGCTTTTCCGCTTGGCAATCGAAACCGACATACTAGCTGCACAAGTTACCATAATTAACGAAGCTCATCCCGAATTAAACATTCGAATTCATCGTGAATAGCTGCACGCTTTAGGCACGAGGCTGGCCAAGAATCCAATCACACATCTTATGTTGTCGCGGTCTATAAAGGGATCTTGGCCCCCTGTCAGGCTGCTTGTCAGCGATCTGGTTAATCGATCAGCTTCAAGCCGACCACGCAGCCAATGATACCCAATATACATAACAGGCGAAATGGGCGCTTCGACTCCTGGTATATCAACATCCCCACCAATGCAGAGCCAACCGTCCCGACACCTGTCCATACGGCATAAGCGGTGGACAACGGTATTGTCTGCATTGCACCAATAAGCAATTTAAAGCTAAGGAAGAAGGCGGCAATCATCATAATGTTATTCGGCCAATTGTTCTTCTCAGCAACCCGTTTAATTCCGATGACACCAATGACTTCAAGCAGTCCAGCCGCGATTAATGTTATCCACGCCATCTCAATGCCCCTCCTTCCCGCTCGTCAGCTTCAATCCGATAATAAAGAGCAGCAGCAGCAGAATGATTCCGATTTTGATCGGATTAAACTCATGAGACATAACCGCTTCTACCACGACCGTTCCGACTGTCCCAATACCTGCAAATACAGCATACGTTGTCCCGATCGGTATGACCTTAGCAGCACGGATAATGAGATCGAAACTGAGCAACAGCGCTACAAGAACGACAAGCGGTGGAATTTGCTCGTATTTGAAGCCGCTGGCCCACACGATCTCTAAGGATCCTCCTAACACGATGTACAGCCAAGCACGATTGACAGATATTCGCTTGCTTTTTTTAGCAGCAGCTTCCGACCCTGGAGGCTGCATTGGAGGTCTCTCATTCATTTCCACCTTCTCCCCTCTTAGTTATGGTATTTCACACCTTTGTACCTAATCATTGTAATGTCAGTTCCTAATTTTTACTATCCTATTTATAGTTCTCTACTACGATTATCTTGAATTTTAGTAACTAAATTTTCAATAAATGCAGTGAAATATAGCCCGATCGAGTCTTGTCCGTTTTTTTGCATCCACATACAATGACTTAGTATCGCAACCTAGCCCCTGTTTTTAGAGGAGGAACATCATAGTATGAAAGCAAACAATAGACTCAGCCATATGTTTTGGCGGTGGCATTTCTATGCGGGGTTGTTCATTGCCCCCTTGCTAATTACGTTATCGCTTAGCGGAATTGGATACCTGTTCAAGTCGGAAATTGAGGATGTCGCATACAAATCACTCTACTTTGGACAGAGCAGCAACACCCACACGTTAACAACGAGTCAAGCGATTACGGCTGCAGAGCAAGCGTACCCAGGAGAACGCGTGACGAAAATCAGTTATTTCGATGATGAATCGCGCAACACAAGATTCTCCATGCGTGATGAAGCAGGTCGAGAAAGATATGTATTTGTAGATCGCAACAAGCAGATCGTCGGGAGCATGCTTGCCGATGACAGCTTCGGAAATATAATGCGAAATTTGCATAGTTCATTGCTCGTAGGTGGAACCGTCGTCAACTATACGGTGGAGCTTGCGGCATGTTGGGCAGTATTTCTGATCATCTCTGGCCTCTATATGAGTTGGAAAAAGAGGGCGTCGGCAGCTGGAACGAAGCGTGAGAAGGTGAAATCGAGGCATACCGTCATCGGTATCATATTCACCATACCGTTGCTAATTCTTATCGTTACAGGGCTGCCTTGGTCTGGTTTCATGGGCAACCAGATCTATCAACTGGCAGCAAGCAACGAATCACTCGGGTATCCGCAGCTGTATGTGAGCCCGCCGCAATCCGAAGCGAAGGAGCTGCCATGGGCTACTAGAAAGGAGAAGTCTCCGCAATCTTCATCCGGCTACCTGCCACTCTCTGCAGACGATATCGAGCATATGCTCCATCATTACGGTGTGACCAAGCCTTTCGTCTTGAGCCTGCCAGCAGATGAAAAAGACGTCTACACGGCATCTAAATCCGCAGGATCAGGCATTACCGGAATGGATGTCATCAAGCCTAGCGAGGAAATAACAGCTTACTTCGATCAATATAGCGGCACACAGATTCATAAGATTGACTACCGCGATTACGGGCTTCTCGCCCAGTGGTTCACCTACGGAATTCCTTTGCATGAAGGGCATCTATTCGGTTGGCCGAACCAGATTCTATGCCTGCTGACGGTGGTTGCACTGCTTGCCATTGTATACTGGGGAGTTAAAATGTGGTGGATGCGCAGACCTCGCGGAAGACTTGCAGCACCACCAAGACAACCGCACACGAAATCGATGATCGGCTTCTATGCCATTTTAGTCATTCTCGGACTGCTCATGCCGCTGCTCGGTATGTCGCTGATTGTCATTGCAGTCGTTGAACTGATACGTTTCCTAGTGTTCCGAGGGAAATCAGCGAAGTCCGTAACTGGTTAATTATAAGGGTATTGAAATAGAAAAGGGGACAGGCCTCGGCCCTCCCCTTTTTTTTGCTATCCCTTTATGGACAGCAAATCTAATTACGATATTTTATAAATCTCCTTAGCTGCCTCTTGTACTACACAATTCAGAAAGAAAATTTAAGGGAGTGCGCAGATCATCATCGCCTTATCCCTTCACACGCTTCCGCATCACCTGATGCAGCACTTCCGAGAAGATCAAGCCAATTGCAATTGCGCCGGAAATCATCGATGCCTTGAATGCAAGCTGAATCGCCTGATCATACTGATCTTCTACAATATTTCGCATTGCGTCGTATGCCATTCCGCCAGGTACGAGGGGAATAACCCCTGCGACATTGAATACAATTATCGGAGTGCGATACAGCTTGGCAAATAGATGACTCATCATGGCAATAACGAATGAAGCAGCCAAGCTCGCTGGAATTGGACCGATCTGATTATCTATGCAAATCATATATACGAACCAGCCTGCCATGCCGACAAACCCACATTGAAGCATCAGCTTCGGCGGACTGTTGAACAATATTCCGAATGCAGCGGATGCTATGAAGCTTACAATGAGCTGCTCGATCATAACAAAATGCCTCCCTCATGCTCTACATCCAAAGTGGTCAACGAATTCGGAATCTGCTGCATTACCGTCCTAGGCGAAGGACAATACACAAGCAACCCCTGCTCCAATCGCGAAGGCAGTTAAAAATGCTTCCGCCCCCTTCGATATGCCGGATACTAAGTGACCCGCCATCAAATCCCGCACAGCATTGGTAATAAGCAGCCCCGGAACAAGCGGCATCACCGACCCGATAATGACCTTATCCAGATCACGACCCAGACCGTACCGAACACAGAAATAGGACACGGTTCCGACTACAATGGAAGCGAGGAATTCAGAAAAAAACTTAATGCGCGATAAACGATGGAAATACAGGAAGAGTGAAAATCCTAGTCCTCCTGCCAACAGCGAAGGTACGAATTCCGGCCATCCGCCACGAAACATAATCGTAAAACAGCCGCTCGAGAGCATCGCTGCTGCAATCTGCAGCCATACCGGATAAGCCAAATTAGACACTTCGATTTTTTTCAGCAAGCGATAGGCCTCTGCATAAGACAAGGTTCCGCTGCTTATTTTGCGCGAAATGTCATTCACGAGCGTTACCTTCTTCAAATCCGTCGATCGCTCGGATATTCGGTACAACCGGGTAATTGGCGCTGACCCGTCGATCGCAAAAATAATGCCTGTCGGCGTCACGAAGCTGTGGCAATTCTCGAACCCATACGAAGCGGCGATACGGATCATCGTATCCTCTACCCGATTCGTTTCCCCTCCGCTTTGCAGCATGATTTTTCCTGCCAATAGGCATAGCTGCGTAATTTCATAGCTTTCATTCGACTGTTCGCTCATCCGATGTCTCTCCTGTGAATGGCATGAATTTCCCATATTGTAACCGACAGAACAATCTTTAGTCTATGCCTGCTGATCATGCAAATATTCGCTAAACTCCTTACCCATGAACAGCATCTTAAAAAGGCTCACTGAGTCTTCAATGAGCCTTGCCATACAGTTGAGCCTAAGCAGTGTACTCAAGCCCCAACGCCCACCCTGTAAACGTTCCCGCATCTACTTGAAGTTGAATCTGGACAGAAGGCAATGAAGGAATTGCCCCGTCGCTCGATTGATCTTTCTAAACAGCAGGCAGTATCGTTTCGAATGTCGTTTGATACGGATTGCTGTATGCCGCGATTTGCCCTCCATGAACCTCAATAATACTTTTCGTAATCGCCAGTCCTAACCCTGTTCCGCCTGTCTCCTTGGAACGGGATTGCTCCACGCGATAGAATCGGTCGAAGATGAATGGTAAATCCCGCTCCGGTATCGGGTCACCGTAATTGATAATGCGAATGACCGCCTGTTCGTCCAGCGACTGGATCTCGATGTCGATATATCGCCCCTTGCGACCATACTGAATCGCATTTGACAATAAATTTTCGTAAGCCCGAACGAGCCTGTCGCCGTCTGCTAGAACCTTGAGCGTTTCCTTTTCTACATTCAGTCTGCACTCCAAGCCTGCCTTTTCCAGAATCGGTACGAATTCTTCCACTAATTGACGGATAAAGCTCGTAATATGCAGTTCCTGTACTTGAAGCGGAAGTCCATTATTAATGCGTGTATACTCGAACAGATCGTCGATCAATTTTTTCAAATCGAGCGCTTTTTCATAGGCTATGTTGACATAATAGCGAATCTCCACCTCGTCATGATAACGATCCTTCTCAATAAGCTCGAGGAAACCGAGTATAGATGTTAGCGGTGTGCGCAAATCATGCGATACCCCCGTAATGAGATCGCTCTTTGTTTTCTCCGCCTTCCGTTCTTCCTCAATCGATTGGCTTAACTGCCGACTCATTCGGTTAATGCTCTCCGCTACTTTGCCCAGCATTTGAACTGATCTTACCGGTATTTCATGCTGCAGCTCACCCGTGGCGATTTCGTCCAGCCCATGAGTGATCTCTTGCAGGTAGCTGTCTAATTCAGTCGCTACATCATTAATTCGATGTGCAATATCTCCTAGCTCGTCCGACGAATCGATCTGAATCTCCACATCGAAATTTCCGTTCGCCATCTCCTGAAGCCCATTTGAGATCTGTGTTATCTGACTCAATATAGGACGACTCAGTTGATAGTAGCTAAAAATAAATAATAGGCATCCTGATATGACATAGACGGGCCTTGAGCCGATATTGTTGATCACCCATGTCAATGCTATATTATACGGCTTGTGCTGCATCAAATAAGAAACCAGCAGCTGCCCAAGCAGCAAAATAATACCCGTAGCACCGATACTGGCAATAAACGTAATCAGGAATTTCCACCGAATCGAATTCAGCCATTTTGATGTCATGAATCGTCTCTTCATATCCGCTCCTATCCCAGTTTATAGCCGATTCCCCACACCGTCTTAATATATTGCGGGTTTTGGCGATCCTTCTCGATTTTTTCCCTTATCTTACGAATATGTACCATTACTGTGTTTTTAGATTCCATGAAGGGCTCGTTCCACACTTCCTCGTAAATCTTTTCCATGCTCAGCACGATCCCGCGATTCACCGCAAGCAGCTTTAATATGGCGAACTCCCGTGGTGTCAGCTTTACCGGAATATCATCTACCATCACCGTATAGTTCGCCGTATTGATCACCATATCGTCAATGAAGATTTCATGTTCATTGTGCTGAATTCCCTCTTGCCGGAATTGTTTCGTTCTCCGTAGCAGAGACTTAATCCGCGCCATCAGCACAAGCGGGTTAAACGGCTTCGTCTCATAGTCATCGGCGCCAATGCTAAGCCCTGTAATTTTATCTATATCCTGATCCTTCGCGGACAACATAATAATAGGGGTGTTGCGTTCCTCCCGAATCTTCATGCATGCTTGTATGCCATCCATATGAGGCATCATCACATCCAAAATAATCAGCTGCACATCATGCTTCTCCAGCAGCTCCAAAGCCTCTAATCCATTGGATGCCTGAAGCAAATCGTAACCTTCATTCTTCAAATAAATTTGCAAAAGTTCAATAATTTCCTTCTCATCATCAACGACAAGAACGGTTTCCTTGCCCATGTGACTATCTCCCTTTCCATGTATGCTAACAAAACGCTTCTGCTTGAAGGAGCGTCTTCCTTTGGTACATACTAATTCGACTTCCAGCTAATTACTCCTTTTCTTACAGCGGAATGAATACAACCCCCTTATGCCATTCCAGTTCTGCTGCTTACGTAAAAAGCGATATATATTATGACGTCCTGCTAGGGAAATTGTTCCTTTCGTTAAGTGAATATTAAGGAATTCAGAATTTGATAAGGATTTGGCTCGAAGCCAGAGACAGCTAAATTGGCCATAAGGCCGCTTTGCTGCACCGTCCCGATAAGTCAGCAGGAAATATCATACCAGGAGCAACTTATCCCGCTACACTGGAACAAGAGATGACATTAGTGAAGGGAGATTTATTTATGCAGCAAATACAAGGCTATTTTTCTTCTATCGAGGGAGCGCGTTATGAGGCGGGGTACCAGCAAGGGGAGTTTGCGAAGAAGCATCCTCACTTTTTACAAGGCATTTTATTGAACGAGCCGTTACCTGTTGATCAATGGAAAGAAGCAGTCGCACTGCTCGAACAATATTGTCCGGGAATAACGGAGGAAATTGACGGTTTCTGTGCGGCATTAGAAGTGCCGCCATCACTGATTTCTTATTACGCTAACTCTGCTCTTCATTCAGGATGCAGCCATTGTGCCATCCTGCCGGCTAAAACGGCGAATGGGCACACGTACATGCTCCGCAATTACGATCTTTCACCTAATGTTGATGATATGAGGTTATGTTCTACGTCGATCGAGAAGGCATATAAGCATACTGGATTTTCTGTATTTTTGTTCGGTAGAACGGAGGGCATGAATGAGCATGGATTATGTGTTACCTTCTCCGCCTGCGGGATGCCTGTAGGCAACGCGCACGGTATGAGACCTCCTAGAGCTAGCGGCTTGCAATTCTGGGCCGTGGTACGAGCCGTCTTAGAGCAATGCCGCAATGTCAGTGAAGCGGTGCGACTTGTGAAAGAAATGCCGATTGCATCCAACATGAACCTCATCGTGTGCGATCCGCATGGCCATGCAGCGCTAATCGAAACCTTTGACGGGCACAAAGCAATTCGCGAGGTAGAAGAGGCGAGCCAAGCTCCTTATGTCGCAGCCACGAATCATCCGTTGTTTGCAGATATTGAGCGGCTTGAACCCGGCAAGCTGAACCATTCGGTCATCCGCCAACACATCCTGCAGCAATTCTTGGAGAAGCCTGCTTCTGTAACGATGGAGGATCTGCAGTCCTTGGTCTCAACCGAATACCCGCAAGGCTTGGCCGTTCATAATTACAATCAGTGGTTCGGCACATTGCGATCCATGCTGTTCGATTTGGATGACCGAATCATCAATATATGCTTTGGTTCTCCAATTGATAATCCATGGTATACTGTGCCCGTAGGCGGGAAAATGCCGGTAGATCGTGTACAGGTAACGATGCAGCACCATGATTATGCACCTGATTTTTGGCAAATGAAATAAGTGGTGATTAGTTATGCAAACATATAAGAAACAAATTGAACAAGCGACTCGATTCATCGAATCACATTTGACAGAGCGGCTGGATGCAGAGCGTGTAGCCGCCTCTGTCCATTTATCATACTATCATTTTCATCGTATCTTTGCTGCAATGACAGGGGAAACACTCGGCGACTACATTCGCAAGCGTAGATTAACCGAAGCAGCCGTAGCCTTACTTTCGAGCGAGCGTTCTATATTGGACATTGCCTTAGAATATCAATTCGAATCCCAAGAGGCCTTCTCCCGTTCCTTCAAGCAAGTATTCGGCGCAACGCCTGGCAGCTTCCGCAAGCGCAGCATGCGCCCTATATTCCTGGAGAAGGGCACACTGTTGGGCGATCGTCTGCAGCATCGGCTGGATACCATTAGCCTTGTCCCCAACATCGCAGAAATAGAGGATGATATTCATGTCGTAGGGGTTAGCGGAGCTGTCTCTCCCGATCACAATACGATACCGGAACTGTGGGAGGAACTACTCCAACGGCGTCGCGAGATTCAAGCTTTGACGCCGGAGCTCACTGGCTACGGAATATGTCCGCCGCAGCACGATGTCGAGTTCAGGGACATCACAGAGCACTCGCCGTTTGGACACATGGCTGGATTCTCCGTGGAGCGTATTGCTGACATTCCCCATGGCATGCGTGCGTATACGATATTTGCGGGTGCCTATGCCGTCTTCAAGCATATAGGGACTACCCTGCAGCTTCGAAGCACGTATGATTACATCTGGGGAACATGGCTGAGCAACACATCGCTTCGCCTCGCCGATCGGGCAGACTTCGAGATATATGGATGTGACTTCTATGGTCCGCATCATCCACAGTCGACGATATGGATTTACATCCCCATTCAAAAATAGAAAAGGTTCATGAAGAAGGGGATGGCTCACTCCCTCGAATAACGTTCCAAAGAGACATTGCCACAAATAGGGTAAAGTCCTGCCATTCGTGGTAAGATGAAGAGAGTTTGATACGCTACTATTCAGAGGTGAATGTCGTGAAACAAGAACTAATTGAACGCTTTACATCCTATGTCAAAGTGAATACCCAATCCAACGACGACAGCGAAACTTGCCCTTCCACACCTGGACAGCTCGATTTGGCACGCCTGCTCGTTGATGAGCTGAAAGCGCTCGGCATGGAAGAAGTGACAATGGACGAGAACGGCTACGTCATGGCTACGCTTCCTGCTAATACAGACAAGGACATTCCTACGATCGGATTTTTGTCCCATATAGACACCGCTACCGAGCTTTCTGGGGAGGGCGTGAACCCTCAATTGGTTGAAAATTACGATGGCAAGGACATTGTGCTCAATGAAGCTCAAGGCGTTGTTCTCTCGCCAAAAGACTTCCCTGAATTACATAATTACATCGGACATACGCTCGTTACGACTGATGGCACAACATTGCTTGGCGCAGACGACAAAGCCGGCATTACCGAGATTATGACAGCGATGGCGTACTTGATCCGCAACCCAGAAATCAAGCACGGGAAGGTTCGCGTTGCCTTCACACCGGACGAGGAAATCGGCAGAGGCCCTCATCGCTTCGATGTAGAAGCATTCAATGCTCGATATGCTTACACCGTAGACGGAGGCCCGCTTGGCGAGCTGGAATATGAGAGCTTCAATGCTGCACAAGCTACACTAACCTTTAAGGGCAAGAACGTTCACCCAGGTACGGCTAAAAATAAAATGGTCAATGCAGCGAAAATCGCCATGGAATTCAACAGCCAGCTTCCCGTTGAGGAAGCGCCTGAATCGACAGAAGGCTATGAGGGCTTCTACCATCTATCTTCCATTAGCGGCGATGTAGAGCTGACAAAGCTCCGCTACATTATTCGTGATTTCGATAGAGATAACTTTAATGCTCGCAAGCAGAACATGGAGAACATCGTGAAGAGCTTGCAAGAGAAGTATGGAGCCGAACGCATCAGCATTGAGCTGAAGGATCAATATTACAATATGCGTGAAAAAATCGAGCCCGTGAAGCACATTGTCGATATTGCCTATAAAGCGATGAAAAACATTGGCGTAGAGCCTGTAATTAAGCCAATCCGCGGCGGTACAGACGGTTCGCAATTGTCTTATATGGGGCTGCCTACACCGAACATTTTCACAGGCGGCGAAAACTATCATGGCCGCTATGAGTATGTGTCTGTAGACAATATGCAGAAGGCTACTGAGGTCATTGTTGAAATTGTAAAGTTGTTCGAACAGCAAGGCGCTGAATAAGGAAGACAGAAATGAAATTACCCGCTTAAGTAACCGAAGAATAGCAGGCTGTACCAGCAAGAACTTCCTTTCCTGTTGAACAGCCTGTTATTGTTTACAGTAGTGAGGCTATGCCTGCCGCATAATCACGATGCACGCGCTACACGATATATTAGCAATGCATATGGGATTCCGCCTCAAGGAAATCGATCGTCTTTCCCTTGGAACAGGAATGGAAGATTGAAGACTATGATAAGTCTGAATACTACTCTCCAATATGTCCGCAAACCATCAACACAACTAACCCCAACATCATCTCGCAGCTTACCGACTATTCTCATCACCGATATCAGGCAACCATATCCTACATTCATTCATAATCATTGTAGGATATTGAAATGTTTTGTCATATTGGAAATATATACTATGCATATATAATACTATGTGATACTATGAAAATGTGGAAAAATTTAAAAGAAAAGGAGCGTTACAAAACATGAAGATTGCCACAAATAACAAGTGGGTCAAGGGTTTAATTTCTTTGGTTGTATTCTCCATGTTTGTTACCTTTGGTCTTTCGTCAGGATCAGTTGCTACTGCAGCTGAAAGCCCAGATCCTGAGATGGAAAAATTCCAAAGCATTTCTCAGAATTCTTTTCAACGTATTCTAAATGACATTTATAACATTCCAGATGAAGTCTTACATTCAAATGATGCGTCGACTATTAATAATTACTTTATAAGTATAGGCAGCCAAGTAAGAGTTACAGATTCCGACGATTATGAAGAGTTGATCCAACCTGCTGGAGTTTGGGAATGTGGATTAGCTATTGCAGGTTTAGTTGTGACCACTGCCGTGCCAATCGCTAAGATTGTGAAAATAGGCAAATTAGTCAAAAGTTTGGGTGGCGCTGCAGAAGCCGCTAAAGTAATTTGGGGCGCTTCGTTTGCAAGTGAGAAATGGAAAGCTTTAGGATCGGCTGCTAAAGATTTGGTTGCTGAATTGGCAGGAATCACAGCTGTTAGCAAGGCTTGCTTTTGATTTGGGATAAATCGTTGGGGCAATAGGGTTTTCGAGTGGTGTTATCAGACTTCTTTATGGTCTGTGTCAGCCAATTAAGAGCACTTTGGACAAGCTGGGGAAATCCGTTTCCCCTCCCCTTGTTCCTCAAGTGCTCTATTCTTACTTAATTTTGAGGAAAATAGGGAGGAGCCTTATGGACAGCTCAATATATGTAATCATATTCTTGCTATTGGCACTTATTTTTTCTGTTATTACAAATTATTATAATTCTAAGAAGTTGAACTCATTAGAGGAAGCACTATATGAGTCATATAGAAATAACAGTGAAGTTAAATCATTTGTTGAAAAGGTTTTAGAGGGAGAATCAGAAGAAGTAGAAGCAATAAAAAGAGTCAGAACTAAGTATGGTTTATCTATTGGAAATGCAAAAAAAATAATTGATTTATATAGAAGAAGCGAGTGAAAGCAGCCGAAGAATAACAGGCTATCCCAGCAAGGATTCCCTTTCCTATTGGACAGCCTGTTATTTATTTATTACGGTAGTGAAGCTATGCTTGCCGCATAATCACGATGCATGTGCTACACGAATATCTTAGCTATGCATATGAGATTCCGCCTCATCCCAGGAAACTCGATACGCCTGTCCCTTGGAACAGAATATCGAAGAAGAGGTATAGGCCGGATCTGCGTCCTTATCGTAGCCCTTGTGTGCGATCACTTCATCGGCATTATGGCAGATATCGTAGCCGCCGAACAGAATCTGAATCATCCCTTTGCCCTGTGTATTCGCTGCAAGCTCTGTGCTGTAGTTCATGAAGGTTGACACAGGCACCCGCCCGATAATGACCACCTTGCTTCCAACAAAGTCCGGAGGCTCTAGTGTACCATGCGCTTTCTGCACATCTGCCATCACCTTGCCCATATCGTCTGCATCCACCGTAATTTTCACATTATAATACGGCTCCAGCAGCACATTGTCTGCCTGCTCCAACCCTTGACGCAGCGCACGGAAAGAGGCCTCACGGAAATCACCGCCGCTCGTATGCCGATTGTGAGCACGCCCTGTCAGCAGGGTAATGCGTACATCCGTTAGTGGCGATCCCGTAAGCAGGCCATGGTGATCCCGTTCCAGCAGATGCTGCATAATCAAGTTTTGATAATTGACGCCAAGCTCATCGGGATGGCATTCGTTGAATACCTGAATCCCGCTGTCTCGTTCTCCAGGCTCCAACCGCAAGCGTGCTTCCGCATAGTGTCCGAGCGGTTCGAAGTGTCCGCATCCATTCGCGACAGAACGTATCGTCTCCTTATATAGGATTTCTGGGACAGCAAACGATACGGTAATGCCAAAGCGCTCCTTCACAATTCGTTCCAGCACTTCCAGTTGAATCGTTCCCATGACATGAATATGAATCTCCTGTACATGCTCATCCCACTGCACGCGAAGAACAGGGTCTTCCGCATCCAACCGATGGAAACAGGCCAGCACCTCTTTCACATGCAAATCGGCAGGAAAGATAACCTTGGACTTTAACGTAGGTATGATATGATAAGCAGCCGGTTCCTCTAACATACCAAGCCCATCCCCTACAGATGCAGCCGTGAGCCCTGTTACTGCACACAGCTGCCCTGCTTCTGCACGATCAACCTGCTGTGCCTTCTGGCCGCTATAGATGTGTATAGATGTCACTTTCTCCATGAAGGCATCCGATCCTGCGCGATATCGAACTTCATCCCGGACGGACAGGGAGCCGCTCATAATCTTCATATGTGTCATTCGTGTACCCTGATCGTCATAGCGAATCTTATATACTCGTCCGGCAAAATCCCCTTCACTGACATAGCCGGTCTGTATAAACTGATGTATCAGCTCCAGGACTTGTTCAACACCAACATCCTGAAGTGCCGAACCACGTACGCACGGGAACCATTTTCGTTTAGCAAGCATATGCCGCATCGCTCGCAGCCATTCGGCCTGCTCATAGCTCCCCCCCAAGTAGAGCTCGAGCAACTTATCATTTCGCTCAGCCATAAATGTAATCACATCATCACCTAATTCCCCATCTGAACAATACGATGACATCTCCAGAATGTCGGCAGTCAGGTTCATTCGGATTTCCTCGATGACTCGCTCCACATCAGCGCCGATCCGATCTATTTTGTTAAGGAAGAATATCGTCGGCACACCTTGCTTCTGCAGCAGCCGCCATACCGTTTCCGTATGTCCCTGAATGCCCTCCACGCTGCTTACGACAATGATCGCGGCATCCATGACTTGAATCGCACGCTCCATTTCTGCGGAGAAATCGACATGCCCAGGAGTATCAATAAGTGTGTACGAATTCCCTTTATAGGTCATCACCGCCTGATCGGCGAATATCGTAATGCCGCGTTCCTTCTCTATCTCATGGCTGTCCAAAAAAGCGTCCTTATTATCTACCCGTCCCCGGCTTTGGATGCTTCGTGTATGATACAGGATCTGCTCGGCAAAGGTCGTCTTTCCTGCATCCACATGGGCGAATAGCCCTAATGTAATATTCATGGCGACACCTCATTGCTAATTCTGAAGTCTGCATTCTTCACCAATTCTTATTTTGGTTCTTCTATGCTATCTATGATAGCATAGACTTACCTACTTCAAGAGAGGCGGACAGAGATGATGAACGGAGAAAAGAATCAATTTATAGAACGGCAGCCTGCAAGGATCATTGAATTGGAAGGCGCCTGCAACGTACGGGATCTCGGCGGATATAAAGCGGCGAACGGACGCGAAATCCAGTGGGGGCGATTTTATCGCGGGGACGGTCAACATAAGCTGACTCAGCAGGATCAAGAGCTATTGCTTGAACGCGGTATCCATACGGTCATCGACCTGCGTTACGCACAAGAGCTGGCCGTTGCCAAGGATGCATTCGCCGATTCGGATCAGGTTGCTTACTACAATGTTGATCTTATCAATCCAGCAACGACGAACAAGCCGCACGTTACTAGCCTTGGTGAACTGTATGTCAGCATGCTGGACAATAGCCAAGCGGCTTTTCTTCGTGTGTTCGAGCTTCTGACTGACCATTCAGGGGAGGCTGTACTCTTCCACTGCACGGCAGGCAAGGATCGGACAGGAATGGTAGCGGCCCTGCTGCTGGATCTGGCGGGTGTACCTCATGCAACAATTATTGAAGACTATGCCATGACTGCTGAATGCCTGATTCCGATTATGAATGACCTGCGCGCCAGCCGACCGAAAGGAATGCCCGTCGACTTGTACAAGCGCTTCCTTGGCTGTGATCCGAGCAATATGGAGATGATGCTTCAACATCTCCATGCCAAGTATGGCGGCAGCGAGCGTTATTTGGCGGCAATTGGACTGCCCGAGGGGAAAGTACAAGCATTGAGACAAAAATTGTTGGAAGCATAACCCTGATACACAATAAAAAATACAATACAAAAAGGACTAGCCTTCATTGGTTAGTCCTTTTGAGCATTCTTTTGCAGCTGTTCAAGCAGCATCGCATCATACATGCTTCTTTTTTCCTCAGCAATCTTTCTGACGGATTCAAGCTGTTTAATCTGCGCGTCAAGCCGCGCAAGATGACGATCAAGCATGCCTATTCGTTTATGCAAAGTGTCCTCTATATCATGCGGCAAGCGATTCCCAGACAACAGGCATCCGTCCTCTGTAAACGCCGCTATGTCCTCTAGCTTCATACCTGTTTGCTTCAATCCATAAATGAATTGGATAAACCTTACATCCTGCTCGTCGTACTGCCGAACGCCATCCGGCTTCCCTCCCAAACGCTGTGGGCTGTAGAGAAGACCGATTTGTTCATAGTATCGAAGCGTGTGGGCAGATATTCCGGTTAGTCGCGCCGCTTCTCCAATGGAATACATCCTCTTGCTCCTTCCCGCTGTGTCGATTACTCCTCTGTCACAAGGACGATTTTACCGATCGAATGGGATCCTGTCAGCAATTGCTGCGCCTGGGCTGCCTCCTGCAGCGGAATTCGATGGGAGATGAGCGGGTGAATCTCCCCCGCTACCAGCAGGGACATGACGGATTGCACATCCTCACGGAACCAATCCAATCGATCTTTTTTCAGCACTGTAATACTATACATATACACAGAGTTCCCGCTTTCCGTTGTCCCGCGTGCGGCCGTCCCTGTCCAATCCTTCACCCAATCGTTAGCATGATGATCCTTCTCCAGCACGGATGTGTAGCCATAACCGACAAAGCGCCCCTTCGTACTTAACGTCCGCATGGAGCGTTTCCAGTTAGAGCCGCCAATTGGATCGAACACGGCATCCATGCCCTCAGGAGCTGCTTGAGCAAGCACTTTAACAAAATCCTCTGCTCTATAGTTTATCGGCATCGCACCGTATGCTGCAACGACCTGATGCTTCGCAGCCGAGGCTGTTCCGTACATCTTCAGCTTTGCCAATCGCCCCAAATCCAACAATGCTGTCCCTACACCGCCGCTCGCGCCATGGATAAGAATTCGCTCCCCCTCCGCCACCTTTGCGATGCGATGCAGCATCTGATACGCCGTCACATAATTCAATATACTCGCTGCTGCTTCGGCCGCATCGATTTGTGCAGGAATCGGAACAAGCTCATCTACTCTTGCATACACATGTGAAGCGTAACTTCCTGTCCCATTGAAAAATACGGCTACGCGATCCCCTGCCACATAATCGTCCACAGCATCTCCTACTTCTTCGACAATCCCAACCGCATCATAACCAGGAACAAACGGCACTTTAGGCGACATCGGATATAATCCTTCCCTGCGCATAATATCCGCAAGCGCTACGCCCACACTCTGCACCCTTACGCGCACCTCATCTACTTCAGGTGTACAAATCGGTTCTTGAATGGCCTTCAACACCTCCGGCCCCCCATATTCAGTTACAGTCATCTTGGTGTTCCACACAAGCCATCTCTCCTTTAGCGATTTTTCGTAGATGGCTGTATTGTAGTCCTTCGAGTTCACTCGAAGTCAACACGAATCAAAAAAGCACAGGATCCCATATCCTGTGCTTCATCTTAACATATGCATGTCTTTCGCTTAGCGCCGAGCTTGCCTGCAGCCTTCACTTTGCGGATATAGGCCGCCGCTTCCGGTACTTTGCAAGCTGTCTCGCCCATATTGACCTGCACCTTGCCAATGGCTTCTGCCACTCGCATTGCCTCATCATGCAAGGCCAGTACATACGAACCCACTACAATGACAAATTGATTCATAACGTACCTCACCCGATTGCGTTCCTGATGAACCGTCGACTCGACGAGCGCGAGCATTCTCCTCAACTCTTCGATATCCAGCTTCTCATCCGAAGTAATCGAGATATAGTGCAGATAGGTGCTCCAGCCGCATGTCGCAATCAGCTCTTCACTGGATGCCATCCATTCGCGCGCTAATTCGAGGGCATACGGACTTTCCGCAGCCACACCAGCTACCGTACATTCTACAATCATATGCCATGAAGCCTTTTGGGCCCATGATTGCAGAAGCTCCTTGGTCATTACAGATGGATCGACCGTCAGCCCTGCCAAATACATCGCATCGCTATTCCCTGTATCGAACAGCGCACGCGCAAGCTGCTGATCCTTCTTAACTTCCTTGACCAGCTTCTTCAGATCGCCGATCTTTACACCAAACAGCGGCTCTGGTGCCCCATGTCGGAGGAACGTTTTCTTCGTTTGCTCTGTGCCCATCGCTTCCAGCTTCGCCATGACTTCATCCAGTGTCATTTGCAGCCCCCTGACCCCACTATATATAATCCAACTTATCCGAGTTCAAAATGATATATACCTAGTGAGTACGAATCAGGGCTATAACTTTGAAATTCTCCCTAACTTACTAAGGAAGCCAACCATTAATATCAAATAGCATATTCCTAAACCAAAATAGATTCCCCATAATCCTGCATGTAGAGATAAAATCCAGATGATCACTATGGATATGCCATAGATAATTGTAGAGAAATACATTACCCATTTTTCATAATCTATGCTTTGTAAAGTATATTTCATGATTTGTTGGGCAGCATTGATGAAGGAAATCAATAAAGCAATCATCAGGTAATCTTTTATCTGTGAAATTACTTCAACTTTATCTGTAATGAACCCACTTATGTAAGAAGAATAATTCACTATAACTATACTAAGAGGAATAATAATTAGGAATGATGATAAAAATGCGATCTTAACATATGTGAAATAGTCTCTATTTTTACTGTAGGCTTGAGCGGTTAATGTCATGCTGCAACCTACATATGCGTAAGCAGGAAGCATCAAAAACTCCAATAAGGTTGTTATTACATTATAGGAAGCTATAGATGTCACATGGAGTCTTGACACAATCATAGTTAAAAAGATCATAAACAAAGAAGATTCAACCAAATCCTGTAGGGAAAGAGGAATATATAATTTTACAAGCTCTTTCAAGTGACTTCTATTGAACCTAAATTTAAAAATGTGAAAGCTATGCTTTTTGTAAGCTATGATGCAGATTAATACGCTTGAAAGCAAACCAACTACAGACCCTATTGCAGCACCGGTAGTACCTAATTGCGGGAAACCTAACTTGCCGAAAACCAGTACATAATCCAATGATATATTTACAATACTAGCGACTATGGTACTTATAAAAAATATTTTAGTTTTTCGCAAGTTTTTAAAATAAGCGGAAAATATAAATAATACAAGGTTAATACCTATGCCTATGCCTATGCCTATGCCACTAATATAAAGGTAATTTTCGGAATACTTCAACGTTAATGAATCAAGCCCATACAAATACACAAGTACCCATTTACCGCCAATTAAAATTAGACATTCGCAAATAACCCCTAATACGACTGCAAGCGTGATACTTGAATTAGATATATCGCCGAATGATTTTTTATCATCATTCCCAAGATACTTTGCACCAATAATATTGAATGCCACGCCAAGAAGTCCAATTGAGCCTGTTATAAAATAAATAAACGATCCTACAATACCAACAGCAGCAAATTCATGAATGGATAGCCTGCCAACAATAGCTTGATCCCCTATTTGGAATAATAATTGCATGAGATGCGCTGAAAGCATAGGTAAAACCATACTATTTATAAGAATAAAATCTGATTTATATTTTTTCCATAAGCTTTTCACTGATTATATCCTTTATTTCAGTCTGGGTTATTTCTACAACAGAATTAAGCTGCCGCAAGAAATCTACAATATCGGAATATACTTCTTCATTACTTACTTCATATTCTTGAGCTATAATATTGGAAATTTCAGTCGCGTAATCAGTATATAACCAGTACCTTTGCCAATATGTGAACATAATCACATATAAATAACGGAAGAAAGGGAAGACTTACTTTACTTTTCTATACGACTTATATGATCCAACTTATCCGGGTTAAATATAACATAAACGTTGCTTATGCGATCTTGCTCAGCCGTTAGCTCACAGCAGCATACCGCCTTCACAACTCCTTGCTCCCGGTACACCATATTCAAACTCGTATTTACCATAGTGAAGGATAGATCCCAACTTCGCAGCGCCACGAACGCTTTAGGAGAAGTGAGCAGCCTCAGTACACGGCTTCTGCCTATAATAGGCCGCATAGCAGCATGGACTCTGCCTCCTCCATCGGTAGTCAGTCGTACATCCTCTGACAGCAAGGACAACAATGCCTCCATATCATATTGCTGAAAGGCAGTAACGAACTTAGAGACAAGCGTACGTCTGGCTTCCGTATCTTGACTGGCAGAGGGGGAATATTCTCGCGCGTGCTCCTTGGCGCGGCTCAATATTTTACGACAGTTGGAAGTCGACTTGCCTACCGCATCTGCGATTTCCTCATACTCATATTCGAATACTTCTCTCAGCAGAAATACGGCTCTCTCCATCGGAGTCATCCGTTCAAGCATAACCATATACGCATAGGACAACGAATCTGCACGCTCCGCCACTTGATCGGGCTGCTCTCCTTGTTCAACGATAGGCTCTGGAAGCCACTCCCCGAAATACGTCTCCCTTGTTCGACGAGAAGATTGCAGCACATTCAGACATCGGTTCGTCATCCACTTGGCGATATACGGCTTGATATGCCTGACATCGTCCAAATTCCTGCCAACCATACCCGCAAATAAATCCTGCACGGCATCCTCCGCATCAGACACCGTGCCCAGCATCCGATATGCAATTGAAAATGCTAAAGGCCGATAGCTGCGATACAATTGTTCAACAGGATCAGCCTCCTGTGTATGAACCGAATGAAGCTCTTTTACATCCATGTTCCCCCTCCTTTGCCCCTCATTCTACCATTCCAAGGCTATACTGATCCATGGAGCAAATAAGAAAAGAGGAGCACAAGGCTCCCCTCTACTTATCGAAGCATCCCGGATGCATTCCTGTCGAAATGGCAATGCGATTCCAGCAATTAATCGTCGCAATCGCGAGAATCAAATCTGCATATTCCTTCTCATTAAAATGCTCGCGTACCTTTTCATATACCGACTGTGGTACACCCGCATCCGCTATTTCTGTCACACATTCTGTTAATTCCAGAACAGCCTTTTCTTTGTCAGTGAATACTGGTGCTTCCCTCCACACACTAAGCAGCATGATGCGCTTCGTATGATCGCCCATCTTCATCAGATCTGCTGCGTGCATATCGATACAGAAGGCGCAACCATTGATTTGAGAAGCCCGTATCTTAATGAGTTCAAGCAGCACCGGATCAAGTGTACCGCTGACGAATTTGTCCAAAGCTAGCATGGCTTGATAAGCAGGGGCATTTGCCGTTCGGTAATTAAAGCGCAATTTCATTTCATTCACCTCATCTTGGATTTGGTTACATAATCTAAGACAGATAAGGTACTCATTTTGTGACGCGTCATAATCGATTTTTTGAATTTCCATTTGAGGTAAAAAAGTATCACCCCCGAATTCCCCCGCTAGTAAGCAGTTTGTAGTAAAATGGAGAATGGTTTTATTTGCATCTCATCTCTTGTTCGGATGTGAATTGCCGCATACAAACAAATCATAGTTCGATCGTGTTCGCACTTTTAGCTATGAGGGATTGAAGGGGTAAGGGAAAAGATGAAAGATTCGTTACGCAAGCTATTCACCAACTACTGGAGCCCTTACGTTGCGATCGGCATCGCAGGCGTACTCAGCGCGCTGTACTTCGGCATTACCAACACGGTATGGGCCGTCACCGGCGAGTTTACGCGCTTTGGAGGACATATCCTCCAACTGTTCGGCGTCGATATTTCCGATTGGGCTTACTTCAAATTGATACAAATGAAGGGCTCGACATTCGAGCGTACGGACGGCTGGATCGTGTGGGGCATGTTCATTGGCGCGCTCATCATGATCCTGTTCAGTAACAATTTCAAAATTCGCATGCCGAAGCAGAAGCGCCGCTTGGTACAGGGCCTGATCGGCGGCATTATCGCAGGTGCGGGCGCACGGCTCGCGCTTGGCTGCAACTTGGCTGCCTTCTTCACAGGCGTGCCGCAATTCTCGTTCCATGCCTGGATCTTCATGGTCGCGACTGCCATAGGAACCTATGCCGGGGTAAAGATCGTAGGCACTAAATGGTGGAAAGGCAAGCCGATCCTGCAAAAAGGGAATGCCGCGCCTACCATTCAACAAACAAGAAAAGTTCAGCCTTATATCGGCGGGCTTGTTGCACTGGCTTATACTGGACTTATCGTGTACTTCTTCCTAGCAGGCCAAACAATGCTCGGCGTAGCTGCTATCTTCGGGGCTGCCTTCGGCATCTTGATCGAAAGAGGACAGATCTGCTTCACCTCCGCTTTCCGCGATCTGTGGATTAGTGGACGCGCAACGATGACCAAGGCTATTATCGGCGGGATGGCGATCAGCTCTGTCCTAACGCTTATCGTTATTATCGTGAACGGCGTCGAGCCGATTACGAAAATGGCAGCACCAAGCACATTCATCGGCGGCATCCTGTTCGGCATTGGTATCGTCCTTGCAGGCGGCTGTGAGACAGGGATGATGTACCGCCTCATGGAAGGACAAGTCATCTTCCTGCCTGTTTTCATCGGCAACATTATTGGCGCTACTGCTCTTGCGTACGCTTGGGATCATCTTGGCGTATTCGACCTGCTCGTGAAGAGTGGCGCGAAGATTAATCTGATTTCTGTGATGGGTCCAGCTTGGGCGATCATTGTCACACTTGTATTGCTTGCAATCGGTTATGCTATAGCTAGCTACTGGCAAAAAAATTACCGCTTCGGCGTTGGATTCAAAAAAGGAGATGCAAAACAATGACGATTGATTTCACATTGGATCTTAGAGGAGAACCTTGCCCATATCCCGTTATCTACACGTTAGAGACATTGCAGGATATGGAGAAAGGACAAGTATTGCAAGTAATTGCCGACTGTCCAGCCGCCTTCAAGAACGTACCGGAAGAAGTGGTGAAGCACGGCTATACGCTCGCGCAAGACCCTGTTAAGAATGGACAGGAACTTATTTTCTATATTCAAAAATAGTAAAGACATGACAAAGGAGCTGCTCTGCAAGTAGTTAACTACTTCGCCTAAGCAGCTCCTTTTGATTTCTTATCAGTTTCATCTTGCATGAATTCAGCATAATTCAGCCAGCTTGCCGCAGCAACTGTACCTAGGCCGGAATAACAAAAAAACCACTCTGTACTGCCGCTTTACGGATGACAGAGTGGTTCTATAGAATGCAGCAATCTCCAATATTACGCCTTGGACGGAGTCCACATATTCTCGATTTCCTCCAGCGATTTCCCCTTTGTTTCGGGTACAACACGCCAAGTAAAGAAGACGGTGAACAGCGCCAATATGCCGAATATCCAGAACGTAATGGCCGGCCCCGCAGAGCTAAGCATCGGCGGGAACGACTGGGATACGAGATAATCCGCCGCCCACAGCATCATAGACGCAATCGCCGTAGCCTTGCCGCGAATATGGTTCGGGAATATCTCGGACATGATCACCCATACAACCGGGCCAAGCGATATGGCAAAGGCTGCTACGTATACCAGAATGCAGACTAACACCAGCCAGCCGGATGAGTGCCCGGTCTGGAATGCAAGGCCGATAACGAACAAGCATATCGTCATTAAGGCAGATCCGACGAGGAGCAGCGCTTTGCGGCCGACTTTGTCAATCAACCACAGTGCCAAAATCGTGAACACGAAGTTGATGAACCCGACAAGAATCGTCTGTATGAGCGCTCCGTTCGTTCCTGCACCTGCTTGTTTGAAAATTTCAGGTGCGTAATACATGACCGCGTTAATGCCCGTTACCTGCTGAAGCACTGCCAACACGACGCCTACGATCAATGCCAGACGAAGCCCCGGCTTGAACAGATCCTTGATAGAACCTTTTTCCTGTTTGAATGATTCTTTAATATCCAACACTTCTTGGCGAGCCAATTCGTCGCCGTGAATTTTGCACAGAATTGGCAAGGATTCCGCTGCCCTGCCCTGCGTAATCAACCATCTAGGACTTTCTGGCACGAAGAACAACAGTACTAGGAACAGTACGCCTGGCACGGCTCCTACGCCGAACATCCAACGCCATGCATGTTCCACGCCCCAAGCATGATCGCCTGCGCCAGCAATACCCATATTGACGAAATAGACGACAAAAATACCCGTTACGACTGCCAACTGATTCAAGGCAACCAGACGCCCGCGGAACTTCGCCGGCGCAATCTCCGCATTATAGAGCGGGCAGAGCGTAGAAGTAATCCCAATTCCGAGACCGCCGACAATACGCGCTGCGATATAGCCTGAGAACGTTGCTGGAATCGCTGAACCCACTGTGCCGACAATAAACAGAAGCGCAGCTGCAAGAAGTACCTTTTTACGGCCGAACTTGTCCGCCAAAATACCTGTACTTGCTGCCCCGATAATACATCCCACAATTAAGCTGGAAACTGCCCAGCCAACCTGGAATTCGGACAGGCCGAACTTTTCTTTCATGAAACCGATTGCACCAGAGACAACGGCAGTGTCGAAACCGAACAGCAAACCACCGAGTGCGGCTACAATCGATACAAGCGTAACATACTTCATATTTATTTGATTGTGTTCGTCTTGTTGCGTACTCATAACCTTATACCCCTTTGAGTAGAATCAATGATGACTGGAGCTTCATTATAACATCCAGCCTGTCCGATCATGACAGTCAAACCCTTCACTTCCTTGCGGATCATCAGCATAATATCGTTCCCCATCAGAACGAATTCCAAACATTGCCCGCGAACTAGCACATTCTTGTCTGAAAGACAAAAAAGTCCATGCCAACATACGGGCATGAACTTAATTCTCTGTACTGCGATATTCAGTTGGCGTTACGCCTGTTACCTTCTTAAATACACGACTGAAGTAATTCGGGTCTTTATAGCCTACCATATAGCACACTTCCTTCAGACTGTATTGTCCGTCCAAAATAAGCGCCTTGGCCTTGTCAATCCGCAGTCTTGTGACGTAGTCAATAAAGGTTTCACCCGTCTGCTGCTTAAAGACTTTGCTAAAATAATGCGGATTCAAGTGGACATGCTCTGCTACCTCCTCCAAGGAAAGCTCTTCATCGTACCGATCAAGAATATAGGCCGCAGCTCGATCCACGACATTCCCTGTCTGTTGTTCCCGCTCCTCGCGAATCCGCTTGATTGCATGCTCCACATAAGCTCCTTCGGCAGCAGTTCCACGTTCGTACCTATCATCGGGCTGCCAAGAGGCATTGTCCGCAGCCAATTGCAAATCTTCAAATCGGCATAGACTTCCCCAAGAGTTTGGACAAGTCGAGGCAAACACCGCTTCATAATAAGAACGCCGTATCCCCTCGATATGATGCTGAATGGTTCCAACACCGATCATAACGTCCAACCCGCACTGTCTGCGCAGGGAATTTATAATCTCGGTTCCAATGCCGGACACATCCTCCTGCATTGGTTCTCCCTGTATTGTTTCTTTATCCAAGATAAAAATAGCCATATGCTCATGGATAATTGGGCTTGCAATCCAGTTGAATCGATCCTTTATCTGCTCCTTTACTGCACTCTTCACAGCATCGACCGCTAGCTGCCAATTCTCTGCTAATTGCAGCCCTGAAGCCGACTTCATATCCTTTATAGCAACGACAATTGCATATCCCCGATCAAGCGAAAGCTCCAAAATATCCGCTAGCTGCAAGGCATCTGCCATATAAGCCTGATCAGCCATTAAGGCAAGAGAGAGCTCGGTTTCGGCTAATGGGAGCAGCTGAAAGAATTTATCCCGAATGGCAAGCTGCTCATCCCGCTTTCTACGCTCATCCTTGATCTCATCAACGAGCCGCTGAAGAATTGACACAATTTGCTCCCGCTTGGCAGGCTTGACCAAGTATTCCTTCACCCCAAGGGAAAGAGCCTGCTTGGCATAGTCAAAATATTCATAGGCCGTAATCAACACCATTTTCACGAGTGGATTGCGTTCCTTAATCTCCTTCAAGGCATCCAAGCCCTGAATACCGGGCATCCGCACATCCATCAGCACAATATGCGGACGATGCTCATCCGCCTTCTGGATGGCAACACGGCCATTATCCGCATGGATAATCTCGAAGGTGTCGGGCATCATCCTCGTAATAATCCACTCTAGGCCTTCTCGTTCCAATGCCTCATCGTCGGCAATCAGCAAACGATACATCTTCCCCCTCCTTTCTCATCACGACAACTCTCACCGGTCTTTTTCGGATTGCACCACGATGTTCGGAATTCGTATCATTACCGTCGTACCTTGGCCCGGCTCGCTATAAATATCGACCAGATCCGCTCTGCCATAGTACAGCTCCAGTCGCCGAAACACATTATATGTCCCTATCCCTGTAGATTGCCCGCCTCCACCGGAACGAGAATCAGTTACTCCCTCATCCATTTGGAGTAAGGAATTGCGCGTCTCCTCCGACATTCCCATGCCATTGTCCGCGATCGATACCCGCACCCCATCCAGCACATGTTCGATAGTCAAGGTTACGACCGCTCCCGCCTCCATTCCCTCAATACCGTGCACAAATACATTTTCGAGAATCGGCTGCAGGGTGAGCACCGGAACAAGCACATCCAAGGCTGTCTCATCGATTTGCGTTACAAATTGGATGCGGTCACGGAACCGAGCCTGCTGAATCGTAAAGTATTCCTTCGCCTGCTCAACCTCGTCCCGAAGCGGCACGGGTTGATCGAGTTTGCGCAGATTATACCGGAGCAAATTGGACATAGACACTGTCAAATCGCTTGTACGTTCAGCGCCCTCCAGCAAAGCAAGCTTTGCAAGCACATTAAGCGAATTGAACAGGAAGTGCGGGTTCATTTGATTTTGCAGCGCCTTGAGCTCCAGCTCCTTCACAAGTCGATCCTTCTCTAAGCTCGCTTTATCTTTCTCGATCATTTGCAGAAGATCAGCCTGCATACGTCCGAAGGCTTCTGCAAGCGTGCGAAGCTCGTTGTTGCCCTCCACCTGCGGGGGCTTGCTCTGCAAATTACCGCGGGATATCGCTCTCGCCACATTTACCAGCCGCTTGATAGGCTCGGTAATACCTAGAGAAAGCCAATAAGCAAGCGCGATGCTGAGCAGCGTATTAAAGATAAAAATGCCGATTCCCCATTGATTCATCGCTTCTGTATGAGTGAAAATTTGCCGGTAGAACGGCTGATAAAAGCGCAGCTCTTCATCAATGAGCTGATGTCCCTCTTCCCGAATAAAGCCGGCTGTTGCCTCCAACTCCTCATAAAGAGGAACATAACGCAAGGAACTAGGCTCCTCTCGCGCTTGAAGCACAGCGGCCTCCTCCTCGATATAAGTGTCCAACAGATTCCGATAATTGCGGACTGCCGCTCCTGAGGATGGAGGGTTAGAAACCTGCTCTGTTAATTTTGATCGGAGCACAATCAGCCTATCTCGTTCCCGAAGGTATTCCTTGCGCGCACTGTCGCTTTGATCAAGCAGGTATATATTTAAGGCACGCAGGTTGTTATCGGCTTGGCCTGCAATCTGTTTGTACATCAATACCCGTTCCAGCATCACATTATAGCTGTGCTGTACGGTTGTCCCGCTTTGGAAAATAAAAAAGGAAACGCCATTGCTCATAATGAGCAGTGCTGGAATGAAGATCAATAACTTTTTCCGTATATTCATCGTTTGTCTAATACCTTAGTACCTGTATAGTGTGTGTTCGGATATGGATTATGCTCAAAAATACGGTGCAGGACAGATACAGCTTCGAATCCAATGTCTTTCGGCTGCTGCACAAGGGATGCAGCGATATCGCCACGCGCAATTGCACGCTGGGTTGCCTCCACATCATCGAAGCCAAATACAGTGACCCCGCTCTTATGCAGGGCTTGAAGGCCTTCGACAATGCCAACTGCGTCCCATGCACTGAATCCAATCATCGTTCGAATATCAGGATGTTCACTTAGCATGAGCTCGGCTTGTCTCGCGGCTTCGATTCGTGAAATATTCGATGACTGTACCGCTACTATTTCAAAGCCTGGAGTTTGCTCGATAATCGTTCGGAATCCCTCCAGCCGCATCTGCTGATTGTCGGCATGCTCGCTGCCTAGAATAACGCCAATCTTCCCTTGGTGGGCTGAATCACGAACGACCAACTGTCCCATTTGCACCCCTGCCGCTCGATTATCAGTCCCGATATAGGCTAATCTCTTACTGCTCGGGGCGTCTGAATCGACGGTTACAATGGGAATGCCCTGCTCGATTGCTTTGCTCACCAGCTCGTTATATTGTGGTTCGTCGATCCCTTGTGTCAGAATCGCGTCCGGCTTGGATGCAATCGCTTTAGACAGCAGCTTCATCTGTTCGGATGGATTAATGCGTATTGGGCCGGCGTATTCGATATTCATGCCGAACTGTGTGGCCGCCTCCTTTGCCCCCTGCTCCACCGTGCGCCAGAAGGGATTATCCAGCTCCTGAGCAATAAGCACGATATGTTTGAGCGATTGATGCCGTTCCGTATCCTGACCCGATTCAAGCTGCTGCACCAAGCGTTCAACCGCAAATGTGGAGGACAAAAATCGAACAGCTACATAACCGAATATAGCGAATAGGACGATCAGGCCTATCATCCACTTTCGTTTCGCCATGATGCCCCCCTTAATTCTTTTCTGAAATATAGGCTTTATTATACTAATCTGATCGCGAAAATGAAAACTAAGACCATTATGGCATTATTTGTTGTCCTTCGTTTGGCTTTCAGCAATTATTCAGCTAACGCTCAGTTCATGCTCAGTGAGCTTTAATGGATCATTCATCTAAGACAAGTACCCTATGTTTATCGGGAACATCGAATGAGGTGCAGCCCCTTAGAACCGGTAAAGGTGGATTAGAATGATGAGGAAATGGGTGTATGTGACAGCGATATTAATTGCAGCAGGCGCGGCCATCGCAATATATCTGACCCGGCAGCCGGCAGAGCAGACTTCTGCTTCAAATCCGGCAGCTCGAACCGTACAGGCGGTCAAGGGAAATATCGAAACCAAAGTATCTGGTTCCGGACTTGTTGACGTAGCAGAGGTGACCAACGTCAAGGCAGGCTATAAAGGAACCATCAGCAAAATCAACTTCAAGGTCGGCGATCAAGTAAAAAAAGGACAGACGCTCGTTGCGTTTAAGAAGACAGACAATTCCGAGCGAATCAAGCAGACGGAGTTGTCTATCAAGAAGCAGCAGCTGCAAATGCAGCAGTTCCAGAAGCAATACAAAGAAGCGCCTGAGGAAAACCGGGATTCCATTCAGATAAACATGGAATCACTCACCTTAGAAATCGAGCAAAATGAGTCCACGCTTGCAAGTCTACAGGCAGAGGAAGCGGAAAATCATGATGTAGTCGCTCCAGCTTCAGGAACTATTAAGGAAAGCCAGATCGAAGATGGGAATGATGTGAACGAAAATACGGTGGTAGCTGTCATTGCAAACTATGAGAACTTGAAATTTGTAATGTCGGCTGACGAATTAGATATCCCATCCATTAAAACTGGACAGACAGCCAAAGTGACGCTTAATGCCTTCCCGAATAAAGAATTTACCGGAAAGATCACTTCGATTGGAAAAGAAGGCAATAGCTCAAATGGCGTAGCGACTTACGATGTAAATATCGGATTAACCAAGGCAGAAGGGGTGCTTGCGGGCATGTCGGGTCAAGCTGATATCGTTACGCAAGCGAAGCAGGATGTCGTGCTTGTTCCGGTCGATGCAGTCATTACCATGGGCAGTAAACATTATGTGCGTGTACCTGATGAAGATGGGAGTGCTACTTCCCCAGAGAGAGATGCTAAGGAGACCGATAACCAACCAGCCAATGCAAGCAGCTCGTCACAGCAGGACAGCAATGAAACCCCTCGCCTAAATGGAGACAATGAACGCTCTAGTAAAGGATGGTCCAAAGCCAACCGCAGCGGATCTGGCGCCGCTGCTGGTGATGCAGGGCAAGGATATACGAGAAATGGGGGATACCTCGGACAGGCAGCAGGCACAGGAGGTGGTGGTAAGCTCATGGAGGTCGCCATCGGTATCAGCAATGATACGTATGCCGAAATTACGTCAGGCCTCCATGCTGGAGATTCTGTCTTAGTGGCTATCCCGCAAGGCAAAGTTGGTGGAAGCAGCGGTACAGAGCAGAGACAACGCCAGGGCGGCATAAGCTTCGGCGGCGGATTCCCTGGAGGGTCTAGCTTCCCTAACGGGTCTTCAGGAGGTAGAGGTGGTCGCCAATGAAGCAGAATGTATCAGGCAATCCTTGCATCATTACTATATGCGATGTGAAAAAGTCATATCAAATGGGGCCGGAGGAGGTTCAAATCCTCAAAGGGGTTCATCTCGATATTCAACAAGGGGATTTTGTAGCTATTATCGGCCCTTCGGGTTCCGGTAAGTCCACTCTGATGAATGTCATCGGCTGTCTGGATACGCCAAGCTCCGGCAGCTATATGCTGGATGGAGTGGAAGTGAGCCGATTGAGCGACAACAAGCTGGCGGATATTCGCAATCGCAAGATCGGATTTATCTTTCAAAGTTTCCACTTGCTCCCCAAGCTTACCGCCATTGAAAATGTAGAGCTTCCGCTTATCTATCGCGGATTAGGAGCAAAAGATAGACAGGAAATGGCTGTACAGGCACTGCGTCAGGTCGGATTGGAGGACAGGATGGGACACCGGCCAAGCGAATTGTCAGGCGGGCAGCAGCAGCGGGTAGCCATTGCCCGGGCACTGGCTGCGCATCCTCCAATCCTGCTTGCTGACGAGCCTACCGGTGCCTTAGATACGAAAACAGGACAAGAAGTAATGGAACTAATCAAGAAACTCAATCACGAGGGGCATACGATCATCCTTATCACCCATGACATGGAGGTGGCCGCCCACGCAAAACGAGTCGTCTTCATGAACGACGGCGTCCTGACAGAGGAAAGGGGGAATGGACGTGAAGCTGTCGCAAGGATTCAAAATGTCATGGCACAGTATACGCTCCAATAAACTGCGAACCTTCCTTTCGATGCTCGGCATCTTAATTGGAGTCGCTACGGTTATTTCCTTGATGGCCATGGGTCAAGGTTCCTCCAATGCAGTTGAGCAATCGCTGCAAAGCCTTGGCACGAATCAGCTGTCTGTCAATATTATGGGACGGGGCAGCCAAACGACACTAACGTTGGACGATGCGGTTCATTTGGCTGACGATATTCCGGATATCGAGGGACTGGCCCCCACAGTATCCGGAAATGCGACCGTTAAAAATGGCACGACTGAAGCCTCATCCGTATCTGTGGAAGGCATTACGCCAGACTATGAACGGGTCAAGGATTTCAAAAACCAAAGCGGCCGCTATATCGTACCCCTCGATATTACAGGTTATTCCCGAGTTGCCCTGCTTGGCGTAGATACAGCAGCTGAATTATTCAAGGGAGCAGATCCAACCGGACAAACGATATTGCTGAACGGTGTACGGTTTAAAGTAATCGGCTTGCTGGAGCCGAAAGGCAGCTCGCTCGGCGGATCGAATGACGAGAAAGTTCTCATCCCTATCACAACAGCACAGCGCTTGTTCCAGTCGGCTGGCGTGCGCTCTGTTGGCGTTAAGGTCGCACAAGAGGAGAAAATGGGCGAGGTCTCGGCACAACTGGAAGCGAAGCTGACGAACCTGTTCCGTGGCAATACGGACAGCTTCAACATTTTCAACCAGCAAGATGTAAAGGATACGATGAGCTCAATCACGAAGACGCTGTCCACGATGATGGCGGGCGTCGCTTGCATCTCCCTAATTATTGGGGGAATCGGAATTATGAATATTATGCTGGTGTCCGTTACGGAGCGGACACGGGAAATCGGCATCCGCAAATCGCTGGGCGCCAAGAAACGCGATATTCTGCTGCAATTTCTGATTGAGTCCGTCGTTTTAAGCGGAATGGGCGGCTTGGCCGGTATCGGATTGGCTTATGCCGCCTGCTATGCCATGACTCATTTCATGTCCGTCGCAACCGCCATCCAAATAGATATTGTCATATATTCGTTTGCCTTTTCAGCCGTAATTGGAATTGTATTCGGGATATTTCCTGCCAACAAAGCAGCTTCTCTGAAGCCGGTAGATGCACTGCGTCATGATTAGAGAAGGCTTCCTTTCGCAATTGATAAGTAAAAACAGCCTGATTATCCGTTATCGGATATCAGGCTGTTTTTATGTTGATGCTATTTAAGAGAAATTCAAACCGAATAATATCATGCCTCTTAGCATGTCCATTCGCAGGAGCAGCGCTTCCGATTGACATCCGACTTGCCCTGCCGCTTGTTCCAAAGCATTTGCTTGTCCGCAATGTCCACCAGTTCATTCAAGCTCCGGCCTTGATTTGGGAAAGTTGAGCATCCGACGGAAATCGTCAAAGGGGTCTGTTCATCAATGGCTGGAAGCTGTATATGAGATAACAACGCATGCTGCACAACATGTGCTTCCTGATCGTTCGCGCATGGCACCATAATGACGAATTCATCCCCTCCCCAGCGCGCAACCTGCTTGTCTCGAATCTTGAGCTGCAGTAGCTGGCTGCTTATTTTCTTCAGCATCGTGTCTCCGACATGATGACCGTAATTATCGTTAACCGTCTTGAAGTTGTCCACATCAACAAAATAGACTGCCAACTTGCGGTTGGCGCTGACAGCTCTTTTAGAGAGCTTACGGAAGATGCGCTGGGCCGCGCGACGAGTATAGGCCTTTGTTAGCGGATCCGTATCTCGCTCATATCGCAGCTTATCAATATATTTGCCAACTTGCCAAGAAACCACAATAGCAAATGTTGACATAATCATAATAAACAAATGGTTTACGTCATGAATGGATAAATACACATGCAGTGATCCAATTGGAATCAATGACATAATAAACAGCAGTGCCCTGCCCTTACATTTCTTCATGCTCCACCTCGGAATATCGTTAATCAACATTATATTCCAACTCACTGAACATTTACTGAAACCAAGCCTACTACATTTTCTTTCTAAATAAAAGACCATCCACATAGGGTGAATGGTCATCGCGAAGCGTTAACTGCCGCAAAACCTTAGCAGCTTTTATACATCGTACTCCATCTGTCTTCTAGCTTGCGATATGAATTCCAACGGTGTGGGTACCGTCTCAGGAGAATATTCCAAAGCACCTACGATAAGACTCAACTCGATTTTGTACTTACCCGCAAATTCTACATTATTAAAGGAAGCAACCTTCTCCTTCAACCTCTCGATAACGACATTGGCTCCGTCACGGTCGGTGAACAGCAGCAGGCCCCATGTCGGATTCTCTGTATTCAGCATGTATAGCGAGTCGTTCATACGTATGCTTGTCTCACTCAGCTTAGACACATCATAGATCATTTTTGACATTTGTTCTTCACTAACCATTCGCTTCAGTTCGTCCCAATATCTCACCTGTATGACAAGCAGTGTCAGCGGAATATGATATCGCGTGGACAAAGCCATGAACACTTTGGCATCTTTTTGGAATGAGCGGCTATTTTTCAAGTCTGTGCTTTCATCCATCGTCGCCAGAGATGCATTTTTACGTTCCAATTGTTCGTTATCCGCTTGCAATTTTCGATTTCCATGGGTAAGCATAGCACTAACCACGGTAAAGGCCGGCGTCATGATAAGCCAGAAATAATTGTGGGCTCCAACGACTCCTCCCTCCACGACAGTCTGATACAATGTAAACGTCCCATATCCGAATAGAAACACAATATTTAGGACTAACCCTGTCGTCACACTCGTGAAGTACGTAACGATGGCGATGAGGAAGGCTACATTAAGCAGGATCATGTTCATGATGTAGCGGCTCGGCTCACCCACCGTAAATGCAATGCATACAAAGCTCAGCAAAAACCATAGCAAGAAGGCACCATCTGACAGAAGACTACTTTGATTTCGTTTCATCGTCAGCCCCCCGTTTCTTGCGGTATTTGCGAATGATGAAAATGAGAGATACGAGCACGAGCAAACCGATAAGCATAGTAGCTACCATAAAGCCCAGAACGTCTCCACGCTGCAGTACCTGATCCATAATCGAGGTAGCTTGCTGCTCTGCCTGCTTCTTGAAGCGGAAGGCGTGGATGTCGCCGTCCTTGTTCGTGGCTACGCCATCTCCGTATATTCTCCACTTCGCGTTATCACTGGCCAGCAGCTTGGAGGCCAAATAATCATATTCGGTGCTCGGGCCACTAATAGCCAGCAAGCCTCGGCCTTCCTCATACGGAGACTCGATCAATTGAAGCGTGCCTAATCGCTTGCCGTAATCCGCGTCCACGCTCATCTTCTCGTTGGAGACAAACCCTTCGCCATTCGCTCCGTATTTAAAATACAATTTATCATTGTTATCCCGGATAATTTTATTATTGTTATAGCTGCCAATAGCAATCACATTATGTGCCTTCAGGTCGGAAGCAGATGCTTGATCCGCGAAGAAGCGAACTTCTCCTGCATTGCCTTCGGCATATTGGCCAAGAAGATTGAATACATTCCCTAACGACTGGTACGTATACATATCTGGATTTTTCGGCATCACAACCGCAACTTGATTGAAGCTGCCGTCACGAAGGAATGGATTCGGATAACTGTCGAACAACAGCTCTGTCTTATCCTTCGTTTTCAACTGCAGTACTGAATCCTTCGTAATAAATGCCCAAGGCATCTCATCCTGAGGTTCCATGCACACGACATTTTGAAGCTCCAAGTCAAATGCAACCGTGACCGTAAAGCTACCTGTTACATCTAAATTGTTTGGAATCGGCAAAGTTAATGTATCCTTGTTGGCTAGATCCATACTCAGTTTCTTGCTGCCGATCGGCGTGTTGTTAATGAGCACCGTAACCATGGAGCGATCAAAATCGAGATTAGTCGCATATCGCATATCCAGATGGATTTTGCTCGCCTCGGCAATCGTGCGGTTGGCTGGAAGCGAAATGAAGTATGATTTCTCTTGATGCATCCAGCCTTTCAGCTTGTCGCCATTGTCGGTAAGCTTCATGTCCCTGCTAATGCTGACTTCAGGCGTCGCAACATCCGTATCCCCCGATACAATTTTCGTATCCCCGTCCAACTGCTTGACCAGTTCTTGATTTGCCAGCAATCGTCCTGCCTTCACCAGCATAGCAGGATCCTGAGAAGTAACGACAAGAGTCGGCTGTGTATCGGTTCGAATCACACGGATCACCGCAGCTTGTGCGACATCTACTTTGCCCAGTTCACTCTTCCAAGCCGCTGGCAGCTGATTGTACAAGGCCACAGCCACAACTGCTTTTTTCCCCTTTAAGGCGTCAGTGTCGAATGCATACATCGGAATTTGTTTTTGCTTCAGCCTATTTTGCTTCGCAAAGCCTGAAAGTGCATATACGGCCGACTCCAGCTCAGCAGAGCTGCTGTTCCTAGGTATCGCAATCGCGTTAAGCCCTGTGCTGATCGTATCCATGCCCGTAAAATGGCGGCTAAAATCGCGAATGCTTGGCTTAATCGCCTCACTCGTATATCGAATGGAAGCGCCTGACGTCGCAAACAGCTGCAGCCAGTTGTCACGCTTCTCCGACGGCATACAAATTTGATTTGCGTCAGTAGTGACAATATAGCCTTCGATCGTTAATGTATTATTTCCTTTTACCAGCAGTTCCTTCGGGACGGATACCGTAAGCCGACGTTTTGGATCATCGCTGACTTCGGGACGGAAGGAATGAAACTTCTTTCCATTCAATGCCAGCGTTACGCTGGATCGTTCTCTTTTCGTCAAAGGCGATGCCTTATAATCGACATGGATCTTAACTTCGTCAACCTTCCAATACTCTTCAGTTTGAAAGTTGAACTGTCTAGAGGACATAATTCCGGACAAAGAGGTGTCCGCACTTGAAAATGTCTCTTCATACGTATTCAGTTGAGCAGAGCCCATTGTGGGAGCCACAGCTGCCGAGGCCTGTCCAAGCTGTCCCAATAACAAGGACAAGCAAGTCATGCCGACTACGATCCACCGTTTATTCACAAGCTTCTCTCTCCTGTCTTTTCTTCATATAATGAGTATTCCGTCATCGAACGAGTTCCTTATACATGCGGGTCAAAATGGTCAACTTGCTGCGTGATCAAAAGAGTTACTTCCTAAAATACTACGTGTTCAAAATCAACTTTCTAAAAGCGTTCTGTTTTGTACCACTTGACCTCCCGCTTGAATAATAAGTCCTTCACATAGTTATAGAGCCCATAAGCGGCTACGACCATCCACATCTGGCAATACGATACATACATCAGCATAATGATCCACAGATTGGAGAGCACCATCTCCCCCTTTTCCGTGATTAGCGTAATATAAGTCCCTAAGATGAACAACGTGATGGCCAGCAGCCATAAGAAGGAGCTAAAGCCGGCTATCGTCGTATGCACGTAACCTAAGGCATGCAGAATGAGCAAAATATCGGACATGACTAATGAGGTAAGCAGCAAAAAGTAAATCGATAAAAAATAGAGAATGTCGAAGCGAATATTTCGTGCCTTTCGGTCAAAAAGCAGTGGAATGTTTTTGATAATGACGTAAATATTGCCCTTTGCCCAGCGCGTTCGCTGTTTGAACCACACCTTTACCGTCTGTGGCTCCTGTTCCCATGTTACAGACTTCGGCTGAAACTTAATTCGATACCCCATCATGTAAATGCGAAAGCTAATTTCCGTATCCTCAGCAATCGCCTTTACATCCCAGCCGCCTATGCTTTCCACGATACTGCGCCGCATAATGAAGTTCGTCCCCGGAATCGTACACAGCTTGAATAGTTTCCATCGCCCAGCCTGAGCCATCCATTGGAACGACAGCGTCTCGATGTTAATAAAGCGCGTAAGCAGGTTCGTGTTGCGGTTGCGGGTACGGAACTTGCCGATTACCGCACCAAGCGTATCGTCATTCGTAATCTCTGCTACCAGATAGCGAAGAGCTGTCTTCTCCGGCGTATTGTCTGCGTCATAGATAGCAATCAGTTCGCCTCGACTCCGCTTGAATCCGATATTGAGCGCGTTGGACTTGCCTTTGCCCCCCGTCACCGCATCCGTGTTAATGACTATCAGATTGCGACCCTCATGCTTGTGCTGCAAATTGCCCAGCAGTTCGCTGCTGTTATCTGATGAATTATCATTGATAACAATAATCTCGTATCGATCATGAGGATAATCCAGCGCCAATAGTGACTCTACCGTCTTCGTGATGACCTTTCCTTCATTATGGGCAGGCACCATGATAGAGACGAATGGAGCCTCACCCTTAATTTCCGGCACTTCCTCGTTCTCGATTTTGATGTAGTACAAGTAACCTGCAATGATAAGAACGACGTTGACAAGCAAGAGCGACCAAATACAGATAACCGCTATGAGCATTAAAATATCTGCAGTCGTCATGGCTATCTCCTTATTTGTAATATTTGCGCTTGTACAGCCGCTTCCCCACGATGAGGAACCCTGTGAACGCAATAAGCGTCAGAATAATAATGACAATAAAAATTTTGTTCTGTACATTAAACAAGGTCTCGAAGCTCTTCACTTCTTTTTCCTTATATACAAAATCCGAGCTTACCTTCTTGATCACGACATCTAAGTTTACACCCTGTCCGTTAATGGTCACACTGCCGCCTCGGGACATAATGATGCTGTTAGGCGTACGAACGGTATGGGGGGCTTGTTTATAATCAGAAAACGATATCCAACTGCTCTCCAATTGCTCTACGATGTCGTTCATCTTCTCCTCTGTATTGGGAAGATCAAAGGTTAATGCTGTATTCATAGGCATCGCAGGCACTAAAGTCCCGGAATGACCGAATTGCTTCAAAAATTCAGGCTGCATGCTGTATGCGGAGAACGAAAACGCCTTAGACTCATTCGTCTTGACTCTGTACTTCAACGTCTTATTTGGAAACAACACGACCGAGTCCGTAAAGCTCATGCCCTCTTCTGCGTACCTTTGGTCATATGTCCAGTAGAAATCTGCTCCAAGTCCCAAAGGTGCAACACCATAGTCTGCAAGCACATCAACGAACCCTTCCATCTTTCCCTTCAATGTCGTATCGCGTAGGTTGACCGTCGAGGCTACGACTGGGGCATTCGCAATAATGCTTCCCTTGCGGGATTGGACATACTTCAGCGTCTCCATATATCGCTTCATGGCCGGATAGTCGGTATTCATGAACACGGGCTGCACACTTGCGATGAACGGGATTCCCGCCTCATACATCCGGTCGGCAAGCCGCTCCAGCAGCCGCAAGTCTGAGAACGGATAGATTTCCTTAAAAATAACGTAGCTGCGAGCCTCTCCTGCAATGCCCAGCCAGTCCCGCAACAAGTGCGACATTGCCAGCTCACTGATGTTGCCCCCCTCGAAGTAAGCGGCATAGCCGTAGCGGCCGTTTCGCACACCATAAGGGTGTTCGGACGGGGCGCCTGCTGAGCTGAGGCTCCCGTAATGAGTGCCCGCAGCATGCTCGATAATGCTCACTTGCTCGGTACGGATTGCGTCTTGTACAAAGCGGTTAATCGTGATTCGAATTGGGCCAGGGACTCCGCTGCGGACGCGAAGCTCCAAGCTTGCAGTTACCACTTCCGGGACTCTCGCACCGATATGCAAATATTTACCTCGATACTGTTCGACATCTTGAAGAAAATCCTGACTTGATTCCTTCAAATCAGTTAAGTTATGAATCCCTATCACCTTTGCATAAGCGTCCATCTGCCCCCGCTGATAATGGTCAGAACGAACAAGCGTAACTTGGATGCCATAGGAAGCCAGCAGGCGCTGCATTGCCTCGACATTCCCCTCTCGCGTTGTTCCTTTGTCCAAGCTGTCGTAGATGAGCAGCACCTTGGAGGCAGCTTGCTCTGCCGCTCGGATAGGCAATGGCATCCCACACCCAAGCATCACTACAAGCATCCATATTATGAATTTTTTTTGGATCACGCGTTACATCACCACCTTGGCTCCCTCATGAACATGAGTGCCGGTATCAGAAGTAAGCAGTGCAGAATCTTCATCCTGTCTGCTCCATAAGCGTCTGCGTATCGCGTCAGACACCGTTACAAACGTGACAAGGTCAAAAACCGCCGTAAAGACAAATTCATGCTTCGCTAAATCGGCATCCCCTGCACCAATAATGGATACTGCGATTCCCGACAACCCCATCAAAATCATAATAAAAATGAAGGTAAATCGGATCATGCGCCGTATTTGCTTGGCCCTTATCGCAGCGATAAAGGAAGGCATATACAGTCCAGTGACAAGCACAATCCATAAAGTCACGAAACCGAATGTTTTCGGCGCCATCTTGGCCTTCAGAATGCTGTAGCCAGAAAAAAACGACGTCTGCGCGCGAAATGGCTTTCCAACTGATAGCTCGTAATTGCCCATTGCAGGGGGACGAATCTTGAATGCACTCTTGGCGGCCAAATCCAGCATATCGATAGCTTTAGAAGGATGGGTAAGGTAATAGCCAAGTATCGATACAAATCCGTATTTGCTGTAGAATTGATTTTCTAAAATTTCAGAATCTACATCTACAGTTGTGTAAAGCTCGTAATAAATACTTTTGTTCAGTATGGCGTACTGCTTGTCCATATTGAATTTTTCCAATGTCGATTCCGGATCATCGGAACCCATCAATATTCCCCGCGTCATCGCGTGGTATTGGTTAATGTTCACGAACTCCTTCGGTATGAGCGTGTAGGTGCCGATGCCGGCCAAAAGCAGAAGTACGAGCGTTGAAGACATCAATGCCCGGTATGTTCTTTTTTTCCGAATAAAGATAAGGAAGATGCCAAATATGCCGAGAATGATGCCAAGTGGCGCGTTCTGTTGTTTACTTGTTGTCAACAGCAATCCGCTGGCCAACAGTACCCCCATCATGACATAGTCATTGTATCGATTCCGATAGATGAGCAGCCCTGAGGCAAACACAAATATCAGCATAATGAAAACAACGCTCTCCCCAAAGAAGGAGTTGAAGTAAGCGGTATATGCGGTATCACCGAATAAAAATATCGCGATGATCGATATCGGATATGCGTACTTGGAAGCAACCTTCCACGTTAAGCTCTCCACAAGCAAATATACGGCAATGGTATACAACACCAGAAAAATAGCCGCTTGGAAGCGGATATCGAATATCTCATGGCTGTACAATAATTGATTAAGCCAAATCGCTGCTTTAATAAATACCGATTGAGAAGAGAACAATGTTGCCGCATTCTCGTTGTAGTATTGGAATATTCCATATTGCTTAATAAAATATCCAAAATACTGGCTGTCATAATCAGGCGCATTAAAGTATAGGCCATTGCTGTATAGGATGCGGAAATAGTCGCCGTTATCTGCCATGCCGATATAGGGGGGAACAAATAATGCCATGCAGGTAATTATAAATACTCCCGCGGCAGCTAGCAGTGCTGGCGTGACATAGCGGCGCAGGGACTCCAGTCTCTGCTCAATTTTCATTTTGGACCATATGCCCGCCATCGGGTCGGCCTCCTTTCCCTATCTATAACGCCCCATAATATGAGACGTTGGTCTTATTTTTAACACCCTGGAATCAGTCTGAAAGAAGTATAATCGCTATTACATTCGACGAATTCCTGTATGATCCTTGGAGAATCAAGGAAAATTTTTGTATTTTCTGAAAACTCCCTTTCATTGCAGATCCTATTATACATGCCTGCATACATCCTGTCAGTGGTTTCAACTTTCCAGTTATGGCTCCACTGAGCTCATGCGGGTAACAAGCCTATACGATTTACTTTGACTCCCATCTTACCAATCGGCACTGAATATATTCTTAATTTCGACTATAATCACGTAGTCCCAAAGTCCTATTGTTTCTTTTTAATTGCTTTCTGTTATCATATAGCTATCGACACACACGAACATGCGTTCACTATATATCTCGTCTCACATACAGAAAGGAGAATCGTTACTATGAATATGGAATCGGGGGATGATCAGCTAGCCCAGCGAATACTCGGTTTATTTGACGATACTCCGCTCAAATCAAGCCGCGTCCGCCCCTTATTCGACACCAGGCTGCCGCTGGAATTAGAAATCACTTGCTTCCCGGTTTCATCAGGCAGCGAGCAAGCCTTTTTGGCCGTTGAAATGAGAGTCGGGCCGCAGCGACTGTATATCGTCAAGCATATTCGGGAACTGCTGCACTGTATCGATCGTGGGGAATGCTATGTTTTTTCAAAACACTTCTCCTATGACCCCGCACTGCACTGCTTTCATCCCGAGCATTTTGCCGTTATCCAGCAGTTGATCTCGATATACCGCAACGAAAATGTATATCGGCACATGCCGCATTCCGCCGTTCTTGCCAAGCAGGGCAACGATGAACGAATGCTGCTCATTCCCCCTTACTCGTGGGATGCCCTGCTTCCTGTTCTTCAACAGGCTCCATCTGTACTTCTGTCGCATGATGGAGCGATTTTTGAGGGACTGTCTGTTATAGATGAGCCCCTCCCGATACAATTCAGGCTGGATGAGGCGGATAAGGAGTCGTTCTGCATTGATGTACATGGATTAGAGCAAGTGACAGTGCTGGAAAGCTACGGAGCAGTCATTGCTAATGGAGCCTTTATTCCGACCCCGATTGAGCAATGCAAGCGGCTCGTCGACCTCAAGAAGACGTTGGGCAGTGGTCGCCAGCAACGGATTCTTATATCGCCTAATCAGATTGGGCCAATCATGGACAAAGTGATCCCGGGACTGCAGAAGCTCGGCAATGTTCGCATTGCGCAAGCAATAGCTGATCGCGTCGTACAGCCGGAACTGCAGGCGAAGCTGTATCTCGATCGCATACGGGATCGCCTGCTTGCAGGGCTGGAATTTCACTACGGGGATGTCTCCATTAATCCGCTGGAACCCAATCGGCAAAAGCACACAGAGAACCGAATTCTGATGCGAAATACGGAGAAAGAGCAGCGGATACTGGAAATTATGGAGCAGTCGCCGTTTGTGAAGACGGAAGGCGGATATTTCTTGGAAGACGAGGATGCAGAATATGAATTCATGTATCACGTTGTTCCCCAGTTGCAGCGAATCCTGCACATCTATGCGACTTCTGCCGTGAAGGAAAGGCTGTTCATTCCAAATTCTCCTCCCAAAATCTCAGTCAATGTGGACGAACGTACCGATTGGCTTGAATTCAAGTTCGAAATGGATGGAATATCAGAGGCAGAGATCCGCAAGCTGCTAAAGGCAATTGAAGAAAAAAGACGCTACTATCGAATGGCAAACGGCTCGCTCATGCCGCTTGAAAGCGAACAGTTTCAAGAGATTATTCGCTTCATGAACGAGGTGGGGATACGTCAGGGAGAGGCTTCAGGAGCAGAATTCCGGATCCCTGTCATACGAGGACTGCATCTTGTCGATTCCCAAGGAGAACGGCAGGTTGTACGGTTTGGCAAAACCTTGCGCAAGCTGTTGGAGAATTTGCGCAACCCGGATCATTTGGAATTTCCCGTACCGGACAGTCTCGTTCCTGTGCTGCGGGAATATCAAGCATACGGGTTCCAGTGGCTGAAGACGCTGGCGCACTATCACTTCGGCGGCATATTGGCGGACGATATGGGTCTCGGCAAGACATTGCAAAGCATTGCCTTCATCATGTCTGTTCTGCCGGACATTCAGAAAAAGGAGCTCCCTGCGCTCGTCGTCTGTCCAGCGTCGCTCATGTACAATTGGCGCAATGAATTCATGCGCTTCGCTCCTTCGGTTCGCACTGTCATTGCTGACGGGAACAAGACGGAACGCATCCGCAAGCTGAATCATCTTGAGCAAGCCGATGTTATCATCACATCCTATCCGCTGCTGCGCAGAGATATTGAATGGTATGCCAAGCGCTCATTCCACACGCTCATTCTGGATGAAGCGCAAGCGTTCAAAAATTACACGACTCAAACGGCACAGGCTGTGAAGGCACTTCAAGCTGTGTACCGTTTCGCGCTTACCGGAACACCAGTAGAGAATTCGCTAGATGAGCTGTGGTCGATTTACGATGCTGTATTTCCGGGCTTGTTCCCAGAGAGAAAGGAGTTCAGCGACCTTCCGCGCGACGTTGTAGCGAAGCGCTCCCGTCCGTTCCTGCTGCGAAGATTAAAAACAGATGTATTGCAGGAGCTGCCGGAGAAAATCGAATCCCTGCAAGCATCAGAATTGCTGCCTGAGCAGAAGAAGCTGTATCTTGCTTACTTAGCCAAGTTGCAGAAGGATACTCTAAAGCATCTGGATGAGGACGGGTTCCAGAAGAGTCGTATTAAGATACTCGCTGGCATTACAAGGCTGCGCCAGCTCTGCTGCCATCCTGCCCTGTTCGTCGAGGATTACGCGGGAAGCTCCGCGAAGTTCGAACAGCTGCTGGAGATAATCGCAGAAGCAAGAGAGGCTGGGCGAAGACCGCTCATTTTCTCACAGTTCACGGAAATGCTCGCCATTATAAAGCGAGAGCTGGCGGAACAAGGCGTGTCCTACTTCTACTTGGACGGTCAGACGCCAAGCGCTGAGCGAGTGGAGCTGTGCAGCCGATTCAATGCGGGTGAGCGCGAGCTGTTCTTAGCCTCCTTGAAGGCAGGCGGAACGGGGTTGAATTTGACCGGGGCGGATACCGTCATTCTGTATGACCTATGGTGGAACCCTGCTGTGGAACAGCAAGCGGCTGATCGCGCACACCGAATCGGGCAGAAAAATGTCGTACAAGTACTGCGCCTCGTTGCACAAGGCACTGTCGAGGACAAAATGTACGATATTCAACAAAGAAAGAAACATTTAATTGAAGAAGTAATTCAGCCCGGAGAGGATGCTCTTGCTTCTCTTTCTGAACAAGATATACGTGACATTTTGAGTTTATAAGCCCCGTACAGGTGCCAACTACAAAAACCCCCAGCCGTTTGGCCGCTGGGGGTTTCGGTTTTCTGCAATTCTGTTATAAGAGAGTCTCTATTGACTTTGCTTATCCGCGAACACAGCCATTGCGTCTCGCATGAATGCTGCTAAGCCTTCACCGAACTTATCAATATTTTTTGTGAATCGCTCATCATCCACATACATTTGGCCCAGGCCCTTGAATGCTTCAGGGGTGTATTTCCCCATCGAATTCAAGAAATCGAACCATTCTTTGATTCCCGCTTGCGCCTCTTCCGACTCTGGCGCACTATTGCGCAGTGCTGCCAAGCGAGTGTAAATCTCATTCATCTTCTCCGACAAGGAAGATTGCTGCTCCATCGTCATGCTACTGATCTTCGCATTCGCTTCATCCACTGCCTTGCTGCCCCATCTTTCGCGGGCCTCCTGCTCGTAGGGATTGTGACTGAAGTCAAAACCTTGGAACTTCTCTTTATTTGTCATTTCGATTTCTCCTTTCATATGCCGAATCGTTCTATCTAATGTTTCCAGCATGACATCAAGCTGCCTGCGCTTCTCCAGCAGCATGCTGCGATGCAGCTCAAGCGCCTCTGCCTGATTGAAGTTCGGACTATAAATAATCTCTTTAATTTGTTTCAAAGGGAAATTCAGCTCTCGAAAAAATAAAATTTGCTGCAGCAAAGCGAGATCGTCTTCTGAATACTGTCGGTAACCCGCTTCGGTAATATGGGCTGGCGTCAACAACCCAATCTCATCATAATGATGCAGCGTGCGCACACTAACTCCCGTAATATCCGCTACTTCCTTAACTCTCATGAACTTGCGCAACCTCCCTTCAACACCACTATAAAGTATCACGTAACGTGAGAGTCAATTGACATTTATTATTATTCCAGCTTAATTTCCTCTTTTCGCCATTCCAACCTATTGTATCGTTGAACATACAATTGCATAAAATAATATTTTTGAAAAATGGAGCTGGAAGTTTGGAGTGCTTGAAGAGGGTACATATCCAAAATGGCCAGATTAAGGTACATGCACTTTCCTTTAGCCACACAAAAAAAGTAATTAAAAAAGGATACTTTCCCTATCATATACTAAAAAAATGACCTAATAATACAAAAGGTCGAGTCAGGACTCTTTGTCCTAACTCGACCTTCTTGCTTTATGCTAACCCTCTAAGTTCACTGAATGAAGCGGCATCGTAAAACTGCCCGTTATGGTTCGTCGATGTCTCCGGTTATTTTTTACGTACCGTAATCGTCCATGATGCATCATCGATTTGTTCATAGTTGGTTATCGTATGCCCCGCTTCGGCGGCCCAACGAGGAATGCTCTCTGTAGCTTGCGTGCAGTCGAAATCAATGACCAGCTCATCGCCGCTGTTCAATGACTGGATCGCCTCCTTCGCCTCGATTAATGGAAATGGACATACCATGCCAAGTACGGCTAATTTCGTTTTCATGTCATTTTCCTCCTATACGGTCTTTGCATGATAAGAAGCGCCTAGCTTGCGACTTGCCTTGGTACGCGGCCGTACATATACGAAATACGAAGCCGTCCATGTACCTAAAATCATGAAAATGAGCGACACCCATCCTTGCCACGTCATCATGGCCGTCATAACGAGCCCATTGCCAATCGAACACCCTCCTGCCCAACTCGCTCCGAAGCCCATGAGAAGCCCCCCGCCGAAGCTGGATACAGCTGTCTTTGCATCCGGTGCCCGAAAGCGGAATTCGCGGCTTCCCTTCGCTGCCAGGAAGGAGCCTGCAAAGATGCCAAGCACCAAGAAAACGCCCCAGTTCACATACTTGGTACTATCGCCCGTCACCAAGTACTGCAGGAGATTGGCTGACGGCGTTGTAATGCCAAGACCGGACATCCGACCTGTCGCTTCGCTCAGCGGCCATGCGAGCAGCGCAATGATTCCTACAAGAGCAGCTGTAGCAAACGGATGCCAGCGCTTTTCGAACAATAGATGGTTGAGTCCTTTCCGTTTCGCCGGCAAAGCTGGAATCGCGACGGCTGGTTTGCGCAGTTGCTTGCTAACAAGCCATAATGTCACGAGCGCGAGCACGACGATGAACGGCCATACGGACAATCCGAATGTATCCGGGATGGAATTATTCGGAGCTGCATACGCCTTCAGGCCGTGGTTGACAGGCAGCAACGCGCCTGACTTCATAATGGCGCTCATCGCCATATATCCGAATAAGGCAATCCAACTTCCAATCAAGCCTTCCCCGGCACGATACCATGTCCCTGTCGCACAACCTCCCGCCAAAATAATGCCGATTCCAAATATGAAAGAGCCTACGATCGTGCTCAGCCATTGAAACGAGCCTGCCGTGAACTCCACCAATCCGAGCTGAATGAGTGCAAATACGCCGATGCTTTGAACCGTGATGGCGATGAGCAGCGCATAGAACATCCGATTATCCTTTGCCAAATACATATCACGGAATCCACCAGTCAGGCAGAATCGGCCGCGCTGCATGACAAACCCGAGCAGTATCCCACATAACAATCCAGTAATGATCATTTGTGCCAAATCGTATATCCCCCTCATTTATACCTAGTAATACAATAGGATTTATAAGTGATAATGATTCTATCATAATGTATGGCAGAGTCAATACCAAATATGACACAGACGCAAAAAAGAGAGGTATTTTCTCCTCTCTTATCTAAAAGCAATATGCGATTCTTGGCTATTTCCCTACATTTCGCCCCAGTATATTTCAGTTTCGTAATCAAAGGATACAACGCCATTCTGCTGATTGCGTTCGAATACACGGGCGAGCTCAGCCATCATGGGCTCATGATTCGGATGGCCCTTCTCAGGCGCGTACGAGGAGGAAAGCAATCTCCCGCCAAGTTCCTCTTTGTTAAGCAATTGCCGCATCGTGAATGTAGCCACCGTCATCTTGTTAGGGGAGAAAAAGGCTGCTAATGCTTCCTCTGATATATTTTTATGGCGCAGCTTCTCATAATCCGTTCCATACTGCCGGAGCAGTTGCTCATATTCCTCCAGAAACGGGGTTCCGTGAAGCTTTCGGGCATTCCATATGAGGACTACTTTCCCTCCCGGCTTCAGGATGCGGTGAAATTCTGCACGGGTTGCTGTGCGATCGAACCAGTGAAATGCCTGCGCACATACGATATGATCGACGGAGTGATCGGGCAGCCCTGTCGCCTCTGCCGCTCCTGAAATGGCGCGATAATTCGGATTGCCCCCAAGTTCTCGCTCAGCCGCCTCCCGCATGGGCTGATTAGGTTCTACCGCGGTAACGCGGCTTCCTTTGCCAAGGAGAAGCTTCGAGAATTTCCCGGTTCCCGCGCCTATATCGGCAATTATATCCTCGGGACGCAAACCTACGACATCGTACAAATACGCCAGTGCCTCTGTCGGATAACTCGGTCGATATTTCACGTACGCATCCACCCGACTTGAAAATCGTTCTTTACTATCCACAACATTCACGCTCCCATCGTATGAAGAATAATACATACACCGACCTTTAGTCACCGAACACTATCGTTCCACTTAATGGAACTACGTTCCATTTTATTCACATTTTCATTATAGCGCAACAGCTTGATGCATGCACTCCTATTTTTACTTTTTATTTCAACAAAAAAGGAGCCTCTTCCGGACAGCTCCTCGCTCATCTACCTTACTTTTTCGGCAAATAATTGCTTATCAGCCGCACCTTACGCAGCCTGCTTCACTTGCTTCTGCTTTTTCATTCTGCCCAATGCCAACACAGCGACGATGATGACAACGATAAGGCACCACTTTAGAACCGGGTTCGCTGTAAAGAACCCCTTCACCAGCGGCTCATCTACAATCATCTTTGCCGCCGTCCAAGCCAGGACACCCGCACCAATATAGATAATGACCGGGAAGCGCTCTACCCACTTAATAATAAGCGTGCTGCCCCATACCACGATAGGTACACTGATTAGCAAGCCGAGTACAACGAGTATAAAATCACCATGCGCCGCCCCTGCTACCGCAAGCACGTTATCGAGCCCCATGACCGTATCCGCGATAATGATCGTCTTGATCGCCGCCCACAGGCTAGCAGCAGATCCAACATCATGGCCCTTCTCTTCTACAAGCAGCTTATACGCAATCCATACGAGCAGTACGCCGCCAATGAGCAGCAAGCCCGGAATTTTCAACAGCCATACTACAGCAAGCGTCAACAAGGAACGAAGCGCAATAGCACCAAATGTGCCCCAGAATATGACTTTCTTCTGCTGCTCCTTAGGCAGGTTGCGCGCTGTCAAACCGATTACTATTGCATTGTCTCCCGCCAAGACTAAATCAATGACTACGATTGCCATTAGCGCGGACCAGAACTCTGCTGTAAAGAAATCCATAGTACCCTCTCCTCTTATCATGTCATGTATATCTTTTCTTCAATTGCGCACAATTATGAGAAGTTTCCCGAGCAACACCCCTTAAAAAACAAAAATGACCTTTACCGATCACGGTAAAGGCCATAAATAAAGACCTTTACCCTGTCGGTAAAGGTCTCGCTAACAATCGAAGTTGCCAACAAAGCCGGAGGATTATCCTCGTAATGACGACTTTATTGTAACAGCTACTCCCCTTTATAGATCTTATGTTAATCGAAGAGGGTACACAGGGTCAAGATACAATTGTCCGATTTCCTGCCGCTCAATGCCCCTTTTTTCTACCACGGTTTACGTTGATGCATGCGTGTTTTCTTTCTTAATCTGCTTACTGCGAAGCTGGCCGCAGGCGGCATCGATGTCTGTGCCATGCTCCAAGCGTACGCTGCAGCTGATGTTATTTTTCTTCATCACGTCATAGAAGCCGCGGATCGACTCCTGCTCGCTGCGCTGATATTGGCTGTGTTCATCAACAGGGTTGTACGGGATCAGGTTCACATTGACCTCGTCCTGCATGTTCCACTCCTGTATCAGCTTCACCAATTCAAGCGCATGCTCCTGCTGATCGTTTACGTCCCTCAACAAGATATATTCCAGTGTCACCCGTTGGTTCGTTGTATTGATGAAGTACTGAATCGCCTCCATCACCTTCGCAATCGGAATCGCACGGTTGATCTTCATAATGCGCGTGCGAAGCTCATCATTCGGTGCATGCAAGGAAAGAGCCAGATTCACCCGCAGGTTAATATCCGCGAAATCTTTAATCTTATTCGCCAAGCCGCTTGTTGAAACCGTAATTCGTCTCGCACCGATAGCCAGACCTTTATGATCAGTCACGACCCGCAAGAAGTTAATAATATTCTCGAAGTTATCGAACGGCTCTCCGATGCCCATCACGACGATATGACTGACCAGATCACCTTGGCCCATTTCATCCAAATGGTGCTGAACCTTCATAATCTGTTCTACAATCTCGCCGCTCGACAAGTCGCGGCTCTTTGCCAGCAGTCCGCTCGCACAAAAGCTGCAGCCAATATTGCAGCCAACCTGTGTCGTCACACAAACCGACAGTCCGAATTTATGTTTCATCAATACTGTCTCGATCAGGTTGCCATCCTGCAGCTTGAACAAGAACTTAATCGTGCCATCAGCCGATTGCTGCTTCACATGCTCGCTAAGCGAATGGATGACGAAGTGCTCGGACAGCAGCGCTGCGCTATCCTCATTTACTTCTGCCATATCAGCGAAATCCTTAACCCGCTTGCGATATAGATAATCCCAGACTTGGGATGCACGTGACTTCTTATGTCCCCGCTCCTCCAACCAAGCGGCTAGTTGATCCAATGTTAATCCATAGATGGATTGCTTATTCATCTAGTGCCCTCTTTTCAACACGTCAAAATTCTGTCTTACTTCCTAAAGTACTTTACCTACAGATGTGTTAATACGTATAAATAACTGTAACTCTATAATCTGATTATTATTGTCCCAGAACTTCTGAAATATAACAAGAGTCTTTCCCGCACATTCTAAAACGGGAAAAGGGCGCCGGTTTCGGCGCCCTCCTATGATTATAAAATGATGATGGCATAACTCTGTTCCGTTCGTAATAACTCCTAAATCTTTATTTTCTCAATGGATCCAGGCTGATGTTCACAAGATTCCCAAACTCATTGATTCTAGCCACAATTGAGGGCTTTCCATTGCTGCTAAAAATGTAGTCTCTCCAAGCTTCATCAATCCTTAGTGTGCAAGAAGACACGTCTGCGCCCCACAATTTCTTTGCGACAGGCTTAATCAGTGCGACCCTCTACAACGTAAGTTTTATAGGGACTGCGTTCCCCCTTAACCTCAATTCTCCGACTCAATTCCCACACTTCTTTTTCTGAACCAATATTAATACTTTAACGCGCAAAGTTTGTAAATGGCTGTACCTTACTTGCCCCCATACTCTTTACCGCCTCTTCGGCAGCCGCAATTATCTTGCGATCCACATCCGCTGCTCTGTAATTGATGCGGTACTGGAGCAGCTTTTTCGTCTTTGTATCAAGTACAATGCTTTGCTCTTCTTTTGCTCTGAAGTGAATCGTCCCTTCGTGATTTAGCAACCTATAACTATGTTATTTTTTACATGTAATCTATTATTTCATTTACGCTCCATGCGAACCAGATTGCCAAAGTTATCGAACTTGGCTACGATAGCCGCTTTGCCTTTTCTGCTAAACGTGTAGTCGCCCCAGTCCTTATTAACCTTCACCTCGTAGGAAGATAAGTCTACGTCCCACAATTTCTTCGCGACAGGCTTAGCAATCGCAATGCCTTGTTCCTTCGACAATGATTTGCGCTTCTGATCATTCGTATTTGGCTTAACATTTATAGAGGTAAGCTTGCCCGTCTTTGCTTCGATTGTGGCAACGGCCTCGACAACGAACGCACGGTTATTCTCGTCTATCCTCACAGCCCCATTTTTCCTGAGATCGCCTTTAACTTCTATTTTTCTTGTTAGCCTCCACTCTTCTCTTCCTTCATATTTTTCGTACACAAAGCTCGTAAATGGTTGAACCTTGTCGATCCCCATACTTTTTACTGCCTGTTCAGCCACGCCTATGATTTTACGATCCATATCCACTGCCTTGTATATAAAACGGTAGTTTAATGGCTTACTTGTCTTCGTATCGATTTGTATAAATTGATCGTCTTTCGCACCGAAAGTCATTACTTCTGATATATTTGCCGCGTTATTGTTTTTGAAAAAGTGAGCTTCCGTAAAGACAAGCTCCGCATTTTTATGTAACTGCTTCACTGCTGACTGTGCTACCTTCAGGTACGAAGCATATTCACCAGTTACCTCCTCCATCTTGAAGCTCAATGACACGGTAAGTACCTTGCCGGAAACTGCATCGACCGATACAACGGCGCTCCGATCCTTAGATTGGATGATCCAACTCTCTTTTTGCTCTTTATCTACAAAATAACTGTCCTTGAACGCTTCCTCTAATTGAAATGCTTTTCCGTTTCCATATTGCTCAATTGCTTTCTCTGCCGACTCTGCCAGCTTTCGATCTACATCGCTATACTGAACAATTCCCGTCCCTCCGTTAGCCACTCCGGCCCGTTCTGCCATAGCCGGAGTTGCAGCAAACAAGCTGCATGCGAATGTTAGCGCCAATAATGTATTCATTTTCATAAAAGATGCCCTCCTCATAGCAAGTCCGTCTAATCTTGTATTCCCTCTATCGGAATAAGCTCCAGCTTCCAGAACTCACCCTTTGCATTGACGGTTCCTTTCATCGTCATCGAACCCTTTTTCGTGAACGTATATTCATTGAGCTTGACGCTCGCTTCGTAGCCTTCCATATCGATGCCGAATACCTGCTTAACGGTCGAATTGACCTTACGAATAGCCTGCTCTGGCGAATAAAGCGAAGTTGCGTACTTCTTGCGTGCTGCCTGCTCATCGCCAGGATGATCATCTTTATAGCTCTGCTGAACCGACCAGACTCGGTTCGTTCGCACTCCCACTCTGGCAAAGAGACTCATCTCGCGTCCAATCTCCCATACATGTTCCGTTGGCGCCATTCTCTGCGTCATGGTTGTAAATCGCAATTCCTTGCCTTCCGCAAAAAGTGGATACGCCTTCTCCGCAGCAGCTTTGGCCTTTTCATTAAAGAATCCATGTTCATACCGCAGCTCTGCCGTTTCCATCTGGCCCGTTACCGCATCAATCGTTATTGCAGCTTGGTCATTATGGAACGACCAGCTATTAAGTTCCTTAGATCTCACGCGAACAGCTTCTGCGAATGCAATCGGTTGTTCAGGCTTCATCCGCCGCAAGGTATCCTCCACCGTCTGTTGCAGCTTGCCATTCAATTCATGGTATGGAATGGCCCGTCGTACAATAATGGGCTCTTCCGCTTCTTTGAGCACAATGACAAAACTCTCGCTGTTATCCTTGGCATATAGGAACCACCGGTCGCTGTAATCTGCTACGCCATACAGTTCTGAAGGCTTATTTGGAGCGAGATCATGCATGGCCTGTTCCGCCTTGCTTACGATCTCGGGCTTTAATTCCACTACTGTCCTCTCATATATCGGTTCATCGTGACCTGGAGGGAGCGGTTCGGTCGACGGCACGAGCGGAATGCTCCAACTGATTGGCGTCTTCTTTGTCCAACTTTCCAAGGTTACACTCAGGCTGCTGGGAATCTTGGACTGGCCTTCGAAAAAGAACAGCGTACGATTGCGATACTTCCCTTGCGAATCCTGCTCCAGCTCTGTCGCCGACTCCGCTCTAATCTCCTTCCCCTGCTTGTCCATCATGTGCCATTCCAGATCAAGCGTATCGAAACCAAGCTGCTGGTCAATCTCCAGTATCCACCCTTTTCCTTTAAAAGCTTTGTTACCGCTCTTCAACTGCTCAGGAGCATCTTCCGTCTTCGATCGTGCGTTGAAAACAATGCTCTTTCCCCTCACCTCCTTCCTTAACGGCTCCTTCGTCAATGCCGCTGGATCGAGTGCTATAGAATCCCCTTTAGAGAAACGTTCCTGCGTATAGATTGCAGTCATTTCCAAGGTCAGATCCTTTGTCTCCTCAAAAGGCACGAACGCATGGCGGTATCTCATATGCCCCAACGTTCCTTGACCATGCAAGGAATGTTGAAGAACATTCTTATTTCCGATGGCTAATTCTCTGCGCATCAGACCATCATATGCAGCCACTATATTTTCTTTCCCATCTTTAATTTCATACCGGAACATCGGATCTGTTTTCTGAGCGCTTCTCCATGCCTGCGTCTCATCGACTTGCAGCAATAGCTCTGATTTACTCGGCCCATGACGAAGCTGGTTAAAGTCTACGCTGAACCCCATCTGTGATTCATATCGCTTGTTAAGAGGCACGATAGTTGTAGAGGCCTTCGCCTTCATCAGATCGATAGGTACTTCCAAGTACCATTTTCCCCGCATCTTGCCGATCTGATTAATATCGAAGCGCACCGTAATCTGGTTTGGCAGATCTGACATATCTGAAATCTCTTGGCCGGGCACAAGATCGTCTAGCGACAGGATTAGAATTCGATCGTTCCCTGCATGGGTCTGCTGCAACCGAAGCGGAAGTACGTTCCCTTCACTGTCCACGATCTCGTATCGGTTCACGTACGGATCATCACTGTTTCCGTTCGGGATAAACGTATCGAACAACCGATCCGAATCCATGGATTTTCCATCCTGTTCTATACCGTACAGGATCGAAATGCGCAATACATCGTGAATCGCTTCTTTCACCTTCAACGTAATTCCCTGATCGGTTACCTGCTTGTTAATCGGCACCGCAAATCCTTCGTCAGCCGCCTTCTTCAAGCCTTCATCCGTCTTGTTTAACGAGAACCATGATTTCACGACTTCAGCGAATGTCGGAGAGGCTGCCGCCCCCAGCGCGACGGCGAGAACAAGTCCTGCAGCGGTTATGCCCGCCACCTTCGCGATCTTCATGATGCCGCCCGTTTGCCGAAGCTCCCGCTTCGCTTGCTGCACGCCCATGACGCTTCGCTCATGCAGTTCCTTTGGTATATCAATTTTCTCTATTTCATCTATAATTCGATTGCGCTGGCTCATGAGATTTCACCTCTCTTCAAACTCTTCCGCAGCTTGCTTAATCCCCGGTATAGTATTGTTTTTGCGGAACTCAAGGGCATCTCAAGAATGTCCGAAATCGCCTGAAACGTATACCCTTGATAAAACTTGAGCAGGATGACGCTTTTCTCATGAGCATCCAATTCGTCTAGCAATTCCTGCAGCGTTACGGCTAAGGGAATATCCTCCTCACAAGAGCTTTCTACTTGCTGATCGGCATACTCGGGCGGAAACGGAATGATTTTATTGCGCTGTTTTAATGTATAAAGAGCACGATTAATCGTGATTCTGAGAATCCAAGTTTTAAAATATTGCGGTTCCCGCAGGCTGTCGATCGATTTAAAAGCTTGATACGCTGTATCCTGTACAATATCGAGCGCATCGTCCTTATTCTTCACGTACATGTAGGCCATCCGGTAGATAGCTTCCTCGTGCTGCTGGAACAGTTCCAAGAACGCCCTATCGCTTCCCTTTTGCGCTTTCTTCACGAGCTTATGTATATCCATGTGGCATCGTTATCTCCCTTCCCTCTCATATCATTAGAGCACGGAAGGGGAATTTTGGCTTTGAAGTTACAAAAAATCATTCCAAGGATGAACGGAACGAAACCTAAAATGTACAATTATGATTAATTCGAGAAAACAAATAAAATAACCTAACAATGGAATATAACTGCTTTTAAAGAGGGATATGGCACCATAGTAGCTGAGTGGAATAGTGGCACAAGAGTAGTCTATTCTGTTACGGTGACAAAATAATACGTAACTGAAACGAAGAGGATCCGCGCTTGCGGAGCCTCTTCGTTATTAATCAAACTGTAGAATTGATTCTTCGCTAATTAATGTACCATTATTTTCTCCTTCACATATGTCGCGCATCGTCCCCGGCCGGTCGAAGTTGAACACATGAATCGGAAGATGAAAGTCCCTCGCCAAAATAAATGCGGATTGATCCATCACCCTCAAATTATGCTGGATCACATCGTTGTAATGGAGAGAGGCGAATTTCCTCGCATCTTTGTTCGTTCTCGGATCCGCCTCAAGCACACCGTCAACGCCTTGCTTCGCCACGAGCAGCGCGTCGCAATTGACCTCGATCGCCCGCTGCACAGAGGGATAATCGGTAGTGACATACGGCTGGCCGTTGCCCCCGGCAAATATGACGATATATCCTTTTTCCAAGTGGTGAATCGCTCGCAAGCGAATATAAGGCTCCGCAACAGAAGTAACCGGCACGGCAGTCATGACGCGAACCTCCTTATCAGTCTTCGCCTTTAGAACGCCTCGCAGCATAAGGCTGTTGATGACAGTCGCCAGCGTCCCGATATTATCGGCCTCTGCGCGCTCAATCCCCCAACTCTCCGCCATATTTCCACGAAATATATTTCCTCCCCCAATGACGATCGACACCTCGACACCCAGCTTTACGACGGACATCACTTCACTAGCGATATGCTCTAGTCTGTCAGGAGCAAAGCCGAATTCACTGCTTCCCGCTACAGCACCGCCGCTAAGTTTAATCATGACCCGCTTATATCTCGTCATCCCCACACCTCCGTAGAAATTAGCAAAATAAAAAAACACTAAAGCAGCGAATGCCTTAGTGTTCTTATGGAATGGACATATGAAAATGAAATATCGAATGAACGGTTCGCCTTCGGCTTCCAGCTCATACCCCCACTCCTTCTTAACATGATTTCCACCTATTGTAAAGAAACCATATAGAAAAATCAACATGATCTAGATCACACTTGCTGCCTCACGACAACAAGGCCGTTATCCTGCCCAACTGCGCCGTTACTTACACGACTGAGTGTCAGTCTTCGTCCTTGATCCCCAGTCCCTGCTTGATCTGATTCATTCGCATTTTTCCCCACTCATACATCATTTCCACGAGAGGCAGGAGCGTCATGCCAAGCTCTGTCATAGAATACTCAACCTTGGGCGGCACCTCGGGATACACCTCCCGATGCACAATTCCATCCTCCATCAGCTCACGCAGTTGGTTGGTCAGTATTTTATGAGATACCTTCGGGAACAAGCGCTGAAGATCACTGAAGCGATGAGGGCCTTCAACACCCAAGTGCCAGAGAATGACGACCTTCCACTTCCCACTGATAATGGACAGCGTTAATTCCTTCTCACAGTTAAAATCACCGTTCACAATTTTCTTTTTTATTTCTTCTCGCAATGTATCTGACATCGATTCCTTAACTCCTTATTTCTTCAATAAGTAACCTATAGGTAACCTCCGCACAAAAAAGTGCATTCTTCACAGGATGGGAGAGCGCCGGTACAATAAGACACATCTTACAGCGATGATCGCAACATCAAGTTCACTTTATCTTCAGAAGTGATTCAGCACGTGCTGCAGCACGAAGCCTGACACCAACTCAACTGTGTACCACAAATAGGAGGCCATATTTTATGAATAAAAAAGCTTTATTTATTATACCACCTGAACGATTCAATGAAGATGAGCTGTTCCAGCCAAAAGCTGCCTTAGAGCAGGCAGGAGTGAACGTCACGATTGCCAGCACCACAACCGGCGAGATCACAGGAGACTTCCAAGGCAAAGCCACGGCAGAAGTTATCTTCTCCGATGTGTCCGCAACTGATTATGACGTTGTTGCTGTAATCGGCGGCTCTGGCACGAACGATTATCTATGGGATAACCAAGAGCTGCAGCAATACTTGAAGCAAGCTCATCAAGATCGCGTGCTTGTATCCGGCATTTGCGCAGGCGCTGTTACAGTTGCCCGTACTGGACTGCTTGCAGGCAGAGAAGCGACATGCTACCCGCTTGATATCCAAATTGACCAATTGAAAGATAACAATGTCACGTATATCGCCCAGCATGTGGTGGCCCATGATGACATTGTTACCGCTGACGGCCCGGATGGCGCCGCACAATTCGGTGCAAGCTTGGTACAAGCGCTCGACTAATCAACTACCTGTATCCTGTATGCAAAAATAAGAAGCCTTCGGATCAGCTTGAGCTGCCGAAGGCTTCCCTAAACAAAAGACGATCCTCAACTTATCATAACGGCAAGCGGTGGAGCGTCTTCCTATTTATTTATGAATTCATCATCTGCTTCACCAGTTCGCGGTTGCGTTCCTTAAACACATCGTTGTGGGAAGAGACCATTCCCCAGCTTTTAGCATCCGGCTGAATGAATTGCTTCGCCTTGTTCACCGCGTTGGCCGCATCCTGGAAGGCGCCTGCGATTAAGTGCAGCTTCCCATCATGATGCAAAATATCCCCTGCTGCATACAGACCCGGAATCGAAGATTCACTGCTGGCATTGCCCGCTACATAGAAGTCCTCTACCTGCTCAATCTTCAATGCACTGTTGCCAATCAGGCTCGAATCCCGCTCATAGCCATGGTTAATAATCACTTCATCAATCGGCAATATCGCAGTCTCGCCTGTTGCTTGATTCGTCAGTTCTACTCGTTCGATCGTCTCATGGTTGTCTGCTGCAATCAGCTTCGTAATAGAAGTATTAAAGAAGCACTCTATGGAGCTGTTCATCAACTGCGTAATCGTTGCCTCGTGACCGGACAAAGACTCCTTATCCTTCCGGTACGTCAAATACACCTTCTTCGCAACCGGCTCCAGCTCGTTCGCCCAGTCAATTGCCGAATTGCCGCCACCTGAAATGACCACAACCTTATCCTTAAACTTTCGGAGCGATTTCACCGTATAATTCAAATTCGTAACTTCGAAGCGCTCCGCACCCTCAATATCAAGCTTGGTTGGGTTCAAAATTCCGCCGCCAACTGCCACGATGACCGTCTTGGAGTAATGTTTTCGGCCAGAGGTTGCTTCCAGAACAAAAATGCCATCCTCATTGCGAGCAATCGAATCGATTTTCTCATTAAGCACAACCTCAGGGTCGAACGTCAACCCCTGCGCCACCATTTGCTTAATTAGCTGCGCTCCTGTGACCGGTGTTAGTCCGCCAACATCCCAGATCATTTTCTCTGGATATACATGCACCTTGCCGCCAAGCTGAGGCTGATACTCAATCAGCTTTGTTTTCATTTCACGAAGTCCACTATAAAAAGCAGAGTACAGCCCTGCTGGGCCCCCTCCAATTACCGTTACATCAAATAATTGTTCCTGATCCATTTCCCCTTCACTCCTCAGAAACCTATTGGTATTGATTATCATTATCAATGATATCCGATTCATCACCCTTTTACAACAAAAATTACTATTGACATCCGATATGCAGGAATTTATATTATGGAAAGATATGATCTTGATAATCATTATCAATTAATGTCGATAACGCTCGTTCGTTTCCATAAATGGAGGTTGAAGCATGGCTCGCCTATATACAGATGATTTAAGCATTGGTTATGGTGAACGCTTAATTGTCAAAAATCTCAGTGTCCCTATCCCCGATAAAAAGATCACAACGATCATTGGCTCCAATGGATGCGGTAAATCTACACTGCTGAAAGCAATTACTCGCATTATCCCTCACCAATCCGGGAATGTCATTCTCGACGGAGGGAATATTGCGAAAGAAAATACAAAGCTGCTGGCGAAGAAGATGGCTATTCTGCCCCAAACCCCGGAAAGTGCAAGCGGGTTAACGGTTGGCGAGCTCGTTTCTTATGGCCGATTCCCATATCAGCGCGGCTTCGGACGCTTAACGAAGAGGGATATCGAGGTCATCGACTGGGCATTGGAAATGACCGGGACGATTGATTTTAAATATCGCCCTGTAGACGCCCTCTCCGGCGGTCAGCGCCAGCGCGTCTGGATCGCAATGGCCCTCGCTCAAGAGACTGAGATCATCTTCCTCGATGAGCCGACAACGTATTTGGACATGGCTCATCAGCTTGAAGTATTAGAGCTGCTGCAGCGCCTGAATGAAGAGCAGGAACGCACCATTGTCATGGTTCTCCATGATCTGAACCAAGCGGCTCGATTCGCTGACTACATCATCGCAATGAAGAATGGCGAAATCGTTAAGGCAGGCGATTGTGAAGAGGTTATGACCTCAGACGTACTGAAAAAGGTGTTTCAAATCGACGCTGAAATCGGACGGGATCCCCGAACGAACAAGCCGATGTGTATCACATATAACTTAATTAAAGGAGCAACAGCATCATGAAAAAGTGGTTCATCCCCTTTATGCTCATATTTGTGCTCGCAATTAGCGCCTGCGCAAGCCCTGCTGCCGAGCCAAAGAAAGATGCGGCAGAGAACAAAGAAAGCAAATCTGACACGATTACGTATCAGTCAGAAAATGGACCAGTGAAAGTGCCTGCTGATCCGAAGCGCGTTATCGTATTATCTTCCTTTGCAGGGAATGTCATGGCACTGAACGTAAATCTAGTCGGCGTAGATACATGGGCGAAGCAGAACCCTCGCTTTGAGTCGAAATTGAAAGATGTAGCAGAAGTGTCTGATGAGAACCTGGAGAAAATTATTGAACTAAATCCGGATTTGATCATCGGATTGTCGGGCATTAAAAATATTGACAAGCTGAACCAAATCGCTCCTACCGTTACATACACTTACGGCAAGGTCGATTATTTAACACAGCATCTGGAGATCGGCAAGCTTTTGAACAAAGAAGCCGAAGCGAAAGCTTGGATCGACGACTTCAAGAAGCGTGCTGAACAAGCTGGCAAAGACATTAAAGCCAAAATCGGTGAAAATGCTACTGTTTCGGTTATCGAGAACTTCAATAAGCAATTGTATGTGTACGGCAACAACTGGGGCCGTGGAACGGAGATTCTGTACCAAGAGATGAAGCTGAACATGCCGGAGAAAGTCAAGGAAAAAGCGTTGGGACCTGGCTACTTCGCACTCTCTACTGAGGTTCTTCCGCAATTCGCAGGCGATTATGTCATTCTCAGTAAGAACAAAACTGGCGACAATTCATTCCAAGAAACGGAATCGTATAAAAATATCCCTGCCGTGAAGAACAATCGCGTGTTCGAGGTTAATATGAATGAATTCTATTTCAATGACCCGCTCACATTGGACTTCCAATTGGAGACATTCAGTAAAGATTTCGCGGCAAGCAAGTAACGTCTGGTAAAGGAATTCTTATTTTTAAGAATTCCTTTTCCTGTATTCTAAGCGCCATTACTAGAAAGGGACATTATGCATGGTCAACTCGAATCAACATACGATTCCATTTGTGGTCAAGTTAATCGTGGGAATCCTCATATGTGCAGGAACGTTTGTCGTGGCTATGGTATTTGGAGCCGCTGACACTTCGTTGCGCGATGTGTGGCTTGCCCTTACGTCAAATGAGACAAGCGACAACATTGCCGTTTTACGGGATATTCGCCTTCCCCGCGAAGTCGGTGCGATGGTCATCGGTGCCGCCCTGGCTGTTGCTGGTGCGATTATGCAGGGCATGACGCGCAACCCGCTTGCTGATCCTGGCTTGCTGGGGCTTACAGCCGGTGCCAACGCAGCGCTGGCCATTACATTGGCATGGATTCCTTCCGCCAATTATTATGCAATTACGATTGCCTGCTTCATAGGTGCAGCGGTTGGCGCATTTATCGTATTCGGCATCGGTGCGATGAAGAAAGGCGGGTTCTCCCCGCTTCGAATCGTGCTGGCCGGTGCAGCCGTCACAGCATTTCTTGTTGCAATAGCGGAAGGAACAGGGCTTTATTTTAAGCTATCCCGGGAAATTTCCTTATGGACAGCAGGCGGCCTCATTGGCACCAATTGGAGTCAGCTTCAAATTATCGTTCCCGTCATCCTCATCGGCATATTGATCGCTATCGGTTTTTCCAGACAACTGACGATTTTAAGCTTGAATGAAGAGGTCGCTGTGGGATTAGGTCAAAAAACACTAATGGTAAAGATCATCCTATTTATCGTGATTGTTCTGCTTGCCGGAGCATCTGTAGCACTTGTCGGCAATATGGCCTTTATTGGACTTATGATTCCTCACATTGTACGTACTATGGTCGGCACTGATTATCGATTTATTTTGCCAATGTCCGTCTTTACGGGCGCTGCCTTCATGCTGCTTGCCGATACGCTTGGACGGACGATCAATGCTCCATACGAAACACCTGTTGCAGCCATCGTTGCGATGCTTGGCCTGCCATTCTTCCTGTTCATTGTACATAAAGGAGGCAAAGCATTCTCATGATCTTACCCTCTCTGTTGAGAAAACAGCGGCTTATACTCGCATTGCTATTCGGGCTCATACTCGTAACTGTCATTGTTGGAATGGGCCTCGGATATTCATCACTGTCCTATGATCGGCTGCTCCCTACTTTGCTTGGGCAGGGGACATTCAAGGAGGACTTCGTGCTGTTTTCCATTCGGCTACCGCGCATCCTGATTACGCTGCTGGCCGGCATGGCTTTAGCTTTATCAGGTGCCATCCTGCAGGGCGTGACTCGCAACGATCTAGCCGATCCCGGCATACTTGGAATTAATGCTGGCGCCGGTGTAGCAATCTCGGTGTTCTTCCTGTACATCCCCATAGATATGGGCTCATTCGCATATATGCTGCCTCTTATCGCCTTTGTCGGGGCTATGTTTACGGCAGCTATTATCTATCTATTTTCGTATCAACGAACTTCAGGGCTACAGCCTGTACGGCTAGTGCTGACTGGTGTCGGCTTCTCCATGGCGCTGTCAGGAACAATGATTGTGCTTATCTCCTCGTCGGAACGGGCCAAAGTGGATTTCATCTCCAGATGGCTTGCGGGGAATATATGGGGAGCGGACTGGCCATTCATCTGGGCAATACTGCCTTGGTTGGTTATTTTGATCCCCTATACGTTATATAAGGCCAACCGCCTGAACCTGCTGGCGCTTAATGAGCCTGTAGCTATTGGCGTAGGGGTATCCATCGAGAAGGAAAGACTGACCCTGCTGCTTGCTGCCGTTGCACTTGCTGGCGCGGCTGTCTCCGTGGCTGGAGGAATCGCCTTTATTGGATTAATGGCTCCGCATATTGCCAGAGCATTGGTTGGTCCAAGGCACCAGTTGTTCCTCCCCGTAGCGATTTTGCTCGGGGGCTGGATGCTGCTGCTCGCGGATACGATCGGGCGCAATATTCTTGAGCCTGACGGCATTCCGGTCGGAATCGTTGTCGCCTTAATCGGTGCGCCATACTTTGTCTATTTATTATTGAAAAAGTAGTTTAGCATGATGACCCTCCTACTCTTGCATAGAGTTGAAGGGTCTTTTTATATGCTCACGAACTGGCGCAACGAACTGGACGTCTAATCTGCTGTCGTGGCTTTTTCCTATTGATGATCTATTAGGTGAATATATCGAACAGAACGGTTTCATAGCTGCTCCATGTACTTTTTAGGCGTAAACGTACTGAATTCCTTGAACTCCTTAATGAAATGATTCTGATCATAATACCCCAGCTCTATCATCTCTTCCATAGCGCCTTCATAATTCGCATGCAGCAATGCGTCCAATACATGCTGGAAACGAACGATACGGCTGAATAACTTCGGCGACATGCCTACATATTCATGGAATACCTTTGCAATGTACCGCGACGAATAACCTGTATTCTGCGATAAGCCGGACATGCTTCGTGAACCGCTGCTGCTAATGATTTGCTTCGTCACATGCTTGAGCCAAGGCGGTGTTTTGTCCTCTCCTTGGGTAAGCTGACGATAAAACGCTTCGAATATCGCGATTCTTGCTGGCATATTGTTCGCTGCCGCAATCTGCTCCAAAAGGTTGGAGGAATTACTCATCACTTCGCCTAAGGGAATTTCGCGATCAGTGAACTCATAAGCCGGGTAGCGCAGCACATGTCTGCCATAGCCTGGGAAGAAGCGAATCGCGAACACATCACAGTTCCCTTGACGAAACCCTCCTGGCTTGCCCGAAGTAACCGATCCACAGACATTCGCGCTTGGATGATCCTGATCACAGCAAATCATAATATCAATACTGCCATCAGGCAATATCATCATCGGATAGTGGTTTGCTTCGTTTAGGGAGAACGTATAATACTGAACCCCCATTGGTTTAGGATAAGCGGATAGCCGATTGTCGAAATAGTTCATCTGCTCCCGCTCAAAGGATGGCTGGTGAGGGAAATATCCCAAATTGTTGCGCAGTGCATTCATGACACCGATCCCCCTAATTTAATTTTTATATTTCCTATCGGATTAATTTAATTAAAATCAAATCTTCTGTGTGCTGTCAATCCTCAACTCCTCTTTCTCCCTGACAGCCGAAGGCTCTCCCCTCATAAACAATGTAAGGGCAGTTCCGATTTTTACTATAATTACGGGCCAATATCCTTTATGATGGCAAACAAATAACCGTATAGGATTACTCGGATATAAAGATCGAGGGAGGAACGCCGAATATGAACAAAAAGAAAAGAGTGCTTTGGGCACTAACATTAACAACATTGGCACTTGCCGTGATCGCAGCAGGATGCGGCAAGGCGCCTGACCAAGCGTTATCAACTGGCGACGCAAAGGTGAAGACACTGCTGGTCGGTACAAGCGGCGGACCGAAGCCTTATGTATATGTGGATCAAAACAATAACCTTGATGGCTATGACATTGCTGTTCTGAAGGAAATTGATAAGCTGCTTCCTCAATATGACATTCAATTCGAAAAAACCGAATTCCCAAGCATATTTGCAGGCATCGACTCCGGACGCTATCAAATTGGCGCCAATAATATCACTAAGAAACCGGAACGCGAAGAGAAGTATCTGTTCGGCAACGAATATTACTATTTCAATCGCACCGTGGTTGTTGTAAAGAAAGGTCGTACAGACATTGCATCAATCGATGATCTTGCCGGCAAAACGATCCCAGTCAGTCCTGGCGGCGGGTTCGAGCAGCTGTTCGTTGAACAATTCAACAAGGAGCATCCGGGCAAAGAAATTAAGGCAGCATATACCGATCAAGATCAAATGAAGACCTATCAAGACATTGCTAACGGAACTGCCGATTTCACCTTTGCCGAAAAGGTTATGCTGAAGGACATTGAGAAGGAATATGGCATTGCTCTTGATACTGTAGAGCTTCCTAAGGAAGAAATCGAAAAGATCCAAAACCCGAAAGCCTACTTCATATTCAGCAAAACGGGCGACGGCCCTGCCATTCGCGATGCATTCGACGGCGCGCTGCGCACACTGCTGGACAATGGCAAGCTAAAGGAACTGTCCATTCAATATTTAGGGGCCGACTATACGAGGTAACAAAGAAGCACAGTTCCATTCCAAATATCCATAAAGAAGTGATGCGCGATGCCCAATTTATTTGATGTAAAGCTTGTATTCAGTCAGATCCCTGAACTTCTCAAGTATTTGCCGATCACGCTAGGGATTGCCTTTGCATCCATGATCCTTAGCCTGCTTATCGGTCTTGCAACGGCGCTGATTAAGATTAAGCAAATTCCCGTACTCCGATCTCTGTCAGCATTCTATGTCTCCTTCATGAGAGGGACGCCGATTATCGTTCAGCTCTACCTGGCCTTCTATGCTGTTCCGATAGCCATGCAGTATATCAATTATTACTACGGGACGAACTACAATACGAATCATATACCGCCGATGATCTTCGTGCTCATTACCTTCGCTTTAAATGAAGGGGCCTACAATTCAGAGAGCATTCGGGCAGCCATACAATCTGTCGATAAAGGCGGCATTGAAGCCGGATATTCCATGGGCATGACGACAACGCAGGTTCTGCGCCGAATCATTTTGCCGGAGGCGATCGTCGTTGCGCTGCCGACACTCGGCAACTCTCTAATCGGATTAATTAAGGGCACCTCGCTTGCCTTTGTATGCTCAGTCGTAGAAATGACTGCCGCAGGCAAGCTGATGGCTTCCCGCAATTTCCGCTTCTTCGAGGTGTATGTGTCGCTCGCGATCATTTACTGGGTCGTGACGATTGTACTGGAGCGCCTGATTGCCCGTTGGGAGAAGCGGCTGAAGGTCAATGAAAGGAGGGTGGCGGCAGATGATCCGGATTCAAGGCTTACACAAAACATTCGGTAAACACGTCGTGCTGCACAATGTGGATCTGACGGTTGAGGAAGGTCAGGTTGTCGCCATCATTGGCCCCTCAGGCTCAGGAAAATCTACGCTGCTTCGCTGCCTGAACTTCCTGGAGACGCCGCAGGCAGGCACAATTGCACTAGGTGACTATGAGCTGAATATGTCCAAGGCGACGAAGCGCGACATTCTTTATTTGCGCCGCAATACCGCGATGGTATTTCAACAGTTCCATTTGCTGAAGTACAAGACGGCTCTTGAGAATGTAATGGAGGGTCTCGTGACGGTACAAGGAATGAAGGCGCAACAAGCCCAAGACATCGCAAGCACCTACTTGGATCGAGTTGGTCTTCAGGATCGGAAAGATTACTACCCTCGCGAGCTGTCAGGCGGGCAACAGCAGCGTGTCGGCATTGCCCGGGCACTCGCCCTTCAACCGAAGGTTATGCTGCTCGATGAGCCTACATCCGCGCTTGATCCTGAGATGGTCGGGGAAGTGCTTGCCGTCATTCGAACAGCTGCGAAGGAAGGACGGACAATGATTATTGTCTCCCATGAGATGGGGTTCGTTCAGGAAATTGCAGATAAAGTGATCTTCTTCGATCAGGGTTCGATCGTAGAAGAAGGAACACCGAAAGAAATATTCAGATCAGCGAAGCACGAGCGGACGAAGCAGTTCCTATCTCGTGTCAGCCGGCCTGCTGACTATGTTATTTAATGCTAATCGAAATGTAAAAGGAAGGTGCGTGAATCATGTCAACCGCTACAACGACTTCGGCGCCAGTATTATTTCTTGCACATGGATCGCCGCTCATCGCTATTCAGGAGAATGAATATACCCGCTTTTTAGCCCAATTCGCCAAGGATTTGTCTGCCAAGCCAACTGCCTTCGTCGTATTCACTGCGCACTGGGAGGTTGAGTCCAGTACGCGGATTACGTATACGGATGATACCTACCACACCATTCATGACTTCGGTCCATGGTGGATGGATGAGATGTTCGCTGTGCAATATCCCGCAAAGGGAAATCGGGAGCTCGCCCTCCGCATTCACAATCTGCTGCAGCAGCACCAAATCGCGAGTGAGCTGGATGCGGAACGAGGACTTGATCATGGCACATGGTCGCTGCTCAAGCAGTTCGATCCAGACGCCTCCACCCCTGTTGTGCAGTTGTCGGTCAATCCGAACCTAAGCGCCAAGGAGCAGTTCCTGATTGGCCGTGCCATACGAGAGCTGCAGCATGAAGGGGTGCTTATCATCGGGAGCGGCGTGACCGTTCACAATTTGAGCTTGCATAGTGACGTGACGGAGGATTGGGCGCTGGAATTTGATGATTGGCTAATCAATAATATTGAACACAAAAATTATGAAGCACTGTTCAACTACACGGAGCAAGCACCCCATGTGGAGCTCGCTGTACCGACCCCGGAGCATTTCGTTCCGCTCCTTATCGCACTAGGCAGTGGAGAGCCAGAGCGTGAGGCTAAGGTCATTTATCGTGACTATGCGGGACTGCTCAGCTACCTGTGCTACCAATTCTAATTTCAGCTTGTCACTTGCAGGCGAAAATGAAACATGAGAGATAGAGATGCCTTGTCCTATATTCAATGAAAAATGGAGGTGCTGGGAATGGCGGATTGGTCACGAGTTCTGCCGTTTACACCCGAATCGGCAGAACTCATTCCTGAAGAAATCGGCATATTTGTATTCCTTACGAAGCAGTTGGACAACCGGATGTACAAGGTTATTTACGTGGAGCAAGCCTCAAATTTGCGAGCGCGATATCTGGATTACGTTCACGGGGAAGAGCCTTATTTACTTGAACACGCCGTGAATTATCGGTACGTGGTTGAGCCTAACCAAGAAGCGCGCGATGCAGAAGAAAAGCTCGTTCTTACCGAGGGGGCTCCTACATTAAACTTGATTCGCAGTCGCAGTGGAGCAATATCTCTAAACTAGCCTGCACATAATCACAAAAATCCAAATATCCAGCGAGGCCTACCTTAAAGGTAGGCTTTTTGTGCGCAAGGGCTGTCCCTCCTACATTGCAATTCGTTCAAGCACATGATAATCCTTTCACAGTAAAACACATCCATGTCGTTCAATCACTTGCAAATGCATGCAACAAAGGCTGTCCTCTACAAGCGGAGAACAGCCCAGTCTCTAGTGACTGATCCATTGTTCTTAAATCGTTTCGTTTATCCCTTTACACTTCCTGCTGTGACCCCTTCAATAATCTGCTTTTGCAAAATTCCGTAAATGACGACGACCGGAACAACACTAATCGTAATGGCCGCAGTAAGCGCCCCATAGTTCATATTGAACTTGTCGGCAAAGGAAACAACCGCAACCGGCAGCGTGCGCAGCTCCTGATCGGACAGGAACAGGTTCGCCATAATGTACTCGTTCCAGTGGCCGATGAAATTCAAAATAAATACGGTAACAAGGGTTGGCATCGTTAACGGGATAATAATACGGCCCAGCAATCCGTATGTGGATAAGCCGTCCATAACCCCTGCTTCTTCAAGCTCTGTCGGGATCGATTTTAGAAAGGCAGCAATAACGAATGTAGTTAACGGGATGCCGAAGGCCGCGTACGGAATCATCAAGGCGAACGGCGTGTTGTAAATACCGAAGTCCTTGATCATGATATACAACGGAACAAGCAGCGACGCAGGCGGTATTAGGATCGACAAGAGCAGGAGCCCCATGACCAGCTTGCTCAAGGACGGGAACCTCATTCGTATAACTGCATACGCAATAGCTGTAGAGAGGAGTATGGTTGCTGTTGTCGCGATCACACTAATATATAAGCTGTTCACGAAATACCGTCCGATGTGCGCACTTGACAAGGCATTATCATAATTGTCCCAGCTTAACCTTGCCGGAAATCCCCAGGGGTTATTAAATATCTCTGTATTGTCTTTAAAGGAGGAAAGCATAACGAACAATAAAGGGAATATAACGATAACCACATAGATAAGAAGCACGACATGGGACAGAATACGCTTGGATCGATAAGCCTTCATTAGTATTCCGCCTCCTTCGACGTCTTCTTGTTAATGATATGGTAAATAAGCGAGAGAATTGCAGTAAATACCGTAATGATGATCGCAATGGCATTCGCATAACCGAAATCGCCAAGCGCATAAGCCTGCTGATACATGTACGTCGCCATAACCTCAGAGCTGCCGAACGGCCCGCCGTTGGTCATAATGAGTACAATATCAAGCGCCTTCATGGCACCCGTGATGGAGAGCAGCATGGTTACCACAATGACCGGACGAATCAATGGGATCGTCAGCAGCCATGCCTTGCGCCAGCCGACTGCTCCGTCAATTTCCCCGGCCTCCAGCATTTCCTTCGGTATCGCGAAAATGCCTGCCAGCACAAGGACAATGTAAAATCCCGTCCACTGCCAAGCATTGGTCACGAGCACAGCCAGCATCGCGGTATTATCATCGCCCAGCCACAACCTCGTCCACGATTCGAGACCGACTGCTTTCAAAATTTGATTCAGCAGCCCCGCATCCGGAGAATAAATAAATTGCCAAATAACCGCAATTGAGGCGGTTGAGAGAATACTCGGCATAAAAACCGTCAGCTTATAAAAATCAAGCATCCTTCTCACGCCGCTGACCAATATGGACACGAATACAATAATCGGTACTTGAATGCATACCGAGAACAGAACAAAATAAATATTGTTCTTGAACGCGATCCAGAACTTTTCATCTGATAATGCCTTGGCGAAGTTGTCGAATCCGTTATAGACAGGCTCTGTAATGCCGTCCCAACTCGTTACGGAATATTGAAGAGACTTGAATAAAGGCACTAAATAGAACGTAATGTAGAGTGCCAGCGCCGGCACAACAAATAGAAAGAAAGCGACACGATTCCGGAATATCTTGTTCATGATTCACATCTCCCATTGTCCGGTGAGCGTGGGGCCATAACCGGGACAAAATGTAAGGAAAATCCTGCCCAACAAGCATGTACGCATCTACCCTATGAAAGGGGAACCACAGCGATGCTGCGGCTCCCAGCTATGCAATACGACGAGACTATTTCCCTTCCTGATTGCCCTTTTCTTGTGCTTGCTGCATACGCTCGGCTGCCTTCTCAGGCGCGAGCTTGCCGCCAAGCACCTCTTGTACGGTTTGCTCCAGCGTTACCTTTACACTCTTCTGCACAAGTGCATCGAATGCCGGGAATGCCCCTTTCGCAGATCCTTGCGCTTCGCCAAGCGCCTTCACCAGTTCAGAAGTGCCCTCTACGCCGCTCACCCCCTTCATTGCAGGAATGCGGCTGGATTCAACGAGGCTGCGTTTTTGTTCCTCGATCGTATATAAATTTTTAATGAATGCTTTAACGGCTTTCAGCTCATTGTCCTTCAGTGTAGCGGAGAAGCCATAGCCATTCGACCAGCCGCCATTGATCAAGCCGTCGCCAGGGCCGCCTACATCAGGCATACGGAAGAATCCAGCCACATCCTTTACTGTAGAGGTTTCCCCTGTAATTGCATTCGCTGCCCAACTGCCATCGAACAGCATCGCAGCCTTGCCCGTGTAGAAGTTTGCTTGACCTTGTGGATACTTGAGGCCAAGCACGTTCGGATCAATGTAGCCGTTATTTTTCAAATCTTGAATGCGCTTAAAAGTTTCGACAATCGCTGGATCCGTCCATTTTGTTTTCCCGGATATGAAGCCTTCTTGTAGCTCTGGCCCACCCAAGCCGACGAACAAAGAGTTTACAAGCATGTTGGCTGACCAGCCATCGCCTGCTCCTGAACCCATAGCGATTGGTGTAATGCCTTTAGCTTTCAATGCATCACATACCTTCAACAGATCGTCCCATGTCTTAGGAACTTCAACACCTGCATCCTTGAACAGCTTTTGATTATAGAAAAAGCCTTCGATAAATCCGGCTTCAGGAAGTCCATAAATTTTGCCATCCACTGTAAATTCTCTTAAGTTGAAAAATGCATCCTTCAAACCAAGCTCATCCAAAATTCCATTAAGTTCGAGCAAACGGCCAGCTTTGGCGTATTTCACTGTATCATCACCGCCGAACAGATTGAAGATCGGAGGCTGTGTGCCTGCGGACATTTCCGCCTTCAGCTTCACGTCACGGTTTACTGTGTCCTCTACCCCATCCAACTTGAATTTCAAACCTGGTACTTCCTGTTCCGTCTTTGCTGCAACATCCTCCAACTGCTTCAACGTTGCTTTGGCAGTGTCACGAACGTTGATGTGGCGAATAACCATGGAGAATTCTTCGGCCTTCTCCTCTTTGGCAGGCTCCTGCGGTGTTGCTGTCTGTGTCTGATCCTTCGCCGGCTCAGCAGGCTTATCTGCTTCTTTGCTGACGCAGCCAGCCAAGGCCAGCATACCCATCAGGGCGATAATCAATAACAACATTAAGCTTTTTTTCATTTCATAACACTCCCGCATGTTCAAATTTGTCCAAACCTAAAAAAATGGCATAACCCCACCATTCGAGCTTCTGCGTGTCTTGGAGCCAGCGAAATGAGGCATTGGATTGTTGTCTGGTATAACTCTCTTTTGAATGATCACAAATACCTATTTCATAGCCGTTGGAGCAGCGCTCACCTCCTTGCCATAATCAAAAAATAAACGTGCAATGTTACGGAGTCACCGCTCTGAGAAATGTGAAAGGGATAGAATCTCTGTAATTAAAGCGCTTACGGAATGTTGAGAAGGAAATACGTCTCAGAATCATGGGGATATCATGTCAGATGTAGTTAGTAGGAATGAATATGCGAAAGCATCGGATATATTCGTGTGGTTAATGTTGTAGATTCGATACCACTATGGGATATTCCATTTTACGCTTAGAAAAAGGGTACAATACCCCTTATATATTTTTCTGAATGAAGAAGATGCTTGAGCCGCCAAGCTCAAAAAGCGTCTTCGATCTTACGGATAGTTCTATCTGTCTTTAAATCTAGTAAATTGAAATCCAAGACAAAAAGGATTACAAACCGACTTCCGTTAGGTAAGGGACTGTATGGCTACAAATACATAGTTTGGGATTCACATCCCCGGTTGGTTTTACTTCTAAATTTAGGTTTTATACTTCCAAATTCTACTTTTTTATGGTATTATTTAACACGGAAACTAGGGCTATGATCTAGAAAGGGAAGTGGAAAATGAAAAAAATAATGCGTACTACCTCGATGGTTCTTGCGTTTTTGCTATTTTTCATTACAACATCACAAACCTATGCTTTGAGTGCACACCCAGACCATTTCATGCAAGTGCAGCAAACTCAATCAACGTATCATCAATCACAATTTTTTGATGATGCTAGTAACGATGTGTTTCAAAGACAAAAAAGATTTGTACCGGCACTTCCTTGGATAGGATTAGGAATTGGAGAGCTTTTAAAATGGCTTGGTGCAGCAGCTGCTCTTGCCTACATAGGTAACGAGGCTTATACTCTTGTTACAGATATAGCAGATGCATTAAGCTCGAGCAAAAAGAAAGATAAACCGCTTTACTTTACTGCTGTAGCTCAATCGAAGCTTTATATTGGAAAACCGCTAACATTGGAAGAAGCTAAGAAATGGTTAAAGGCAAAGAAGTATCACAATGTTTGGACTCCAAGCAAAGAAGCTGCCAGAAAATTAGCTGAATCTTTTAGTGGAAGAGCTACTGCAGCCGAAGAACACAGTAAAACCGGATATAAAGGAACTTTCTACTATTGGCATTACCATGATTATGAAAGAACAGTCGGTCATATCTTCTATGGTACAGAATCTAAAGAAGGAAAACATATTGATGCTAGCGGTGGAATACGGACGTAAACTTGTAGTCAGCGCTTGTATTCATTTTTGAGCTTTCCCCCTTGAAAAGGGTTTTTACAAAATTTATGGACAGAACCAGTTTTTAAATAAAAAAGGCTCTAGTTTCCTAATTTAAAACAAGAGGGAGATTCTATATGCAACCCGATATGAATCAACTATATGAAAAATACCTAACCCTAAATATCCCCAATCCTTTTACACTGGAACAGATCAATGAAAGATTAATTAAACAATACACAGCAACACAAGTAGACGTAAATCGATTTGCTGACTTAAAAAACGACCCCTGTGCAGATTTTCATACTGCCGTTACAGCCTATCAATTCCGTAACAGTGACGGCGTAGAAAAGCTTCTTACCCTTGAGTCTCCAGATGAAAAAATAGAATTTTACAAAGATTGTACATACTCAGATGGATGTAATCTTATTCTTAATTCAGAAGATCAAATATATATGTCGGGTGGAACCGTACAAGTAGGAACAAAACTGTTATTAATTGAACTGGATATTTTTTGGGGAATAGATAAAGAAGATATGATTCCAGGCAAGGAAGAATTTAATGACTATTTAAAGGCATTATACTTAGCTGGATATATACATTTTGAAAATGATTCATTTATCGAAAAAGCCCGCCAACGATATAGAGAAGGTTATAGATTGCGGTGGTTTGGGTCTGGAACTTCTGGAGAAACAACATTTTAAAAACCCAAACATTGAAATATACGCTAAGGCCCTCACCTTTCTTGCTACCTTAGAGGTTGTAATGGACTGATTAACGGTATACTGATTACCGATAATGATGCCTGACTAAAATAAAACAAGCCCTCCTCAGAAGAGGGCGGGCTTGAAATGATGCCATCATTTGATTCTTAATCTCGGTTAGCGATTTTGGCAAGCAAACGGATAATCTCAATGTACAGCCATACAAGTGTGACGAGTAAGCCGAATGCGCCATACCACTCCATATATTTCGGAGCGCCATGCTCTGCGCCTTCTTCAATTAAGTTGAAGTCAAGAATGAAATTCAATGCTGCAATGATAATGATGACGACCGAAATTCCAATACCTATCGGCGTGCTGTCATGCAAATACGGCACGGTAATGCCGAAAAATCCTAAAACAAAGCTAAACAAGTAAACAAGGGCAACCCCTGCAGTCGCTGTAATGATGCCCCGGCGGAATCCCGATGTCGCCTTGATCAGACCCAGTCTGTACACCAGCAGCATGCCCATAAATATGCACATCGTCAGCAGAACTGCCTGAATAGTAATTCCTTCTGTCTTTGCCTCGAACATTGCCGAAATCGCGCCTAGGAAAAGCCCCTTCGCAATCGCGTAAATAGGTGTCAAGAATGGAGCCGTTGTCGGAACAAAGCTGATAATGAGCGCTAAAATCGCACCTCCAATTACTCCGCCTATCATATAAGGATTCATATTGTATCCATTCGTGAACATTGTCCATGATACGACTGCCGCTCCTACGAGCAGCGCCAGCGCCATGAACGATTTATTGACGGTACCGCCAATCGTCATTCTTTCTTGACCTTCATAATGACCCTGATTTGCAAATGTTTCTTCGTTAAGCGTTGGATTTCCACTGCGACCGATCAATGAATAGCCCCCTCCAATTATTGGTTTTGTACATTGTATCATATGCATGTCATTCAGCCTATATTGACAACTGGTTTATTTATGTAAACAGCTTAACGTCCTAACTACGAAAGGTGATTCTCCCCATTTTTCCATACGTATGGCTGTACAAAAAAAGGGCAGGGATGATCCCTGCACCTTGTATCTGAACCACACTACTTGCTGGCCACTGCTTCCATCGTATTCGTTTCCTGTGTTTTTGTAATTCGCTCAAGCAGTTCCATAATCGCATTGCCCAGCACTTTTGCCAGACGGACAGGCACCGCATTGCCAATCTGTGTATACTTCTGAGACAAGGTTCCTGCTACTTGGTATTCACTCGGGAACTGCTGCAGGGCAATATATTCTTCAATGCTTATCGGACGATCCTCATACGGGTGACCGAGGTTCGTGCTCTTCTGAATGGGGGAGGTCAGCAGCGTTGGGGCTGGCCGATCGACCCATAGGCGCCGATAAAAGCCTACCTTTCCTCCGCCTGACTCATAGGCTCCCCCCATCGCCAGTTCGACGAATTGCTCAGGCAAGCTCCGCCAGTTCCCTCCACCCTGCGGAATCATGCGCATATAATACAATCTTTCCGGTGAATACCGAGGATAATGATGCTCCTCCACTTCCATGTCGCGCAACACATCTCCAAGCGTTACCCATCTTGGCAGTCCATCTCGGCCTTCAGCATCATGTGTCTTGGCAGGAAACGCGAACGAAGCATTCAAGTCCTTGCGCACGCCAACGAAGAATACCCGCTCCCTAGACTGAGGAACGCCATAATCAGCCGCTTTCAGCAGCTCATAGGTCACATGATATTCATGAAAATATTGGAGCAAATGTGCAAGCGCGCTGCCTGGCATCTCTTCCGGCTCAAGCGGGGAATGCTCCTCTCTCCGCTGACGCAGCGGTCTATGCTTTAAGGAAGCAGACAGCAGTCCGCGCACATTTTCCAATAGGAATACCTTGGGACGGGCTTCCTCCACCAGTTGCGCGAACTTCAGCATTGCATGGCCGCGGGGATCCTCGAATGCCTGCCTTTTGCCTGCTGTGCTGAATGATTGACAAGGACTGCCGCCGAACATGAGATCAATGTCCTGCCCCTCATCCAAACCCGCCTCTCGATAGATGCGCTCCCGAGAATAGTCCGAGATATCGCCTTCAACCACATTCATATCCGGATAGTTCGCCCGAAGCGTCTCGCAAAATATAGGTTCTATTTCAAGTGATAATCGAATATCGAAGCCTGCCTGATGGATGCCTGTATCGAGTCCACCAGCACCTGCAAAGAAGGAAATTGCCGTTGCCATAATTGCCACCTCAACCTGTTGTTCTACATAGCATTATAGCATTTCCTTTCCTGACAGGCCCATGAAGGCCCCCTTTTGGGCATATCCATTATTTGAAAGTTTCCGTTTTTTCCGTGTTCTTGCTCTAATCAACACCAAATTCCCCTTCCAGCCCTTCACCTTGCCGAAAGGTCACCAATCTGGGAGTAGGCGAATATCCTGCCTGTAAGCTTACAAAGTCACAGGAGGATCTTGTCATGATTCCCATGATTCCTTATTACAGCTATGAAACGCAATGCCGCCAATTGCCACTTCCCTTCCCACCCCAGCATCAGAATGTGCAGCCAGGACTTGAATATTTGATGTGCCCGCAGCCGATATCCGATAATCCAGGCTATAAGGGCAGCGGCAAGTTGGCGGGCAAGATAGCGATTATTACTGGTGGTGACAGCGGCATCGGACGTGCCGTTGCCATCGGCTTCGCCAAGGAAGGGGCAAATGTTGCGATCGCCTATCTATACGAGCGTTCAGATGCGGAAGCAACCCGTCAAATGGTGGAAAGCTATGGAGCGCGATGCCTGCTGCTCGAAGTCGATCTCCGTCAACCAGCATACTGCAAGGAGGTCATTCGCAGAACAATTGAACACTACGGTCGGCTCGATGTGCTCGTGCTGAACCAGGGCGTTCAGTTCCCTCAGGAGAGTTTGCTCTGCATTTCGGACGAACAGCTAGAAAATACGTTCCGCACGAACATATTCCCGATGTTCTATTTAACCAGGGCCGCCCTGCCTTACCTACAGCCGGGAAGCTCCATCATCTCTACCGCTTCCGTAACCGCATATGCCGGCGCCCCGCTGCTTGTTGACTACTCCTCCACGAAAGGAGCCGTCGTATCCTTTACACGTTCATTGTCATTACAGCTTGTCGATAAAGGCATACGCGTCAACGCTGTCGCTCCAGGACCGATATGGACGCCGCTTACCGTATCCAGCTACTCAGCCGATTACGTCTCGACCTTTGGACGCGACACCCCGATGAAACGCGCAGGCCAGCCATTCGAACTGGCGCCGACTTATATTTATTTGGCTTCCGATGACTCCTCTTATGTCACAGGTCAGGTTCTCCATGTCAATGGCGGTGTCATGACGGAAAGCTAACACAGCCAGAACAACGGTTCCAGCATGAACATACCATTCGCTATGCAAGACTGGACTGGGCCTCTAACCCGAAGCTGCAATAAAACCCACCTTCGACACACGGTCTAGGTGGGTTTTAACTTGGGCTAGCTTATATTTTTTTGACGAATTCAGACTTCAGCTTCATCGCGCCAAAGCCATCAATTTTACAATCAATATCATGGTCGCCATCCACAAGGCGGATATTCTTCACTTTAGTTCCGATTTTAATAACGGACGAGCTGCCCTTTACCTTCAAATCCTTAATGACGGATACGGAATCGCCATCGTTCAATATGTTGCCGTTCGCATCCTTTACGACTTTCTGATCCTCGCTGCTGCCCGCTCCTTCATTTGCAGACCATTCATGCCCGCATTCCGGGCACACCAACATATTGCGATCCTCATACGTATATTCCGACTGGCAGGCAGGACATTTAGGCAAATTAGACATTTTCCATATCTCCATTTCTTCTATTTTTTATGCAGGTAAGCTCTAAGTATATGGGATAACCTCCATAGATTCCACTATATATGGGATTTGTTCGTAATTTGTAAAATATGCGAATTGTTTGGGTTGAGGCATGAGCTTGCATGGCTATCCTTTGTTCATCCCCTACCCAAAATGCCTGCCGCCCCCTTCCATCCGCACTCAAAAATCGAACAATAATCCCAATTTTATATACGAAAGTCAAATTAATTAAAGCGCATACATGCTACCATGAGGGTACTTGTTACCGAAGCACCATACTGAATTGGAAACTGGCTCTGTCCTATACAGACCCTAATCATTGGAGGGATTGAAATGAGTAAAACGATTGTCGCCGTTATCGGCTGCGGAACGATTGCAAATAGTGCCCACATCCCATCTTACATGGCGAATCCAGAAGTCGAAATTAAGTACTTCTGCGATATTCGCAAGGAGCGTGCAGAGCAGGCTGTTGAGAAATACGAATGCGGAGAAGCCATTGAGGACTATCATCTCATTTTGAATGATCCTGAAGTCGCAGCCGTGTCCATCTGTACCCCGAACGATTGCCACGCCTCCATCGCGATCGATTGCATGCGTGCAGGCAAGCACGTGCTCTGTGAGAAACCGGCTGCCAGAACGTACACAGAAGCACTGGAGATGCAGAAGGTTCAGCATGAGACAGGCGTGACGCTGAATATTGGGGTCGTCAACCGCTTCAACACAGGAGTAAATATTATAAAGAAAATGATCGCTGACGGCGATTTGGGCGATTTGTACCACGTCTATGTCAGCTTCCGTTCACAGCGCTCAATCCCGGGCTTGGGCGGGGACTTCACCAATAAGTCTGTCGCAGGCGGCGGTGCGCTTATTGACTGGGGCGTACATTTTCTTGATATCGTCATGTACTGCACAGGCGATCCGGAGCCGCAGACGGTAACTGGGCAAACGTATTGCAAGCTGGGCAAGGATATGGAGAACTACTCCTATCTCAATATGTGGGCAGGGCCACCTAACTATAACGGAAAGTATGATGTCGATGACTTCGTAACCGCAATGATCAGAACCACTGGCCCATCCATTACCGTCAATGGCGCATGGGCGCAAAATATCGGCGTGGACGAGATGTACATCGACTTCCTCGGCGACAAGGCCGGCATCCGTTTGCAGTACGGTGCAGACTTCACGATTTACAGCGCAAAGCACGGCGCCTTACTGGAGAGCACACCGAAGTTCACTAAGACAGATATGTTCCAGAACGAAATTGACAGCTTTATTTCCTGTATCAAGTCTGGTGAGAAGCTGTCATCCCACATCGATACCGTCATCGTGACGGCAAAAATGCTGCAAGCAATTTATGATTCGTCCGAACAAGGCAAGGAAATCTCATTCGCCAAGGAAGGAACATTCGCATGAAGAAAATCGGATTTATCGATTTTTATTTAGATGAATGGCACGCCAACAACTATCCAGCGTGGATTCGCAATGCATCCGGCGGAAACATGGAAGTGGCATATGCCTATGGCGTGAAGGATTCTGAGCATGGACTGAGCAACAGTGCATGGGCCGACAAGCATGGCGTGCAACTGCTCGATTCCATAGAAGAAGTCGTTGAGAAAAGCGACTGCTTGATTGTGCTCTCCCCTGATAACCCAGAGCAGCATGAAGCGCTGGCTCAGTTGCCGCTGGCTTCGGGCAAGCCGACTTACATTGACAAGACATTCACTCCTGACCAAGCAGCAGCGCAGCGTCTATTCAAACGGGCGGCTCAGCATGGAACACCACTGTATTCCTCATCCGCACTGCGTTATGCAACGGAATATGCCGATGCCGAGCGTGAAGGCATTGAGGTTATTTCCAGCTTGGGGCCAGGCGCGTTCGAGAACTATTCCATTCACCAGATCGAACCGATCGTATCGCTTATGGGTGCGGATGCGAAGCGAGTAATGTCGATCGGAACTGAAACAGCTCCTGCCCTGCTTATCGAGTTTGGGGGCGGCAGACAAGCGACGATTCGCCACCTTGGCGACGAATGCCCATTTACGCTGGCAGTGAAGTACCGCTCCGGAAGCTGCCGCATTTTGAAACCGGAATCGGATTTTTTCCAGCTGTTTATGCGCGATTTAGTAGCTTTTTTCGAATCAGGCCATGCAACGGTACCGTCTGAGCACACTATCGCCATTATTTCTATTATTGAAAATGGTATGAAAGCGATGCAGCGGCCGTATGAATGGATTGAGCTGCCGTGCGCTGCCGTTCATTCGTAATCAGCAGATGGGAAGAGCGAACCATTTGCATTTCTAAGGCCGATTCGGTATAACAATTCCTAACTGAACCCATTCTTTATGGGAACTCGATCACAATGAAACAGAGGCAGCAAGAAGCGGCACATATAGGAGGTATTGCTATGTTTTCATTTCGTACATTTCGCTTATTCGGTTCGCCCGGATCTCGTGAGGTTCACATATCTCCTCCCTTCTTGCTGTCTTCCGCGGAATCTAGCACAACCAAGCATCATAAGCATTTGTGCAAAAACAACGCCAATAAACACCACGCTTCCGCGCTTGCGGGTCCCACCATACAGGTCGATCCGACATTCCGTTATTATCAGGATCGCTCAACGGCCAGCATCGCTGATGAAATGGTTCAGAATGGCTATGTGGGCGTCCATTATTTCGTCGTAAACGAAAATAACGTTAACCGCGAGCTGATTGAGGCTTTCCAGCAAAGGGGCTTGTACGTATGGGCACTCGTACTCGGCAATGGCTCCTACTCCGTAGAAGGCTTCCCTCCGGAATGGCCGAGCTGGCAAATGGAGCTGCTGAAGCCAGTGAACGATGGTTATTACCGCTTCTCGCCGCATAACAAGGATTATGTCCAGTGGAAAAAGCAAAAGCTTGCTCAATTGGTACGCGACTATCCATTTGACGGGATCGAGGTAGCAGAGCCGTATTTCCCTGAATGGGACGGAATCCGAAGAGGCGTGTACGGGGATGTCGGCCCGCTGGCGCAAGCGGCGTTCAAGGAACAGTACGGACACCCGCGTATTCCGAACTTCACCGACCCGCGCGATCCCGATTATTATTTGACCAATACAGCATTATATCGAGATTGGGTTGAATTTCGGGTCAATGCGGTGAACAGCTTCTTGAATGAGTTGATGAACGGAAAAGGCGGGGTTCGAGAAGCCAGATGCGATATTCTCGTGGCAACCTGGTCCTTAGCGATAGACGCAGGCCCTGACTCTGTTGCCAAGCTGCGCGAGCTGCAAGGTCTCGATGCCGCCGCGATGATTACAGCCGTCCATCCTGATCTGCATTTCCTGCAGACGCATTGGCCGGATTGGATGAAGCCCCAGAGCAAGCTGCCGCCGCAGTATATTCGCAGCTATCAAAATTTTGTGGATCAGATTCGAGCCGTCCACCCGGACATCCCGCTAGGAGTTCAGGCCGATATTGGCTCCACGCTCTCAATGGTGAAGGATCGGAACTGGTATCTTGAATTTGGCGAAGTAGCCCAGGATATGGGGTTCTCTACTTGGACCGCTTACGAATATCACCTCGGCAAATATATGTACGATGAAGCCCCTGTCCCTACTGCGGTCAGCAGACCCGAGCGCGACAAGGCCGTCGTATCCTTTCAAAAGCGGATTGATGAGGCTTCTGCGAAGCGTCCGGGCAGTGTGAGCATCGTGACGGGCAAGGGAGAGCTTCCTCTTCCCCCGGAAACCATTACCGTGGACGGAAATAGGCTGATTATTCACTCTGACAGGCTGCCACTGACAGAATTCTGTCTGCGGCTTCAGCATATCGCCGACACGCCTGCCTATTGGCTGTATAACAAGGATAACCCCGCCAATGTTATGAAGGGCGTTACAATTATAACAGTGCCTGAATAGAAAAAAAGCAATCAACCGGCTCCCGCGTTCTTATTGGGATAGTTGATTGCTTTTCGCATTTTTCTTGATACAATCTCTTGGGTTACAGACGAATCGCGATATTTTCTTATGTGAGAGAACGATCTGCGTGATCCCCTTCCTCTTCTACATACTCTAAAATATCGCCGGGCTGGCATTCTAAGATGCTGCATAAGGCATCCAATGTCGAGAAGCGAATCGCTTTCGCCTTGTTCGTTTTTAATATCGAAAGATTGGCCATCGTAATATCTAATCTTCTGGAGAGCTCGGTAGAGCTCATCTTTCGCTTGGCCATCATTACATCCAGATTAACTCGAATTGCCACAATGATAACCCCACTTTATATCGTTTGATCGTTTTCTTCTTTGATTCTTGTCGCCTCCTCAAATAGCTGAGCCAAGGTCAGGCTCAAAAAACCAATAGCGAGTGCAAGGAATGACACAACCACCATCGGAACGATGGTCAGTGCATCCAAAAACATGTCGTACACATACAACAAAAATATAGAACACCCATTGAACAAAAGAATTTCCTCATTGTAGAGATTGAATTATCGTTTGTCAATAAATATTAGCTTTAAAACAATAACACAAGCACGTTCGTTAACATTAAGAAGGCCCGTAATTGAAACTTGCATCGTGTCAGTGTCCGTTCAAATGAAGCGACCTCTTTAAAAAATGATATAACTTCGCGGCGGCCAAACTCATTCGATGCGGCTGCACTCTGCAAAGCATGCCGGTCAGCATATCGACCGAGGCTCCTTCCATTGTGCGCACCACTGTGCCTAATGGCGCAGAATCTATCATGATCTCCGGCACGAAGGCAATGCCTAGCCCGCTTTGCACATAATGCTTCAGTGCACCCATGCTCCCAATCTCCATCGTGTCTATGCCGATCTGCCCCATGTCCTGCAGGATAAAATCGAGCTTCTTCCGATAGGGACAAGCATCTGCGGTTATCAATAGGCGATTTCCCTCCAAGTCTGCTGGCTGAATGATGTCATGCGATGCTAGCGGATGATGTTCTGGCAGCAGCATGGCAAATGTTTCAAGAAAGAGTGGCTCAAAATGCAGATCGGTGCCTACCTCAGGCGACGAGCATATCGCAAAATCGAGATCGCTGTGAAGCAATTGCTCTACCAATGCAGGGGTGCTGGCGATCTCAACAGCGATACGAATTTGTGGATGGTCGCCCATGAATTCCGCTAATCTGTAGGGCAAGCGACTGCTTGCTGTAGGTTCTGTTACGCCGATTCGAACAGATCCGGCTTCTCCGTTACTCATATCCGCGATATTGCTTTGCAGTTGCTCTATACGGTGTACGATTTCCAGACTTTGCTCGTAGAACAGCCTGCCTGCTTCTGTCAGATGAATCGCCTTCCCGCGATCAAAAAGCTGTGCGCCGATTTCCTTCTCCAGCTTCTGTATTTGCATCGTGATCGTCGATTGTGCATAGTTCATTTCCTCTGCCGCTCGGATAAAGCTGCCTGATTTTACGATACATTGGAATGTTTTTAAGGTTTTGATGTCCACCAGGAATCCCTACTCATCAATTCATTTTAATTGAACAATATCTTTATTACATTCAATTATACAAATACATACGAGCTCAGTACAATGAATATGAACAGATAAAGAAAGGGAACGGGAGGGCGTAAGCATGGACTTGAAGCATAAGGTAGCATTGGTGACAGGCGGGGGTACTGGAATTGGCAGGGCGACCGCGATCGAATTATCAAAGCGGGGGGCATTCGTAGCGATCAACTATTCCCGATCCGCAGCCGATGCGGAAGAAACGGTACGGAGCATTCAAGCCAACGGCGGTCGCGCCATGGCTGTTCAAGCAGATATTTCACGGGATCACGAAGTTAAGATGATGGTGAACCAGATCGTGCATGCCTTCGGCACGATTGACGTGCTTGTAAACAATGCGGGCATTACGAAGCATATACCGATAGAGGATCTGGATGCCGCAACGGATGCGGTATGGGATGAGCTTTTTAACGTTAATGTAAAAGGGATGTTCTATTGTGCTCGGGCCGTTGCTCCTTACATGAAGCAGACGCAGAATGGCGCAATCGTCAACGTTGGCAGTATTGCCGGACAGACAGGGCTCGGTTCCTCGCTCCCCTACGCGGTATCCAAGTCGGCTGTCCATGGACTGACCAAATCGCTGGCACGCGCACTAGCGCCTGCCATTCGAGTCAATTGTGTCGCGCCCGGTGCAGTAGCGACCAGATGGTGGCGCGGACAGGAGGAGCGAATGCAGCAGCTCGCCCCGAATCTATTGCTGCAGCACCTCTCAACATCGGAGGATATCGCACAATTCATTTGCTCCGTCCTAGAACAGGAAGCCATGACGGGACAAATCATCACGGTAGACAGTGGGCAAACCCTATAGCCCGAAAATCGGGGCCTAAGTTCTGACGATCAAGCGAATATACTACAGTAAGGTAACCAATCCTCCTGCACCTCTTCTGCGGGAGGATATTTGTCTATCATGTCTAACTTGCGGTTATCCTCCGTCAATATCGTATAGTGTGAGTGAGTTAGGCTTTCTCATTTACAAGATGAACAGGAGTGATCACATTGGATATCCAGTGGAAAACAGCCGAAATTGGCAAATGGGCTCGTTCAGGCATCATTTATTTCACCTCCAAGATGGAGATGCTCGAGGATGTTCCCTGCAAAATGTACAAGCTGCTCAGACAGCACAGCTTAACCCACCATTGTCACGACTATTTTCAAATTTGGTATGTGGCAAAGGGGAATTTCCAACATACTGTCAGCAATCGACGATTCGATATTGGAAAGGGTGATATATTTGTAATTTCCCCATTCACCGTGCACCGGATTGAAATACCTCCCGATCAAGACATTGAAGTCTATGGCTGCGAGTTTATGCCTTCTTTTATTAACGAACGCTTTGAAGAAAAACCGGTGGCTCCTCTCTTTTTTGACGTTGCCTACCTGGAATATTTCCTTCGCCGGGATGACAGCATGCAATCGAAGATTACGCTCGGACACGTTGCGGAGATTCGCGTACTCAACGTACTCAAGGAAATGCTCGCTGAATATCAACGGCGTTCTCCTTTTTTTCAATTGGTGTTGAAATCCCATTTACTTCTTCTCCTCTCCATTCTCGTAAGAGAAATTAACAAAGACGTTGTGCAAGCAGGATTTGAGAAGGAGGAGAAATACAGATCGATTATGACAGGGGTTATTGATTATATCCATTCCGCCTATCACGAGGATTTGCATTTGAATACTCTGTGTTCCTTGTCGAATTTGTCGCGGTCTACCTTTTGCAGTGTATTCAAGACGTGGACGGGCAAGACGTTCAATCGTTACCTGGCAGACCTTCGCATGTTCCATGCTCTTACCATGCTGAAGCAGCCCGAATTGTCCGTTACGGATGTCTGCTATGCGATCGGATTCAACGAACTGTCCTACTTCTGCCGCATGTTCAAGAAATACACCGGCATTTCCCCTACCTCCTACCGCAAGCAAGCGATCCAGCAAGAGCCATGCACGCATACGATAATCCCACTTTTACACACAAATTTGAAATAAAATAAAGCGCATACATGCTACCATGGGGATACTTCACACGAATAAGGAGGGAATTGACGACTACTTTGAATACACGGTATTGCTTATCACAAGTAGACTGCCTTCGAATCTAAAACTGTATAATCGGTGTCGATAATACCCATTTCTGAGTGTTGAGGGGGAATAAGCATGAAAAGAAAGCCAATGAAGTGGTGCCTTGCACTGATTGTTGCGTTCTCCTTGCTTGCTGGCTGCTCCGGGGGAAGCACATCCGGTGAAGGAGGATCGACTGGCAATTCGGACTCCAAAGATAAGGTAGAGCTCAGCTTCTGGTATGGGTGGACCGGGCCGGAGGCCGCTGCACTGGAAAAGCTGATTGCCAAGTGGAATGCCTCCAACTCTGATATTCAGGTAAAAGGGCTGTCTCAAAGCGACTATCAGAAGCAGCTCACTGCAATTACAGGCGGCAATCCTCCCGATATCGCCTCTCAATTTGGGCAAAATGTCGTGCCTTGGGGGCTTCGTGGCGCGATGATGCCGCTTGACGATTATATTTCCAAGGACAGTGTCGATCTGAAAGACTTTGTTCCTGCCGCGCTCAGCATCTCGCAACATGAGGGCAAAACCTATGCCTTTCCCATTGCCATGCACGTCACGATGCTGTTCTATAATAAGGATATCTTAAAGGAAGCCGGCTTTAATGGCCCGCCAGAGACGATTAGTCAGCTCAAGGCGTATATTAAGGCACTCAGTATCGTGGAGAATGGAGGACGGCTGCAGCGGCTTGGACTATGGCCGGGAATGGACACGTACACCTTCGCCAATGCGTACAACGGTTCGTTCTATGATGAAGCTGCAAAGCAGGTTACACCCGACAACCCTGGTGTCAAATCAGCTCTCGAACTGTCCAAGGGCATTTGGGATCAATACGGCTCAGCTAATCTGGATCGCTTCTCTTCCGGTCTCGGACAATATATGTCCGCCCAAAATCCATTCTTCTCCGGCAAGTACGCGATGACGATCGACGGCGAATGGCTGCCGACCTTCATTAAGCAGTTCGCTCCGAATTTGAACTACGGTATTGCTCCCATTCCATATGATGAAAAGCATTCTGAGCGGAAGAACCCCGGCAATGTCACGACGAGCGTGTTCTATATTCCGAAGGGTGTAAAGCACCCAGACGCTTCATGGAAGTTCCTGAAATGGATGACGGAGCCGCAGCAGATGGCCGAGTTCACCGCTGCGATTGGGAACCTGCCAACGAGACTGTCCGCGCTGAAGGATCCGGTCTATCATGACGTACCTGGATTCAAAGAGTTCCTAGACTACTCTACAAGCAAAAACCTGCATTCCTTCCCCGCTACTTCCTTCGCCAATGAGTACATTGCCGAGTTCGCAGTACAGGTTGACGCAATTTTAAGGGGAACTGTCAGTATGGAGGAAGGTTTGAAGAAGGTGAAAGACAAGATTCAGCCACTCGTCAAATAGAAGCCGTTGGGAGGGTACTTATGATGAACATCTCCCCAGTCGTTGTCCCGCAACAAAAGAAAACAGGCTGGACGAAGAAAGAGCGGCATGTCTTCTTTCTCGGTCTGGCATTTGCGTCGCCTTGGATTATTGGTTTTCTAGCCTTTACTGTCTATCCATTCTTCGGCTCCTTGTACTTCAGTCTGACCGAGTATGATCTGTTCCGTTCCCCGCAGTGGGTTGGCCTGCGCAACTATGAGCACATTTTCGCAGACGAGAGCTTTTATCGTTCACTTGGCAATACACTGTTCATGACCTTTATATCCGTACCCATCACGCTCATTGTATCCCTAATGATCGCGCTGCTTCTGAACACGAAGGTGAAGGGAATTAATTATTACCGGACGATCTTTTACTTGCCGTCTGTCATTCCGATCGTTGCCAGCGCCCTCTTGTGGACGTGGATGCTGAACCCTGATTTCGGCTTAATGAACACGATTCTGCGCTCCCTAGGCCTTCCCGACCCCGCTTGGCTGCTGGATCCGCAATATACGAAGCCTTCTTTAATTTTAATGAGCTTATGGGGAACCGGGGCAGGGGCCCTCATCTTCCTCGCTGCCCTTCAGGGCGTTCCAAAGCAGTATTACGAAGCGGCTCAAGTCGATGGAGCCAACTGGTGGCATCGATTTTGGAACATTACGATTCCGGGACTCTCGCCGATCATCTTGTTCCAGCTCATTATGGGGTTGATAGGATCGTTTCAGATTTTTACAGAATCGTACATTCTGGCTGGGGGGAAGGTAGATGGGGGGAAATCGCTCGGCGGGCCAGATCAATCCTTGCTGTTCTATGCGGTCAATTTGTATCAGGAAGCATTCGTTTACTTGAAAATGGGCTACGCCTCTGCCCTTGCCTGGATTCTATTCATCATCGTACTGCTCATTACATTCGTACTCTTGAAGACCTCGGCACGATGGGTCTATTACGGAGGTGACTAATATAGCCTCGAAGCTTCGGAAATCCATTTTGTCGCATGCCGTGCTGATTCTGTTTTCCATTTTGTTTCTGTTTCCGTTCTTATGGCTGGTCATGACCTCGTTGAAAACGCCAGACGAGATTTTCCAGCTTCCGCCCAGTCTCTTGCCCGACACCTTTCAATGGTCCAACTATGCTGCAGCGTTGGAGACAATCCCTTTCGCCCGCTATATGACGAATACACTCCTCATCTGCGCCATTAATATTGTCGGACAATTATTCGCCGCGCCGCTCGTCGCCTATTCGATATCCAGAATTCCATGGAAAGGGCGCGGTATCATCTTCTCCATCGTTGTCGCCACCATGATTTTGCCCGCTCAGGTGCAGCTTATCCCGCAATACATCATTTTCACGAAGCTTGGGTGGGTAAACACGATATTGCCGCTGACGATCGGCGCCTTCTTCGGGGCTCCCTTCTTTATCTTCCTTCTGCGCCAATTTCTCATGGGGGTACCCACAGAGTTATCCGAGGCCGCCAAGATAGATGGTGCTTCTGAAATCCGGATTTATATCCGCATCATTTTGCCGATTTTGAAGCCTGCGCTCGTGACGGTAGCCTTATTCTCCTTCGTCTGGTCGTATGTAGATTTTATGGGGCCGCTTATTTATTTGAATGATTCAGCAAAATGGACCATTACGCTCGGCCTGCAGGGCTTCCAGCAAGACCACGGCGCACAGTGGGAGAAGCTTATGGCTGCCTCCACCATTATGACGCTGCCGATGATCGCTCTCTATTTCTTCGGACAGAAGTATTTCATGCAGTCTGGATCGGCCTTGACCGGGTTTAAATGAAAGAGGGGGAGATTGGAATGAATCGCAATCATTAACTAAATAGCAGATAGGCTGAGAGGCTGCCCTTCGAATCGTACATGAATCGTTGGGGCAGCCAATTCAGCTTGGTCTTTATTTGGTTTCATTCGCTAACAACTGATCCCTCACCTCAGTCAAGGCGAAGCCTAGCAGGTTGGTGCCCCGCCATTTCATCGGGTTCTCCACGTCAGGATGATCCTTCGCCATGCCAATCCCCCATATCCGATCAACGGGGCTCGCTTCTACCAAAATACGCTGCTTAGTGCCTTTTATAAATGCACACAGCCCCTCGTTTTGCGAAAACTTTGCAAGATTGCCCCGCTTCACGATATCATAGCATTCACGATTCCATACGTCGTTATCAAAGCGTTTTACGGCCCGCCCGAAGGCTTTCATTTGTTTCGGGTGCTTCGCATTCATAATGGCTTCCAGCATCTCGTCATCGCCGAACAGCCGCGCTTTTTCTGCCATCATGTACTGCTCAGTACAGCGATATTTATGGCCGTCTATCGTAAAGCTAGAGTTCCACCACTGGCTGAAGCAGCTCTGATTGATGCTTCCATCTGCTGGAGGCGTATGTCCCCAGAAAAATAAGTATTTGATCTTCTTCCCCGCCTGATGCGCTTTCTGCAAATCTTCCAGATTATAAATCATACTATCACCTCCATTAGTTCCTCTCCCCATTGTACTATAACGGAGTGAATTCCCCTTCCTTTCTATCCTGGTTACAATGCACCCCAAGCTTGAACTCCTTTATTTTCATTTCTACAAAACGCTGGAAGTTGTATTGTTTCTTGAGTTTAAACAGCATAATGGCTTGCTCGAAATCCTCTAATGCCGCTTGATGCTGATGTAAAAAATAGTGATTCAACCCTTTTTCATAATACAGTTCACCAAAAAGATAGAGAGAATTATATTTCAAGCATTGTTCAATTCCTTGGCTGCAATAGTGTATACAGGCGTGATAATCATGATTTCTCGATAATGAGCGTGCAAGCGCGTAGATGTTTTTGATAGGAAGTGTCCTGTCTTCGATATAGTAATGCCGATGAATGTGGCGGTATGTCCATTTCAAAATGCGGAGTGCCTTGCGATTCTGACCGGATTCAGATAATAAAATGCTGATGCTATTCATAATCGTAAGTTCCTGTTCCGAACAAAACTTCAAACATTTGCACGTTTTTCTTAACGCCGTTTTGAGCAGCATGAAGCTGAAATGAAAGTCCTTATAAGAGTAGTAATGTGATATGGCTTTTGCCCAAAGGAGGAATTGTTGATCTTCGGGTGCTTTAAAAAGATGGCTTTCTTCGTCCAGTATCTTTATGACTTGATCGAAATCATTTTCTTGAATAAACGAGTGGACAATAAATTTAATATTATTTTTATAGGGTATATTGGAATCATTGTGACTATCAAACAAATATTTCACATTGACTCTTAGTTTTTTTGACAATAAATACAAAATAAAGCCAGACGGCATTTCTCTGCCATTTTCAATGTTGCTGATATGAGGCTGCGTACAAATTCCTTTCGCCAACGCCTGTTGACTCAATCCTCGCCTTAGGCGCAATTCTTTAATAATTTTCCCGATTTCGCTTGCATTCAACGTATACACCACATGATCTCCCCTTTGCCGACTTCACTTGGTATCTAAGATGTGGAGAAGATAAGTTTGACATCCCGCCGCAAGAATTGCATTGCCCCCAATTCTATTTTCGGAAGATAGAGTCACATTTTAATGGATTTTCGGTAATGATTTTTATACTTTTCGACTGATGCAGTACAGTTTCCGGTCGGATTCACATGATTGGAACACAATATAACTATCCTTATTTATCGCTCGGATTCGAACCGTGTTATCGTTGAGTTAGCAACAGTGAATAACAAAAAGGTAGGACGAAAGGAGGAGGAGAATGCGGAAGATAGCGAGCGCCTTTTTGGTTTTTGCATTGTTTTTCGGTTATCAGCAAGCAGCTTTGTCCGGCGCCGACTCATCGCCCACGGTCGCAAAAGGGGACTTGCGGGGCGACCATCATCTGATTGGAGGGCACTAGGCACTAGACAGTAGGTACTGATCTTCTAAACAAAAAGGAGGACACATGAAATGCTTGAAAAAAACAAGAAAAAACTAATCGCTGGCGCGCTGGCCCTAAGTATGGTTCCAGCATGGGCTTTGCCGGCCATGGCTGCGGATCTCGCTCCGGTACAGAGCGTTGCCATTTCATCTTCCGAAATTGCGGTTCCGTTTGCAGAATCATATATCGATACGGTATATCTGAGAATCAAAGAGAGAGATAGACAGGCAAAGATGACGAACCAGCCTATTAATATGCAGGAACAAATATTGGATAGCTGGTTCCTGGCTAGATACTGGATTCTGAAAGATCAATCCTCCCACCAATCCAACCGGTTTATTTCCTGGTTCAAGGACAACCTGGCAAGTTCCAGAGGCTATGACAGCGTTGCCGAGCAAATGGGATTAAAAATCGAAGCGGTTAATGATATGAATGTATCCAATATTCAGTACACATCAAATACAGGGGATACGATATATCGCGGCACTTCGGAATTGACGAATTATACTTCCTCAACACAGAAAATGAAAACAGACAGCTTCCAAAAGGATTACACAAAATCCCAAGCCATTTCCGTCACGAACGGCTTGCAGCTAGGATTTAAAGTGGCTGCCAAAGGCGTAGTCGCTTTGGCAGGGGCCGATTTTGAAACGAGCGTAACCTATAACTTATCCACTACCAAGACGGAAACGTATACGGAATCGGATAAATATACCGTTCCTTCCCAAGAAGTCACGCTTCCGCCAGGTCATAAAGCGGTCGTCACGCATGATCTGAGAAAGATGGTATACTCCGGAACGCACGATCTGAAGGGTGATTTGAAAATCACCTTCGACGATAAAGAATTGGTTCAAAAATTCTATTACCCGAACTATAAAACAATCACGTTAGATGACGCACGCAATACAATCAATGCGATAAGCCAATGGAACGGCTGGCCGAAAATAGACTTATACCAAATGATGGGTCCTCGCAATTATTTAAAGAATGGAACGACGTTGTACATCGATACCCCGGTGCAGTTCACTTTTAATGGAGCTACTCCTTATTATCGAGCTGACTTCAAAGAATATGACAAGGACGGCAATTTGGTCCAATCCAAAATGATTGCGGAGTTTGAGTAATCCTTGGTGCCTCCCCCTCGTTTAAATATAACAGCACCTAGATGGCCTGACATCCACCTCTCTCGCAAAGTAAAGTGAGAGAGGATTTTCATGTTATAGAGTCGATTTCAGGCTGCTCCTTTCCCCAATGTAACTGCAACTTGTCAAGATTATCCTCTCTATACTGAACCTTCATGCCCTTTCTTCGATCTGTCCGTGTTAAAATGACATCAATTACATGCATAACTTCGTATATCTTATACAATTGGCATATTCCAGTCAGCGTATAACGCTTTAAACAGCAAAGGAGAGAAAATCATGACAGACGCAGCAACTTGGAAAAACGGGGCTGACGGACATACATTCATCGCTTCCTTCAGCGGCGGGAAGGACAGCACGTTGGCACTGTATAAAGCCATGCAAGCCGGCGAAGCGGCAGGATTGATCGTCATGCTGGAAGAAGAAGGCAAGCGCTCTCGTTCCCACGGTATGCCCCCCGAGTTGATTCGGGCTCAAGCAGAAGCCATTGGATTGCCCGTGTTAGCGGGTGCGGCGAGCTGGACAGACTATGAGACTGTCTTTATGGGTCTGTTAGCGGAAGCGAAGAGTCGCGGAGCCGAAGTATTAGTAACCGGAGACCTGGATGTGCCCGAACACGGCTGCTGGCATGACCGAGTGACGAAAAATGCAGGGCTAGGCTTAGGAATGCCGCTATGGGGGATGGATCACCTGGAAGCTGTACAGGAGTTTATTAACCTTGGCTTCGTTACCATTCTGGTGACTGTAAATCTGTCAAAGGGCATGCAGGAAGAAGATTTAGGGCGAGTGCTGACTCATGAGTTCGTGGACGAGCTTCTCGCACGCGGCATCGATCCATGCGGCGAAGGCGGAGAGTTCCATACAACGGTAATTGATGGTCCAATTTTCAAGCAACCCATTCCGGTTCGAAAATGCGAGATCGTGAGGGATGGGGATTACGCCTTCTTGCCTTTAGAGCTACAAAACACTTAGGGGCAGCTATAACTGATGAAACGCTAAAAAGCACAGTTCTTAGCCATTCACTAGGTTCTGTGCTTTTTCTATCCTTGATCACCCCTTATTCTCGAAGACCGTCTCTACAACCTGCAGCGCTGAAGCAGCTCGCGGCCAGCCTGCATAATACGCCAGATGCGTTATCGTTTCCACGATTTCCTCCTGCTGCAGTCCATTCTCTACCGATAGGCGCAAATGATAAGGAAGCTGTTCTGTCAATCCGCCCGCAACTAACGCAGAAATCGTGACTAGACTCCGATCCCGCAGCGACAATTGCTCTCGTCGCCACAAGTCCCCGAACAACACATTCTCTGAGTAATCAATAAATGCCGGTGCTAATTTCCTTAACGACTCGCTTGCATGTGGTTTAATTGCTCGATGCGCCATGCCCAGCATCCCCCTTTTTCTGACGATCCAGCATTTGAGCAATGCCGTTGCCGAACGACCAATCATCGAATTCATTATCGACAAGCACGACAAATACATCCTCTTTCCTTATGCTCACCGTATTTGACAGCTCCTTCGCCAGCATCGCATAAAAGCCTATTTTCTGCTGTTCCGTCCTCCCTGATTTAAGTGTGATTTGTATATAGAGCAAGCCTTCGCTCCGTTCAACATTCAAGTAGTTCTTGCTAAAGAAAAATTCCCCCGCCCGATGCGCATGGAAAACTTGAAAATAATCATCTTCCGGCACTTTGAAGTGTTTAATCAAAGCGTACATGATTGTCTTACTGATTTGTTCAAGTTGACAGGTGTCGTATTGCCCCTCCATGTAACTGACCCGAATGAATGGCATGTTCGATCAACTCCTTCTCTGAGATGCCTCCATTGTACGCCTGGGAAAATCATTTGTATAATTGAATAAAATCATAATCTTGTTCGATTATTTCGATAGAGGTGTCAGCCAGTGGATCTCAAAGAACTAACCGCGTTCAAAACCATACTTGAAGAAGGGACATTTTCCCGAGCAGCCGAGAAATTAAATTACGCCCAATCAACAATTACAAGTCAAATTCAACGTTTGGAAAAAGAGCTGGGCATACCCTTGTTCAACAGAGGCTGGGATGCGGAATTGACCCATGCCGGCCACATGCTGGCAGCGGAAATCGACAGTCTCATACAGCATTGGAACTATGTTGCGGAACAAGCGAAGGCATTGCAGCATGACGAAATTGGATCCATGCGGATAGGAGGCATTGACTCCATGATGGAGACGATTTTTCCGAACGCCTTGCGGAGATTCCGGGAGCATAAGCCGAACATGCACTATCATGTCGTGACGGGAAATACCGATTTCCTTTCGCATTCCATCCTGCAAAAAGAGCTGGACTTTGCCATCTGCGGCGAGCCGTCGGACGCATCTCCCTTCTATTTTCAGCCGCTGTATCACGAGAAGATCACTTTCATAGCAGATAAAAGGCATCCATTGTGTACACAGCAAACCATTCCATTGGATGAGCTTCTTCATTACCCGATCATAGCTGGGGGGCCAACCTGCTTGTATTCTTTGCGTCTAGCAAAGCATTTTGCCAGATTCGAATCGTCGCCCAACCTAAACACCATAAGTCAAATATCCTCGATTCCTCACTTTGTGAAGAACACTTCTTCCGTGGGGGTTGTATTGGATACGACATCGCTGATAAAGGAAGTCGCAGCAATTGACGTCAACATGGCCGAGCCCCTCATTCAAATCGGTATCCTGCAAAAAAGAGGCGGCCAGGAGTATACGCAGAGATCCTCTGTTCATTTGCTCATGAAAATCATCAGAGAAGAAATTGAAGGAAGAAGTAAGAAAGGGTAGGTTATTTCATTGGAATAAAAAAAGCACCCGCTGTTGACCATGCAGATGCTCTCGTTTCACAATTATTGGTTATCCTTGAGCGAGCAGCTCTTTGAGCTGCTTGATTTGTTTGCGCTCTCCTGCAATCACAAGCGTCATATTGGGCGTAAGCCGTACCTCAGGATCAGGATTGATATACTGCTTTCCTTTTTCTATAGCAGCCAGGATCGTCGCTCCCGTGCGCTGACGGATTTGCAGCTCAGCAATGGATTTATTAATGCATGGAAAGGACTGTCCCACCTTGCACCATTCAATGACCAGTTCATCAAGCTCCACCTGGATGGTATCCAACGCCTTGGGCTTATAGCTCATGCCGCCGATAATAGAAGCAAGCTGCCTTGCTTCTTCGTCCTCCAGTGTCACTTGGGAAATGCTCATCTCTGGATCATTATCTTCAAAATGATAGACTTCCCTTCTGCCATCATCATGAATAACGACGACTACCTTATCTCCCGAAACGGTCTCCATCTGATACTTTTTTCCGATTCCCGGCAGTTCGGATTCCCTTATCGTTGCCATATGGCCATCTCCCTTCAATCCTATTTATTTTCGATGTTTGCTTTCTCTTTGGTGCTGCTCCATTTAAATATCCGGTTCAGTCCACCATACACGGATTTCGACTCTTTTGCCAGTAGCGGTCCAACAATCGCCAGCACGAGAACATACAGAGCGGAAAAGGGCTTCAACAAGGGCATCAATCCAGCTGAAATACCGAGGTTCGCGACAATAATCGTGAACTCTCCGCGAGCCATGATCGTAAGTCCAATATTCGTTGATGCTTTATAGGTTAGTCCTGCCTGACGCCCTGCCATCCAGCCTGCAACCATATTGGATACCACCGTGAGCAGCACAGCTCCTATCGCCATCCAAGCAGCATCGCCCAGCGTCAGCGGATCAATGCTAAGACCGAAGCTGAAGAAAAAAATGGCGCCAAAGAAGTCACGGAATGGCACAACCAGATGCTCAATTCGCTTGCTGTGCTCGGTCTCGGACAAAGCAAGTCCAAATAAGAGCGCGCCGATCGCTTCGGCTACATGTAGCGTCTCCGAGAACCCCGCAATGAAAAATAGCAAGGAAAACACAACTATAATAAATATTTCACTTGAGGTGATGTTCAACAGCTTATTTAATAAAGGCGGTCCTACTCTTGCGATAATGAAAAATACAAGCATATACCCCATTGAAATACCTACGGAAAGCAGCACTCCCCCAACAGAAGTTGCCCCTCCAAGCAGAAGGCCCGACATGACGGATAGAAACACGGCCAAGAAGAGATCGTCGAACAAAATCATGCCCAATATTAACTCTGTCTCGGAGTTGCCTGTGCGCCTGAGATCAACCAACACCTTGGCTACGATGGCAGTGGAGGATACAGACATCATTCCTGCAACGATTAACGTTTCATACAGCGGAAAATGAACCAAGAAGCCGTATACCATTGCCAGCAAAAAATTCAATACAACATATACGGTACCGCCAAATACAATATTGCGGCCTGACTTAATCAGCTTCGAGACCGAGAACTCCAGCCCAATGTAGAAGAGTAGGAACAGAACCCCCATGCGTCCGAGAAAGGATATAATGGACTGACTTTCCACAAAGGTTAAGTCGAACAAGCCGATCACGGGAGCGTGCGGGCCGACTAACATACCGAGAACGATGAGAAATGGAATGATCGAGAATTTGAGTTTACCCGCAAGCAGCGAAGCGGCGGTAACTAACAGCAAGGCGGTTCCAACCTGAAAAATCATATGATCCATATGGCGGCTATCTCCCTCTTTCAAGATCCTGTAGTCTTATCCTGCGCAACAATATTCCTTGCTATCCAAATCCAAACAATATGACACCTGTCATCTCGATTTCTTTACAGCTGTGAATGTTCCGCCGCCCCTCTTCCCCACTACAATAAAGCTGCATGATGATATGAGGGAAGGATGAGTACATGTGGAACAACGTCAGGAGAGAATCCGTCTGCTCGATATATTGCGGGGATTCGCGATTCTGGGCACATTGGGGACAAATATTTGGATATTTGCACATCTAGGAGATTTATCTTATCTCACTACGTATGCTTATACGGGCTGGTGGAAGCTTGATGATCTGCTCCGTATGATCGTATTATTTTTCGTAAATGGCAAGATGCTCGGCTTATTAACGATCATGTTCGGAGTAGGCATGGAAATGAAATACCGGCAAGCGAAGCGTACAGGCAAGGCCTGGCCGGGCGTGTATATGTGGGTTCTTCTTATTTTGCTATTGGAGGGCTTGCTTCATTTCGTGCTCGTCATGGAGTATGACATCTTAATGAGCTACGGCATAACAGGCATGATTGCCGCCTTCATTATTCGAGGTGGAGATCGCGCCATATCCATCACGATGAAAGTGATTGGCAGCGTACATGTCATCGTAATATTAGGCATGCTTCTGCTTGGGTTAATGGGCGCCAATATGTCACTGGGGAACTTTGACCAGGTGGTCGCCCTTTACCGAGACGGTTCATGGCTGGATCAAGTCCAATACCGACTGTCTCATTTTGTACAGCTTCGATTTGAACCCCTTTTTGTCATCCCATTGAATGTATTTCTATTTTTGCTTGGCGTTCGCCTTATGCGCTCCGGAGTGTTCGCTCCAGATGGGAATGGGCAGCGTCAACGTAACAAGCTTCTGAAGCTGAGCCTCTACGCCGGGGTGCCATTGAACCTGCTTATCTTCATACCCGGCGGCATTTTCGATATGCCTGTCCGCTATTTATTTGCCCCATTTCTATCACTTGGGTATATAGCCATTATTGGTAAAATGATACAATATAATAAATGGGATCGGCTGTGGCGTCTGTTTGAGAACACAGGGAAGATGTCGTTAAGCTGCTATGTGATGCAAAATGTGATTGCATCTATGCTCTGTTATGGCTGGGGCCTAGCATTTGGCGGCAAGTTGAATTCTTTCATCATTATCGCAATTTGGATTGAGATTTCCGTATTCCAGCTATGGTTTGCTTCAAGGTGGCTGCGGGTCTTCAAGCTTGGCCCTATGGAGTCTGTCCGCAAGCGTGCGGTAGGCACTTTTCAATCCAGGTGAATCTGGAGGCTATCGATGAAGATCTACCCAAGAGATCAGATCAAACATTTTCTGCTCATAGATGTAATTGCGATCGTATATTTGTGCTACTTCGTCCTAAGCACGCGTTCCGATCTTGGTCTCTTGGGATCCCTTATGATCCTAAGCGTATTTTTGATTTCCTTCTATATTGCATTATGGCATCGGAATATATATCTGCTAGCAGCTGTTGTATCTGGTCTCGGTACGATTGCGGTACTCAGTATCTATATTGACCCCAATCTTCTCATGTTCGGATTTATATTTGCCGATCTGCTGGGCAGATCGAAGTCCAAATGGCAAATCGGCGTCGGAACTGCAGCCATAGCCCTTGCGCTAGTTGCAGGATGGGGAGGAATAGGTAATTTTATTGCCAATCATATCATGTATCTCCCCATTATGATTATCCAGATGCTCCTGCCCTCTATTTTATACATAAGAGCGAGAGCCGCCAGCCTACAAGGTCAACTGGACGCTGCCAATGAACAGCTTGAACACTATGTCCTGCAGGAGGAAAGACACCGCATCGCGCGCGATCTCCATGATACGCTGGGGCAAACCTTAACGATGATCAAATTGAAAAGCGAACTTGCTGCCAGATGGGTAGATAAAGACCCTGTGCAGGCCAAGGAAGAGCTGAAGGACATCATGGACACATCGCGAATTGCCTTGAAGCAAGTGCGGGAACTCGTTTCCGAAATGAAGTTCATATCACTATCGAGCGAACTGGCGCACTCGCGCAAGCTGCTGCATACGGCTGGCATTGAGCTTGAAATTGTAGAGCAGGGGACTCCCCCACTGCTGTCCAGTGTCGAGGAGACGATGATGGCTCTCTCTGTGCGGGAAGCAGTTACAAATATGATTAAGCATAGCCAGGCTCAGCACTGCACGATACGGCTTCAGGCAGCAGATAGCAGATATACCATATGCATAACGGATGACGGTATCGGGCTGAATCAAAAAGAAGGCGGGAATGGCATTCTGTCAATGAAGGAGCGAATGCAGGCGCTGAACGGCACTCTTACTGTAGAATGCTCGTCTACCGGAGGGACTGCGGTTACAATGATGCTCCCCCTTTATCAACTTAGAAAGGAGAGTGCTGCTACATGATCCGTGTTGTGATTGCTGAGGATCAGCAGATGCTGCGTGGTGCCTTTGCCTCATTGCTGAAGTTTGAAGACGATATTGAAGTATTGGCGGAAGTGGCGGACGGAAAGCAGGCATGGGAAGCCATTCAGCAGCATAAGCCAGACGTATGCGTGGTGGATATTGAAATGCCGCACATGAACGGCTTAGAGTTGGCAATGCAGATCAGAAACGCCAACCTTCCCTGCAAAATCATGATCGTTACGACCTTTGCCCGGCCTGGTTATTTGCAAAAGGCAATGAATGCCCAAGTGAATGCCTATCTGCTTAAAGATGAACCGATCGACTATCTGATTGAGTCCATTCGCAGAGTGATGGCCGGAGAACGGGTAATCAGTACTGATCTGGCTGCGGTACTCTTTATGAACAATGAGAATCCATTAAGCGAGAGAGAAGCTGAGATGCTGCGGCTTACGAAGGAAGGCATGACGACTAGTGAAATCAGCAAATCCCTCTTCCTGACGATTGGAACGGTACGAAATTATCTGTCTTCTGCTATTCAAAAGCTGGATGCCGAGTCGAGGCAGCAGGCCGCGGCCATTGCCGAGGAGAAGGGATGGCTTTGAACCATCCCTACAGAAATTGTCCGACAGGGAGATCAAGATTGATCGTTGTGTGGCGCAGCATCTTCTTGTGGGCAATTGCCTTTGCTGAAAACAGGCGCATCAGCACGACGACCTGCAACGAGTCGCTTGTTAACGCCCCTTCATCACGAGAGCCAATGAGGCTCACGTCGGGCACAGCCGGCCAGGAGCCGGCACGATGGTAGAAATCTGTCAGCGATGGATTGCAGGTAAATATGCCGAGATCCACGCCGCTCTGCTCCATCCACCGGGTGGCGGCAGCGACCGTTTTGAGCCCACATCCCAGACCGCGATAATCAGGGTCAGTCGCTACGCAGCTAAGCCCTGATAGAACGAACCTCTCTCCCTTATGCTCGATCGCTTTGGTGATAACTCCTGTATAGCTGACTAATTTTCCATCTGCATAGGCATAGAAGGAACGCGCATTCAGCGCTTCATCATGGGCGGTCGGAATCGTATCCTCCGGCAATCCATCCTCCTCCGGCCATACGCGATTAAGTAAGACGGCAATCTCTTGCCGCAGGGTTGCAGGTGCCAGATTATAATTTATTGATAGTACGGTAATAGTCAATATCAGTTCTCTCTTTCACGTTTCGACGCAGGAAACGAAAATTAGGAGCAACCCGTTTCTGTCACTTCTACTGTTATTTATAGAATCATTTTTACTCAATCTATCAATATGATAGATATTATTTTAGTTTTTTGATTACTTTATAAACAATAAAAACAAATAACGCTGCTGCTAAATACGGCAGAACTAGAGTAATTATCCCCATTAGACAACCTTCTCCTCTGACCATAACGATGCACTTACCAGTCTCTTTCGAGAATTTCATCCTAAAGATCACACCCATGCTGGGCGTACAATTAAAAAGGGATATCCTCTTTTTATGGAAGCTATTCCCTTTTGTTTACTTTATATCTTGACTCCACTCTTGATAGTGAGTAGGCTCTTTATAGGTACCAGTATACGAACCATATGAGTCTCCAGAAGGCCAGCCAACCCCGGTTATTTTAAAACTACCATAATCTCTAAATCCTGTGAAATAATAGTTTCTAGTGATGTAAGGAGAACCTTCAGATGGGCCAGTCCAAGTTTCTTCTTTGGAATATGTTCTCGATTCTTCTTCGGTTACGCTAGCATCTAATTTGCTAGAAGCTCCTGATGGTATAGATACTCCTCCACTCCAAGATACACTTCTTGTTGTCTTTTTTGTAACTGAACTTGATAATTTTTTTGATGCTCCACGTGCTACATAAATAATTAATTGCGCCTGATCGGGATTATTATGTGTTATTACTCTTAACAACTGATCAGTCAAAGCTTGTGTCATACCAAGCGGAAGGTGTAAATCTTTCTGTTTGTGGAGAAGCATATACAACATTGTGAATCGTTACGTCTCCACCCCCGTTTGCTTGTGCTTGTCTAGCAATCGTTTTCAATTCTTCTTGAGAAACCTTACCGACCACATTATCAGACAACTTGATGCTTACTCCATCAACCTGAACACTGTAAGCAACATGATTTTTTGGTGTACTTTCTTGAGCGGATGAGACTGCAGCAAACAAAGAAAATACTAGACATAAAGACAATGAGAGACCCAAAAATCTTTTTCACATACCTACCTTCATAGGTGTTTTTTCTTAAATACGTAACATAACACATTAAAGGGGATTATTATTTTATTTTTTCATAGTTCATACTATTTTTAGGAAGGAGGTAAAATGATATGAAGTATTCAACGATAGGATTAGTTTTATTTTTGTGTAGTGCTACTTTATTTACTCTGGAACGAATTGCAGCAAAAATCGCTGCTTCAATTGCAGTAATAGGACAGGTAAACGGCTATGATACTACTCCAACTTATGCAGATATTACAGATAACAAGCTGGTTCTGAGTTCATTAATACTGTCTATTATCTTCTTTGCTTTATCCTTTAAAGAAAAAAAATGATGTTTGGGCTTGCTATTATGCAATTACACTGTCGCGGAAGAAATTGATGCAACTGCAGGTGTTTGACAAAGTTCCGCTAGCAAAATATCATTTGCTGTGTATACTTAAACACATTCGCTATAAGTTTATTCGTTAGGCGGTAGGAGATCCCATATCCTGCCGTTTTTTCATTAATGGAGAACTAATCGGCTCAAAATTTGATTCGTTTACCTCAAGCCTTGCTTTGCCTACAGTTTCCGTAAGATTCTACTTCACGATGAGCACCCTTACTCTTGGCTAATGGAGGTGCTTGTCAGTCCATTTGAGACTTTCACTCTAAAGAAAAACGCCCAAGATGGGTGTACAACAAATGACCCACACAAAGAATGTGTGAGCCACCATCACATATACGATTTACAACTTCACTGCAAATACCTCATATGGCTTCATCGTAAACGCAGTAACGTCTATTTCAGCGCGGTCGTAGTTGCTCATAATGATCTCGGATACCTTACCATCTACAGCGATTCCATGCTCCTGCTTGGACATGTTCGCTGCCACGAGCCATTTCTCGCCTTCATAGATGCGGTAGTATGCAAATACCTCTTCCGGTGTATGCTCGATCAGTTCGAAGTCGCCCCATACGATAATCGGGTTCTCTTGGCGCAGCTTGATTAAGCGCTGATACGTATAGAAGATCGAATTCGGATTCTCCAGATTACGCTTCACGTTGATCGTCTTGTAGTTGTCATTCACGTGCAGCCAAGGCGTACCCGTTGTAAAGCCTCCGTTCGCACTGTCATCCCATTGGATTGGCGTACGGGCATTGTCTCTTCCTTTTGCATTGATCGAGGCGATAATGTCCTCTGCCGCGTATCCCTTGGACAAACGGTCATTGTACATATTGATGGATTCAATATCCTCTACCTCGTCGATGCTCGACACAGGGCGGTTCGTCATGCCAATCTCTTCCCCTTGATAAATGTATGGCGTACCCTTCATCATATGGAGAAGAACAGCGAACATTTTCGCGCTTTGCTCATGGTATTCCTTGTCATTGCCCCATCTGGACACGATGCGCGGCAAGTCATGATTGTTCCAGAACAAGCTGTTCCAGCCTTGATCGCCAAGCGAGGTCTGCCACTTCGCAAGAACCCGTTTTAAGTCTGCAATTTTCAACGGCTTCAGATCCCATTTATCCTTGCCTTCCTGCTGATCCAATCCCACGTGCTCGAATTGGAACACCATAGACAGCTCGTTCCGTGCCGGATCGGAATACAGCTTCGCGATTTCCGGCGTCGCCCCCCATGTTTCCCCTACCGTCAGAACGTCGTGGGAGCCGAACGTTTTCTGGTTCATTTCCTGCAAATACTCATGCAGCTTCGGTCCGTTGCCCGTAATTTCTTGATCCGGAATTTTGCCGATGAGGTCGATAACGTCCATGCGGAAGCCGCCGACGCCCTTATCCAGCCAGAAGTTCATCATGTCGTACACTTCCTGGCGAACCTTCGGATTCTCCCAGTTCAGGTCTGGCTGACGCTTGCTGAATAGATGCAAGAAATACTGTCCGCTTGCTTCATCAAACTCCCATGCCGGGCCGCTAAAGGTAGAGCCTAGTCCATTCGGCACGCCGCCGTTCACTGGATCGCGCCAAATATAGTAATCGCGGTACTCATTGTCTTTGCCTTTTTTCGCTTCAACGAACCATTTATGCTCGTCAGAGGTATGGTTCACGACAAGATCCATAATGATCTTGATGCCGGCCTCATTGGCCTTGGCAATTAACTCGTCCATATCATCCATTGTACCGAACTCATCCATAATATCTTGATAATCGCTAATGTCATAGCCATTGTCATCGTTCGGCGATTTATATACAGGAGACAGCCAGATTGCGGTAATGCCGAGCAGCTTCAAATAATCGATTCGATTAATGATCCCTCTCAAATCGCCAATTCCATCTCCATCACTGTCCTGAAAGCTGCGCGGATAAATTTGATAGATAACGGCCGTCTGCCACCATTTCACGTCTTTTTCTTGTTTCATTGTTTCACTCATCGGATACCTATCCTTTCGGGTTCTAATGTGAAGCTGTCAGATTCTAACGTAAACGTTTACGTAATGCGTAAAAATCATCTATATTACGTCCGTGTGCAAATACATATATTTTAAAATGCTTACTTTTGTTCCAACGACTTGACTGATTTGCGTACCACTAACTCATGCGGTATCACTTCGGACTCAATCTTAATCCTATGCTGAATCGCATCAATTAATTTCCGGCAGCCTTCTCTCCCCATGTCATACAAGGGCTGCGCGACTGTCGTAAGCGGAGGAATTGACATACGCGACACCTTAGAGTTATCGTATCCGACCACGGATACCTTCTCTGGAACCTCAATACCATGCTCAAAGCATGTCGATATAATTCCTAGTGCAGCCTCGTCGCTTGCGCAGAACACTGCGGTAATATCCGCTTCCTCTTCTAGGAACTCCTGCATGGCCTTTTTGCCGGATTCGAAGCTAAAGTTCCCGGGCTTAATCAGGTTCAAATCCACCTTGATCCCCTGATCTCGCAATGCTTGCGTATACCCATCGATTCTCGGCGCTCCGGATATCGGATCTCTAGGATTTGCCCCGGCCATCCCGATCTTCCGGTGTCCATGCTCAATCAGATACTGAACCGCGGTATATGCCGCTCGGAAATCATCCACTTTAAGATATGGCGCATCATCCCGATCCGTCTTGGTAGAAAGCAAAACAAAAGGAATTTCGAGTGATGTCATAGCGTCGATTGCAGCCTCTTGCAGCTCGATGGAAACGATAATGAGCCCGTCTACTCTGCGCTCTCCCATCAATTTCAAGCAATCCTGAATTCGGGAACCATTGCTGCCGGCATGGGTCAGGATTACGCTGTAACCATGCGCATACGAAATATCCTCAATCCCTCTGATAATATCGCCATAAAAAGAGGTTGCTACATCTGGCATAATGATACCTATCGTATTGGTCGACTTCTGCACCAAGCTTCTCGCATTTTCATTTTTCCGATATCCCAATTCCTTGGCAACGGCGATAACCTTCTTCTCCGTCTCTTCGTTATATCCGCCAAGATTATTGATGACTCTCGATACGGTCGCGGTAGAGACACCGGCAACTCGTGCAATATCTTTAATCGTAGCTGCCATCTAACCACCTCTCGTAAGTAAACGTTTTTGAATAATTTGCTTAAACAGGAGCAGTGCTGATCCTGTTTGTTAGTTAAACGTTTACGTAATCAATATTAGATCCTAGTTATTGCTATGTCAATGTATTTTTGAAGCGTTTTCAATTGTTGTCGACTAGATACTTCTATATGGCACAGTGGTCGTGTGTCGATCTTGATAATTAAGCGCACTTTCTCATACGGCAAACATCGTCCTTGCTACCGGAAAAGTTCGCAAAATGTTCACTTATGTGAAGATGTCTGCTTTTTCTATAATGATGAGGTCGAAAAGAAAGGATGATCACATTGCCGATAACAAAAAAAGAACAAGTCTACTTTGGGCTGATGATGTGCTCCGGGATGGTTGTATGCATGACCTTTTATAACCTATACCTGCACGGCTTGCTCAATACATTATCTTGGCGAAGCATACTAGCCCAACTTATTTTGGCCCTCTTCATTGCGTTCACATTGGAATCCTTTATTGTGGGACCTGTAGCGAAGAAAATTGCTTTTTCCTTCCCCTATGACAAGTCCAAGAAACTGAACGTAGTCGTATCCGTTGCCTTCTTTATGGTGAGTGGAATGGTTCTTTGCATGTCCTTGTACGGGTTGATAACAGCCTATCTTGCGAGCAGCCGCATGGAAGGATCCTTGCTTGAAAATTACTTCTCATTTGTCGTGAAAAATTTCATTTTCGCGTTTCCGCTTCAGCTCCTAATCATAGGGCCGATCGTTCGGTTCCTCTTTCAGCGTTTCGTCAAACATAAAGGACTGCCGGAAATGGTAAAAGGCTAATTAACAGGTTCAAGCGGTGAACTAAGGCGTTATTACAACCCTCTTCGTTCACCGCTGATGATCTTGCATCCGCTTGTTCATCTATACAAGGAATTCAGCCATGATCTGCTCGATATCGAATGGAGTGACTCCTTCGTCTACAGAGAAAATCGTATCTGCTTGATCTGCCGTTGCAACAAGTTCCCCTCTTGCTTGGGCATGGAGCATGAACAGATCGTACAGATTCGGCTTTTGCAACGTAGTCATCGCTTTGCCCATCAAGACCATTCCGCTTTGATTCCCTTCTACATTGTTATAGTAGCTCGGGTGTCTTGTCAGCGAGAGATCGGTCCAAATGACGGTGCGCTCTATCAAATCCAAGATGACAGGGATTGCAATCTGTGTATCGGCGGTGACGTCGATTTTATTGGAGACTGTCGCCGGCTCGAAAATCTCGCCGGAACCGGGCTTTTTGCGCATCATCCAGCCTACGAAGCACTCCGGCAAGTCGCAATACGGCTGCATCGTAAAGGAATGAAGTGAAGCGACAATATAACGACCGCCATAATCCACAATGGATGGAATATGCAGATCGATAAATTCACAGGCTCCCTGTGGAGCGGCTACGATGTCGCCGCTGTGCACAGCTCGGTACTTTGACGATCGCAAATTCGTGTATGAAATATGCTCAACATACTGCCAATTGCGATCGTACATGACAGCAGAGAGATCAATATCTACACGGCCTGTAGGATTTCCATTCACCGTACCTTCCTTCCACCAGTTGAAGAAGCGAACGGTATCCCCTGCTTCCATCGGCACACGGCTTCCCCGAATGATCGTACGCAGCGCCTTGCTTGCCGAACGCTGGGAGAACGGCACGTTATAGCGCTTCATGCGTTCATCAACATATGTTTTTCCGAGCACTGGAAGTGCCGAGAATCGCTCCCTAAGCGTCTGATCGCACAGTCGCACAATGTCTTGGCATATCGCCTCGCCAATCTCCGGCAGCGTATTGGGAATCGCTACAGCCTTGGCAACATTCCCTTTCGGGAAAAAGGTACGGAGCTCCTTAGGCTCGTTACGATGAGTAAAATGGGACTTTACTTGCATAAGCACGGGCGTTGATACCTGATTGGCGATTTCACCGAATGCCAGCACTACGTACTCCGCCTGCTCCGCAATGCGAAGCATGTGATCCAGTCTTCTGGCAAACTCGCCTGGGCGCTTCATCAACAGATCGATCAGCGTCCACATATTCTGATATTGGAAAGCGAGCTCCACGCTCCCGTTAAAGGTGGTGAAGGGCTTGTTATTGCGCAAAATATCAAAGGCATCCTTGCATTTTGTAAACTGCTGCTTATATTCAGATGGATGCAAAATCTCGCCTAATCGAATCCAGCGCTGCTTATATTTCAGCATATCCTCGGTAATCGCTCCACATTGTTCCAGCAGGCCAAGCAACAGCCGTCTCTCCGGCCGCTTGAACTTGCGGAAGCGCGTAGGCTCAGCAAGGCTAACGTCGCCAGCCGACCAAGCAACAGCGAGGCGCAGGACATCGGTAGCGGTCTTGAAGTACGGTCGGATCAGATTCATGTTTGCCTTATCATGCTTCATTAAGGAGGCGGCTACAAAGCCCACGTTTTCCTTACATGGAATCTCGGCAGGCAGAATGTCCTCCAGTTCATCGATATCCGCATGTTCGACAACTGCATCGATATCTTCTTTATCCGTCTCGGAAATTGACCCCTTGACCTGAATAAGATGGCGTAGCATCGTATGGAAGTCCGACTTGTTGCCTAAATCAATCATCTTAAGATTGACCTTATCCAGCATTGGCGGGCGATCTGCTGCCTTATTCTCCGGCACTTCCAAGGTCAGATAATGATAAATGGCATTCAGGTACAACTCCACGTCATCTTCCTGCATCACCTGCTCTGGAAAATCCGGATACATTGGTTTGTATGTTACGTGAGCACCTACCATCACCTTAAGATCTGTGATCAGCCCCTGATAAAACGCATGGAACTGCTCCTTGGACAAGGTACGGACGGCGTTTATTAATGGCTTCGATAACGTATATCCAAGCTGCTCTATGTTCTTCAATGCCGTAGCCAAATGGGCTTTAGAGATTCGATTACCTCCCTGCCCATGGTTCACAATCAGCTTATTCGCTCTACGCAGATAGATGGTGTTCATCATCATAAAGACTCCAGGAAAGCCATACCCCTAGTTTCAATGGAAGATTCAATAGAAGGAAGGAATATGATAGCCTGGATGCCCCCTCTCCTAATTAGCGTCTTCAGGAAAGCTGCGACCCTAATTCGCCAATGAAGTAGAAGGAAGGATCGCAATAGCCTGAAGATCAAAAGCCCAAAGCCGAGCGGCTTCAAACCTTTGATGTATCCATCTTCACATACTTCACATCACGCGAACAGGGTGAAAGTATTACGACTGCTGAAGTTTCCATTAAAGGAATAGGGACGCCGACCTCAGTTCTTCCTTTCCATAACTGCTTCCCAATTGGCAAGACAACTAACGATTGGGTTTATTGAACAAGTGAGTAAATTTTGGTAAAGTAACACCGTATAGAAAGTCGTTGTTACTTTACCAAAGGAGAATGAAAACAATGAAAACAATGAAATCAAAAATCACGTTATTTATTGCTTTCATTTGTTCGCTTATCCTCTTTATTATTGGCTTTCGGTTTATCTCCCAAAGTACTGATATGGGTATGGATAAAGCCATGTTAGTTCTGGTAAATTACCAGAATGTACAATCAGATACTACTGATATTTTTGGCTCTTTTATTCACTCTGCGATATGGTCATACAAGATTGAAGGGATTTTGTTGTTTCTTTTAGGAGTTGTAATTTTGTTCTTAGTCAACCCTTTTCGGAATAAGTGAAAGCATTTCCCTTTTTCTAACCGAACCTTAACTAAATGCCACGTACTTACCTAAAAAAGTCGCCAGCTCTCTCCATGATGTGAAAGAGCTGGCGTTTTAGATTCTAGAAAAGAACTAGAATTATTTTTTACGACTTGCACGTATTTCTTCGTTTTGGATCTAACTCGAGCACTCCATCTTCCAACTCTGATAATTTGTCTATTAATGCATCCATCCCGTGCTCTAACTTATAATCCATTTCCTCTTTGTACAGAGGAATCAGGAAATAGGTATGAACCTTATTTCCGTCCTTGGTCGGAATGACGCTGATTTCTTCTTTTAACTGATAAAATACAACCCCATTCAAGCCTGTCCCATCGGCATAAGGCTCATAGTCCTGATAATTCGGGATCGTGTGCCCATATCCCAACCAGGTATTATACTGGTGTGGAAAACGAGCCATCTGCTTCATTAATCGAATCGGCCAATAATTGTTGTCGTCCTTGAAAGCTTCTTCGGATAGCTCCCACGAAGCTGGAAGGAACATCATCACTTCCGCCCGATCGTAATTCCCATCCATTTCCGCTCGTATCTCATCTGGAATCGTCATCGGCAAATCACTCATACCGGTCGTATATAACACCCAGAATGGCTCTTCTTCCGTAGGCTCCATAACATTGACATCAATATGTACGATATCAGATATAATCTCATGAAAAACGCTACTGTTTCTCCCCGGAAATACATTTTCGAAATGGGCAACGATATCTTCCACGTATTCCATCGGTGCAGGCGGCTCATAACCACCATCATTGGCACTTTCGTCATATGTGTAAATTGTAGTGCCGTCCTTCGCTTTCTCCCCATCATTCTTGCCGCCGAATATCTTTTTTAGAAACCCCATCTTATCCCCTCGTCTCATTCGTAAATGGTAAATATTAATAACACTAGTCTACCATAGGACAGGCCCCGTCTTCATTCATCTACTCCCTGATCGCAGCTTCATTTTGGCACTTTGTAACAATCTCGACCCATATAAACGCATATAATCAAAGCCTGTTATGTTCGATAATCTCCACAAACTTCGTCGAAGCTGGAGATAAAGATACGCTTTTCAAAAAACATATACCAATGCTCCTCTTCGGGATTTCCTCCACCAATTGAACCTCATGCAGAAGACCTTTATCTAAATACTCTTGTGAAAATTCTCTCGTCACGCAAGCGATGCCTAAATTGATTTTAGCGAACTCCAGCAGCAAATGATGCGAACCCAATTCAAAATCGGGCGCGATCCGTACACCTTTCGACCCCATATAATCCTCGACATACTTTCTGGAATTGGATTTCGATTCAAGGAAAATCAACGGCAGCTTGGCGATTGTCTCAAGGCTGACAGGCCCAGATAACATTGTTTTGAATTTATCCCCGTATACGAAAATATCTTGAATGTCTGTGCACGGTCTCAACTCCAATGCAGGATCCTCCAGCGGAAAATTGCAAATGCCAATATCGACTCCGCCTGACTTAATCAGCGCACATATTTCGAGGGTCGTTCCGTTTATGATTTTAAACTTAATATTGGGATATCGATTATGGAATTCCTCCAAATAGGGAAGTAAAAAATATCTGGAGATTGTATCGCCAACACCGATTTTCAACTCGCCAGTCGTTAAATTTTTTAGCTCCAGCATCTTTTCTTCACCAACATGAATCAAATTCATGGCTGAATCTGCATACTCATATAAAAGTCTGCCTTCATTCGTTAGAAATACCCCCTTCGATGTTCGAGTGAACAACCGAGTATCTAACTCCCGTTCTAGCTGCATGATTGCTTGGCTGACGGCTGGCTGAGTCATGTAAAGATCTTGTGCTGCTTTTGAAAAACTGTTGCGTTTCGCCACCGTACAAAACACTTTATATAGATCTAACTTACTCACAGCATAAGCACTCCTTATATCTAATATTCAATATATTAATTTCACTTATATCATTAGACAGGTGTATAGTACAAATAGGAACGCCAAATCATGCAATTCACTATACGCGTCCCAAGGAGCGATTATATTGGAAAGAATGGTTGGAACAGTCGTTAGAGGCCTCCGCTGCCCTATCATTAATCAAGGGGACAGCATCGAGGATATTGTTGTAGATAGCGTGTTGAAAGCTTCCGAAGCGGAAGGCTTCCACATTCAAGATAAAGATATCGTTACCGTTACGGAATCCATCGTTGCTCGTGCGCAAGGCAACTATGCGACAATCGATCATATTGCGCAGGATGTACGCGCCAAATTCGGAGATGCAACGGTTGGGGTCATTTTCCCGATCTTGAGCCGCAATCGCTTTGCGATCTGCCTTCGCGGTATTGCAAAGGGCGCTAAAAAAGTTGTGCTCATGCTCAGCTATCCATCGGATGAGGTAGGCAACCACTTGGTGGATCTCGACCTGCTCGACGAAAAAGGAATCAACCCTTGGACGGATGTGCTGACAGAGCAGCAATTCCGTGATCTGTTTGGTTATAACAAGCATACCTTTACCGGCGTTGATTATATCGACTACTATAAATCACTGATCGAAGAGTACGGCGTGGAATGCGAAGTCATTTTCTCGAATCATCCAAAGACGATTCTGGAGTATACGAAAAACGTGCTGACTTGCGATATCCATACCCGTTTCAGAACGAAAAAGATTTTGAAGGCAAACGGCGGAGAAAACGTATATGGCCTCGACGATATCATGACTGCATCGATTGACGGCAGCGGTTGCAACGAAGCATATGGCCTGTTAGGCTCCAACAAATCCACAGAGAACAGCGTGAAGCTGTTCCCGCGCAACTGCCAGCCGATCGTGGACAATATCCAGCGCAGGCTCCAAGAAAAAACGGGCAAGCAAGTTGAAGTCATGATTTATGGCGATGGAGCGTTCAAGGATCCTGTGGGCAAGATTTGGGAGCTTGCTGACCCGGTTGTATCGCCAGCCTACACAGCAGGCCTTAACGGTACACCCAATGAAGTGAAGCTGAAATACCTTGCCGACAATAACTTTGCTCATTTAAAAGGCGAAGAGTTGAAGCAAGCGATCTCTCAATACATCAGCAACAAAGACGCGGATCTCGTAGGCGCGATGGAGGCGCAAGGCACAACCCCTCGCAGATTGACCGATCTCATCGGCTCTTTGTCCGATTTGACCTCCGGCAGCGGAGATAAAGGTACACCGATTATCTTTATTCAAGGGTATTTCGATAACTATACGAATTAAGTGGATTTGGGAATACACATATTAGAAAAAAGCCTCTCCGCCGAACTGGTGAGAGGCTTTTTTCTAAAAAAGCATAATTTATAGAAAATTTCCCTTTTTGAGTATTATGAGTAAATATTTTTTAATACACCTAAATTACTAGATACCTTATAAATTGTGGCTTAGCTCCATACTTATTCCCCTTAGCTTCTTCTAGCTAACTTTCCTTATCAACACGTATGGTGTGGTTAGCTTAACGGATTTTTCTCTACAAATTATACTTGGTATTTTTCACATATTACATTTACTACTACTCAAGGAATTTTTTCACCGATTCTTTTCCTTTTCTGTTCCCCCCCATATTCTTAATGCTAAATGTTTTTACATAAAATGCGTATGCAAATATTATAACAATGATTAAGATTCCTCTAAACCATGGACCAACAAAAATTAAAATACTACTCAAAATAATAAAAGCTCCGAATACAATCCAATTTTCCGCAGAGTGTACAAATCTACTTTTTGCTAAAATCTCGGTTACTATAATATCAATTACGAGAATAAATAGTATACTCGCAGCGAACAATGATATAAGTAAAACTTTATCAGTAATTTCTTGTGCCGTTGCAAACATTGGAATAATTAGTAATAATATCATTAAAATAAAAATACCTACCACAGTATGAATTATCGGCTCTACAATTAAGTATAATTTTGTTTTATAATATACCCTGATAAATTCTGCAAGTCCTCCGTTGCTTTTATAAGTAATTGGATCTACTTGGGTAAGCTTTAACCTTTTTATCTCTTCTCTAATTTCATTCTGTAATTTTGTTAACTGTATAATATTCGCGTCCCATTCAAATTTTCCAACCCACCCTTGTAAATCGACTAAGATTGTTACAGGTAAGTAAGGACTAGCTTTAATGACTTTAGCCTCCACTACGGATATGTCAGACCTATTATTTAAAAATCTCCTTATCTCAAAATCCAGCTCAGTATAAGCCTCAATTGCCTTATCGGTTTTCGCAATGCTATTCTTTTCATTACCGGTGATCCGTGTTTGTAAATGTTTATACAACCACAATGTAATCACTGTTAGTATGATAAGAAAGATAGCAGTTTCCGTATTGGGAAACATCAATTTTATTAAATCAATTATGTAATTCATTAAACCTCCCCCATTTAAAGGTATACCAATCGTTACGATTTTAAGTAGTCTTTGTTTCAAAATTATCCATACGACAGTTACGCTACTGTAAAAACCAAATTTCACCACGATATACCTGATTCAAACAGAAAATAAGGGCGGTTGAAATAGATTCTTACGTATTTACAGAAGAAATATAAGTTCAGGAACTTCTCCGCGTCATTATCATCAGTGATGACGGAGAGTACATGAGCAGCTATACGGTACAGGGAATATGTACGGCATTAGTCGATGATCTCAGAGTTATGCTAGGAATCAAGGGGAGTGCTCGCTCGATAATGAGTATTATGTGAAATATCTGCAGCTGCTGAAGCAACGAGGATATGTATAGATTAGTATTGAAAATGAGGATGGTACTTAGGTGCTATCCTTTTTTATGTGCCCGAGGATATCGTCGTGATCGCTAATTCAAGACAGTTGACGCATATTCTGCTGTATGAGCTGACTCACTATAAGCGCAAGGACTTATGATTCAACGCTTTGTGGATGCTGTCAGTCGGAATGCATTGGTACAATCCCATGGTGTGGTTAGCGGTAAGAAAGATGAAGGCCGACGGAAGAGGTGGCATGCGATGCGAGTGTACTTGAATCTCTGGATGAGCCCGAGGCTTCTTCCTATGGCATGACCCTGCTCATGCTGTCGCGTTTATTTTCCCGCCAAGGTACCTCATACGGGGTTAACCTATCGCATTTCGGAAACAACAAGAATGAAACGAAAGAGAATCATCATGATCGCCAAGTACAAAAAAGGATCGTACAAACTATCCGCCGTCGCAATTCTTTTAGTTGTAGCCTTGGGCGCCGTTTTGCTTACTAATGTATCGGAGAACGGGAAGAGCTCTGAGCCAGACGTTCAAGACCAAGCAGGAAGCACCAAGATCGAAATCCCCTCCATCTATCACGGACATGAATGGACGAATAGTCTGTATCGAGCACTCGATTTTAGAAAATTTGACTTTAAGGTACCTGACTATCTCCCTGAAGGTAATCAGCTTGATAATGTGTCCATAAATGAAAGTTCCTTGAAGCCTGACGATCCAGAACGTTATCTGAAATCTGTAACTATTTCTTTTGTATCTAACCCTCGTACAAAAAATGAACGCACGATGGAAGTAGAGGTGGCTGCCGCCGGCAGAGAAAATATGCTGGAGCATAACCATTTATGGGGAGCCTCTTATTCCAGACTATCAGAAAAGCTCCCTGAATACAGACAGGAACCCGCTAAGATCGGTAATGTGAAAGGCGTTTTATTCACAGATAAACGTCCATATAAGAATAGTTCAGAAACAGGAAAAAGTTTTTATTGGAATGATGATGGTGTATGGTACGCCATCAATTACTATAAAGAGTATTTGTCACAAGAAGAGCTGGCAAACTCTGGTGCAATCCTTTGTCCCCCCGCAGCAGGTTCAGCATGTACGTTATGACGGCGAGGGGAATTCATTTCCACTCTATGATGAGAAGGACTTGGCAGCAGCAAAGGACATTCTCGGCATTAAGGTGAAGCTGCCCATCCACTTCCAAGGTACTGAGTTCGAATACAGCAATACCTATTTGATGAGGGCGAATGATCGGAACATGTAAATCGGAATTCGATTTGCCGCGGACAGAATGTGGATGAATATAGGAGTGCCAATGGATAAAACAATCTATGATGGCAGTAGTGGACTCGATTTTTACCTAAGCAAAGTTCCGCTTTTCGATACGACCAAGCTCTCATTCGTTCGCAATTTTACCATTAACAATGTCGAAATTTCAGCTTATTCTGACAACGACCATGTCTACGATGAACCTCGTTTATCTAAAGACAAGTTCAAAGAAACTAAGTCAAATTCTTTACTTGTGGAAGCAGGACAATGTTCATTATTCTGCTGTTTTCAATGGCATAGACAAGGATCCAGAAGGATTCCTGAAAACATTAGTTATGGCTCCATTGCATTAAGTATATGGCTGCAATCCAAAGCCTCCCTGACCATTGATCAGGGAGGCTTCTTAATGATTTTATATTGGCGGAAAATATACTGTGATAAACCTCAAACTTACTCTCCATCGAACACGCTCAACTCTTGCTCTGATTTTTGCAAAAATACCGCCATCTTTACCCCATCTTGAACACCCTTCGCATAAAACCAGCCTTGTTGAAGAGATTGGAGTTGCTTGTGAACATCCATCCATTCCCGATGCATCTCTTCCTCCCCTATATTCCATAACTTATACGAAAAAAATTGTTCTAATTGATTTATCTTATTCTTTAACAGAAGGACATCATCTAGTTTCTCCGCATTCTCTGTAAGCATTTCAAGGCGCTGACATAGCGTGTCCTTAATCCAATCGGACATGATTTCCCCTCCATCTTAACTCAATATGTATACGCATATACGTACCACCACAAAAATAATTATATGGTACGTTGATGCGTATAGTCAAACCACATGTTTCAGCAAATAGGGAGGATAAGAAATGGGGAGAAAAGTCGTTGTAAAAATTAGTGAGCTAACTAAAAAACACGGTATATCCTTGCGCGAGTTATCTAGATTGGCAGACGTCCGCCATGCTGCGCTAAGCGAATTGTCTAATGGGAAACGATCCAATATTCATTTTGCACATATCGAAAAAATCGCCGATGCGCTGGGCATCGACGATATTCGGGAGATTATCGACTTTATTGTAGATAATGACCAGAACGAACGATAAGACAATTCCCCTCCCCCACTGATCAGTTGTTGATTCATTGCCACCTACTTCTTCTCTGTAGCAAAATAAAGTAAGGCAACGATCGGGAAAGACATTCCGATCCATAACACGGCACTCCATCCTCCCGTGGCGTATATCCATCCCCCAATTGCAGATCCGATAGCACCTCCAAAGAAGAAAATAGCCATGAAAAGCCCATTCAGGCGACTACGGAATTCTGGATTCAACGAAAAGATCGCTCGTTGTCCAAGCACCAGATTTGCGGATACACCGGCATCCAATAATATGGCTGAAATGACGAGAACGGCTACTCCGATAGGTGAACCCGTCCGAATCAGAAGCGGTAACAGAACCGAAATGACGACAGTGACAAGGGCAACCCCAGTCGCGGGTCTAGTCCAGCCGCGATCAGCCAAACGCCCTGCCACAGGCGCAGCTACTGCACCCGCAACTCCAACAAGCGCGAACAATGCGATTTCTTTTTGAGAAAAACCAAAGATCGGGCTGGATAGAAGCATTGGAGCCGTTGTCCAAAATAAGCTAAACGTCGCAAACACACATGCATGATAGGCAGCCCGACGACGTAAGATCGGGGTTGTTCGCAGCAAATGCCACATCGAACCGAGTAGAGCGGTATAGGGAGTGTCTGACGAAGGCTTTCTGGTAGGCAATACCTTCGACAGTACGATCCCCAAAATAAGAATAGCTGCAGCAGACAAAGCGAATACGGCATGCCAGCCAAAGAAGTCAGCTGCCAGACTCGATAAAGGGCGCGCGAGCATGATTCCCAGCAACAAACCACTCATGACATTGCCGACAACACGACCGCGCGAAGATTCGGATGCAAGGTATGACGCAAAAGGTACGAGCACTTGCGCAGCGACTGACCCTAAACCGATTACAAACGAAGCAGCTAAAAACGGAAACGCTTGCTTCGACACTGCCGTAATGACAAGGGCAACCGCTGTAAGAAGTAAAGATACGACAATCAACCTTTTATTCTCAACAATATCCCCCATAGGTACAACAAATAGCAACCCGACTACGTAACCAATCTGCGTTAGCGTCACGATAAAGCCAGAACTGTTTGCAGACAGCCCGATTGAAGAACTGATTACCCCGACCAAGGGCTGCGCATAGTACAGATTGGCAACAATGATACCGCATGCGGCAGCCAGAAGTACGGTTAGCCATGTCGGAATATTTTTTTGGATTGTTTGTATGTTTGAAGCAGTCATTTTAGATTCCTCCTTTTTTATAAATACTGAACGTATAGTTTATAAATTGGATAACCAAATAATATACTGAACGTATAGTTTTGTAAATAGGCGAACCCAACTTTATTTTTTATTCATAATTGATATACTGAACGTATCGTTTGTTTTTCTCGGACAAGATATATATGGATGAAAGGTGATGATTAGATGACCGGAAAAAGAGGCCGGCCGCGTAATGTAGAAGCGCAAAAGTCTATCCTTTCCGCATCTTACGATTTATTGTTGGAAAATGGCTTTGAAGCCGTAACCGTCGATAAAATTGCTGATCGCGCCCAAGTCAGCAAAGCCACGATTTATAAATGGTGGCCTAACAAGGCTGCCGTAGTTATGGATGGTTTTCTGTATGCCGCTACGGCCAGATTGCCCGTGCCTGATACGGGTTCAACATTTCAAGATATTCAAATTCACGCCACGAATTTAGCCCGGTTCTTGACGAGTCGGGAGGGAACCATCATAACGGAGTTATTAGGCGAAGGTCAGTTTGATTCAGGATTGGCGGAGGCCTATCGAGCTCGGTTTTTCCGTCCCCGTCGACTTGAGGCAAGAGGTATTTTGGAGAAAGGGGTTCAGCGCGGGGAACTGAAAAAAAATCTCGACATTGATATATGCATCGATCTCCTTTATGGGCCGATTTTCTATCGTTTGCTTGTGACAGGCGATACATTGAACGAATCCTATGTTCAGAGTTTGGTGGCTAACGCATTTGAAGGCATCCGTTCTACTTGAATCCGGCCAAAGCGCCCTACGTTCCGGCTCTGTACGCATTCCTTTAATACAAAATAGCATCTCGTGGGAACATCTTCTTATCTAAGGAGACTGTTCCTTTTTTATTGAGCACTTACCTCCCCCCTATCCATCGTGATACGATAAGTAGGCCATAATACGATGTTGCAGACGTTAAGCAAGCTGGATAACCTCCCAGGTTAAAACTAGGGACATCCTTTAGTAAAACTAGTAACTCTATTGATACAGGAGAATTGTTTTCTATTGAAGATGGAGGTTGATAGAAAATGAAGATCGTGCAAATCTCTGAGCATATCTGGGGCCTAAAAATGTGGGTACTGATCCCGTTCCATGTGTGGGTCGTTGTAGAAAAAGAAGGGGTCACCTTAGTAGATGCAGGGATGCCGACGATGGCGGACGGAATTATGAAGTTCATTGAACAGTTACATGCCGGTCCGCTGCAACGAGTCGTGCTAACGCATGGTCATCCTGATCATGTAGGATCCCTTAAGCACATTTTACGTACAAATCAGATCCCCATATTCGCTCACCGCAATGAGATCCCTTATATCGAAGGCGAACTCCCTTACCGTCCCGGGAAAAAGCCAGTCTCCACCATGGAGAAGGGAACGATGAAAATGCTGCCCGAAGATGAACACGGACAATTACAATCGATAGGAAGCTTAACGCCTTACTATACACCCGGACATTCCCCCGGGCATGTCGTATATTATCATGAACAAGATCAAGTACTGCTCGCGGGAGATTTATTTTCTTCTAAAAGCGGAAAGCTGCGCAAGCCTTTCTTTACCCCTAATATGGAGGAAGTTTTGCGAAGCAGTTCCATCGTCGGCAGGCTGCGCCCTGCTAGATTGGAAGTGTGTCATGGCAACTCCGTGTTCCATGCAGCGGATCAGTTAGAGGCATACATCGCTAAGGAATCCAAATCCATCGCTCGTGCGAAGGCGCGTCTCTAGCACGGTTCAGCTAAACACTGTCTTTCAGCAAAAAACGCGAGAGGAACTGGCGGTGACAGCCAGTTCACCGCGCTATCTAAGCGGCATGTATTAAACGTTTTAATTTGCCAAGACACCTGGAACGAAAAGCAGCACGAGTGACTGCCACTGCGTGCTGCTCTCTTCACGAAATCCGCTCCGAATGGATTAACACCTTACATATTTTCGTTTGAAGCCGATCTGTCCTTTCTCTACCGCCTTTTGAATATTCACGGATGCATTCAAGAACTTACTTTTTCCGGTATCGCGATTGACCTCCACCTGACCTACTTCCTTCGCAATCTCCACTGCCTTATCATGAAGCGGCTGGTAGGATACTCCCACAGTGTAGATAAAATTATTCATCGCATACTTCGTACGTTCCGGAGCATCATGAATCGTGTTTTTTACAAGTTCCAACATATCCGCGATTTTCGCCTCAGAGAACTCACTGTCCGGACGATTCCCGAGCATCCAGCAATAGCAGCTCCAACCTGCCGACATTTTAAGCTCCATATTGCTTGCAATCCATTTATCGGCGACTTCTTGTGCAATATCCGTTTCTGCTAAAGTTACTGCCACTACATAATCCGATAGCATATAAAAATAAGCTTGATCGATCCACCGCTCAAAATCCGCCTCAGACATTGCCTCAGGATCCGCAATCACTCCGGCAAAGTACATTGCATCGTAATTTCCTGTAGCATAGAGCTCCTCAGCTAATGGCTGATTGCGTTTTATTTTTCTATATATGGGCTTCATCTGACCCGTAGCTACTCCAAAAAGCGGCTCGTGCGCGCCATTGGATAGGTATACTTTCTTCGTGCGTTCCTTGCCAAGAGCTTCAAGCTCTTGCATGACCGTTTCTAGATTCATGAATCATACTTCCTTTGCAATGGTATGTCTTACGGAGTAAGCTCGTCTTTATTTCAATATATCATAAAGCGGCGTGGATCCAATGAGATCAGAATTAAGGCCACCTATTTGCACGAAGTTCTTCAATCTAGTCGATGAATCGTTCAGAGACGATTATATCGCCGGGATACGTGATACGATTGAAGCCTGCAAAATTCAAAATGTCACCTCCATCATCTCTCAGATGGGCAACAAGCTGGAGGGCGTGGCTCGCGAGGATCAGCGATCCGCAATGGTGGAGACACTCAAACGCTGCGCGCCGCTGCTCGAGGAAGCCGGAATCGTCTTGGAGGTGGAACCGCTCAACGGACTTGTGGATCATTACGGACATTTTCTTCAGCGCTCGGATGAATCGGTGGAAGTGATCGATCGGGTAGACAGGCCGAACGTCAAGCTCGTCTTCGACGTCTACCATCAGCAGATCACGGAAGGCAACGTCATTCGGAACGCAATCGATTATATCGACCGAATCAACCATTTCCACATCGCTGACAATCCCGGCCGCAATCAGCCAGGCACAGGCGAGCTAAATTACGTGAATATTCTGCGCGCAATTAAAGAAACCGGCTTCTCCGGATTTGTCGGGCTGAAAGGCGGCTATACGATCGACACCGACGAAGCGGTGGAGCAATTTAAGCAGAACATTGTTACACCCGTGTTCGGAAGCTTGCAGTCATAAGCATATCGGAATCGATATCGAGATTAGCAAGAATTATCGCCCGCATTAGCAATAAAAATAGGCGAATCGCTCCTTTTTCCTCCTCCTCGCTGTCTGTAACAGCAAGTTTTAGGGCCACCCTTAGCGGATGGCCCTTTACTCTGTTTATTTCTTATGACTCAAAACTTATCCTGCCGCCTTAGGTTCTATCAACATGATATGGCATTCCTTTTCGGCGAAAGGCTTATGTTCGGCTCCCCCCGGGACAATAAACATCTCGCCCTTAGAGATTTTTACCTGACCATCACGAAAAGCAATGAACATTTCCCCTTCGAGCACAATAAATACCTTATCGGCACCTTGATGCTCGTGCCATATAAAATCCCCATCAATTTTAACAAGCTTGATTTGATAGTCATTTAATTCACCAACAACTTTTGGAGACCAAAGATCGTTGAATGCAGATAGCTTCTCATTTAGATTAATAGCCTCGTAATGCATATGAATTCCTCCTTGATTTCAATGATAATCTCTCGACTTTTTAGAGTTTATGTAAGGCATTGGTTATATTTCGCAAAGCGTATTCGATAGCTAATGGGCCACCAGTAATCGCGGAACTATCCATTAAATAGACATTGCCCTTCTCTACAGCATTCAGTTTATTCCATACATTACTTTGTTTTAATTCATTCATTAATGTTTCCTTTTTTGTAATGTCACCTATAAGGAAGATATGGTCTGCTTGAACCGTTGAAATTCCTTCAAACGTATTAAATTTATTAATAGCACCTTTGAATGTATCATCTGGTGTAAGTCCCAGTCCCCTTTCTTTATCAAACGCAAGTGTATAGACAGGATTCCCTTCACCTAGAACATTAAAAGTTTTTCCATCCCAAGACAATATAAGTGCTACTGACTCTCCTTGAATCGACTTTAATGCTTCGCGCCCAGTTGTGATTTCTTTCATCATTTTATCAATTACTTTTTCCGCCTCTTCTTCTCTACCAATAATCTCGGCTACTGTACGGAGTCCATATTGCCAATTTTCATAGATGTCCTTGTATTTTAACGTAATGACTGGCGCGATTTTTTCTAGTGATTCATACATTTGTTCATGTTGTTCGGTTGCTAAAATGTAATCCGGCTCAAGAGCTAAAATTTTCTCAATACTAGGAGACACCTTATCCCCTAACTCCTCTGCTGCATCGAGCTTCCCTTGTAAATATGTTAAAGTCGATAGATACTCTTTCTCCGTAGTAGCAGCAGGCGGCTCACCTAATGCAGCTAATATTTCAGGATAAAAATACCACAACGAGGCTATTTTTTCTGGTTTTTTCTCGATAACAATTTCTTTGCCTAAGGCATCCTTAAATGTTCTTGGCCAATCCGTTGCATCTGCATGAACTGCTGATGCAGATGCACCTTCTGCAGTCGAACCTTTATTTTCAGCAGATGTTGCATTACAAGCCGCAAGTATGACTACTACTAATAGCATGGAGAGTAATAGTCCTATCCTCTTTTGCATACGAAAAGCCTCCACCAATATGTATTCTTTCGTTTGCCATTAGTATAGTAAAGTCATCTGTAGATAAGAATGGATGCCTGTTGAAATTAGCATAGATTATTGATGAACTTCGCTCGATATTCAGTAGGAGAAACACCAAATTGTTTCTTGAACACTCGACTAAAATAAAAGGGATCCGCAATCCCAACCGTCTGCGCAATTTGTTGAACAGGCGCATCACTTGTAAATAGCATTTCTTGCGCCATGTTTATACGGTATTTTAATAAATACTCTGCCGGCCCCATGCCTGCATGTCGTCTAAATACGTAAGAAAGTCGATTTCGATTAACGTTATTATGTTCTGCAAGCGATTCTATTGTCAGGCTTTGATCATAGTATTCATGAATATAATTCGATACCCGTTCAAATAAAGTAAGTGATTCACAGCTATTCTGCCTATTAATAACACATAACAAAGCTTCATTCAGTACATCGCGAAACAGCATTTCGGTCTGAAACATCGGAATGCCTCCGCGTTGATTATACACTTGCCACAGGCGCATAATTAATTCGATAAGACGAGGGGATTGTCCCGTTGATAATTCAAAATGCTGATGGGAAAAGCTTGACTCTTCTAGTTCTGAGTGACATATCCGGTATTGAACAAGGATATACTCCCAGTTGGTGTTGCCAAACAACTTTTGAGCTAGTTTCATGTTGGCACCCCCATGCACAACTTTTCCTGGCGACAGGATATAAGGCGTTCCATTAAATTGAAATTGTGTCTTCCCGGTAAGTGGAAACACGAATCCAGGAAAAGAATCTGTATAGTCAGCGTGAGGCACACCTGGACTTTTAGCATATCGATATACGCCTTCTACTTGAAAAGGAGTGTGAGCAAGATACTCTGCTAACTGATTAACGTCGATTTTCACATTGCATCCCTCATTTCAAATAGTAGTCTTTTCAGTAAATAGGGGGGTATCATTTCTATCTCCACATTATTGATAACGATTATCATTGTCAACCTGTTTGGATAATAAAAATGCCGCTACCCGGCAAACGTTCAAACAGCCGGGTAACGGCTTCCGATATGGATGTTCTCAAAAATAGGTGGACGTAAGGATCCAAAATCTCCTCTCTTACCTTCCCTCACTTCAATTTTCCGACGTCATTTATATACGGTTCCCAGCGCGGATTGTTTAAAGCGTTCAACCTACATCCTCAGGGCGCGCCACTTCGACAACTGCTTGCCACTGAATACGTTCGCGATGCTGCCCGCAATAAACAACTGTGCGGCGAAGTACGTCAGCATAATCCAAAAGCCTGACGCCGGCACGGCGCTGACGAACTTATTCCAGGCCAGAATCGAGTCCGACACGGCGAACAAAATCGCCCCGACCGACGCATGCCAGTTCCGACTCATGATCGCGGTCCAGCACATGACCGAGATGACGCCGACGTAAACGGCGACCGGCAGCCATAAATCGCTTTGACCGCTGTCCGCCATGATCCCATTGTGCAGCTGCCAACCAATAAGCCACGAGTATACGCCGATCGGCGCTACGCACAACAACGCTAACAGTGAAAATTCCCACCGCCGTATCATAGCCGCTACGTAAAGCAGATGCCCCACCATAAAAGACGACAAACCGAACATAAACCACTGATTTCCGTTCTTCAGCAGGAATGCATCCCCAGCTATGCTAAAAATCAATCCGATCACGACCAAAATCTTATACATCCTAAACTTGTCCGCAGGCTGCGAGCTGACAGCGAGCACGATGATCAGCGCCATCGGCAGCAGCTTGAAGATCCAGTTTAGTATGGTACTGTCCAAGGACAGCGTCGCCAAGTGAATCACACCCGTTACGATAATTGCAAGAACCAGCCATTTCCGAAGCATAAATCAAGTCCTCCCCATCATTGGGTATTTGCTTGCTTGAACTTCCGATTCTGACTGATACGTATGCCCTTTTTCACGCTCACATTACAGAACTAGCCTTCTAATGCGACTGTGCGCTATTGGTTTACAATCGCATGAAAAAGCCCCTGCAAGACAAAACTCACATAGGGCTTTTAAAGCGTCTGGTTCGAATTGTATCCAGCCCATCCCATGTGTCCAGAGATCCGCTAGGTTATACATATGCCAACCGAAACAAGAATTATCGAAATCATATACGGTGATTTGTCGAACTGCTACTAGTGAAATTATACCATGATTCGGAAATTATTGTCGTCGCTTGCATATATAAAAAGAAGCAGACCCTAAGGCCTGCTTCTCTGCTTTTATTTATTTTTGAAACGTAATGGTCTCACTTATACTGCCCAGCTTCACGCTGGTCTCGCTCGGTTTTGTCTCAGCAATAATCTTACCGTTACGGAAAGAATATCGTACCGCAGCCTGCTTGCGAATGGCCTCATACTCATTCTCCGCATTCAATACGATAAAGTTGGCCGGCTTGCCTGCCTCAATCCCGTATTTATCCTCAATTTGCAGCGTCGTCGCGCTGTTCTTCGTAATCATATCGATGCTGTTCACGATCTGCTCATAGCCCATAAGTTGTGAAGCATGAATACCCATATGCAGAACTTGAAGCATATTGCCTGTCCCCAGCGGATACCATGGGTCAAAAATATCATCATGACCAAAGCACACATTAAGTCCTGCTTCTTGAAGCTCTTTTACCCGTGTTAGGCCTCTACGTTTCGGATACGTATCAAATCGTCCTTGCAAATGGATGTTCACCAGTGGATTGGATACGAAATTGATCTTCGACATTTTCAGCAGACGGAACAGCTTGTACGCATATGCATCATTATAGGAGCCCATCGCCGTTGTATGGCTGGCCGTTGTACGTGCGCCGATGCCGCGTTCGTAAGCTTCCTTGGCTACTACCTCAACGAATCTCGACTGCTCATCGTCAATCTCATCGCAGTGGATATCAACGAGACGATTATATTTTTCCGCCAGATCAAATACGATTCTCATCGAATCTACGCCATACTCGCGTGTAAACTCAAAATGCGGAATGCCGCCAACCACATCGGCCCCCATTTTCATGGCTTCTTCAAGCAGTTCTACTCCATTTGGATAGGAGAGAATCCCTTCCTGTGGAAAGGCAACGAGCTGAAGATCCACATAAGAAGACATCTCTTCCTTCACTTCCAGCAGCGCCTTAAGCGCTACTAGAGTAGGGTCTGTCACATCCACATGGGTTCTCACATGCTGAATGCCCTGAGCGATTTGCCACTTAAGCGCGGTCTTTGCTCTTGTTTTGACGTCCTCTATTGAAAGAGTTTCCTTTCGCTGCGACCAGCGCTGGATGCCTTCAAATAGCGTACCGCTCTGATTCCACTCCGGCTCCCCTGCTGTTAAGGTTGTGTCCAAATGAATATGCGGCTCAATAAAAGGAGGAAGCACCAAGCTCCCGTTCACATCAATGACCTCATGTCCTTCTGTGGGAAGCGGACTTTGGGTAATCGTCTTGAATGCCCCATCCACAATCTCGATATTCCATAAACCTTCACGACCTCTAAGCTTCGCTTGTTGTATAATCACGGTTCATTCCCCTTTTCTCGTTTACGTTAAACTGTTTTTCCGGGAAACACTTCATACCTATAACATACAGCACAGCTGTACCGATCAAGCCATTAATAGGCGGGATGCCAGGGACGAACTGAGCAATCAGAATGCCGCCGAGCCAGGCCAATATCGCAATCCAATTCACGGATTTGAAGCTCATTTCTTCGAATTTCTTATAGGAGCCGCGATTCAAGATATAGAAATCCGCTAGCAGAATCGCGCCAATCGATGGCAAAATCGAGCCAAGTACCGTCAAGAAGCCTACGAAGTTATTGTACAGCCACATTGCCATAATCGTACCTACTGCTCCATTAAAGACAACAATGATATTCTTAGGCAGCTTCGTAATATTGGCAAAGCCCAGACTGGATGCATATAGCGCATTTTCATTCGTCGTCCAAATATTTAGCCCTAGCACAATAATAGCCGGTATAATCAAGCCTTGCAGAAACATGACATCTGAGATATCCGCTTTGCCATACACAATCGCGCCTACTGCTCCAAATAGAAACATCAACGAATTTCCAAGGAAAAAGGCAATGACCGTCGACACAACCGCTGAACGAGTTGTTTTTGCAAACCGTGCAAAGTCCGGTGTTAGCGTACCTCCACTAATGAAGGAACCGATACAGACGGTCAATGCTGTAGCAAGACCCATCATTTCCTTCGGCTGATAATTCATTAATCCTTGCAATCCGCCTGCTGTTGAAGTCGCTTCGAAGACCGAATAGCTTCCTAATATCGCAATTGACGGTACAGCTACGATGCCGAGTATCGCCAATGCTTTAATTCCATAAATCGCAGTCACCGTCATTAGGATTCCTGCAATCGCAATCAAGACATACACGTTCATTCCCGTTACTTTCTGAACCGGGACTGCGAACATCGCCACCCCTACACCAAACCAGCCTACCTGCGTAAAGCCTAGCAATCCTGAAGATAAATAGGAACCTTTCGTGCCAAATGCATATTTCGTTAGCAAGTGAGTCGATAACCCCGTCTTTGCCGCAATATAAGCAAGCGCTCCTGTATAGATGCCCAAGATCAGATTCCCTGCCAGTACAATTCCGATAAAAGCGCTGAACGTTAAGCCATTTCCTAACGCTCCGCCTGACCACATGCTTGCCGAGAAGAACGTAAATCCGAGCATCACGGCGAGTATTTTCCAAAATCCATTCCGATGTGCTTGTGGTACAGGTTGCAACGAGAATTCCAAGTCTACTTTTTCCATTATCCATCCTCCAGATCGTCTAGATACCGAGTATGCTCAAGCAGATGGAACAGGCGGGAATGATCGATCGCTTTCAGGAGCAATAAAAAAGGCTTATTGCCCAGTTGCCCTGACAATAAGCCGTTTACGATCACAGGTAAATAATAGGTACACGCGCATATACACACGTATCCCTATAAAGATCATACATTCCGCTGTCCTTGTCAGCCTCACGGGACTGAATTAAAGGTATCTTATTAAATTGTCACTATTATAAATCGATATATCGGTATCAACAAGTGTAAATATTGGAAGTTGCTTGAGCTGCGACGGGCAAGTCATCGATGATTGGGCAGTTCACCAGATGTACATTCGTGAATCTAAACCGTTCATTTCACGGTTTCATCAGAGGATTGTCCCGTCACTAAGTCATAGATTTTGCGAATTTTTTCGTCCAGCAGATCCAGATGCACGATTCTTGCTTCACGTATATATTCTCTCCCCTCTACATAAAGCAATAGAACAGGCGTGGTAAAAACAGAAAAGCTCCCGGCAACCGCTGGAACTTCTTCTGCATTGATCGTCGCCAGATGGATATCCGGGTATTTCATCATTAATTTCTGTACCTGCGGCTGCAATGCATGACACACACTGCACCCTGTCATGGTGATATAGAGAAACGATAATCGATGGCTCCTTATAAATTCATTTGCCGATTCGACACTCGTTAATTGCTCAAATTCTCTCATGGGTACCTCCAAGTATAGGAATCCATCATATCGCAAGGAGTGGGATGTATTGAAATCCCCTTACTTGTAATACGGTTATCCGTGATATCTATAGTACAAAATATAAGGACACCCGTTTAGGTGCCCTTTATAGTTGACAGAGGTTCAGGATGGCAAAATGCGACAGTGTAAATTCGCAATTCACCATCTCAAGGCCTTAATCCAAACTTCAGCGTTATTAGGGTTTTCCCTTTCAATCCAGCTGATCGTCCAGCATAGCCTCAATGACTTTCAATACCCTCTTTTGCTCATTTAAACTTCTGCTTCGGAGCCTATCCACAATTTCTGCAAGTGTAGAATCATTCCCCTCTCCACTCACAGGCTGGATGTAACTAAAGAACTCCGCCATCGAGAGGTTGAGCGCACTCGTAATTCTAGCCAGTACTACGACGGAACATACCTTCTCAGAACGTTCCAACTTACCAATATAAGTCTCGTGTAGCTCAGCCTTGCTTGCAAGTTCCTCCTGGCTTAGTCCGCGTAGTTTCCGAAAGTGTCGAATGCCTTCCCCTACCATCTTCATAAAATCACTCACAGCGATCACCCTAAGCAAACCATAGACTAGCCATTTGCGCGCTCCAAGATACTATAGGGTTTATTTTTAAATTATATACCCTATAGGGATTTAATTTTGATATAATAAGATTGCCCTGTTTTTTAAAAAATAAACTAAAAGGCATAAAAAGAACGCTACTTGGAACTTTACAAACTTAATCATATCAACAAGTCCCCGTATCGAATCGGATATGTGATATAAAAACAAGGAAGGAATGCGTCCTATTAGAGTGCAATGCATATTTCCCGACAGCTCAACTGCGGATGTCTATGTTTCCGAAATTGGAGAATTTCTTCGTCTCACAAAATTAGTAAACGGGATAACAATGGGAGGAATCAATTATAATGTAGTTCATACAGAGCTAATTGTAGAAAAAGAAACTTTCTATATTTCAGTGCTATTGAAGCATAGGCATGTACAATAACAAGCTCAATCTGGGGCATGCAGAGGATAAAATTAACACTTATGATGCGCCTCAGCCTACCGGATCTATCGTCAAAACGAAAAAAGAGCTGGCGTCGCCAGTTCTATCCGACAAAAGTAAATTCTGATTCTTTCCAGTCAGCCATTACATCTATTAATCTTCTAATTCGTCCTCAAAATCATCATCATCCAGCACGTAAGAACAAGAATTATTTTGAATAAAGCGTACGGCATTTAATCCTATCATTTGAGCAGCTAGGCTAGTATTGCCGTCCGGTAAAATAGGTGCGATCGAAAGATCAGCAACTTTAAGATTGGTTGTACCGAATACATCCAGCTGTCCGTTGACAACTCCATCTTGCACGCACTTCCCCATCTTGCACTGCCCGCCATAATGATAAAAATTTGAATACGATGCTCTTACGAAATCACTAAGCTGCCGTCTTTTTTCTGCCTCATCGGGTATTTGGAAAACTTCCTCCGGCGGGTACACCACAGCTTTTATCCCGCTATTATTTAATCTAGCCTCTTGAATAATGTTGTACATATTAATATATTGATCCACCAAGAAATCCAGATCGTTTGTTGCCTGTTGCAATGGGTTAAAGGAAAAGGACGGCAGTGCTTCGGGATCGCTGTGGGAGGCCATAATTGTGCCCTTACTCTGTGGGTTAAGGTCTATAAGTCCAAAACTCATGACATTGATTTGCTTATTTACATCCAGCTCCCACCCATTGCTTGCTATGTCTGAAGCTGGAACAAAGAGTGCTACGGGAGCCCCTAGAATCTGAAGGCGGCGGCCCTCCAATACATTATTCTTATTCTCAGCTGTAAATGCGCCTAAAATAATTGGTTGATTAGGGTCAGCACCGAGTACCGGTAATATTTGGGATGTTTCTACCTCGACTGCAAGTCCTGCATAGGCTTGCGTTTGCAGATTGTATCCTACATTCGGATTTTCAATTAATGGTTTAATTCCTGCGCTAAGCAAATCACTGGATTTGCCAATTCCTGATCGCTGTAAGATAAGGGAGGAGGAGAATCCTGCCGAGACGATCACGCCTTTTCGGGCAAACGCTGTTTGTGAAATACCATCTCTAACGTACTGAACCCCGCTGGCAATCATTTGACAATTCTTGTTCTTGAATAATATCTTGTTCGCTGTTGTTTTGCCAAAAATAGTCAGCTTTCTCTTTCCAATCCCAAACTCATCAGGATGAAACTCATTACCCTGCGTAACTATGCTCTCATTTAAATACCCTGTTGCAGTAGAGGAACGGGTAATTGTATTACCATCCTCCTTCTGAAGAAATTGAGATTTATAAAATGTACAGTCTCGAACTCCTGTGTTATAGTCCTCAACACGTTCTATTCCCAGTACATTAGCTGTTGCATCTGCTAGCGATTGGATAAGCCCATTAGGAGGTATATGCTGCTGTCTGACAAATATAGGCCCCCGTCTTCCTCTCTCATTCGGACTTTGTGTTAGGCCCGTATAGGTTTCATTTTGAATAAACAGGGAACGGACTTGGTCGTAGCTCCATCGGGGTTCACCTGAAAGGGCAACCCATTCATCATACAACTCTTTACTTCCCCGGACAGCATACATTTCGTTCACTTCCGAGCTTCCCCCAATAACCCTTCCATTGACCGTAACAAGCTGTCGGCCCACAGAAGATTCTAATTTAGATAGTAAATTGAAGGCAAACTTATTATCGCTAGCCTGAATAATGGCATTTAACACGCTTGGATCACTTAACTGATCCGTGCTATTTATTCCAGGCTCAAGCACAAGTACGGAAGTTTTTTTGTCATCCGTTAATTCCTTAGCGATTACCCCACCTGCTGTTCCAGCACCAATAACAATATAATCAAAAACGTCCTTTTTGCCTTTTTTCTTTTTATGTTTTTTATGCCCCATTCATTTATCCCCCCTCTTCTTGAAGTAGTATCCTTCTAGTTATTAAGATATGTGGATAAACTCTGATTGATATAGATAGAGCTCTTAATGAATGCGAACATTTTGTCTTTCGTCTTTAACTTTTTAGAAGCTTTATGCCGAAAATTACTTTGGGGGTCGAATTCTGACAGAGAACTGTCGAATAAAGAGGATTTTTAAGTCGTATCATGGCAGAAGAACTTCAAGAGAAAATAAAGCAGTTTAAGTTGTAACAGGAGCAGAATGCTTAACTAGCGGTCTGACTGACCAGATAAAATGAGGCTGTCCCAAAAGTAGATCAATCTACTTGAGGGACGGCCTCTTTGATTAGCATAATCTGCCGAATTGAACAAATTACCATTCATAAAAATTCTCTTCGATCATTTCCTCGAATGAATTGGCTAATAACTTGATCTCCCCGGTATCGTGATACCCGATGAAAACCTCTCCTGTCTGATTCATGAAAATCGGATCGCCGGATCCATCTATGGAAATGACATAACTGGTTCGTAAAACCTCTGCAAAGGGATGTCCCTTGAATTGCTCTCGGAACCCCAACGTCAAATCGACAACCGTTTCATTGCCGAGACTAGAGCCATTAGAGAATGCATGTATCGTAAGACCCGCATATGCTCCTCCAAACGTCTTGATAAAGTGTACGTAGTCCTCATGAAAGTTTACATTCAGCCGTTGCTCCGCACTAACAATTTCCTCTTGGCTTGCCGGAATGCCTACTAGTGTTTCATTATCTTCCTGATGAAGAAAAATCTTTAATCTCTCCATTAACGCATCCTTCATAGGTAATCCCCTTCTCAATAATTCCCCAGTTTAGTTCAGCAGTTGTTCCCCGTTTACAATCTCCTTTCAATCAGTAATCGCGAGCTGCATCGAACCAGCGCCCAGCCATCTCCTCCGTTATAGGCTGGCCGATCAGGTGATCGGACTGGCTAAGTTGCCATACTGCTTCGCCAAGGTCTTCTCTTTCGGTGGTTTCGATACCTTTGAGGGTATTGAAGCGCACGGTGAAAGCAGTAATGGCTGCCTCGGCATCGGCGAGGCTGCGGGCCTGCGCCAAGGATGCCTGTGCAGCATTGTAAGCTTCGTTAGCCAGTTTGGCCAGACGTTTAGGCCAAGACGAGAACGGGCGGCCATATTCGCTCTCCCACCACTCAGGCTTTCGCAATTGGCTCACTGAAGCATAGCCGGCCCATGGGCGTGTCTTGGCGCGTGTTTTCACTTGCTGCCTTAAGCGCTTGCCCGCGGCCTCTTCCACATTGTAGGCGATAAATCCTTCAAGCAACGGCCACGTGTCCAAGGAGGGCATGTCCTCTAAATCAGGCATGAAGCGCAGCTCCAAATTCGTTAACCGGGCATGACGAGCCAACAAGCCCATGTCGCAGAAGTTCCCCCACAAACTCAGTGAGTCAAGGTTGGGGAACCGGTCTAGACAGTCCAGCGAGATGGGCTGTCCCAGCGGCGTGTTTTGCAGCGTCAGGCTCGTCACCCGGTGCAATTCACCGATGTCGGGCAGGGTGAAAGGAGGATCATTCTTGCGTCGACCGGTGCGCGGCGCTAGTGTCAGAGAATACGGCATATTTCCAGTGGCCGATAAGCGTAATAGATCGCCAGACACGTTCAGGCGGAAAGATCCCTTCGGAAGCTTCAAGCTCAAGCACCCTCCGGACTGGCTCAACTCGATATGCAAGCTATGCAAAATGGACTGGCTGGCGTCCACCACCGTATCTGCAGACAGGATCGGAGCCCACGTCATCTCTTCAATGGGACGTGTCTGTGCCCAGTCCAAGAAGCCCGTGTCACTGCCTGAATAGTACAGAAATCGCGGCCAAGGCGAGCCTGCCGGCGTGGAGAAGGCATCGAATACGGTCCAATCAATTCTCGCATCTGATGCGACGTGAAGGTCTACCCTTTGCCCTAATTCCGGCGGTCCAATAGATAGGCTCCCCACACCGGGCCGAATGACAAGGTTGTGGCTGCGAGGGCCCGTCAAGTCAATGGGATAACAACCGTCTTCTCTAACAGAATCAGAAGGGTGAGCTTGGTTATGAATTGGCACTTCCGTCATCCTCTCTTCTACCCTTGATTACAAGACAACTTTGGTCTCTTGAGTTCATTTTTACCTTGTATCTTAATTTCATTATAATGATCGCTTGTCCTGAATCTACCTACTTTTTACCTGGATTCTGGAAATACAAACGATTCAATTTGCATTTCTGCCTACCGATCCGGGTTCTCTCGATCCTGAACAATAAGGTGCAAAGCGGAGTACGGTATCTTCTGCAGATGGACAAAACGGTACATAAATCAATCTGCTCTTTTTTTCATGTACCGATCTTTCTCTTTGCGTCCTTCCAAGTTACCTGAGCATTGGACAAGAACTTATATCCATAAATCAAAAAGTCCGCTAGTTAGGCGGACTTCAATGCTCCAAATCTATTTATTCTTCAATTCAATTTTAAATACATCACCCGCTTTTCCGCCAAAAACGATCATCCCACCTTCAGGCAGTACTACCGAATGATTGTTAGTAACCTTTGAGAAGTTCACAGCCATTCCATTCTTGTCGTAAACGGCAAATCCCCCACTTGCCGGAGTCTTAACGTTCATGACTCGATTGGCTGATTTTTCATCGATTTTATACCATTTCGCCTGACCACTCGATGGTATGATGATGCTTAATGAATCCTTGCCATCATAAAGGATTGGAACAGCATCTTCATTGATATAAGAGAATCCATCAATCTTTAAATACTCCGTCTGTCCTTCTTTATAAAAGTTGAGATCAAATACATCTCTTCCGGCCATAATCGGAATTTGGATAGCATTTACTGCTTGATTCTCATTAACAATTTTAGTCCCATTTGCGTATCCATGATCCATATCAACGGATATTGTCTTTGCTATCATTGGCGTGGCCAGATAAAATGCAGAAGTTATCTTTTCATCCACCCTATAATAACTTTTTCCGTTTCTATTTTCCCATACCTTTTTAGTTGTTTGTTGGAGTGGATTGGAATCCAGCTTTTGATAGGCATAGAACACCATCATGGACTGACCTAATCCTTGGTTATTCGTATAAGCGTTAAGCTTCACATATGTTCTTCCATTTGTTTGTTTGTCAAAGCTTAATGTTACACTGCCATCTTTGCTTTTGAATTGTCCATCGCCCGTATACACATATGTTTGTGCGGGTATCAACCCTCCGTTTTGTGCAGGTAAATCAATCACTCCGTTCTTAATCTCCATATTTATGGTTGAATCCCTTGTACCATACAATCCAGCATAAGAAAGCATTTCAGACGGCATGTTCACCTTCAAGGAAGGTTTAAATGTTTTCTCGGGTAGAATTTCCTTAATATGCCCCTTGTCTTTTAAGTATTCTAATAAAACTTTCGTTTCAAATGCAAGATTGAATACGGAAGACCCTCCTGAAGAAAGCACAGCCATAGAAATATTATGTTCTGGTATTGTAATCAAGGAACCGTGATAAGTAGCGACGTCTCCACCTTTGGATAATGCCGTTATTCCGTAATCATCAAACGCTGGCAAGCGAACAGTGTCCCAACCAAGACCATAGTTAAAGGCGTTCGCTTTTTCAGAAACCCATATTCCTCTTTTATATTCAGGACCTTGCATGGCTTTGGCTGATTGTTTAGATAGAACGTCCGTTCGATTACCTATTAACATATCTGCAAACTTAGTTAAGTCTTCTGCAGTTGAGTAGAGCCCGCCTGACCCAAGGGTGTTAGCATTCTCGATGGGTAAAGCCTGATCCATCGTAGGAAAGTAAGCTTTGGCTACCCTTTCTCTATCAAATTGATCAAGTGGTGTTTTCGTTGAGCTTAAATTCAGAGGCGTGCTTACATATTTCGCAAGGAATTCGGTATAGCTCATACCGCTCACTCGTTCAATCATGATTTCAAGCAGATCAAACCCATCGTTTACATAAACGGAGAATTCACCTGGATTTGAATTTAAATGTTCCGATTGTAACTTGTTCAATAATTCATCGTGGACTATTGTATCATTGTCACCTAATAAAGAACTATTCGGAAGGTGAGTACCGTAAAGCCCTGACGAATGATTCATTAACATACGAGGGGTAATCTTTTTATATCTTTCATCTGCCATTTTGAAGTCTTTGATATACGTTGTAAGTGGCTTATCAATATCAATTTTATTAGCATCAGCTAGTATCATCGCTGCAGCAGACACATGCATTTTACTTATCGAGCCTATACCAAACATAGTGTCTTTGGTGATCGGAGTTTTGGAAGCTTTATCGTTTACACCGGCGTTATCTGATAAAACAATGGATCCCTTATCCATAATGGCATACTGCACACCACTTGCACCAGAGACGGAAAGGAGCTTCGAAGCTTGCACCTTTGCCCTTTCTTTTACAGTAGCCGGATTCGTTTCAGCAAAAGCTGGGCTGACCGGAATGGCAATAAGCAAAGCGGCCATCCCTACAGAAACCATTCTCTTCATTATTCATTCCTCCTTGTAATTCGTTCTAGATTATACTTTCTGAATTCATCATACATGGAGGAAGGCTGCTGTATTCAAATACGCCCTCAAACGAAAAAAACAATCCCTAAACAACATGTTGTCTAAGGATTGTTCGTTTAAAATGGCAGGAGGACCATATTATTAAATACTTTATGTTTCGTTTCAATGGTCATATGACCACCGTACTTGTCGCAGATTCTAGCGATATTGGTTAATCCAATACCATGAAATTCAGGAGATGGTTTTTGGCTATGTAAGTGGGCAACTTCATTCTCCATATAATTCAAGATGTGAATGAGTAGAGTAGACTCGGTAGAATGTATTTTTATAAGAATGTACCTATCTTCTGCGATCGTTAACTTTTTAGAAGCTTCTATTGCGTTATCTAGCATATTTCCAATGACAACACATAAGTCATAACGGTCTATATGGATTTCTTGCGACCATAAATTAAGCTTTATATCTATTCTAATGCCATTGGCATGTCCAATATTAAGCGTATTTGTAATAAGAGCATCTATAACCAGATTCCCCGTATTAACCCGCTGATACGCTCCTTCGACTTTATTTAATGTTGTCTTAATATGTTCCATTGCAGCTGCTAACTCATTTCGCTTTATACATTCTTCAATATATAAAAACTGTTGATTCGTATCATGAATAATTCTTTTAATGGATTTGAAGCTGTGAACGACCTTTTCGTAATTCGCATCTTGATAATCCATCTGATGTTGCAGCTGAGTATGTTCTTGCATGAATTTATATTTATCAATAATCGAATCAAAAATATAGATAATCATAACGTTTAAGAAAAGAAAGCCAATAGCGGAAATAAAATAATAGACGGTCTTATAATTTAGAATATATAGGTGATATATACTCATAAGTGGAATAGCCGAAATTAATACGTAGTAACGATAATGCAAAGAGTAACTACTATGTCTTGCAAGTGGTCGTATGATCTGAATGATGGCAAACATGATGATGAAAGAGAGTAAAATAGCTTTCATGTAGACAATTTTATTAGTTTCATTTACAGGGTCAAAGCTAAACTCAACTGAATCTAGGGTATAAAAAATATAAAGAGATATACAAGTAACGAGAGACATTAAAACGCTGTAAAGCATAGAGAAAATGATCTTCGTTTTCATCTCTACTTGATAAGATTGTACGATACTAAATATCATAAGCAAGGCTAGAATCGAAGATAAAATTGGTGAGACGGGAATAACAAGATATAGGAAATCGAGCAGCCCAAAGATAATAAAGTAAATGAATCGGTTATGCTTTTTAGCTGATTTACCAAAAACCGAGTTGAAGAAAAAATTAAGTTGAACGCCCATCACAAGTACAATTGTAAAAACAACAAGTAAATTATTTTGAATCATATTATTCGATCTTCCTAATCATATATTTGGTATAAACATCTTTAACCTCTTTGATTTTAGAACGGCCTATGGGTAATTCCAATCCATTGGACATGAGAACAACTCCGCTAGCAAACTTTCTCACATGAAGTAGATTAATGATAATGGAACGGTGGATTTGCAGGAAGTTACTGTCTTTTAAAGCTAAAGCATAATCTGCAATAATTCCTTTGCTTTTATAGGTTTGATCAGTAGTAATAAAATGTAGTTTGCTCTTTATCGTTAAGCTTTTGGCAGCTTCAATACTAATAAGGTCGTCATATTTAATCATGATTGATTCATAGGCTGACTTGATGACCATAAACTTTTTATCAAGTGTTTGAAAGTACTGGCATAGTTTGATGATTTTCTCCTCCAAAATCGAGGGGGCAACAGGTTTTATCAAATACTGGAATGTCATGACATCAAAACTTTCTACCATATATTCAGGGTAGCTTGTCAGAAAAATAATTTGTTCATCCAAGTTATGTAACGCTCTTATTCTACGAGCTGTCTGAATCCCGTTCAGACCACCTATTTCGATATCCAAAATTAGAATATGGAACGGGGGTTCATTGGTCTCATAATGAGATACCAATTGCTCTCCCGAGCCGAATAATTCGATTTCAAATTCTATATTTGTCTTTATCGACAAAGTAATCAGGATGCCTTTAACAATCTCTCTTTGTTTTTCCTCATCATCGCAAATAGCCACTCTATACATAAATGATGCACTCCTCGACTATTTGAATTTTATAGTAATAGATTTTAGACGAAATGCAGATTTGAATCCCTTGAATCACTTCTAACCCGGCAACAACTTTATTCCACTAGACCAAAAAAAGCCGCGATTTACGCGGCTCTTAATGAGATAAAGTTCAGACAACCGATATGACTGTGACAAGTCAGGATAAGAGATTCTGAGCTCTTTTCGTTCATACAATTAAAACGTATTATATATATCTTCACATTCTGCCGCGGTCGGTTCATAAAAACAGTGCTTCTTCCATCTTCCTGCGAGCGGCTGATTATACCAGGTTTCCGGACATGGTCCGGGATTTTCGAACGTTCCTGGACGGAAATACCACAGGGCGAATTTGGCTGGCCAACTTCGCTCCCCGTTCACAGCACGTCGCGCCAGACGGCGTTCCCTCTCTCTTGCGTTTTGATAGTACATACCATGTTGTAACGCTTCGAACGCATGCGGCTGGTTGATCATTTGGGGAATTGTCCGGATGTCTTTAAAGTCGGAGCAATTCACTCTTATTCGGTTAATGCCAACACTTCCAACATGGAGCATGCCCGTTTCGCCTTCGGTCTCAGCTTCAGCTCGAAGCAACCTTGCCAACATATCAATATCCTGTTGCCTGGCTTTTACGACTGCCATTTGCTCACCTCTTTAGATTTCTCTAGACTCATCATATTGTAGGCGAAGCGGATATGTTACTATGGCAAAAATAAAGAGCGATAACATCAAACATCATTGTACAATACAATCCGCAGGTAACTGCACGGTCAGCGCCATCTCGGTAACCATCCCACTGTTCGAAAGCCGCTTGTGCCCAGTATTGCAGCAAGGTGTAGACCGTAAACTTACGCACGGTCTCATGGTAGCCTACCAGTTCGGCCAAATGTATTTTTGTATTTTATTGGATAATCGACAGGCGTGCATTTAGAAAATTTTTCGAAATAAAATTGGATAATGAAGTAGTATCATACCTGTAAATGAACAAACTAAATAAAAAACAGCCTCGTATTTTACGACTAAAGAGGAAATATCAGGTTTTATTTCACCTCTTTTATATATCATTTTAAATAAAGCTCTATATATTAAATACCCAATAATCGCGCCTAGGGTGTTCATAAGTAAATCATCAATATCTGTAATCCTATGATTTAGCAATTGACTTAGCTCAATAGCAATTGAGAAAAATAATCCAGTATATGCAACATTTTTGATTGTTCTAAACTGCGGCCAAATAGTTGGCAATAAAAATCCTAACGGCATAAATAAAATAATGTTCAAAATATATGTAGTAATACCTTCAGAAGCAAAGGGGAGTAAGTTGATTTCACTTATACGAATTAATGTTTCATATTTTCCTATCACCCATATATTTCCTACCCCCGTCACCATATACACTAGCGCAAGGTAGAAAAGAAAAACATACACCCATAGAAAATGCTTAATAGATAATTTTTTTTGCGCCTTTAATAAAAATCCAGTTTGAAACACAATACAAAAAATAATAGTACAAAAATAAGTATACAAAACTGTAGCTGCAAGCATATTAGAATACGTCTCCTAACTTTACATTTAAACCAATGACTTTATCATTTTAGAACCTAATTCAAGAAAATGAGGTCACAATCACTCCATCTATATTATTACCGGATATTTCATGATGTTCATTCGCTGGTACTTCAACTTCAATTGTCTCATTTTGAGAAATGGGGTAATATGAAATTGTATATTTTGTCCCATCAACACTAACAGAAATGCTCTTTTCTTCTTTTAAATAATCCAAATATTCTTCCAAAGCTAAATTCATTTCCTGCATAATCACACTGTGAGGCAAGCCGACATAACGAATATGCCAAGGTTCATAATGAATTCCTGTAACAACCGTTTTATCCAAGGGATAGCGTAATATAAATCCGTATTCCCAAGAATTTTTTTCTATCCACCTTCCTTCAGGTGCTTTATCCATCTTCATTTGAGTAGATCCCACATCAAGCGATAACCCCAAATTGTGTTCGCTATGACCTGCTGGCAAAGCAAAATCAGAACCCATTTCTTCGTAAAGTCTGCTTTGCTCATCTAAGTCTCGAAAACCACTGCTAATTAAAAAGTGCCAAACCCCATCTTTTTTGGCATCAGCTATCATCTTGGAAAATTTTTTAGCTATTTCTTCTGACAATTTAATTTCGTTATCAAGTAACCCATACCCCTTTGTCAATTCTTCGTGCGTAAATAAATTTATGACATCTGATTTTATACTCTTTTGGCGAACAGGATGTTCATTGTTGACCAAGAGTAGATTCCCATGATAGATTTGTTCTTCCGTAAGCTCAATCTTTTGGATATTTTCAGTAGCTGTATTATCATTTTGTTCATATTTTTGAATATCTACTTTATCTTTGGATATCGGTAATATATTAAAAATAAAAACTAGAAATAATGCAAAAACCAATAAAAAACCCCACTTTTTCATTTTTAGTCTCCTCCTTGATGTAACTTGTTTATAGGATAGGAAAAACTTTTAAAATAAAAAGTGGGGTAAATTTTAAATTTTCCTTAAATTTTTCATTTGGATTTTACACTTAATCTCTTTGGGAATCCTCCATTGGTAATCGGACTTCAAATATAGTGCGTATTAAATCACTTTCGGCAGTTATTGTCCCATTGTGTTGCTCTACTATATTCTTCGCAATGAATAAACCGAGACCTGTGCTATTTTCTTGATGAGTTCGTGCTTTGTCACCAGTAAAAAGCATATCGAAAATATGAGGCAGTTCATCTGGAGGAATGGCGTCCCCATAATTGATAACTTGAATAACTACTTCCTTTGAATCAATAGAGCCGTTGATATCTACATACTGCCCATCATATCCATAACGGTTTGCATTAATTAGAAGATTTTCAAACACACGCGCCAACAACTCTCCATCACCCATAATAGATAAAGGGGAAGTAATATTCGTTCTTGCTATCAAATCGTTTTTCTCTAAGACAGGATACAACTCTTCTTTTAATTGAATAAGTAGCTCGCTTAAATCGATTTGTTTCTTTTCAATTGGTAACATGCCATAATTCATCCTAGTTATTTCGAATAATTCATCAATCAACCGTTCTAGGCGTTGAGATTTAGTAAAGGCAATCGTTAAAAAATGCCTGATCTGATTTTCAGTCAAGCTATCATCCTTAAGGATTAAATCTAAATAACCTAAAACAGAGGTAAGAGGTGTGCGCAAATCATGAGCCAAATTCACTACTAACTGCTCTTTACTATTTTCCGAAAAGTCACCCCTTTCTATAGCCTTTTCCAATTTTTCACTTGCCTGATTAATGCCTTGTGCAATATCACTAAATTCATCATTTGACAATATTTGAACTCGATGCTTAAAGTCACCCTGAGCGAGATAATGAATTCCTTTTGAAATCTCATTGAAATAGGCAGAATAGGGTTTTGTAAGTAAAAAGAAAAACAATATCGAAAGCAGGATAAATAACAGTAAAAAGACGTTAAGGTCTCCAATATTTTGTATGATTTTGCGAAAATAAGCTAGTGTATCTCCATAACTAACATTTGTATAATAATACAATTGGAGTACTTTAAAGAGTAGGTATGTTATGGCGCTAGACAACAACATGCTTAAACATAACAATAATATCATTTTTGAACGAAAGCCTCGTAGTATTTTAACCATTGAGTTTATAATCTACCTCCATACCTGCTAAAAAATGTCTTCTGCACTATAAACTTTATTTGGATAACTGGTTAATAACTATAAAATTTCAAACTCTTTCGGTGTTGACTCAATATTCTTACCATATATAGTAACTGTACGTTGTTCAGGAGAAATCGTTAATCCTCCAAATTCCAAGTTTGAGTTCTGTTTGAATGGTTTCGTCATATAATCGTTTGCTCCAATCACGAGTCCCTGCACTTTATCAAAATCAGACATTTTCGCGCTCAAAAAATAATGGGCATATTATGTTTTTCGCGAATGCAATGTGCAACCTTATATCCATCCATTTTCGGCATCGCAATATTCAAAATAAGTAAATCAATGTGTTAAGTCTGGATAACATTAATATTTTCTTGCCCATCCGATACCTTAATGACACGATACCCTTCTAAATGTATAGCAACCAAATCAGCAATTTCAACATCATCGTCACCTATTAATATTGTTATATTTTCCATTCATTCTACTCATATACAAAATTATCATTAATTGAACTTAATTTTGAGCAGCAGAACTGCATGTAACTGAACAATAAATATTGTCACGCCTGTTGATTATCCAATAAAATACAAAAATATCGCAGCAAAAAGGACGCCTTTTCAGTAAAATCTATTGCACCACACAACACGATTTGAAAGAGGCGACCTCCTGATAAGGATAAACTTTCGCCCATATTTTAGCCTCGATAAGATTGAAGTAAATGGACTTAATAATTGGTCTAACATACTTTCCCCCCGTGATATATCCTCTTAGATGTCCAGTATGTTTTACCGATGAAATTTACCAACACTTGTGGTAAATTTCATAGCCAACAGCCTTTCTAGCGGATAAATAGAATGAAGCCATTTCTCTTGAAACGCTGGAGGACGCCCACCCAGACATTTTTTATGGATTTTGGTTTCATTCCTGAATCTTGTAGTTAGTTTATTGCATAACTGCTTTGCCAATTTAGCTCTGCTTTCCATCTCTTAATACTCGGCAGAGTCAGCTTTAACCCTCACCCCTGTTCAATGCCCGACATCAGAAAGGGAATAGCGGGGTGAATAAATGCTTCCGGCGATAATTCCTTCCCCTTTCTCCTCCACTCCACAGAAGCACCATATAACCCCCAACTTAAAAGGACCGCTGTGATTTTTAACGATTCATCCGCCGCCATCGTCAGTTGTTTTCGCAGCATTTTATAGAAGATAATCTCGAGCTGCTCTCGAATAATACGAGCAATGGTCTCATCGTATCCTCGATGACACCGATTGGATAACGCGCTCTGGAAATCTGTTATAGCTACGAAAATTTTAATAAGCGATGCTTCATTCAGCACGCTATTTCCAAAGTCTATCGCATTCAAATTAATCAGAAGCACTTCGGATAAAACCTTGTCGAGCAAATCATATATGTCTTCAAAGTGATAGTAGAACGTTGCCCGATTAATCATCGCCTCTGTCGTAATATCCTTCACGGTAATATCCTTGAATTCTTTTTTACCTGAAAGTTCAATAAAGGAATCCATGATTAACTTACGCGTTCGCAAAATTCGGGGGTCTGTCTTGGATTGCGTCATTCCTGTCCCTCCAACATTTTAAACAGATGTGCCCATGTGTTGCATAAACGACAAATCACATGATCTATTGGTGTTCCGGTAGAATTATTATGGCTAAAATGTAGTTGTAAAGCAAAATGATCTTTCGGAAACTTCAAGGAGGCAACCATCATGGCAAATGACGATAAACGAATAATCAGCGATAATCATATGATTTGTGATCTTGAGACCGGTGTCTGCGGCGTAGCTGGGGAAGAAGAAGTGGAAATGATTGATTTCAATCCACTCCACAAATCCATTACAGTTTATTATGTGACGGATCCAATCTGCTCACACTGCTGGGCGCTTGACCCTGTCCTACGACGATTTAAAACGCAGTATGGACATGTTTTCAACTTCCAAACGGTAATGGGCGGGCTGCTCGAAAAATGGGGGGATGAGCCGGTCGATCCACGTAACGGTATATCTGGACCTGCTCATGTCTTCGACCACTGGCGAGAGGTTGGGGAATACTCGCGTATGCCAATTGACGGTTCGCTGATGCTAAGCGATCCCGTCCAATCCTCTTACCCACCCTCTCGTGTATTTAAAGTGATTCAGCAACATCATGGCAATACAGTAGCCTATGATTACTTAAGACGATCACGAGAAGCTTTATTCGCATTTAATCGAAATATCGCGGAGGAATCCGTCATGATTGACATCGTAAATCAGCTTGGGCTGAATGGAGAAGCGATCGTTCAAGATGCTGAACATCAATCCGGCCAATCCTTATTGAATGAGGATTTTAGACTCGCTAGAAGCCTTGGCGTTCGAGGTTTCCCAACGATCGTCATGATCAATGAAGAGAATAAAGGAGTCAAAATCGTAGGTAGTCGTCCGTTGGAGTCTTACGTTGAGGGCCTTCAGCAAGTGTTGAATACGGGAGAAATTAAGCCAAGGCAGCAACCATCGCTTTCGAACTTGCTTTCGCAAGAAAAGCTATTATTTTCTAAAGAAATTGAAGTGATGTATGAGATCGACAAGTCGGGGATCAATGCTTTTGTTGAAAAAGAACTTGCACCAGGAAGTTATGAAATAGGGAATCTCTTAGGGGAGTTCTACTATACAACAAAGAGTTCTTGATGGGGAACGTTGAAAATGAACGAAAATAAAGTTAAGGACAAAGAGCTGGCTAATGGGCTGCTCTTTGTCTTTTTACATAGAAATGGATAAATTTCTTGGGCGGATATCGCCTATGAGTTGGGTACAGGAGTCAGCAGCATTTCATTACGGCTTTCGGACGCGTGCTTGAAATAGAGATAATGCCCGCAAACATATTTGTACCTTCTCCACAACAATATTTTTCACCGTCACTTATGGTACGGCTCACCTCGATTTATCTTCACTGCACGGTAGATCTGCTCCACGAGTACCAAGCGCATCAACTGGTGCGGCAGTGTCATGCGGCCGAAGGACAGCTTCGAATTCGCTCGGCGAAGAACCGCATCAGATAGCCCGTTAGAACCGCCTATGACAAAGGCAACATTGCTTGTCCCGTACGTAGCCAACCGATCGAGCTGCGAGGCCAAGTCCTCACTCGACCAAAGCTGCCCATCTATCGCGAGGGCCACGACATGGGCATCCTGCTTAATGTGGCCAAGAATACGCTCTCCCTCACGATCCTTAACTTGCTCCAGCTCGGCATCGCTCATTTTCTCGGGTGCCTGCTCATCCGGTACCTCTGACACCTGGAATTTCACATATGGAGCCAGCCGCTTGCTGTACTCCGCAATGCCCTGCACCAAGTATTTCTCCTTCAGTTTCCCTACGCATACCAATTGAATGTTCATTGTTGCTGTTAACCCCGTTTCCTGATCTTAATCACCATATAAAAAGAGAGAACGATCCATGCCCTCCCTATGATCCAGCATATATAGTTAGTGTACCCGACATTTATCTCCTTCGTCCATGTTGGCAATCAGCCGCCTGATGTCACAAATTTTCAAAATAAAACAAAAAACTTTTGTACCCAAACGCGTAAAAGCGTGATAGAATACATCTATGCAAATATTTACATCGGCTTTTTAACCAACAACTACAACCTTGGAGGTGTAAAGAATGGCGACGATCATTCTGTACATGGCTTACTTGCTAATTCCGGTACTCAGCTTTCTATTTCTGTTCAACCTGCTCGACAACAACAAGAAGAGAACACAATATTCCGTCTACTACTCGTCCATAATGTCGGCATTCTGCCTCATCGTGTTCTTGTCAGGGCAGCTCTAAACTTAATAGCGACTATGATTGTTAAAAACTTGACATGCAAAAGGGGCTGGATAAACAGCCCCTTTATTTGTGCCTTCATATGGAGTTAAAACGGTTGTATGGTCGGTGTTCTTCTTCAGAAGAAGTGGCAAGTGTAACGCTGAATGGGCTTGTGAAGGCGTTGAACGGCACTACTGTTGCATTCAGTTGCAGCGTCGCTAACCTTTAATGTTCCTTCGTTTCGATCAAGTTGGACCTCGTCAATCGTCGTATCCGGCAGGCCATTAACTGTAATGAAACTTTCCCCGTACACGGACTCCACTACACTCGTAGCACGTACAACCGCTGTCCCCTGCTTGTGTCCTGTCACGATACCATCAGACGTTACCGTCACAGCTCCGTCTACTGAAGCATCACGAACTGACCATTTTACGGTCTGATCAGCACCGATAAGAAGCATCTTCGCATTCAACTTTACACTTTCTTTTACAGCCAAACTTACGTCCGTCTGATCAAGCTCGACCGATACAGGCTGCTGTTGTGGCTTGCGAATCGAGAACTCATCAATGACAACATCATTAATGTTCTTCACGAGGAACTTCATCTCGCTGCCAATAATCTCAACGGCTACATAGATTTGCGCCTTCGTTCCGTCTATTTTGTACTGCCAGTCTTGTGCAACAACCTCATAGAACTTCGGCCCTGAGGAGCCCGCTACAATATAAGTTGTCCCTTCTCCCTCGCCAACTGGCTTGCCGCCGCGCAATGGGCTCGTTCTTAAGTACACATGGTCATGGCCATTTAATGCCGCATCCACATTAAGTTCATCAAATGTGGATGTCCAAGCATTGCGAATATGCTTCTCATTATTCTTGCTTCCATATGGACCACGATGGAACGTAACGATCTTCCACGTTTTATCCGTTGCGGCCAAATCTCGTCGCAACCATTCCTTTTGCTCTTCGAGGTCGTACTCACTATTCAGCACGGCAATATGGGCATTATGATAATTAAATGAATAATTGCTGCCCTTCAAGCTGTCTATCCCGTTCTGTGGATTGTTGAAATGAGCAAGGAAATCATCATTTTTCCGTGTTCCCGTCACCTCATGGTTACCGACTACCGACACAACTGTTGTCTTCAAGAATGTATCCTGTACTGCCTTGAACCACATATTCCATTCATTTTCCTTAAACCCATCCTCGACCATATCCCCGGCCTGTAGAATGAAGTCAAAATCCGGCTGATCAGCCACTGCCTTCCGTACAATATTGCCCCACAGCTCGAATCCCGCTTCATCCGCGGATTGCGAGTCGCCAAAGAAGAGGAATTTCGTACGTGTACCGTCCAGCTCAGCCGTCTTGAACGTGCCCTGCTCACTCACCTTGTCGCTGCCGTTGCCAACACGATATACATATTCCGTTCCCGGCTTAAGCCCTTGAACAACTGCCTTATGCACACGAACCGTACCGATATCCCACGTATGGAGCATATTGCTCGAGCCATTCACCCGAATGACATTCGAATGGTTAAAATCGACGAAGTCTTCCTTTTTCGCGATCTCTACCACTGAAACATCCACGTTAATATTGGAATGCCACGTAAAGCCGCGAGAAGTTGCCGGATCTACTCCCATTGTCACACTCACGTTGTAAGGCAATTCGCTGCCCGCCACCGGGGATACCTTGAACTTCACTACTGGACTGAATCGTGTTCCCTCGTTCGCTTGCAGCTCGTATTCCCGCACTGTCCCCGTCAGCTTATTCGTGGTAAGCTTGCCGTCTGTGCCCGTTACACCCAACTCTATTCCGTCACGTGTCACGATACGCGCGCCTTGTACAGGAGCGCCAGTCTCATCAACAACCCCAAGCACAGTATCCTGCCCCTCGGTTATGCCGTCCGTGTTCCAATTCAAGCGCAGATGATACTGAATGGCCGCGTGAAGAGGAAGGCCGAAGAAGCTAAAGTCTGTGTTTCCTTTATCCGCCAATCCAATGCTTCCTGATGTAAAATCGACCTTGAACGCACCCGACACATCCGACTTTAGGTGATATTCAATTCTCGCGAGCACTTCGTCATCCCTCAAGTTTAACTGATGCACATCAGAAAACTTTAGATTCACTTTCCCATCCGAGGTAATACTTTCCTCGATATTAGCGGGGCCAAGTTCACCGCCTGCAACTACTTCTATCTTCTCTATCAAATTGGGATCAACGATAAATCCAATGTCAGCACGTTTAATATGGGAAGGCTTGAATCCTTTAACCTCCACCTTGTAAACATTGCCTGCATAAGCATTGTTTGCTCCCGTATATACGAGCTTCGATGACACGGTATCAACGGTAAACATCCATTCTTTTTCTGCCCGATTCCCGTTCATATCACGAATTTTGACCTTCACGACATGAACCCCGTCTGCCAAAGGCACATTCGGTGTATAGTGAATTTCACCCTTCGGTGGATAAAATCCATGCTGAACCAGTTGTCCATCCACATACATGCGCACCTTATCGGGATCAATCAGCGTCGTTGCTGGATGCTTGATTGGATCATATCCGAAATCTTCCCCGTACACATGGATTTTCGGAGTCGAAGTATGAATTGTACTGCCATCAACCGGAGAGAAATCCTTCAGCACTGGCGGCTCCATGTCATCCGTATTCGGGCCATATAGCGCTCGGATTTGATCGATATAAAGAGTCCCATCGTTCTTGTTTGTATTTTTCGTTTCCATATATCGAATCGGCATGGAAATTTGAAGCGGAAGAGGTCTTCCCTTAGGAACCGCTGCCTCGATATACTTCCAGCCTGTGAACTCAAGGCCCGTCTTCTCATCCGTATAATCAATATCTACTGCAGCCCCATTGCCGTCTCGCAGCTGACCGCGCAGCCAGTGCTTTTTACCGTCGCCATACACCCACGCGCTTATTTTTTCCGGATAGCCAGGAATATCAATATACTTATCCTTGCCTTTCGTATTGATGTATGCGCCTGATATCCCTACTGTATCGGTAAAGTCATATTCCAGCTTTGCAGCCTTACTGCCGAATCGTACAAATTCTTCATCCGCCGTCTCGCTGAGCTTTACACTCTTGTACCTTGCACCACTTTCCTCATAGTAACGATCCAGACCACCCTCGAAATCTTCCAATACAACAGGTTTCAGCCCTATATTTACATCCATTGATGCCTCAATATTACCGTACTTGACGATAATTTTACCGTTCTTATCCGATTCCGAAGTTGCGGTAAATACACCGTTAGCATCAATAGAACCGATTGGGCCTTCGACCCTCCACTCAAACTGGCGATTATCGGCAACAACGACTCGCCCATCTCGAATAGCCGTTACCTGCATATTCACTTGTTCGCCGGTAGAAAAAGCCTTTACCTTGTCAGGCAATATGAGGTCTGTCAAATCCTTTACCACCTCGACTTGGCCTTGCCCCTGCATGCCACCTGCAGTCACTGCAACATTTGCGCTCCCTGCAGCAGATCCAGCCGTGAACTTGCCATCCCCTGCTATCGTTCCAAGCGAAGGATCAACAGCCCATTGAAATACATCTGTATATGGAGCTGGATGTCCATTTACATCTACTCCGGCTGCTGCGAATTTGAATGTAGAGCCAACGAGCACTCGCTCCATATTCGGCTGTACGACCAGCTTCGAGGCAGTTCCTTGCTCCGGTGCCTTATTTACGAGCAGCAATCCGTTTGCCGTCTTGCGTTCACTGCCGTCAGATGGACGGTTCAGGACCTTGCGAGTCAGCTCCCCCGGCAGCTTCGCTACGAACGTGGACGAGCCGCCACCATCAAGACACAGCGCATTGACGACACCCATGTCCTTCATTACCTTACCGAAATCATCGTAGGATACCCCTTCACTAAATCCTGGCGCTCGGCCGTCGATCACCATCATGATAATGGAGCCGTCAGCTTTTGTTCCGATTGCCACTCGTGGGTAGAGTGCCTTATCAGGATTCTCTTGCGGTACGCCATCCTTGACCAGCATAAACACGCCGCCGACTGCCATTTTAACGTCCTTCCACTCATCCTCCAGCTCAAAGCTTGCGGAGATTTCATCTCCTACCTTCAGCTGTTCGAGGATTTTGCGGTTCTCTGTTCCCGAAGCAGACAGCACAACCTTGCCCGAGGCAAGCGGTGCGTCCCCTTTGTCCTTGCGTATCTCCGCAACCTTGAGCTTTAAGGTGCTGCCGCTCTTTACTTCTCCCGACAGCACATCAAGAATAACTTCGTCGCCGAGATCATTAGTTTTGGTTGAAGTATGAAATACGGATGTGAATAAGGACAGCTTGTCGGCATTTTCACGCATCCGATTAATTTCCGATATTTCATAATCCTTGCCGCTAATGTGAAGCGTTCGCTTCAACTCTGGACTCAGTCCGTATATCGAGGTTCCATCCTTTTTCAATCCATATGCATACCAATCCCACTTAGGCGGCGGACTCACCAATATCTCACTATCACCCATAAATAAGCCAAGAGGCACGCCTGTCGTCATATCATAGAAGTCGCCGTTGATGGCTGCAATAACCCGATTTCCCGCCTTGTCTGCATGATCGGCCATCTTCGTAACACCTGTCATGCCGTACACTTTCCCGTCCGTCATGCCAGGCTGCAAATCCAAGGAAGGATTCTTCGGATCGAACTCTACATAATGAACCTTCTCTTGCCCTTGTGGCAGCTCCATACTGTTCCAGGTATAATTTACCCCAGGTGCAAGCTCCATCTTTCGCTCATCCACAACTTTTCCGAAGCTTCCCTGCCCTGCACTAGACGCCATTGCCATACTGGTACCTGTGAATGCAATCATGGACCAGATCATACACAGAGATAGAACGACCGCCAATCGTTGTCGAATTTGTTTCATCCGTAATGTGTTCCTCCTACCGTGAAATGTACGAGAGGCCTTGCCCTCTCTATAACATGTCTCTATAACATCATCTTGTATAGTCGGCTGTCCCTGCAAAGTAATGAAACGCATTTCTCATTTCTTCGCCGATTCTACTCCTTACGAAATATTCAAAAATTGCTAGATGCGAAAACTTCCGATACTCAAGAAGCGTCATCTTCACGATCTGCTTAAATACGCGATTAAAATATTGAAGAGTTGTATATCCCGCGGCATGTGCATCCTCCCTCTTCCACATCTGCATGGCTAGCTTGCGTTCAACAACATCTTGATCCGCGAGCATGACCCGCAACATCAATGTCCCTCCTTTGCTGCTTTACTTGGTAATCAACGTTAACATAAACCGTTGGCGTCTGGTCATGATCTAACCAATCTTATCCAAATCTTAATAGTCAGGCGTACACCCGACCTCCTTTCCCTCTCTTCATAAAATGTACTGCTTAATGAGCAGAGCTGCCCGTACGCATCAGACTTTTTTCATCCGTTACAATACCTCCCTCTCTAAATTAGCTGACATGAGTCGGATGATTCGTCCCTACTATTTATGCAAGCGCTTTCCTAAAAATTGTTCACATTCCCCTTGCTTGCTTTGGCATTGACCCATCACCACACAATCCGTACACTGTATCCCCCAGCTTTAAGGCATCACCTCCTTTATCGCATGTTTCTCGCCTAAAATAGGCACAATGATAGCAATGTTGTCAATTCTTGAAATGAACGGGAGAGCAACTGCTATGAAATCCATCTTCAACCTATACCTGACTGACCTGAAACGCATTACAAGCAATTGGGCGGCCGCTATTGTGATTACGGGCCTTATTGCCCTTCCTTCCCTATATGCATGGTTCAACATTCTGGCATCATGGGATCCCTACAGCAACACCAAGGGTGTAGCCATTGCTGTCGCCAACAATGATAAGGGCGATACCCTGATGGACAAGCCAATCAATATCGGCAAGCAAATCATCGAATCGCTCAAGACCAATGAAGCGATCGGCTGGACATTCATGGACGAGAAAGAAGCACTGCGCCGCGCCGAACGCGGACAGGTATACGCAGCCATTATTATCCCTGCCGATTTTTCCGCACGGATCGGTACCGTATTGTCCAATGATCCACAGAAGGCGGAAATCGTCTATTACGTGAATGAGAAGATCAATGCAATTTCACCGAAAATTACAGCCAAAGGCGCGTCCGGCATCATCGAGCAGGTCAGCTCCAACTTCGTTCGTGAAGCCAATCGCACCATCTTTAAAATATTTAACGATGTAGGGGTGGAACTGAAAAATGAGCTCCCGACCATCGAAAAGGTAAAAAACCTCGTCTTTAAGCTGGAAAAAGGGTTCCCAGAGCTCACACATATTGTCGATGTGGCACTGCGCGATACGGCGAAGGCCAATGACATTGTAGCCTCAGCACAGCGTAATCTCCCGCTCGTTTCTCAGGTGGCCGAGGAAGGAGCCCGCTTCTCTCGCAGCGTTGGTGATCTGCTCAATTATAGCGAGCAAGGGATTGATACGATATCTCCCTTTATTAAGCAGGATCTTAACTCCATTCAACAGACGGCATTGGCCATTCAAGATTTGACCTCCCTACTGCAAGATGCAAGCAGCGATCCCTCTCTTGTGAAGGAGGCTTTGAATCGTGCCGAGGGTCGGCTGAATACTGCTCTTACTCTTGTAGATGGCCTTAGCAGCTGGTTCAGTCGACTTAATGGGGTTGTCCCTGGAGATCGCTTTGGCAGCACTATAGGACGCTTGAAATCCATACGAGATAAGCTGGAGCGGCAATTATCCACTGTGCGTCAAATCTCCGGCGCGGTAGATCGTGGTGAGAAAGTGTCGGCAGACCTGATTAATCAATTGAATCGGATTGCGAAAGAGACTGCTGATATTACGGGCAGCATATTAAATCGGTACGATGATGAGATTAAGCCGAATATTGTCCAAGGCATTCAGACAGCAAAGCGTACCGTCAACAATGTTCAGACTGTATTGCAGGATGCACTGAATCACATGCCTGACGTAAAGACAATTCTGAACGATGCCGCTAAGCTGATTTCGGTCGGTAGTGAGGAAATTGCAAAGATACAGCACAGCCTGCCGGAAGCGCAATCCAAGCTGACGGATATCGCGAATCGAATTCGCTCATTAGAGGCACGTGGCGATATCAATGAAATTATTGATTTGCTGAGAAACAATTTTGAGAAAGAGAGCGAGTTTTTCGCTGAGCCCGTCGTGTTGAAAGAACATAAGCTGTTTCCGATCCCGAACTACGGATCGGCCATGTCACCATTCTTCTCTACGTTATCATTATGGGTCGGTGCCCTGCTCCTGGTGTCGCTTCTGACGGTGGAGGTGCATGAGGAAGGCGTAAAATATAAGGATCATCAAGTGTATTTCGGTCGCTATCTCACCTTCGTCACAATCGCGCTGCTGCAGTCCTTGCTTGTAACACTAGGCGATTGCTATCTGTTGAAGGCATACGTGCTCAATCCATTCTGGTTCGTTCTCTTCGGCATGATGCTAAGCGTCGTATTCATGCTAATAGTATATACGCTCGTATCTGTCTTCGGCAACGTAGGCAAAGCGTTGGCCATCGTGCTGCTTGTTCTCCAGCTGGCAGGCTCAGGAGGTACCTTCCCAATCCAAGTAACACCGCCTTTTTTCCAGGCAATTCATCCTTATTTGCCATTCACCTATGGCATCAGCATGATGCGTGAGGCGGTCGGCGGTATCCTATGGGATGTAGTGTGGCGCGACTTGATGATGATGTGTATCTATGTTGCGATTACACTCGTCATGGGCCTTCTGCTAAAGACACCGCTCAACCGGTCAAGCGCCAAGTTCGTGCGAAAGGCGAAGGAGAGCAAACTGATTCACTAGCCTTACATTCAGGCACGCATGTTCCATACAGTACGTATAATCTAGGGCGCTCATGAATTCTATCCTATCCATTAGCGCTCGATAGTACATCTGCTGGCTTAGAACTTAAAGCTTAGAGCATCGAGCTCTGGAACCCAAATCGAACAATTCGACCCCTTCCTTGTTCGCGGAACCATTGATACAATGGAAGATGCTAACATGGACAATCGGAGGAACGAACATGCGCTTAATTCAACAAGTATGGACAGACGTGAAGCAATGGGATCGGAATATTAAGCTGTTTTTTATCGCCAACTTGTGCTTTCAAGTGGGCAGCGGTATGTTCATGGTACTCTACAACTTGTATATTCAATCACTCGGATATAATGATGACATGAACGGGACGCTCATCAGCCTGCAATCTCTTGCTACGGCTTTGATGTTTGTCCCGATTGGCTTTCTGGGGGATCGCACGAGCCGGAAGAAGATTCTCATCCTTGGCGCGCTGCTAACAGGGATCGGATTCATTGGACGCTCCTATGTTGAGTCATCTACGAACCTGCACGTATTGGCGGTTTTTTCAGGGCTAGTTGCGTCGGCCTTTCAAGTTATTGCTGTTCCGTTCCTTGCGGAAAATGCCCGTAAGGAGCAGCGTTTGCAGCTCTTCAGTTATCACTTTGCTCTAGGCTTGGCTGCGCAGGTATTTGGCAGCATGGGAGGAAGCGCCTTGGCGGATGTACTGCAATCTACAGGCTGGACACGGGTTGCGAGCCTACAAACCGTATTGATGCTGGGCGGAATCGCCACATTAATCTCCTTCCTGCCGCTGCTTGCCGTGAAGGAAGCGCGCAAGCGAGGTGCTTTACAGGCAGAGACGGAACCAGCAGCTCCATCACGGACAGCAGCTCCAAAACGCAAGGAAGAAGATCTTCAACATCCTAATCCGGCAGCAGAATGGCGCGACATTCGCCGCCTTACCTTCTGTCAGCTGCTTGTAGGCTTAGGCTCTGGGCTAGTCGTTCCCTACTTGAACCTATATTTTACGAATCGATTCGACACTTCCATCACTATGGTCGGTTTGTTAATCTCGTTAGGGCAGGTCATGACGATTATTTCTATGCTTATTGGCCCAACGCTGGTGAAGCGAATCGGACAGGTGCCAGCGATCGTCGTGTTCCAAATGCTATCCCTGCCATTCCTGCTGTTGACCGGATTCACCAACGCGCTTTCCATTGCCGTCGTCAGCTTCCTGTTCCGGCAAGCGCTTATGAATGCAGCCAACCCAATTCAATCCGCCGTTATGGTTGACCGAATTTCAGACTCCCGCCGCGGAATTGCAAATTCATTAACACAGACTGCCTTTATGCTTGGATGGGCAAGTATGGGCACAGTGCAATCCTATTTGGTAACGACTCACGGCTATTATTGGGGCTATGCGATGACCTTTAGTATTACAGGAGTTCTCTATGTAACCTCATCCATTTGCTACTTCACTATGTTTCGCGAGAAGCGTATTCAGAAGGATCTGCAAACCGAGGGAATTGCTACATAAGTCTAGATCGTCCAGCACAAACTCAAGAACCATACGAAATCCAAAAAAACTGCCTGATTGCTCAGGCAGCTTTTTTGCTTATATGGCTATATATAATTGCATGACTCTGTTACCCTATCTTACACAATCTCAGCCTAACTGCTTACAGAAGCTTACTTTGCTTCGCCTTCTTCAAGAACTTATCACTAGACTTATTAATCGTCTTCTTCAAGCCTACACCAAGTACAAAGGCAATTCCGATATAAATCAACAGGATGAGTACATGCTTCGTTACGACATCCCACAGAATTCCCCCCACGGCTTCTCGCATAATGCCGATTGCATGTGTGAATGGCAGGAACGGATTCAGCTTCTGGAAGAACTTCGGCGTCATTTGAATCGGGAATGTACCGCCCGAGGCTGCCAATTGGAACACGAGCAATACAATGGATAGCGCCTTCCCTACATTTCCGAATACCGATACCAACGTATAGACGATGCTGACGAATATGATACTGATGAAAATCCCGAATGCAAAGAACCAGAACTTATGCACGACATACGTTTTGAGCAGGAACATGTCGCCCAATGTCACGATCATGCTCTGACATATCCCGATCGTTACAAAGGTCATCCAACGTCCGAAGTACACTTGGTAGCTCTTATAATCTTGCTTGTTCTCGATATCCACGATCAACATGGAGATAAGCAGCAAGCCGCCAACCCATAATGCCAATGTCGTAAAGAACGGTGACATCGCTGATCCATAGTTCGGAACTGGGAACAATTCATGTTGATTGAGCAGTACCGGCTCTGCAAAGAACTGGCTTTCCTTTGCAGCATCTTTGCGAAGCAAATCAATGATTTGATCCAGGTCGCCTTTTGCTTCGAATTCACGGATTTTAGCAGCGATATCCTTTACTTTCTTTTTGAGTTCCGGGTATTTGTCACTGAATTCATTCAGGCCATCTTCCCCAGTATTAATTTTGCCCTTCACATCGGCTAATTGGGCTTCGATTTCTGGAATCATCGAATATACTTCTTTTTTCACGTTCTTGATGAAATCCAGACCTTTGCGGGAATCCTTGACGCCTTTATCGAAGGCAGGGACAACATCCGAATCGATCTTCTTCACGATTTTATCAATAGATGCGCTTGTGTCCTTCGTAGAATCATAAATTTTTTGCAGCGCATCCTTCGTCGGCTGATTCGCCTTGCCTGCTGCTTCACTTGCACGCATCAGCATATCCGACAAGTCTGCGATTTTCCCTTTCAGCTTATACATGTTATCGACGATATCTGTAATTGCACCGTCGTCTACCGTCTGCTTCATTTTCTCGGTAGCAGAAATGAGCTGATCCGCCACTTTTTGTCCGCTATCAATATGCTTCTTCGCGTTATTGATTTGATCAATTACTTTGTCCGCTGTATTGCGGTTCATAACTTTATCGGCCAAATTAATGACATTGCGCGTGCTGACCTGCATTTTATCAATCATGTTCAGAACATCACGATTCAATGCCTGCATGTCTCCGCGAATCGTATGGAATCGTGGTTTAATGCTGTTATCGTAATCATTAATGAGCTGACCGACGACCTCACTTGCTCTTGCTATAGCTTCAGCGCCAATCTGCTTGCCATTGCCTAGTCGATCCTGCAGCAGAGTCAGCTTCGTCTCCATACCCTTCAATTGGGCAATCAGCAGGCCAGTGTCTACGCCAGTCACTTGGGCAAGCTTATCCAGTTGATTCTTATACTTCTCCAAGGAGCTTAGCGTAAGCTTCAGCTGATTAGTCAGATCCCCTATAGCTGCATTCAGCTTATCGGATAATGAAGCATCTGTTGCACTGCCTTGAATAAGCTTATTGACCCGATCAATCTTCTCTTGCAGCTGGCCAAGATGCTCTCGATACATTTTGCCCAGCCGCTCTGCCTCATCAAAGGCTTTAGTTACGGTTGGAGCAACCTGCGAGTTCAGGCTCGCTCTTGCCTTATCCAAAATGTTATTTACATCAATAGCCTTATTTCGAATATCCTTCAGCTTATCGTCGGCAATCGATTTTACAGACTCAACTGTTCTTTGTGCTTCATCCAGACGATTCTTCAAATCCTCTGCGCCCCGCTTCGCATCAGTCAGGGAGGTTAGCACATTATCGAACATTCCGTTATTTCTTAAATTGCGGTCTATATCTTCCACAGTCGTGATTACACGCTGCAAGGAATTCATCCCGGACTCCACTTCAGCACTCTTCTTGGCCAGCTCTGTTTCCACTTTGCCAAGGTCGAAGTCCGAGTTCATAATATTTTCTGCAACCTTCGATGTATCATTGACGACACCCTGCAGCTTGCGCAAATTATCTTTGACAACCGGCACTTCCTTATGGAAAGTATCATTGCCCTCATCGATCAGATTCTCTGCATCTGCAATTACCGAATCCGGTCGATTTTCAAAGCGTTTGATGACACGAATTGCGGACTCTGCCTTACTTACAAAGTCCTTTGCCTTTATAATATCCACTTGGCCCGACTTCATCAGCTTCTCGATTTCCGGAAGCTTCTCTTCCAGCTTGAAGATGTTGTCTCTCAGCTTCTTAATATCGGGTTCATTCGTCTCCAGCTTGAGGCCCACATCATTGAAAATATCGAAGATTGCTTTATTTGCCGTCTCGACAAAGTTGCTGCTGATATTTGATACAAGCGTTGAAGCTCCTGCACCCGCAACCTTTGGCGATATCGCGTTAATCTTTTCATTAATGTAGTAATCGAGCTGCGCCTTTTCTGGGTGATCCGAAATAACGGAAGAAATCTTCTCTGAGAAATCCTCAGGAATAACAATGGCCGCGTAGTAGTCGCCATGGTTGACCCCTTTGACAGCTTCTTCCTTCGTGACAAATTTCCACCCTAACTTGTTATTTTCCTTTAACTGATCCATGACCTTTTTCCCGACATCAAGATCCTTGCCTTCCACCTTAGCACCTTTATCCAAGTTCGCAACCGCAACCGCTACGTCCTTCGTATTGGCATACGGATCCCAAGATGGGAGAATATTGAACCATGCATACAGGGAGGGCAGAATCACTACTGCTAAAATGACAATAATTGCAGCAGGATTGGTTATAATGTTGCGAAGATCCGTTTTATAAATGCGTAAGATGTTCTTCATCCCACTGCCACCACCATTCTTCTAAATAATATGTATTGCGTTATCCGATTCTCGCAATTCTGTTTGTGCTGCCCCATTCATTAAATAAAATTCCAGCAACTGTGGTATCTGGCCTTGATGAAAAGCCTGAGCCCGCTTCGGCCAATCTACCGCTAAAGCCACATAGGTTCTTATAAATAGGAAAGCCGTTAGTTCAGCATCGCAGCTTTTTAACTCTCCAGAATGAATAGCTAGCTCCACTTGCTCCTTCACAAAGTGCTGGAGCGCATCTTCAACCTTGCCTATTTTCGACATTACAATCTCGGTACCCATTTCCCTCATCTCGTGTGAGAGAACGACCATCAAATCATGCTTGGATCGAAACTCCAATACGTTGTGAAGCGTACGGTGCAGATTCTCTAAGAAGGTTGCACCTTGCTGGATAGACGACTTTGCAATTTCCAAAATGTCTTGAATGAACCCTTTCATAATCGCTTCTAACAGCTCTTCCTTATTCGGAAAAAAGCGATAAATCGTACCTTTTCCAACATGTGCAAGTCTCGCAATCTGATCCATGGTGCTGCCTTTATAACCATATAGTGAAAATGACTGTGTTGCTGCCTCTATTATTCTCGTTCTTCGATCAACGATCATCATAATTCCTCCTTTCCGCAAAGAGGCGATTTTGAACAGGCTTCAGAACTACAGAACTGATCGTGAATTTTGGTCATTCATTCTTGCTATTATACTTCCAGTAAAATGAATTTGCAAGAAACAACACATTTTAGACACAAAAAAGCGCCCTATCTCATTGACAGAACGCTTGTAACCGTTTTCCTATTCCAAGATTTTGCTGCTCATGGGTACAACTCCCCACTTCCGCTCTGCATCCTGAATCGCTTGATCCATGACAGAAACCGGGTTCACAATCATTCCCCCATGACCAACAGCAAGCAGGGTAGGCTGCAATGCTATTAGCTTGCATGCACTCGCCAATGCGGCTTCCTTATTCCAAGTCGCCATTGCAGGGAATGGGAATAGTGGCTTGAACATCCCCGACACTGCAACCCCTCCCCGAATCTGAAAAGCATCGCCCGCAAGCAGAGCTCCATCCCTTGTATCATAGAAAGCCATCATACCTGGTGTGTGGCCTGGTGCAAGCACAGCGCGTAAAGATCCTATCCTTTGTCCATCTTGCAGGAAAACATCCGGCTTCGTCCGAATCGCCCCTTCTTTCGGTACACCACCGCGAATTGGTGTTACAGGCTCACCAGCCTCTAATGTTCGATTCCCTGCCAACAGTTTGGCATCACGAGCAGAGATCAATACCTGAGCATCAGGAAGCTCTTGCTTCAAGGCATCCAGAGCACCAATGTGATCATCATGTGCATGAGTAAGCAAGATACGTGTAATCGGCTTTCCAATTTGCTTAGCTGCCTTCAATATACTAACTGCACTATAAGGAAGAGCAGCATCCACCAATGTCAGTCCGTGCTCCTCTTCAACCAAATAACAATTCACCGGAAACAAACGTGGAAGGAAAGACAGTTGAAAGATGTGACCTTGCTTACGCATACGCATGAATGACCATTCCCTTCTAACTAATTGTAATTATATATTAACTAATGTTATTAGTTTTTGCAAGAAGAAATTTCCCTATTGCTTTGCATAGCATGTCCTCTCTCTAAATAGGCTTACTAAACGAAATCGTTGTACATTTTCGGCCAGATAAAGCGTTCAATGCCCCATAGCTCTTTGTTTTTGGCTATCCACATGTGGATAACTATTCTCCATAGTCCCACTATTTCTTATCCACATATTCATCCACGTTATCACCAGCCGCTGACTATTTCTACAGATGGCTGTCATCCCTCTTTTCACTCCTCTATATTCTCCGAGACACATGACATAACTGTAAGGATGCTGTTGGGTAAATCGATTTGTCCTTCCTCTTGTACTTGTTATGATAAGACTCAGGAATATGGATAACCCGGAGGTAACCACATATGAAGAGAATAATCACTTTATTCGCAGTCATCACCTTATTTGCAAGTATTCTTGTCGGCTGTGACTATAATCGAGACGGCAAGCAGCAATATTATGTCCAAACTGTTGGCGATCCAAATGAGCAAGGTGAGTATACACTCCCTGCATTTGATGAAAACGGCAATGAGAAAAAGCTTACTTTTATGAAAACAGGGGAAAATCGCAAGTTTAAAGAACATGCCTTTTTACGTGTCTATGTCAAAGATGAGGAACGAGTAACTGCCTACGAAGAGATAAGCAAGGATGAGTTGCCGGATAAGGTTAAGGACAAGCTGAATGTAAAATAACTTACTGCCATTCACTCCTAATCAACTAACGCAAAAAAACAAGGGCGTATCCCCCTCGGGGGCAGCGCCCTTGTTGTGTACACTCTATTGAACCGTATGAACGAATTAGCCCCTGTCTTGCTGCACAGACCAATACGCCCAACGACAAGACTACACGACCAGAAACTTTGCTTCTTGCTCGCAATCCATACAGCACTTGATTGGCCGTTCCCAATCACTGAATTCTACGCCATCCAAATCGACTACATCAGGCGCATCTTCGAACTCATCTACAAAATTGTCAATTGCCAATTCTACATGCTCTTTACAGACTACGTACATGTCGTTCCCTCTTTCTCGCTAATCTTGCTGTATTATTACGTCCATCATAACATAAATAGGACAAGTACGGGGAAAAGACCTTTGTTTTCCCCATCAATGGACATTGATTAGTTTATCCGCCCTGCTGCGGCTTATCCTCAAGCTGTACAGTCGTCATCATCAGCTTGCCTTCACGATAGAAGTGAACCTCCATCGTTTCCCCGATCTTCTTCTTCTCATATAGGTATTTGCGCAGGTCGCGGGTTTGACCAATGGCCTCATTATCGAAGCGGATAATCACGTCATTCAGCTTCAATCCCGCCTTCTTCGCTGGCCCTGTGGCTTCCAGTACAATGACCCCGTTCTTCACTTCATGTGGCAGCTTCAGATCATTGCGCTGCTCCTCTGTGATTGGGGCATAAGGATTCGTCAGATCGATCGTATAGACGCCCAAGTAAGGCCGAACCACCTTGCCATTCTTCATAATCTCATTCACAATTGACATCACTTCATTCGTCGGGATCGCGAATCCAAGACCCTCAACGCCGGTCGTAGCAATCTTCATTGTATTGATGCCGATGACCTGTCCCTGCAAGTTTACGAGCGCACCGCCGCTATTGCCTTCATTAATGGCTGCATCCGTCTGGATGACCATCTGCTCCCAGTCATATACGCCATCCTGGTTTAGGGAGACCGGGATTAGCCGTTTCGTATAACTAACGATACCAGCAGTCAGAGATCCGCCGAGACCGAGCGGGTTGCCGATTGCCACCACGGTTTCCCCAAGGCGCAGCTGCCGTGAATCCCCAATCTCCGCAACCGTTGTTACACCTGCATCATCAATGCGAAGAACCGCAACGTCCATCACGCGATCCTTGCCTACGAGCTCTGCATTTTTGCGCTGTCCGTTCGAAAGCACGACCTCCAGCTTGTCTGCTCCCTGCACAACATGCTCATTTGTCAGGATGAACGCTTTGCCATCATCGCGCTTGATAATTACACCCGATCCCAGATTCGTATCCTTCTCATCCTCGGTCTCAGGTGCCGCTAATCGCTTCTGCTCATTGACAATGCTGACGACTGCGGGGCCAACCTTATCCGCTACAGATACAATCCGATCATAGGGATCAACTGTTCCCGCAGTATTGACTGCTACAGGCTGTGGGGACGTGCCGCTCCCTACGATCCAGCTATATACAATAACCGCTGACAAGGCACTGACTACCGAGCTTACGATAGCTACTTGCACGGTAGACCATTTGCGGCCAGACCAATTGGATCTGCCCAGAATCCATCCCGTTCTTGCTTCACGTTCCTGCCATCTTCGCTTTACCCTGCCAGACACCTTTGTCGAGAAAAAATCATCATCAAACAAGCTCATCCGAACAACTCCCCTCAACCCTCCAACCGGGATCGATCCACGCGTTGAATCGATGCCTAAGCAGCATCATCACCATGGAATGATATGGCTGAAAATCGTCAACACTATATATTAATGCATACTATGAGCTTGTCATGTAAAAAGAAATGTACTAGATTTGCAAGCTTGTACATATTCTATCATACAAACAGGAAGTTGAGAGAACAATATCCCTTCCCTAATCGAAAGGAGCTATCGATTTATGACGACAACTAACCCAATTTGGTCAGACATCGACCTCGTCGGTCAACTCGCTGATATGAAGGAAGACCAATACCGTCTCACCTTGGCACTATCTACCCTTATGGAGCTGCTCGTGGAGAAGGGTCTGATTACACAAGAGGATATCTCCCAAAAGGCCAATGACCTTGATAGATGGCTTACAGACGCACCACAGACTTCGCGTGAACCGTATCCCATTCCGTAGGCTTGTTATAATACGTGTCTTTTATTTGCAATTCGCTCTCTTTGAAAAAATGGCCGTTGTCCTCCATGACTCCCTTCACCGTCAAGCGGGCGAGATCCATCATATTGTGATCCAAGCTCAAGTGGGCCAAATACACACGGCGAGTATTGCCTGTCGCAATCTCGCACAGCGCCTCGCCTGCCGCATCATTGGACAAATGGCCCATATCCCCGAGTATCCGCCGCTTAATGTTCCATGGATATCGGCCCATACGAAGCATTTCCGTATCGTGGTTCGATTCCAGCACAAGTACATCGGAATCGATAATCTCATCGCGAACCTTATCGCTCATATAGCCAAGATCCGTCGTAACACTCAGCTTCGTTTCGCCTTCATAGAACTTATAGCCGACCGGCTCGGCAGCATCATGGGAGATACCGTACGATTCTACACGCAAATCCCCAAAGTCGCGCGCCTCGCCGGTTTGCATAACAATCCGATTTTCCTCTGCGATTTCACCCACATGCTTCTCAAGTGCTTCCCAAGTATTTTCGTTGGCATAGATCGGCACATTATGCTTGCGAGAGAATGCACCTAGACCTTTAATATGATCAGAATGCTCATGCGTAACGAATATGGCGTTAATCTGCTTGCCGGAAAGTCCTTGCTCCTCCAGGAGCTGCTCTGTCCGTTTACAGCTCAGGCCCACATCGATCATCACCGTTGCATCCTCGTTCTGAATGACCGTTGCATTGCCTGTTGATCCACTCGACAATACCGAAAATCGCAAACTCATCTATCGTTCTCCTTCTTTCCTTCTTGCGGCGTATCAATCGCCCCACTTATCGCATTCACATAATAGACTTCATCATTTTCCAACAGGATGCGCCATGATGGCGCCGCCACCTGCGTATTGGCCGCATCGAATATTTGACCGTGATAGCCAAGCTGTACATCCTTAACGACAGCTCCAGACATTAAAGCACTCAAAATGACATGCTCCAAAGCTTGAGAAGCCGGCAATATTTTTTGCTCCTTGCTTTCCTTCGCCTCAATCAGCTCCACATATTGCTGCCGGAAGCCTTGGATCTTCTGCTGACTATGCACGAGATCCAGTGTCACCTCGAATATGGGCAGCCCGTTCGGCAGCCGCTGATGTAAGACGAAGGTGCCATTCCGACCGGTCAACGGGTCATATCGGTACATTTCGATATGAGGAATGTCCCCTTGAAGCGACTTGATCAAATCGTTCTCTGCGAATACAATCTTCGTATCCTGCGGTTGTTTAAGCGGCTCAATCTGCTCTCCGCGCTTCAGGAATCGATACGTAATTTCACGTAAGGCCGGAGTTTCCGAAGGAATCTTAGCCGTCACTTGTATCTTCTTCACTTCCATCATCTTCTTTGCCGCGTCAGACAGGGAGGTCCAATCCAGCTCGGAATGCATTTGGTCGCGTACTTCTTGCCAGAGCTGATAGCCCAGCACAATATTGAGCAGCAGAAAAGCATAGATCAATATATTCTTCGCCCGACTCCAATCCATGTGACTCCTCCCTTCTGATGAGCAATATCCCCTTTACTTTCCTGCAGCCTCATCGAGCAATGCAGTCGTTCCATCCTTGTTCTTCACCTGCCATGCAGGCAGCAGTCGAACCGTGTCTTTCCCTAATATCGGAACATATACAGGATCAATGGCTGATATCGGCTTCTCCTTGCTAAGCTCTTTCAACTTTTTGATTAATGCATCGCCGATCGCCAACTTGCGCATCTCTTTTTTCGCTGCACGCTGATGAAGCTGCACAAGAGATCGTTCATAGCTCGTAACCGTGCCTTCCTGCATCGTGACCTGCATATAGCCAAACCGGAATCGGCTTGTATTTACAATCGGGTAAGAGCCCCAATACTGCTGGAACCGGATTGCTGTTCCTAATTCACTGGCTGCTCCATTTAACGAATCCCGCTTCATATTGTCAGGCATCGTAACACGATATCTGCCATTCCAGCCGCCATGCTGGTTAATGAACCGAACTGCTGCGGTTACATCTGATGTGATATCCTGTTGTCCTTCTGTCTGTACAACTGGATCGGAATAAATGAGCCACTGTAATCCACGGTTTACTTCAAGCCCCCGTTTAACATCGGTATAAATCTCAGAATTTCCAGTCTCAATATTTTTCGTTACGGTTGGGTCATTGAACAAACTGCGCTGCATCTGCTCCGCCGTAATTCGGTCAAACGGCAGTGTAACCTCCTGCATCTCAATAGGCTGCTCAGGAACATAATACGCTCCATCGACAAGCTTATAAGGCGTCCAGGCCCGTCCGAATTCGACTTGCTGCTTCACATCCTGCTCCGTCAAGTTCGCACTGGTCGACTCATAGACAGCGTCCCCCTCCGCATTGAAGAAGAAGACGCGGACTTCCTTCGTATCCTTCGTGGTATACAACCAGATTCGACGGATGCTTTCATTCATAAGTACACTATCATCGCCGATCGGGAACACCCTCTGCAGCAGCTTTACCGGAATAGGCGTGTGGAACAGCAGCTCTACCCCTTCGTTCTCCTCACGAATGCGAGCCCAATCTACCGCAGAGACTGAACGATACTGGAATCCATCGTACGAACGTCCTTGCAGCCGTTTGACGATAATGTTATAGAAGGTCATGCCTGGATATAGAACCGTATGCTTGTTCCCTCCTAGGTGAAGCACGAGCTGCTCCGGGAACACCAGATTCTCAACCTTCTCCTCTGGACCAAGCGGATCCGTCATAATATAGTCGCTAGTGAACTTTTTGCGTACGTCGAAGTTCGGCATGCTGTATGCGAGAAAGAAGCTTTGCAGCAAGCTTAACAGCACTAGAAATGTCAGCAACAGCGTCTTAATGCGCTCAATCATTCGCCTGCCTCACTCCCTTCCGCATTCATCAAGGTCAACGGAAGTGAGAAGGTAATTTCAGTACCTGAGCCCCATTCCGACTCAATCCATATATCCCCGCCATGCGTTCGCACAATTTCCCGGGCAATGGACAAGCCAAGTCCCGTACCGCCCATATTTCGTGAGCGTGCCTTATCTACTCGATAGAAACGTTCGAATATTCGTTCCAAATCCTTCTGTGGAATACCTAGACCATTATCCTGTACCGATACATGCAGCATACTGCGAGAATCATCCAACCCAGCAACCAGCTTCACCTCGCCACCGTCTGGCGTATACTTCACTGCATTGGACACGAGATTGTCCAGCAATTGATCAATCTGATCCCGATCAATCATCACTGATCCGTCCTTCCCGATGTCTGGGGCGATTTCCACTGCTGCAGTGATTCCCTTTTTGCGGAACTGGAAGGAGAATCGATCAATAACGTCCTCCAGCATCTCCGTCATATCTGTCACCTGCTTGCGCAGCTTTGCCTGCTTCGAATCAAGACGCGACAAGTGCAGCAAGTCGGTCACAAGACGGATCATACGCTCCGTCTCATTCTGAATGACACCGACGAAGCGACCTGCAAGCTTCGGCTCCTCCAGCGCACCGTCACCCAACGCCTCGACATAGCTTTTAATCGTCGTTAGCGGCGTTCGAAGCTCATGTGACACATTCGCAACGAACTCACGACGTGACTGCTCTAGCTTCTCTTGCTCTGTCACATCCTGCAGGACAACAATCGAGCCCGTCATTCCTTCTCCACGGCGATGAACTGGCGTAAAGGAGATCCGCAAGATTGTCTCACTGTCCCCATCCCCCTCATGCGCTTCTGTCCGAGGTAGCAGCATCCAATTAAGCTTGCCATTCACCATCTCATCAATCTGCTCCTGTGGCACGCGAAGCACCTCGGCAATATGGCTGCTCTCGACTTCGCCTTGCTTTACATTAAGCAGCTTGCATGCACGTCTGTTGACGAGGATAACCTGTCCCTGCTCGTCCGTCGCCACTACACCGTCACTCATATTCGTCAGGATGGAAGTAAGCTTCTCCCTCTCTTCCTCATTGGCGTTCAACGCCTCCTGCAAGCGCCGGGTCATGTAATTGAAGGCTTCACTCAACTGACCAATTTCATCAGTGCCCATTACAGGAACCTGACCTGCAAAGTTCCCTTCCGCCACCTTTGTCGCCTGCTTCGTAATTTCCTTGATCGGCTGTGTTATTGTATGGGCTAGAATGACCCCGAGAACAGCCGTCAATCCAAGCGCAATTGCCATCCCGGAGAGGAAGATCCGATTGATTCCCTCAATCGTCGCATACAGTTCTTTCATCGAAGCGACAATATACAGGGCGCCAACAAGCTTCCCACTGGAGTAAACGGGCTTTGCCAACACCTGCTTGCGCACGTTATCCTCATCAATAATGACCTCTTGGTTATCCCGCATTCCCTGTAGCGCTCGATTTACTACCGTTTCTGTATTTTTACGCCCCACATATTCCATATGGGTTGGCACAGATGTCGTCAGTACCTTTCCGGTTACGTCTAGTACCTGAATCTCCACGCCGTTCATATTGATGAAGCTACGCACGAACTTATTCAGCGCCTCCAATGTCTGCTCATCATCCAGTGTTTCATCGCCTTTCAGCGTCTGACCGGCATAAATAGACATAAGCTCTGCAGTGTTCTGCAGCTCCTTCGTAAAGTTGGTCGTCTGCGTATGCTTCATGGAACTGACGAAATAGACGCCTATGAGTTGCATTGCAATCAAGATGAGCAATACATAGATAATAATCAGCTTTGCTTGGATCGTACGAAAAAACCGGCCTATTCCCCGCTTCACTAGAAGCCTCCGCTCCGCGGATTGCGCATCATATAGCCCAATCCACGCCGAGTGATGATATATTCCGGCTTACTTGGATCGTCCTCAATCTTTTCGCGCAATCGCCTTATCGTCACATCCACTGTACGCACATCTCCGAAATACTCATAGCCCCATACGGCCTGCAGCAAATGCTCGCGTGTCATGACCTTGCCTGCGTTGCGCACTAAATAGAACAGCAGTTCATACTCCCGATGAGTTAAATCAAGCATTGCGCCGTTCTTATATACCACATACATATCCGTATCAATAAGCAGCTCGTGAAGCTTGATACCCTGCTTTTCAGCCAATAGCGCCTCGGCGTCCTCTTCTTGGGTCGGAGTCGAAACCTTGTTTTGACGCCGCAAATGCGCCTTTACCCGAGCCAGCAGCTCTCTCGTACTGAAGGGCTTCGTTACATAGTCATCCGCACCCATTTCAAGACCGAGCACCTTATCCAGCTCCGTGTCCTTTGCTGTCAGCATAATGATAGGCATATGCAAATGTTGACGCACCTCGCGGCACACGTCCATTCCGTCCTTCACGGGCAGCATCAAATCAAGAAGCATCAGATCCGGCTTCTCCGATAAGGCCAATTCAACAGCAGCTCCCCCGTCAAAGGCGCAAATTACCTCATAGCCTTCCTTTTCCAAATTAAATTTTAAAATATCTGCAATCGGTTGTTCATCATCTACAACGAGTATTTTGCCGTACACGAATCCACACCTCTCCCTCTGCCTTCACATTTCCAATTACATACTATGAATTCACAATATTCCGATCTGTATGCAGCTAGTCCATATGTCACTCTATTTTACCATAATTGTCTCTACATCCCGAACCCAAACGTTGGAGGGGACGGCATAACACGGCAGTTAAGCTACAAAAAAGACGGGACATCCGATTCGTCCCGTCTAGCTTGTGTTTATAAATATTTTAGAGGGTTTTGAACCTCGTCATTTTTGATAATCTCAAAATGCAGATGCGTACCGGTTGAGTCTCCCGTATTTCCCATGACACCGATATCTTGGCCCTTCTCAACAATATCGCCTACGTTGATATTAATCTTGCTAAGATGGCCGTACAACGTTTTGTAGCCATTGCGATGATTGACAATAATGCAGTTGCCATATCCGTTCTTCACGCCCGCGAACAGCACAACGCCTTCATCGGCGGCCATAATAGAACGATCAGAGGATACCATGTCGATGCCCTTGTGCATACGCCCCCAGCGCTTGCCGAATCCGCTCGTCAAGGTTGCACTGTTCACTGGCCAGTCAAAGGAGCCTGTCCCTTCACCGCGCACGATTTTCGTGCCGCGAACGACAATTTCCGGAATGGCTGGCTCAACAACCTCTTGCTCAAGCCACTCCTCGTGGGACAGCTTGCCGTTGTCTTTCACCAGACGATAAGACATGCGCTTGAGTCCCTGCTTGCCCTTACGGACAACCTTCGACTCGCCAGAACGCATATTTGGGTCTTCCTTGATCACTTTTTGTGGCTCAGTAACTAAATATTCGCTATACGCCTCAACCGTCTTCACGGTAATAAGCGGCTTCGAATCTGTTAAGTTAAGTACTTGCCCCTCCTTCAATCGTTCTTCACCGATTTCTGGATTATTGCGATAAATTGCCTCCATCGACACATTCATCTTGTTTGCAATTGAAGAGACGGTATCTCCATCCCTTACAATATATTGGAGCTTATTCGTAAGACCTGTCGTCAGCTTGCTAATTGCCTCTTCTGGTGTTAACAGTTGCTTAGGGCTAATATTGGCATTTTCCGTGCTGACACGCTCGCGGAAGCTGACGGATTCAAGGCGTGATACCGCCTTCGTTGCCTTTTCTGAGCGCATAGGCGCAGCCAGTACACGAACTTCCTTCGCATTGCCCTTTTTAGATGCCGAAGGCGTATACTTCGCCTTTACTTGCTTCAATACTTTATCAGCCGTTGCCTCATCATTGACATAGCCGATCGCCTTACCATTGATATTCAGCTCCACACCTTCTGCATAAGCAGTAGTCAATTGATCGAGCTTGTCGAGCGTTGCTGACGTCGTTGGCTCTGCCTTGAAGCCGGAATCCTCAATCGTTCGGATCCCTTCCCGATTCAACTTCATGTGAGCATTCGGATATTTAGCCTGCTCTTTTTGCAAACGCTCAGTATAGAAGCGCTCTATTTCACCAAGATTGGACACAGTGCCCAATAGCTCATCCTGATGATATACATGATAAAAAGTTATCGTATTAGCCTTTACATATGTAATGCCGCCCCATATCGCAGATGCGACCAATGCCATGCCGCTAGTTGCAAAAATAATTGTTCTTTTTCCCTTTGTCATCCATCGGGTTGCAGGATTCATCGCTAACCGTTCCCGCCATGCAGCCGTCCATTGTTGCCATCGGTTGCGGCTATCCATTTGTTCATCCTCATCCCGACGATTTCCGTTGAAACGTTCCATGATGGTCTCCTTTACGAATACAGTGCCTATATTCTCATACGTAGTTTGATTTTTTCTATGAAAAGTTGAAAAGTTACAAAAAATTAATGTTTTGTCATCATTTTTTAATGTACCATAGGTCGAAAGTACATTGCAACTTGACCGAATTCGTCGCTTTATAGACGTTCCTCACCTCGATACCCCTTACTTTTGCACACAAAAACGCGGAATTGTGCTCATCGAAGAAAAGATGGCCAATTCCGCGCTTATTATTTTCTCTATTTGCCCTGTTTATTCAAAACGTACCAATAGCTGTCCTACATGGTTTTTTCCATCGTATAAAGATTACGGAGTTCCTGTTCCCTCGTTTTTGCTCTCTTTCGTATTTGCTGTATTTGCTGTATCCGTTGTCTTCGATTCTCCAACCATCCATTCCCGCATCTCTTTATATTCCTCATCATTCAGATGCTTCGCCAGAATCTGCTCCACCTCGATAACCTCACTGGACGTCAGTCCGCCTTCCATCAATGTGGAGATGCGCTGCCAATCCTCCTGAGGCAGTTTCTTCATTAAGGTCGCAAAAATTTGATCCTTCTTCTCCTTCGACAACTCTTCCTTGCTCTTCGATATCGATTCAGGCGGAACTATAATCGCTTCTCGTCCCTTTGATTCCTGACCGGATGATATACCTCCCATTACCGGCAAAGAACCATCAGGCGCCATATGTGAGCCGCTCTCGCCTTCATTCGTTTTATCAGTCGAAGGAATGGACGTTCCGTGATCCTCCTCCTTCGATCCCTGCCCTTTTTGGGTCGCTTGCTGCCCGTTATTGTCCGTACGCTCGTTCATACCGCTACTATTGTTGAGCGTGCCTCCCTGACTCTTCCCTATCGGAATATTATTCTGAATACTAGCTGTTTGGGTATCAGAACCGAGTAGCACGCCCCACATAGAGGTTAACGTTAAAGGCTTCCGCTCTACTGGAATCTGGAATTTATCCAGAGCAGTTTGAATATATCGATCCACTACGATCGCTGTTGTCCCTATCGTTAATAAGCTAGATAATATGCCAACTACTAATATTGTCATTGCCACTCGCATTACACGCCATACTAAGCGCATCTATACTACCTCCTAGCCAGCCCTAGTCCCACGCGGCAGGCGCTATGCCTCCATCGTTCCTAGACGCGTATTAAGAGAAATAGAAGCACTAACCCGACTCTTTTTCCCCTATCTCGCATTTGGGCTCTTTACCGGCTCACAGTCATTTACTTCTTAGTATGCCCAAATATGCACAAAAAAAACGGCTACTCCCAAAGGAAAAGCCGTTTGTTTCCGTTTCAATATCATGCTTGCAATTAACGGTAGATAGGACGCACTTGATTCGTTTGCTCGCGGTTGCGGCCAACGGAGAAAATCGAGATCGGAATGCCTGTGAGCTCCGATACGCGCTTCACATAGTTGCGAGTTGATTCAGGCAGTTCATCAAGCGTTTTGCAACCTGTGATATCTTCCGACCAGCCTGGCATTTCTTCATAAATCGCCTCACACTTCGCAAGCATATCAAGGCTTGCTGGGTAGTGTTCGATAATTTCATCTCCACATTTATAAGCGGTACAGATCTTTACAGTTTCCAATCCGGTCAAGACGTCTAGCGAGTTCAGGGACAAGCCTGTAATCCCACTTACGCGGCGAGCATGACGTACGACAACACTGTCAAACCAACCAACGCGACGCGCACGGCCCGTAACTGTACCGTACTCATGGCCTGCTTCACGGATGAAGTCGCCTGTTTCATTGTTCAGCTCTGTAGGGAATGGGCCGTCGCCTACACGAGTTGTATAAGCCTTCGCTACACCGATAACCTCTTCAATTTTGGACGGGCCGACACCGGAACCGATGCAGACACCGCCAGCTGTTGGGTTCGAAGAAGTAACGAACGGATAAGTACCTTGGTCGATATCGAGCATAACGCCCTGCGCACCTTCGAACAATACCTTCTTGCCGCCATCGATTGCATCATTAAGCACAACCGAAGTATCAACCACATACTTGCGAATGAACTCTGCGTATTCGTAGTATTCCTGCAGCGTAGCTTCGATATCCAGCTCTTCGCCGCCGTACATTCTGATTAACTCGTTCTTCTCATTTGCCAAGTGGCGGAATTTCTTCTCAAATACATCCTTGTCGAGCAAGTCGACAATACGAATACCGTTCCGAGCTGCTTTATCCATATAACAAGGGCCGATCCCTTTGCGGGTCGTCCCGATCTTGTTCGGGCCTTTTCGCTCTTCTTCCAAGCCGTCCAGCACCATATGATACGGCATGATGACATGCGCACGATCACTGATGCGAAGATTATCGGTAGAGAAGCCATTTTCGTGAATATATTCAATTTCTTGGATTAGTGCCTTTGGATTGATGACCATACCATTACCGATTACACAAATTTTGTCTGTGTAGAATATGCCGGATGGAATCAGGCTCAGCTTATATTTCTTGTTATCAATCAAAATCGTGTGTCCCGCATTGTTACCACCTTGATAACGCGCAACCACGTCGGCGCTTTCGGCGAGGAAATCAGTGATTTTCCCTTTTCCCTCGTCTCCCCATTGGGTTCCTACGACGACTACTGTAGACATTTTCATACCCCCGTCGGGTGTTTACACACCGTTATTCACTGCTCTTTCAAGCGTTCGCTCCAAGCAGCATACCTAGTTTATCAGTCAAATAGTGCAAAGTCAACGAAAAGCGAACGTTGATATCCGACCTTAACCAAATGTTCGGAAAACAACGTTCGCTTTCTTTTACGCTTATTATCCCGCAGGAGCGTCCTGATGATTCCTTTCGTAGCTGACGAATTTGTTGAAGTTCTTCAAAAACACCAACTCCACCGTCCCTACTGGGCCATTCCGCTGCTTGGCAATAATAATTTCAATAATATTTTTTTTCTCCGTATCCTGATTGTAGTAATCATCACGGTACAGGAAGGCTACGATATCGGCATCCTGCTCGATGGAACCCGATTCCCGAAGGTCGGACATCATCGGACGCTTATCCTGCCGCTGCTCTACGCCCCGGCTAAGCTGGGACAAGGCAATAACGGGAACTTCTAGCTCACGCGCAATCTGCTTCAAGGTACGGGAAATCTCAGATACTTCCTGCTGGCGGTTCTCGCCAGGCTTACCGCGTCCTTGAATCAGCTGCAAGTAATCGATAAGAATCATGCCGAGACCGCGTTCTTTCTTAAGGCGTCTGCACTTAGCACGAATATCCGCTACCGTAATTCCCGGCGTATCATCAATGTAGACCTCTGCCTCGGACAAGGCTGCGATGGACATCGTCAGCTTCTCCCAATCGTCATCCTCAAGCGCCCCTGTACGGAGCCGTCCTGCATCGACATTGGACTCGGCACAGACCATACGCTGAACAAGCTGTGCCGCAGACATCTCGAGACTGAAAATGGCTACCGTCTCCTTCGCGCGAACCCCAACATTCTGGGCAACATTCAAAGCGAAGGCTGTCTTGCCGACAGAAGGGCGGGCCGCCACAATGACAAGGTCACTGCGCTGGAAGCCTGACGTCATCTTATCCAAATCTGGGAAGCCTGACGGGATTCCTGTCGTTCCGCCGCCTGTTTGCTGGCTTAGCGTTTCTACTTTATCATAGACTTCCATCAACACATCTTTAATCGCGATAAAGCCGCTCGAAGAGCGGCGGTTCGAAATTTCCAAGATACGTCGTTCCGCATCGCTAAGCAGTCCAGAGACATCCTCACCGCCTGTATATCCTTCACTAGCGATTTGAGTGGCGGTTCGGATGAGACGTCGCATCATTGATTTTTCTTCAATAATTTGCGCGTAATAATCAACGTTGGCTGCAGTCGGCACCGCATTGGCCAGCTTCGTCAAATAGGACACGCTGCCGACGTCTTCCAACTGCTGCTTATCCTTCAGCTTTGCCGTAAGCGTCACGAGGTCAATCGGCTGGTTGTCTTCCCCCAGCTCGATCATGGCCTCATAGATCATCTGATGGGCCGGATTATAGAAGTCCTCGGACTGAATCCGTTCCATCGATGTAATCAACGCCTCGGACTGCAGCAATATCGCACCGAGAACGGCTTGCTCAGCCTCTAGGTTCTGCGGCGGAACACGATCGACATACATCTCATTCATTCTATTCCTCCGTTACGTGCACCTTCATCGTCGCCTTGACTTCAGGATGCAGCTTCACGGCTACATTCGTAAATCCAAGCGTACGAATCGGGTCATGCAGTTCGATTTTACGCTTATCTATTTTGATCTTCATGCCTGCAAGAGCTTCGGCAATTTGCTTTGATGTGATTGCGCCGAACAGACGACCGCCCTCACCAGCCTTTGCCTTTAGTTCAACCGTTGTTTCACCCAGCTTCTCTGCAAGCACTTCCGCATCGATCTTTTCTTGTTCCTTACGCTTCTCTTCAGACTTCTTCTGTTGATCCAGGGTCTTCAGATTGCCGTCCGTCGCCGGACGAGCCAGTCCCTGCTTGATAAGGAAATTTTGAGCGTACCCTTCGGAAACCTCTTTGACTTGTCCTTTCTTGCCTTGTCCTTTTACATCCTGCAACAAGATGACTTTCATTCGAACAACCCCTCTTCTGCGTCGATTTCTTCCAGCACGCGCTTTAGCTTCGCTTCTGCCTCAACCAGCGTACCTTGCAATTGTGCCGCGGCATTGGTTAAATGACCACCGCCGCCCAGCTGTTCCATAACAACCTGCACATTCATCTGGCCCAACGAGCGCGCGCTAATCCCGATGAGTCCGTCATGTCGCTCGCTGATTACGAACGAAGCGAGAACATCGGTCATATTTAATAGCGTATCAGCTACCTGTGCAATGAGCAACTGAGAAAATTTTCGTCCCGGTTCTGTAACCGCAACCGCAATATGCCCATAAAGCATCTGTGCATGGCGGATAACTTCCGCCTTCTGAATATACTCATCCAGATCTTCCTTCAAAATTCGCTGGATGAGCAGTGGATCCGCTCCCTGTCTGCGCAGGAAGCTTGCTGCATCGAATGTGCGCGAGCCTGTTCGCAGCGTGAAATATTTCGTATCCACAGTGATCCCCGCCAACAACGCCGTTGCCTCCAGCATGCTCAGATTAATTCGATTATGGATATATTGCAGCAGCTCAGTAACAAGCTCTGCCGTAGATGACGCGTACGGCTCCAAATAAACGAGAACCGCGTCATTTATAAACTCTTCACCTCGGCGATGATGATCAATGATGACAATCCGATCCGATTGAAGCAAGCGCGGCTCTTCCACCATAGAAGCTTTGTGCGTGTCACATACAACCAAGAGACTAGCTTCCGTAATCATTTCTATAGCTTCCGCTCGAGAAATAAACCTCGACCATAGAATTTCGTCCTTCTTCAAATAATCAACTAGACGATCAATCGACGGATTGCTCTCTTCCAGCACAATATAGGCTTCAACCCCAAGCATGCGACATGCGTTCAGCACTCCAATCGATGATCCAATCGAATCCGTATCTGGATTTTTGTGTCCCATAATGAAAACAGCATCGCTCTGCTTAATGAAGTCCCGAAGTGCATGAGCAATAACACGGGCACGGACGCGTGTCCGCTTTTCCACCGCATTCGACTTACCACCGTAGAACGATAGACGCTGGCCCATACGAACCGCCACCTGATCTCCTCCACGGCCCAATGCGATATCCAAGCTAGATTGGGAAAGCTGCCCAAGCTCTGGAATGCTGTCAGCACCTGCTGCTATTCCCATACTCAGCGTCACTGGGAGCTTGTTGTCCAGCGTCGTTTCCCGAACCTCATCAAGTATGACAAATCTCGTCTGTTCCAGCGCCTTGAGCGTCTGCACATCCATGATCATAAAATGGCGATCAGAGGATAGACGCTTCATCAGCACGCCATGCTCACCTGCCCATGACGTAATTTGACCGTTCACTCGGGCGAGCAGAGCCGCTCGCTGCTGATCGTCCAGTCCTTGTGTGGACTCCTCCAAGTTATCCATTACGACAACGCCGACCGCAATACGCTCCTCGTCATAACGCTTGCGCAGGCTCCACAAGTCAGTAATGTCCGTGAAGTAAACAACCCGCTCCTCTGGAACAATATCTGCATGTACGATTCGCCCGCCGATGAACAACTCTGCGGAACGATCCTTCTCTTTTCCCATATGAAGCTGCGGAAAGATGTCTGTCAATTCCTCGCCGACTAGCCCATCCTGACCGGTTAATTGAGAGACATAAGGGTTATGCCACTCAATGACACGATCTTCACGATATAGGAGGATACCATACGGCAGATCAACGATTGCCTCTTCCCCAGCCCGTTTTACCCGCAATCCAAGCGTCGATAAATACGACTCCGTCTCTTCCCGGAATTTGCGCTCTGCCGTGAACGATGCAACTGCGAGCGCTGCAATACAGAGCCATGCCAATACGCCTACTCCCCAATTGAACCAGGTGAGCACCAGGCTCATGGCGATCAGTACAACGAATGTCCAGCTTGTATGTTTCGTATACCAACGTTGAAACAATAGTTTAGGCATGCCTTCTCACCCTATACTTTTGGTTTGGACATGAACTTCCGCAGAGGAAGTACGAGATCCACCAATCCTACGATTCGAAGTAGTGAATAGAGCAGCGGAATGAACAATGCAGCTATTGTAATGACAATCGGCAGCACCTTGCCCCATTTCCTCATATGTGCAAAGAAGAAAAGGAAAGCAATTCCCTGCACCACGAATGCCAACTGCAAAAGTGGTGCCAAATTCAATAAAATCATCGTTAGAAAGCTGTCCGTTGATTTCGGGCCAACAAAGTCGAGAATCACAACGATGAAATAGTATACTACTAGGGACTTGGGAAGCATCCATTGGTGTACTGGCTTCATTTTTTGAACATCATGCCCTTGCGCAGTTAGCAATCTGCGGCTGATGGCATACGTAATTGTTCCCATATACAGCGCGCTCACAATCATCATGAATGGAACCATCTTACTCATGAGAAGCGCGAATTGCTGCTTCATTTCCGCCGTCACTTGTGTCGGGAATAACGCGGACTGTTCTACACCCACCATCCCGTAGTTCAGCATTTCAATTACGAATTCATACACATTGAAGTCCAGAACCCACTTCGCAACGACAAAGAGGACAAGGGACTCGATAAGAAATGTCACGGTACCTGCAACAAATACAGAAAGTGCTGGTTTCCTGCCTTTAAACATTTGTCCAATGACAATGCCCGGAATAATAAAATACAAGGCAGAAACAGCTACATAAATGCCCGCTTTGCCCATCAATACATATACAATGGCAAGTACGGCAGCTGTGATGAGTGCGAACCCCTGCCTAGACTGTGTTGCGTACAGCATCACAAATGGAACCGCCATAAAACTCATCGTCAACACCTGTATCGGCTGCAATATGGATAATAACAATACGAGCGCTACAATCGCCCATAATAACGACGATGACCAGCGGTTTTTCAATTCGTTCACCTCTTGCGCATTCAATCTTTTTCCCCTGAATGTTATTCAGAGCCCGCTTACCGTACGGGTATACCCCTTTATCTTCCATAATTATGGAAAGGGCGTCATTTTCCATTATACCATATTTACCGCACGTCCATAGCTTTGGTAGCGAACTGCTCGCAATATTCTATAATTTGACTCCGCCTTACAATGCCAATGAAGCGGTTCATGTCGTCCACTACGGGGACAAAGTTTTGGACTTTGGCTAAGTTGATTAAGTCCCCCATGTTGGAGTCAATCCGAACAGATTTATTGTGCATATTCAGCGATACATCTTTCAGCATGAATTTTGAAGCGTTCTCAAACGTAATTGCGCCATTTGAGTTTTTCATGTGCCACAATAAATCCCCTTCAGTAACCGTCCCGACATATTCCCCATCATCGTTCAAAATGGGAACGGCCGTATACCGATGAAATTCCATACGTTCTAGTGTTTGTCTCAATGTTGTGTTCAGTGTTAGACTGACAACCTCATGTTTCGGTGTTAAGAAAAAAGCAATGTTCATCCGTTTGGTCTCCTCCTCAACGACTCCAGCGAGATGATCGCTGTAACTCCTTAACACTAAATTAACACATTTAGGCATACAAAAACAAAAAGCCAGCCGTAAAAAATACGACTGACTTTTTGCTTTTATTCCACTGCGTTCCGTTCTTTAATCTTCTTTTACTTCACGTGGTTCCATCAAATTCTCTTTGGTTGTTTTTGGATCCAGCCAGTTATCCAGCAAGGACTTGATATAATCCAGATCCTCGTCCTTCACCATATAGTACCAGCCATTGCCGATCATCTTGCCATCGCCGTGCAGCATATAGCTGCTAATGCTTGGTATTCCGTCATTCGTGAACATTGTCTTGGCCAAATCAATCATATACTTTGGTCGCATATCCGTTGTAAAATTCTCACCCATAATTTCAATAAGCTCTGGAATGCGTCCGATTTTGTCCATTTCAATGGTACGCTGCATAACGGCATTCAAGAAGATTCGATGGCGCATCGTACGGTTCATATCTGAATCTTCACGGTAGCGTACGAAGTACAATGCTTCTTGACCATCATAAATTGGCTTGTTCGGCTCAATCCGGAACTTCTCGTGGTCTGGATCCTTGTTGACAATCGGCTTCGTAATCGGCAGCTTCACACCGTCTAATGCATTGACAACATCCTTTAATCCCTCGAAGTTAATCGTTGCATAATGGTCAACCTTATGCTTAAGCAGATTATCTACTGACTCCATGCTCATCTTCGCACCGCCGTAGGCATAAGCGTGATTGAGCTTCGTTTCGAATCCCTTGCCGATGATTTCCGTGTACGTATCACGCGGAATCGACAACAACAGCACCTTATTATCTTGTGGTCGAACTACAGAATATATAATCGTATCAGAACGTCCAATTTCCTTGCCTCGCTGGTCGACCCCCAGCAGTAGTACCGAGAATGGCTCCGTTACTTTGCGAATAACTTCTTCTTTGCCTTCAATTGGCTTATATGACTTATCAAGCGTCTCTTCAACATGTCCGGATAAGAACATATCGAAAGCCAGAACCGCGAGCTGCTTGCGGAAAATAAATCCGCTTATGCCGACAATCGCAATAATGGCAAGTGCGATTCCCCATTTTTTATATTTTTTCATTCCAGATCCTCTTCTTCCTTTATGTGATGCATTCAATCCAATCCCAATTCAACCGACACTTCTCACTTCATTAACTCGAGAAGTATTTTTTGTCCACTAGGACAGTAACTTCTCAAGCTCAATGACACTATCCACATTCCCCTAATGGAAAACAAAATGTTGCGTAACAAAGCCACCTGTGTTCATCCATGATCGCCTGACACGCATACAGTATTCCAAATTCCTCATGTGTATAGGGCTTCGGTCCCCTGTATTTCCAAATTGGCAGCACATCGCATCCGCTTCGTCTTTCACAAGGATACCCGCCCCATTTGCCAACGACACGAATTTCCTATACCCGCATTTCCTATTCCCCTAGAATGCCTAGAGTGTTCTCATTGCATTGAAATTGCCGTGCTCACATTCATCACTTCCACAGCTTCTCAACCCATGAAAGGAGTATGCGATTCTCCCTGTGGGGGAAAGCTGTATCAGATATAGGATGAGCATGCACGGTCGTTTTTATCTGTATGTTACGACCGGTAATCCGAACCCTCTTTGGTATGTTTCTTTGATGATTATGCATGAAACAATATTTTTATTTTACATGCAAACGATCAAAAAGGAAAATACAGATTTCATGATCCAGATCACTAATTTGACAAAAGTACCAAAAAACCGCCCAAAAATGGGCGGATTTCGCACAAAATATGACAAAATATCCGATTAGCCGAACCAGCTTCTCACCCAGCGTATGACATCCAAGGTTAAAGGAATAAGTCCGAATCCGTGATTGCCAATCGCAATGATTCCATACGCATATTGACCCATCGCGATGACCCCTAACGCCAAATGGCTCATAGCGATAGCTCCAATGGATAACATGCTGCTTATCGCAATCGCCCCAATGGACAGCCAGTCACTTACGGCAATCGCCCCTACCGAAAAGCAATCACTAAATGCAATGGCCCCAGCTGCTGCCAGCAGTCCCAAGGAAATAGCGCCAAAAGCGAGCACGCCGACACTAATCATCCCCCCAGCAATTAGTCCGATGGCGATATCTCCGATTGCAATAAGACCAATTGCAACTTTGCTGTGTCGGCCCACTCGACTGGCGCCGCTGCTTCGAATGCTAATAATCGGAACCTGCGGGGACGGCCATTGATAGTCGATTTCTTGTCCATGCCAGCGCTTACTGAAACGTTCATGCCATCTCATTGCATTACCCCCCGCACCCATTTTCTTACGTCATTACTAGCTATTGTACCATCCAAAAAATCCGGAAAAATCAGCCCCAAGACGGAAATGGAACTGGACATAAGGCGGTGATTCTCCTCCGCTAGGTAAAAGGAGATAAGGATGTAATGATAATAAGATAAAGCATGCGTAGTTAATGTATGATCAGGCAAAAAGCTGAAAATATATTCCCGTTTTACCTTTATATAATGAAAAAAGACAGCTGATTAATATCAGCTGTCTTTTTTGTACCTGCATTACTCTGTAGTGTATGGAAGCAATGCTACTTGGCGAGCGCGTTTAACAGCGATCGTCAAAGCACGTTGGTACTTCGCGCTTGTACCTGTTACACGGCGTGGCAAGATTTTGCCGCGCTCGCTGATGAATTTCTTCAACAGGTCGATGTCTTTATAATCAATGTGAGTGATTTTATTCACTGTGAAGAAGCACACTTTACGGCGCTTGTTACGGCCTCTACGGCCACCGAATTTACGGCCTTCGCCGCCTTCATTTTGCTTGAAGCTCATTCAATTCAGTCCTTTCCGTTTTAGAATGGCAAATCATCATCGGAAATGTCGATAGGTCTGCCGTCATCAGAGAAAGGATCCGCCGCTGCTTGTCCGCGAGAATTGGAATTCCCACCACGTGCTGGAGCATTGTACTGCGGCGCTGGTGCACCGTAATTACTGCCCATATCATCACGTGTTCCCCCGTTGTCACGGTTCGATTCCAAGAAACGCACATTATCTGCAATAATTTCAGTCACGTATACACGCTTACCTTCGTTATTGTCATAGTTGCGCACTTGAATGCGTCCTTCTACTGCTGTAAGCCGACCCTTGCGCAAATAATTTGCACATGTTTCCGCCAACTGCCGCCAAGTAACGACTGGAATAAAGTCCGCTTCACGTTCCCCTCCTTGACTCGAGAACGGTCGATCAACCGCTAACGTAAACTGTGTCACTGCCACTCCAGATGAAGTGTAGCGCAATTCTGGGTCCCGTGTAAGACGTCCTATCAATATCACGCGATTCAACATGCTATCCCCTCCTTCGACGTATCCTTTACGAATTTACGATTGTTTTGGCTATTAAGCCACGTCGCTAACGACAAGATGACGGATGATTTCGTCAGCAATTTTCAGTTGACGATCCAACTCCGCTACTACTGCAGGTTCTGCAGTAAAGTTCACGAGAACGTACACGCCATCGCGGAACTTCTTGATTTCGTAAGCAAGACGGCGCTTACCCATCACATCGTGCTTCGTAATTTCTCCACCGCCGTTAGAGATAACGCCTTGGAATTTTTCGACTGCTGCTTGAACAGCTTCTTGCTCTACGTCAGGACGAATGATGTACATCAATTCGTATTTGCGCATTTCACGTTCACCTCCTTATGGACTTCAGGCCTCTGATCTTGTCAGAAGCAAGGAGCGAGAAAACTCGCACTAAACTAGTGTACCAAAATGAATCCTGACATGCAAGAAAAACTCTTTTTTCCAAGAGCAAACACTTTTCTCCATTCATGATTGGGAATCTGCACGCACACACTACAGAGGCAAGCGATCTCGTTACGCTTCTGCATCTATACGACAAGCATACAGGAGGTTACACGATGGGTGAGCGTACAGAATTCGAACCTGGAGACAAGGCGCCAAATGATGCCATCTATATGGAGGTTGGTGAAAGAAGTTTCCATACCGAGATTCAAAATCCAAAACAAATTAAGTTGAAAAGGGGAGATACATTCCCTGAAACGACGAACAAAGACCGCAAGTGGAAAAAGAAATCCCATGCCTTGACGCACTGATTATGGTCGTTCTCTTTTTTAAAGTACCGACGTATAAAACAGCGATTATGATCCATAATAACAACTGACGGTGCGAAGCGAGGTGGGTTCCGTTGAACAATGGAGCAAAGAAGCCTAGTGGAGACATTTAACTTTACGACATAAGAGAAGCGAGGGGTTGTGCTAAAGACCATTTGTCTGCAACACACTTATCGTAATATGGATTACTGCATAAGTATCCATATGCTGTAGGAAGCCTGAGCCATCTAATATTGTGAAGATTGAGGTCAATTAAGCACCGTCAACCAGGAAGGGATTTCGCGCAAGCGAAGTCCCTTTTCTATATGTCTTTACACCCTTATATAAACACATATACCTGCACGTTTTATGCCGAGTCACGCATAGAAATTTAATAATAATCCATAATAACAACTGACGGTGCGAAGCGAGGTGGGTTCCGTTGAACAATGGAGCAAAGAAGCCTAGTGGAGACATTTAACTTTACGAAATAAGGGAAGCGAGGGGTTGTGCTGTAGAGCATTTGTCTGTAACACACTTATCGTAATATGGAATCCTTTATACGGTTCCATATGATAGGAAACCTGAGCCATCTAACATTGTGAAGATAGAAGTCGAATAAGCACCGTCAACCAGGAAGGGATTTCGCCAGGCGAAGTCCCTTCTTTTATTTTCCTTGGCAGCAACAGCAGCATAATCAGCTAATATGCAAAAAAACTCCGAAGCCTCAGCTTCGGAGTTGTTCTATACAATAAGTGGCGGAAAGGGTGGGATTCGAACCCACGCACGCCTTGCGACGCCTAGCTGATTTCGAGTCAGCCCCCTTGGACCTCTTGGGTACCTTTCCATAGCAAGAGTTATCTTACCATACTACTCACTTTATTGCAACATATTTTTTACAATTTTGCTTTTTACTCTGAGTCAGGCTGGGCAGAACGGAGCACCTTTTTCATGCTCTTCTCGAACTTCGCTCGCGGGACGAGTACACTATGCTTGCATCCTACACACTTAATGCGGATATCCATACCCATTCGGATGATTTCCATTTCGTTCGTGCCGCAAGGATGAGGCTTTTTCATTTGAACGATATCACCCAGTGCGAAGACTTTACGTTCCATCAATAACTCCCCCCTTGTTCTGTTCGCTGATACGTTACGAGTCGTGGATACGGAATTTCAATGCCTTCCTGCTCTAACGCCCGCTTCATCTCAGCATTTATCTCGCGAACAACTCCCGATTGTGTGAATGGACGGCATTCTGCAATCACGCGAATGGTTACTTCAGAAGGCCCAAGCGTTTGGACACCGAGTACTTGTGGCGTCTTCACTACATTTTCATTGCGTTCAGGCAATCCTTCCAAAGTCTGATTCATCACCTGAATCGCCTTGTCTACATTTTCCTCATAAGCAATGGATACATCAACTACTGCAATTGAATTGTTCAGTGAATAGTTTGTTACCTCTGTAATACTACCATTCGGGATAACATGAACTTCTCCTGTCCAGCTATGGATCCGCGTCGATCGCAGCCCGATCATCTCAACCGTTCCTTGGAACGAACCCACCTTAATGACATCCCCTACTGCAAAATGATCCTCCAAAATAATAAAGAATCCGGTCATGACGTCCTTCACTAAGCTTTGAGCACCAAAACCGATTGCTAAGCCGACAACCCCCGCACCCGCTAAGAGCGGCGCCAGATTTACATTGAATTCCGATAAGACAACAAGAATCATGATGAAATTCATCGCTAGCGACGTCATATTCTTGAGCAACTTGCCTACGGTTACAAGCCGTCTTGGATTCCCGTTAATACGGGACTTTTCCTGTTTCACAATCGCATGATTAATCATCCGATGAACGATTCGAATCACAATTCTCGTTACTAAAATAATCAGTACGATTTTTATGCATTTCACGAAAAGCATTTCCCAAGTTGCCATATCAGTCAACCAGTTCCATATTCCTTGCTGCCACTTCTCGAATACCGACAGCGTCTCTTCAATATTGTCGGTAACGTTCTCAGGGTTATTTGCCTCTGCGGCCCATAACATGATCATTCCCCCTCTGTCATTATCAATATGATAAGTGTTAGGAAACTTATTATAAAATAGGATGCTTATTTTCGTCGAAGTATAAAAATATTCTCGCTTCCATATACTAGATACTAACCTTTAGTAGAAAACGGAGGCTGCTTGAGATGACATTTCCTTTGTTCAAACGCCCGACATCTGATGAATGCCATCCTTGTAAAGTGGCTTATGATGCACCTAACGCACGATCTTCCTTAATCCACTCCTGCCAACAACATTTGCAAATGCGCGCTCCCAATCAGTCGACGACAGTCATATGTATTGGAACTGACCGCTCAACAGGAGATTGCCTTGGACCGCTTGTTGGAACACGTCTATCACAATTATGTTCGCAAGACTTTCGAGTGCTTGGTACACTCCATCAACCCGTGCATGCCATGAATTTGCAAGAAACGATAGATTCACTGCAAGCGAGCGATCCTCATACCTTCATTATTGCAGTAGATGCGTGTCTTGGCCAGAGCAGCAGCGTAGGATCCGTTCAGGTCGTCGAGGGGCCGGTTCGCCCCGGCGCTGGGGTAAATAAACAACTGCCCCCGATCGGAGATATGCACATTACAGGCATTGTCAACGTCGGAGGCTTCATGGAATATTTCGTATTACAAAATACTAGACTTCATTTAGTTATGGGAATGGCCGATGTGATCGCAGATACGATCGAACAGTCGCTGACTGCCCTATCCTATCGTCCGTAATCGGGAACATTATTTTTATTTTGCCTCCGCGATTTCGATTGCTTTTTTCTCCTCAGGAGACAAAGAATAAGTCGACTGTCCCTTCTCAACGGGCTTCGCATATACATAAGAATGTTCCCGTCCGTGAATGCTTGTAATGACAACTCCGTCCTGCTCCTCATTTAACCATGCAATCGAGAAGCTAAGATCACTCCCGCGCTCTGCAAAGGCGTTGTAACGCTGAATGCCGACGTGGGATTTCATTTTTTTCAGAGCTTTTTTGGTCTGTTCCATTTCAACATGATGATGTTCCGTCATGCCTTGCAGATGTGCAATATCCTCATGCATGCTGGACAATACAACATCCAAGCTCTCAATACCGCTTTCTCCCATAATGGCTTCGTATTTACGGCGAAGCTTACGAATCTGTGAACCCTGGAGAAGAACAATAATAAGTAACAACAATAGTAATACACCGATGCCAGCGGCAATGAGCGGCAACCAATCATTCTGCAATTCATTCATCATAAGTCTCTGTTCTCTCCTGCCTATAACGTGTCCCGTACCTCATTGGCACGAACTTTCTCACCCTTGTTTCCCCATCTATTCCTTTATCGTCTGCAAGATGGCTTGCTATTAATATCGGACAGCCCTGAATATGGCTGGCTGAATGAGGATTCGTATCTTTCTAGGGGCATCGTGTCCATTCTTATTATAAATTTTTTTAACGGACTCATACAACACATCTTACCTACTATTCTCTATATATCGAACTTACAAAGCATCAGCTTTATATCAACCAATTCAAGCTTTCTAGTTCGAGAAGCTGTTCCCAAAAATAGAGAATCTATTCATAGTCAAAAATATGCTCTTTGCCCCATATCTATATTTAGTTATATCATGATCCAAGCGGTATAAGAGACAACAAAATTGTAACCTTTTACTTCAATATTTTGTAAATTAAAAAAATAGGTTCAAGCAATTGCTATTCGTTTCTTATCAAGTGATTATATGTATACCCTCAATGCAAAAACTGGCATCCCTCGTGTAATCCTTCTTGCTTTGGATAACAACCAAGAATGCCAGTTCTTGTTCAAATTATTGCTATGGCTTCATTCAACCGACAACGTTTGAAGCATTTCGAGCAATCGCTCCAAATCCTGCTTGTTAAAGTAAGAAATTTCGATTTTCCCTTTATCTTTACTTTGCTTAATTTTTACCGTTGTGCGGAACCTTTCTCGTAGGCTTTCTTCCAACTCATCTAAATATGGATCTTTACGGATAGGCTTTGCTTTATCAACTGGCTTTCCTTTTTTGTTCATTTGTTGGATTGCTTCCTCCAACTGGCGAACACTCCATCCTTGATTTATAGAGTCTTTAGCCAACTGTTTTACTTTTGCCTCATCCTTGACCCCTACAATTGCACGTGCATGTCCCATTGATAGTGTTCCACGTGAAACACAGTCCTTAACTTCCTCAGGAAGCTGTAATAACCGTAAGAAGTTTGCAATATGTGAGCGTGACTTTCCAACCTTAACAGATAGCTCTTCTTGCGTTAAGGAGAACTGATCCATTAGTGCTTGGTAGGCAACGGCCAATTCAATAGCATTCAAATTTTCACGTTGTAAATTTTCAATCAGGGCAATTTCCATGACCTGCTGATCGGAAAAATTACGCACAACAGCTGGGATATTCAGCAAGCCCAATTGCTGAGAAGCACGATAGCGGCGTTCACCAGCAATAATCTCATATCCTTTTAATACACTCCGCACAATAATTGGCTGAATGACACCGTGCTGCTTGATCGACTCTGCAAGTTCCTGAATGGACTGCTCATCAAAATGCTTTCGCGGCTGATATGGATTGGGACGCAACTGCTGTAGGGATAATTCTACCACCTTGTCGTCATCATTGACGGATAGTGACGGAATAAGGGCGTCTAATCCACGTCCTAATCGCTTACTCATACGAAATCACTTCCTTCGCAAGTTCCAAGTATACTTCCGCACCTTTCGATTTCGGATCATAGGTCATAATGGATTGACCATGTGATGGTGCCTCACTAAGGCGTATGTTTCGAGGAATAATCGTTGTATATACTTTCTGCTGAAAATACTTCTTAACCTCGTCGATGACTTGAATCCCTAAATTTGTACGCGCATCAAGCATCGTTAGGAGAACACCTTCAATTTGCAGTGAGGTATTCAAATGCTTCTGAACGAGTCTGACTGTATTCAGTAGTTGGCTGAGTCCCTCCAATGCATAGTACTCACATTGAATTGGGATAATGACCGAATGAGATGCAGTCAAGGAGTTGATTGTCAATATACCAAGTGAAGGCGGACAATCAATTAATATATAATCGTATAAATGTGCTACAAGCTGAAGCGACTTCTTCAATCGCACCTCACGCGATATCGTCGGAACCAATTCGATCTCAGCACCCGCCAACTGTATTGTTGCCGGAATAATGTGCAGACCTTCGACCATGGTCGGGATCGTTGCGTCCTTTGGATGAACATCATTAATAATCACATCATAAATACAATTGGTCACGTCTGCCTTGTTAATCCCAATTCCGCTTGTAGTGTTGCCTTGTGGATCAATATCAACAAGCAGCACTCGCTTCCCTAATAACGCCAAACCTGCACCCAAATTTACCGTCGTCGTTGTCTTGCCGACGCCGCCCTTCTGGTTGGTAATGGCAATGACCTTAGCCATTCCTCTTCACCCCAATGTTGTTTCTTTTGCGTTTCTAGCTGTAACAATAACCGCTAACGACTACAAAAACAGAAAAGAGCGGCCTCTTGCCTGCCGCTGCACATATAAGCACTACGCATGACAACAATCTCGCTGTACGACATATAAGGTACAACGATTAGGCTCGAATCAACCGATAATTAGGTGGATCAACTATTCAGGTTGTTAAAAAGGTGTGAGATTTGACCTACCTTTTCGGTATTTTGATGACAATTTCATAATGATCCTCGTGATCATGTTCATCTGTCTTAATTTTTAGACCGGAACCCGTCACAAGATCAATGGATTGACGAATCGTATTGAGTGCAAGTCGCACATCCTTCGTATAGGAGATACGCTTCGATTTCTTAGCTTTGTGAACCTCTTTATAAAATGCGACCCGTGCTTCCGTCTGCTTCACATTTAATTCTTTTGCGATAATTTCCTCAAGCAGCTTGAGCTGCAGGTTCTCAGATTCGAGTCCAAGCAATGCTCTTGCATGTCGCTCTGTAATCTTACGTCCCATTAAAGCCTGCTTCACTGCATCCGGTAGATTTAACAAGCGAATTTTATTTGCAATTGTAGACTGGCTCTTGCCTAGTCGTTGAGCTAAGCTTTCTTGCGTCAAATCATGCAAATCAATCAGCTTCTGATAAGCATATGCTTCTTCAATCGCTGTAAGTCCCTCACGCTGCAAATTCTCGATTAGGGCAATGGATGCCGCTTGAGCATCATTTATTTCTCTAACGATGCCCGGGATCGTATCCAAACCCAACTTCTTGACAGCACGCCAACGGCGCTCTCCGGCAATGATTTCAAATTGCCCGTTTCGCTGGCGGACAACGATCGGCTGAATAACACCGTGCGTTTTGATCGTCTGACACAGTTCATCAATACGCTCATCATCGAATATAGTACGAGGCTGATAGGGACTGCTGACAATCTCATTCACCGGAAGCTGTTTTACTTCATCCAGCGATTGACGCTCCGCAAAACCGAATAACCGAGACAGTTGTTCTTTCATTTCCGTATAATACCACCTAACTTCAAAATAATGCCAGGCACATGAAGAAGCGGCAGTGCTCTGCTCCATTCTTGATCTTCGCCCTATATCGTTCAAGACGGCAAATCGGTCACGATCCCCGCTACTCTTCGCGAATTCCGATTGCTTTACATCCTTTGCGACAATGTTCAACAGGGCATCTGATTCAAACCATTTCTTTCCTTCGACAAAATTATACGCTCTGCCTTATGTATTCTCCAAGCTTGTGCCTTTTTCCTGCCTTTTTGTGTATCCGTGTAAGAAAAACTTCTACAGATTTCTTTCACTATACTAAACTTATATTTTAAACAACACCATTACATATAAACATCGTTATCATTACACCTGTTTCACGTGGAACATTTCCCCACATTGCTTTTTACTGCTCCTCTATCCTATCATAATTACTTGCTAAAATGAGATTGCATCCGTAACATTCTATGAATTATCTTCTACCTCATCTTGAACATGAAAATTATTCCACGCAAATAAAACAAAAGCGGGGTAACCCCCCGCTTCTGCTATAACTTCACTTGTGTTTTTTGAATCTGTGCATTCCCAGCTGCATCTTCCATGCGGATGAATATATCATGAGTTCCTTTTCTCATTCTTGATCCGATAAATGAAATATAGAAAGTCCGTTTATCCTCATTGAAGCGCATCTCTTTCCACGCTCCTGTATTGGATGTGCTCCATTTTACGCTAATTAGAGCTGCTTGCTTATTATGAACAGACGAATGAAGCATAGGGCGCACTGCATACTCGAGTTCCAGCATCATATCATGAATTGTCCCTTGCACAATACCGTGCTCGGCCTTTTCCTTCATAAATATTGCCGTTGGGGCCTCTCGATCGATATAAATCAATTGATCGCCCTTTATCTCCGAGCGGCTATCAGCAAAAGCTTTACTTTTTAGGTTATATAAACCGTCAGGCAGCTTATGCCCGGATACATCCGTGCCCTTCCATTCATACGTATGCAGCCCGCTGGAAGGTTTAACTGTATTGAGCAGCAGATATTCTTTACGATTCTTTTTATGTTTATCAATCCGAGTTGCGGTAATCAACATCCGTTCAGCATCACCAGGCAGATAATAATGGAATTCAATAGATTTATTTTTATCCCCGTTCGGCGTGAGCAGTTGATGACTTGCGAACCATCCCGTCAGCAGCGGGTACTGACTTGCTCCACGAATCAATTGAATAGGCACTCGAAGCTTTTCCGTGTCATGAATAAGCTGTAAATACCCTGTAAGAACTCCTGTCTCCTGTAGGGTGGATAGATTCCATGTCACAGGAATACGTACCGTTTCACCAGGCTGTACGGTGACGGAAGCAGGATATGAAATATCCCACTTACCCGCTTCAGACGATAACGTAATTTGATAAGTTATCTTATGATTAGACCGATTCGTTAACTGAAGAGACTGCTCTTTCATCAAATCACACGAATCCGGATCAACAACACCGTAAGACAGAGCTGCCGGTTGGAGAAACGAAATTGTCTCCATGGCTCTATCTACATTCACAAGTCCTGATCCTTGCGCGTGATAGGGATATTCTGCTCCATTGTTATCAGTAAGTTTATCCGCTGATGTCATCAAAGCTGATTTTACCATGGCCGGCGTCCACTCCGGATGTGCTTCCAGGAGAACCGCCGCTGCGGCAGATACATAAGGAGCAGCCATACTCGTCCCACTCATATTCCCGTATCCTTGCTCCATCTGGTTACGAGGCACAGAGCTTCGCACATTAATTCCAGGTGCCACTAGATCAGGCTTCAACAGCCATGTGCCAACTGCAGGCCCACGAGAACTTATGGCAGACATCCGACTTCTTTGTTCCTCTCCCCACTGCCATGCCCATGACTTGCCCTGCTTCAGCATAGAGGCTCCTTGTGGAGAAATGGAGGCTGCTGGGATAAGTCTGTCATCATTTTTACTATCAATTCTGAGCTCTGGCTCCCACTCCACCTTGTCATTCTGATAGAATAGAATACCGCTAGCTCCTGCGTTACACGCTGCTTCGTAATAAGATGAAGCAGCGGAACTGGTTGTTTGGACAACAAGCAATTTCCCTTGATGAAGCTCTTGCTTGATTGCATTGGGACTATTTCCCTCGATGAATACCAGATCAGGCGAGCCTTCCTTCGGAAAATCAGGCGATCCCATCCCCGAAATAAGACGTATGCTGTGATTACGATACAAGAGCATGGACTCAAATGTAGGCAAGGTAGCCGCTCCAACGGTGATTACATCCTCCACCAATCCTGGAGCGGTAATACTCCATAGCTTGTCTCCTGCATTGCCCGCAGAGTTTACAACAACAACCCCTTTACTTACCGCATCTGCGATCACCCGTGACAGCGGCTCATCCGGGGCATCGATATCAGAATGAAGCGATAGATTGATGACCTTCGCTCCATCCTTCACTGCTTGCTGCATCGCTTTAACAATCGTAGAAGTGAATTCGTGACCCTCTGTAGCAATCGCTCGATAAATAAGCAGAGAAGCATCGGGAGCCTGCTGGGCTACAATACCGGCAACATGCGTGCCATGCCCTTTTTCATCCTGCGGGTTTGTATCATTTTCTACAAAATCATAAGCTTCTACGATTCTCTCCTTGAGCAGCGGATGCTGGATATCTGCTCCCGAATCGATAATGGCAATTTTAACGCCTTTGCCTGTATATGGAGGCTGCTTGATAGATGATATAGAGGAATCAGCCTGCACGGATACACTCTCTATCTGTGCGGCTGCTGTCTTCGTTCCTAGCGGTGCAGCCAATAAAGCTGCAGCCACAAATAAGGTGCATAAGGCCTTCATTATTGGGTTGTACCAGCTATTTATCTTCATGTTGTGAATTCCTACTCTCTAAGCCTTTCATGATGTTCATAAATCGTAACATAGGACATAGAAAGAAAGATTTACGCCACTGTAACCTAGTTCCACCAAATTTTTCAAATCAGTACCAGCTTTCCAGCTAACTTCTTGTCTAACTTCATATTTACCCAGTATTTCGATTTATAACGTTTGATAGTGTTGTAAGAGATTAGATATTTTATCTTGAATGAGCTGTTTTAAAGAATCCGGCTTCACTTCTAACACATCACTACCATATCTCATCAAATAAGAAGCTATAAAATCCTCTTCCCCTTGATTATAACTTCCTGTAATAATTGTTCTATGACCTGTCTCAATTTGCATCGATGGATAATGCTCCTTATAGAAAATATCCTTCGCCTGCTCGGCAATCTCAACTTCAAAGCTAATACTGTTCACAGATTGATACCTTTCTAATGATCGGCTAATCAGCTCATCCAGCAAAAAATGTCCATGCTCTCCCCCCTCCTCCATAGCGGTAATTCGATCACATCTAAAAACTCGATATTGATTCGTCGCTGTCTCGAATCCTGTTGCATACCACTGGCCGAACTTAGCTGATATTTTGAAAAATTGAACGTGATATTTTTTGGTCTGTTTATGTTTTACATAATCTATGATGCAACTGCTCTCATTCAGGATACTCTTCAGGATCTTATCCAAAAAACGGCTCGCATGATGATGCTGGTAGCTTTCGAATTGAAGCACTTTTCGCATGTTGTGAATTTGCCTGATTTGTTCCGAAGACAGACAGCTTTCGAACTTTTCATTAAGCTGATTCGCCCGTAAATGAAAAGGCGTGGATTGATAAGCACTTAGTGTCAACATTGCAAAATACAGAGCATACACTTCATCGATCGTAAAGATAATGGGAGATAATAATCGATTTTTCAACATTCCGTATCGTCCATATTTTCCATATTCCGAATAAATGGGCATGCCTAATTCCTCTAAGGAACGAATATCGCGCAGTGCTGTACTTTTTGAAATACTGTATTTCTCCATTAGATCATGCAAATTGAAAAATTCTCGACTGTTTACATATCTAATCATGTCATATAATCGCTCTGATTTCTTCATGAATAGCTCCTTCATAAAGGTGTCATATTTTGATACCTTTATCCATTATGATGAATCTAAGCTCATCTATCAAATAGAAAAGATGGTTGGGTTAACATCTTTGCTTAAAAAGGAGATTGATCTCATGAGTGCAACCCTGGAAGTTGCGATTTTCTTATCCATGAACGGAAAGGCACAAGAAGCCATTGATTTTTACAAGATCCATTTCCATGCAAAAGAATCGCTGCTCGTTACTTATGAAGACATGGCGAAGCGCGACAGCTCGATACTGCTTACGGAGGGGAACAAAAATAACATCGTCCACTCTGTCCTATTGATTGGGAAAACAAAAGTAATGATTGCGGAGGATACAATGGATCCGAGGAGTAAATACTCGGTTGGCAATAACACATCATTATGTATTCAAAGTTCGAACCTAGAAGAGATTGAACAATTTTATAGCAGCCTGCTTACCGATGATAGAGTAAAAGTGATTGTCCCTCTCTCTGCAAATTCATTTAGTAAAGCCTATGGCATTATTGAAGACCCATTCGGAATCCACATCCAACTGATGTATGATCCTCGGTTGAAATGATTCCTTTATCACATAACGCAAAAAAGAGGTCGAATGCATTCGACCTCTTTGTCTTATAACTGAAATTATACAAGCGGTGTCTTTAGCGGCGTCCCCGGCTTGCGCGGATAGGCCTTAGGGGTTGTCCCCTTCTTCGTCATCACTACGATATGACGCTCGGATTGCTCTACTGGAAGCTTCAATGCATAATCAGCCGTGAAGGTCGCCTGCAGCACCTGAAGGCTCCGCTTCGCTTCTACAATCTCTTCCTGTGGATTTGTCCCTTTCATCGCAGCGAACGTCCCGCCTGGACGTACGAACGGCAGGCAGAACTCATTTAGCACGTTCAATCTTGCAACAGCGCGTGCCGTCACAAGATCATACTGATCGCGATGCTCCGGCTTGCGTGCAACCTCTTCTGCGCGACCATGAATGCAGGAAACGCCTGTTAATCCAAGCTCCTGTACCAAATGATTCAGAAATACGATCCGTTTGTTAAGGGAATCAACAATTGTCAGCTTAATATGCGGAAACATAATTACGAGCGGTATCCCTGGAAAGCCTGCACCTGATCCGATATCCGCCATGCGCTTCACACTCATCATATCGACGTGAAAGCCTAACGTTAGGGAATCATAGAAATGCTTCTCGTATACGAGCTCACGCTCTGTAATGCCTGTCAAATTCATTTTTTCATTCCACTCAACCAACACACGGTAATACGTATCGAGCTGGTTCCATTGTATATCTGTAACCGGCGGCCATCCATGTCCGGACAGCCAGCCTTGGAACTGTTCTTGCAATGCATCCATTACTGGCAATCTCCTCTTCTGCAGTTAGTATCCCATTCCTGCATACTTGCCACAGCCTACATCCTCAATTACGCCTCAGCATGCTTCTCAGCTGTTACACGGTTATAGTGCTCCAAGTATACAAGCAGGATCGAAATATCCGCAGGAGTTACACCGGAAATACGCGACGCTTGCCCGATCGACAGCGGACGGATCTTCGTCAGCTTTTGCTTCGCTTCCGACGCAATTCCATGAACTACATCGTAATCGATATCCTGCGGGATAAGCTTCTTCTCCATCTTTGCCAGACGCTCTACCTGCAGCAGTTGCTTCTCAATATATCCTGCATACTTTATTTGGATTTCAACTTGTTCCTTTATCTCATCGTCCAGCTCCAGCGGTGATGGAAACAACTTATCCACATGTGAATAAGTTATTTCTGGACGTCTCAGCAATGTCACTGCATCACACCCGTTGGTCAGTGGAGCGGAACCCGCTTCAGCAAGCATTGACTGTACAGCCTCATCCGGCTTTACCTTCGTTGCCTTCAGGCGCTCCATCTCTTGACCAACCAAGTCAAGCTTATGCTGGAATGCTGCGTATCTCTCATCGGTAATAAGGCCAATCTCATGCCCGATATCCGTCAAGCGCATATCCGCATTGTCATGGCGAAGCAGCAATCTATATTCTGCGCGAGAAGTAAGCAAGCGATAAGGCTCATTGGTTCCCTTCGTCACGAGATCATCAATCAGAACGCCAATGTAAGCTTGCGAACGATTCAAGATGACAGCAGGCTTGCCCTGTACCTTACGCGCGGCATTAATGCCGGCCATAACCCCCTGTGCAGCAGCCTCCTCATAACCGGATGTTCCGTTAATTTGCCCAGCTGTGAACAAGCCATCGACCCGCTTCGTTTCAAGAGTTGGCCACAACTGTGTCGGTACGACTGCATCATACTCAATCGCATAACCGGTTCGCATCATTTCTGCATTCTCAAGTCCTGGAACAGAGCGCAGAATTTGTAGCTGTACATCTTCAGGCATACTCGTTGACAGACCCTGCACATAATACTCAGCCGTATCCTTCCCTTCTGGCTCAAGGAAGATTTGGTGCTTCGGCTTATCAGCAAAACGAACAATTTTATCTTCAATGGACGGGCAATAACGAGGTCCTGTACCTTCTATGACACCAGAGAACATCGGTGCACGATGCAAGTTCTCATTAATAATGCGATGCGTATTCTCTGACGTATACGTCAACCAGCAAGGAAGCTGCTCATTATCGGAAGACTTCGTCTCATAAGAGAAGAACTTCGGATGATCGTCTCCAGGCTGGATTTCTGTTTTGGAAAAGTCGATCGTCCCACCATTCACCCGTGGAGGTGTACCTGTCTTGAAGCGAACGAGATCAAATCCGAGATTGCGCAAACATTCGGACAGCTTCAAGGAAGGCTGCTGGTTATTCGGACCGCTCTCATACATCAGCTCACCGATAATAATTTTGCCCCGCAGGTACGTACCTGTCGTTAAGACAACCGCTTTCGAACGGAATATAGCGCCTGATTTCGTGATGACACCTACACATTTACCGTTTTCCACGATCAGTTCCTCAACCATGCCTTGACGCAGCGTCAAGTTCGGCGTCGTTTCCACCGTTTCCTTCATTTTCGCCTGATACAATACCTTGTCGGCCTGGGCACGCAGTGCGTGAACGGCAGGCCCTTTCCCTGTATTGAGCATCCGCATTTGAATAAAGGTTTTGTCAATATTGCGGCCCATTTCTCCGCCTAATGCGTCGATTTCACGTACAACATGGCCCTTAGCTGGGCCACCAATGGAAGGGTTGCACGGCATGAAAGCAACCATATCCAGGTTAATCGTCAATAGCAGCGTATCGCAGCCCATCCGTGCAGAAGCAAGTGCCGCTTCACAGCCCGCATGGCCCGCTCCGATAACTATTACATTATATTTTCCCGCCTCAAATGGCATGGGGCTCCCTCCTTTTACTACTTCTCTATGATAAACAACACTCACGGCAAAACGACCGTATCCGTGTTCGCTTTTCTATTTTCCAAGACAGAACTGAGAGAAAATTTGATCAATCAGTGAATCGCCAACTGCGTCTCCGATAATTTCACCGAGCAGCTCCCAAGCGGTGCGTACGTCGATTTGAATCATGTCGATTGGTATTCCCTGTTGGGAAGCCCCCACAGCATCTTCTAATGCCTGCAGCGCCTTCTTGAGAAGCGCAATATGCCGTACGTTGCTGACATACGTCATATCTCCCGCTTCAATTCCTCCACTGAAGAACAACTCAGAGATTACCTTTTCAAGCGCGTCGACGCCTTCCTGTTCCTTCGCCGACATGCGCACAATCTGATTCTCACCGAATGCCTCCTTTAACGGAGCATCATCCAACACCGTAGGCAGATCCATTTTATTCACAATCACAATCACTTGTCTACCCGTAATTTGCTCCATCCACTCGCGCTCATCCGGATGAAGCTCATCATTATTGTTCACAACGAACAATATCAAGTCTGCTTCCTGAAGGGCACTGCGAGAACGCTCCACTCCGATTCGTTCAACAACATCTGTCGTCTCCCGAATGCCGGCTGTGTCCAGGAGACGCAGCGGAATTCCGTTAATTGTTACGAATTGCTCGACTACATCGCGAGTTGTCCCCGGAATATCGGTTACAATCGCTTTATTATCTTGGGCAAGCGTATTGAGCAGCGATGATTTACCGACATTCGGTCTGCCGATAATCGCTGTCACAATACCCTCCCTCAATATTTTCCCTTCGGATGCGGTTTTCAACAGCCGCGTGACCTCTTCCATAACATGCCCGCATTTATCTTGGATAAAGGCGCTTGTCAGCTCCTCTACATCATGCTCAGGATAGTCGATATTCACTTCAATATGAGCAAGTGTCTCAATGAGTGTATGACGGAGTGACTTGATTCGGTTAGACAATTGACCTTGCGCCTGCTTCATAGCGATGCTGAAGGCACGATCCGACTTCGAGCGAATGAGATCAATGACCGCCTCAGCCTGTGACAAGTCAATTCTTCCGTTCAAGAAGGCTCGCTTCGTGAACTCGCCTGGCTCCGCCAAGCGAATCCCCTGCTGAAGCAGAATATCCATCACTTTCCGCACCGAAATAATCCCGCCATGTGTGTTGATTTCGACAACATCCTCAGTCGTAAACGAACGCGGCCCGCGCATCACGCTTACGAGCACTTCCTCTACCCGCTCTCCAGACTTCGGATCAACAATATGTCCGTAATGTATTGTATGGCTTTCCGCCTCTGTCAGCTTCGTTTTCGAACGGAATATGCGATCAACCTCAGCAAAAGATCCCTCTCCGCTTACTCGGATAATCGCTATACCGCCTTCTCCAAGCGGTGTAGATACCGCTGCGATTGGTTCGTAATTCATCCTAATAATGACCTCCGCACATATAGGGTACATTTATATTATCTCATTTTACGTCAAACACCTAATCATGAAATCCAATTCTGGTTCAGCAAAAAACGAAAAAATGCAATGAGAGCACCCTGAACCAGGCGCAATCATTGCATTTTCTATCTGTCTATGCGTTCTGAATAGAGGTATTCATAAGTGCAGTCATGCCTATTTAATCATAATGACTACGCGCCGGTTTGGCTCTTCGCCTTTACTGCAAGTTTTCACTTTCGGATGATCCTGCAGCTTCGCATGAATAATCTTGCGATCCTGCGCCGTCATCGGCTCCAGCACAACCTCTTGCCGGGAACGAATAACTTTGTTCGCGAGCCGCTCAGATAAGGATTCGAGCGTTTTCTTACGTCGCTCACGGAACTGCTCTGCATCAAGAATAATACGGAGATGATGCTTGGAATAACGATTGGCTACCAGGTTCGCCAAATATTGAAGCGAATCCAGCGTCTGACCGCGGCGACCGATAATGAGGCCCAAGTCCGAGCCGCTAATATCAAGCGTTACCGTGTCCTTCCTCTTATGTACTGCAACTTCTACATCAAGCCCCATCGAGCGGGCAACATCCACAATGAATTGCTTTGCTTCTTCAATCGGATCTATATCGTCATCTGAGACAGCGCTCCTGCCCGTCTCCTGATCCTTTGATATAGTTGCTGTTTGCTTATCGGCCACAACAGAAGATGTCTGAACTGGCTTCGATGATGTTGATTGTGTTGTAGGCTCAGAGAGCGGGACATCCTTGTCCGGAAGAAGTGTCAGTTCGACCTTCGCCGGACGTACCCCGATAAGTCCGAACAGCCCGCGTGATGGCTTCTCCAGCACGCGAACAGATACGCGATCCTCGGTTACGTTCATTCGTTCCAAACCGTTCTTTATTGCATCTTCGATCGTCTTTCCCGATACAACGAGCGTATTCATTTCGCCGGACGAACCTCCTTATCCTTGTCGCGATAAAGGAAATAGTTCTGAACAATAGTAAAGACGTTGCTGTATACCCAGTACAACGGAAGTGCCGCTGGGAAGTTGATCGACATGACGAAGATCAACACTGGGAAGATAAGCATCATAAACTGCATTGGGCCTTGCATTGGATTTTGGCTTGCCATCATCTTGGACTGCAAGAACGTCGTCAAGGCAGCCACAACTGGCAAAATGTAAAACGGATCCGCCTCGCCCAACTTGAGCCACAAGAACGTATGCTCACGGATTGCTGAGTTCATATAGATCGCATTATACAAAGCAATAAATACTGGCATTTGAATGAAGATTGGCAAGCATCCCGCAAGCGGATTCACGTTATGCTGTTGGAACAGCTTCATCGTTTCTTCCTGCTGCTTCTGCGGGTTATCCTTATGCTTCTTTTTTATTTCAGCGAGCTGAGGCTGCAGCTTCTGCATTTCCTTCGAGCTGCGCATTTGCTTAACTGTAAGCGGCAAGATACACAGACGAACAATAACGGTTAGCAGCAAGATGGCGAATCCATACTCCCCGCTGAACCAGCCTGCGAATGTATCAAGTGCTAGTGAAAAATAATAGACCACGTTACGCTCCCAGAAGTTACCTTGCAGCAAATCCTCCGTCTTCAGCGTAGTGGTCGTGGACGTACATCCCGACAATACAACGATCAACAGCACAGAAACCGCTACCAAGAGCCATTTGCGGTTCGAGAACAACTTGTTCAGCGACAATAGCATAACCCCTCTCTTAACCTTCCGATTCCAAAGTAAATATATCACATTTCCCATCTTAAAGGAAACGATTCAACAGGTGTATCGTGCGATATTGCTGACAATTCAATTTCATTTATATATAGAAGCTTTTCGCATGACATGATTGACGCTCTTGGCAAGCTTCTCATAGTCCATCTCTGTTGCGCCTTTGCGCACAATGAACACCAAATCGACATGATCCTTAATGCGATCTGCCTGAAGTCTGACAATTTCCTTGATCATGCGGCGCATTCGATTGCGCACTACCGCATTGCCTATCTTTTTGCTTGCCGATATTCCTACACGGAACCGTTCAACCTTTGGCTGTTCGTATACGTACAGCACCAGCTGATGGTTGGCAAAGGAACGACCATTGCGGTAAACACGGGTAAAGTCTGCGCGATCCTGCAGCCGATACTGTTTTTGCATCGGATCTTTCTCCTATCTGTCCGAATTAACTACGCTCATCCCTACTCGGAAATACTCGAATGGTATGATCCAAGTATAGGCACCTGCGGAACGGAATAAACATTTCTCTCATCTGCACGGTAAAATTCCAATTTGCAAGCAAGAATATATGCTAACTTCGCCTAAAAAAGAAAAAAAGACCACCGAGGTGGTCTTGTATTCACGCGATCTTATGCGCTCAATACTTTTCTGCCTTTTTGGCGACGAGCAGCCAACACCTTACGGCCGTTTTTCGTGCTCATTCTTTTACGGAAACCGTGAACTTTCTTACGTTTGCTCACGTTAGGTTTAAATGTCGGTTTCAACGTATTGCACCTCCTCGAACGAGATATGTCATGGTGAACCATTCATTGCTACGTTTATCTGTCTGCGCAAAATTCCTTTTTACATTTAATCAGAATACGGACCAAAAGTCAATCCTCATCGATCCTCTCCCTCTTCCAACTTCCCTCCTAAAATCATGCGAATTGAAAAAAACGTTCTTATATGTATAGAAACAATTATCCACATTCCGATCTTCGATTAATCTCGACACCTTCGGTTATTCACATGTGCAAAACTAAAAATTATCGACATTTTCCTTTCTTGACCTGTGCACAAAAAATAAGGGGCCTTTGTCCGGACTTGTCAACAAGAAACAGGTTATAAACAATATCTAGTGGTGTAGATAACATTTATGCACAAGTTATTGAATTTGTGGATAAAATCCGCCCGATCATTGAAATATAAGGGCTCATCTGCTATGATTATATTGTTTTTCGGTTGTGAATAGTGGTTGTGGATATTTAATTATCAACAGTCTGTGGATAAAGTTGTGAACAATTTATACTCACTTGTTAAAAAGTTGTTCGACATGATCTGCACATTGTGGATAAATAGTTGTAAGAAACGGTATACTTCGACAGCAGCATGTCTGATGTTTCGTAGAAAGTACGAGAAATTTCTCGACCTATGCAGGATCATCAGCATGTCAGCATAGACCCCGACAATACGCTCTTATCAAGGAAATGTTCCATTATCGACTTTGCATCGACTCGAACTTCCTTCCATAAGAGGGCTTTCTGCGCCTTGCGGAGCCTTTTTGCGTCTTGTCGGGGCAATTGTCCTTTTTTCAGGCGTAATTGCCGGTAAGCGCGTCATATGAAGACGCAGCAGGCTTGAAGGAGTGAAACAATCTGTGGAGCGCCAAGCAAATGAACATTGGCAGGAAATATTGTCCGTTATCCAGACGAAGCTGAGCAAACCTAGCTTTGATACCTGGTTCAAGGCCACAAAAGCTGTAAAGTTTACAGACTCGCAGCTGCTCATTACCGCACCGAATACGTTTTCGGTCGAATGGCTCGAGAGCCGCTATACAAAGCTTGTCAGCTCGACAGTAATGGAAGAAACGGGCAAGCAGGTGGACGTCAAGTTCATTATTGAAGAAGCAGCTCAAGCGGAAGCTGAAATCGTGCAGCCACAGGCTTCACCGGCTCGAGTCGCTGTCTATGATGAACCGGCTTCCAATATGCTTAACCCAAAATATACGTTCGATACATTCGTCATTGGCTCGAACAACCGCTTTGCGCATGCTGCATCGCTCGCCGTCGCTGAAGCGCCGGCTAAAGCATACAACCCGCTATTTTTATATGGAGGGGTAGGTCTCGGCAAAACGCATCTCATGCACGCAATCGGCCATTATATTTTGGAGCACAATCCTGCAAGCCGCGTCGTTTATACGACGTCAGAAAAATTCATGAATGAGTTCATTAATGCCATTCGGGATAATCGCGGAGAAAGCTTCCGCAATAAATATCGCAATATTGACATTTTGCTCATTGACGACATTCAGTTTTTGGCAGGGAAAGAACAGACGCAAGAGGAGTTCTTCCATACATTCAATGCACTGCATAACGAGAACAAGCATATCGTCCTCTCCAGCGATCGTCCGCCGAAGGAGATCGAAACGTTAGAGGAACGGCTGCGCTCTCGCTTTGAATGGGGCTTAATAACGGATATCCAGCCACCAGATCTGGAGACACGGATCGCGATTCTTCGCAAGAAGGCGAAGGCTGAGAATTTAGATATACCGAATGAAGCTATGGTCTATATCGCCAACCAAATCAATACGAACATCCGTGAGTTGGAAGGTGCGCTTACACGCGTTGTCGCATTTTCCACGATGACCAACCAAGATATTACAACTCACTTGGCTGCAGAGGCACTCAAAGATCTCATCCCATCCAGCCGTCCAAAGATGATTACGATCCAGGACATTCAGCATAAGGTAGGAGAGTTTTATGGCTTGAAGATGGAGGATTTCAAAGCGCGCAAGAGAACGAAAGCCGTAGCTTTTCCTCGTCAAATCGCCATGTATTTGTCGCGAGAGCTCACTGATTATTCATTGCCGAAAATCGGAGAGGCATTTGGCGGACGAGATCATACGACCGTCATCCATGCCCATGAGAAAATCACGCAAAATCTGCAGGAAGATCAGGATCTATATAAGGTCGTTCAGAACCTGATCGACAAAATTAAAAATCCAACGCTGTGAACAACATAACAAGCCTATACACAATCTATACACATGTGGATAGGCTTTACTTTATGCCTGTTCAGGAGGGTTATCCACATATTCAGTGCCCCTACTATTACTACTATTATTAAAAAAGATTATATAGATCATCATAAGAAGAGCACATATTCGGCAATTCTCCATTCAAAAGAAGCCGAATGTCACAAGATTCGAATATAAAGCAACACTAGAACGAGCGCAAAATTGGTGTTAGGGAGTGAACGTATGAAACTTTCGATATTAAAAAATGAACTGAACGAAGCGATACAAAACGTATCTAAGGCGATTTCCAGCAGAACGACGATTCCCATTTTAAGCGGGATCAAGGTTGACGTTACGTTTCAAGGGGTAACCCTTACCGCTAGTGATACAGATATATCCATTCAAACTTTTATCCCTGTGGAGGATGATCGCCAAACGATCGTTCAAGTGGAACGTCCGGGTAGTGTTGTTTTGCCGGCTAAGTTTTTTGTCGAAATTATTAAAAAGCTGCCTTCACAAGATGTCGAAATCGAAGTAAAGGAGCATTTCCAAACCTTCCTTCGTTCCGGTACTACCGATATCCAAATGGTTGGACTTGATCCTGAAGAGTATCCAGTTCTCCCTAGTATCGAAGAGAATCAAGTCATTACCGTAAATGGCGATTTGCTGAAGACGATGATCAAGCAAACGGCATTCGCTATTTCTTCCAACGAAACAACGCCAATTTTAACAGGGGTATTGTGGAATTTAAGCGAAGGAAATTTAAAATTCGTATCCACAGACCGCCATCGCTTGGCGAGCCGTACAGCTGATATCCAAGCAGATCCTGACATTCGGTTTAGGAATGTTGTCATTTCTGGCAAAACATTGAATGAACTCAGCAAAATTATTCCGGATCAAAATACGATGGTGGACATTGTTGTTGCAGACAATCAAGTCCTGTTCAAAATCGACCGTGTTCTGTTCTATTCGCGTATTTTGGATGGAACCTATCCGGATACTTCTAAAATTATTCCGCAAAACTATAAAACAGAACTTATTTTGGACACGAAAAAGCTTATTGATGCAATTGACCGTGCTTATTTGCTGTCCCGTGAAGATAAAACGAACATTGTTCGCCTGCAAACGAAGGAAGACGGTACGATTGAAATTTCCTCCAGCTCCTCTGAATTGGGACGCGTTACGGAGCAACTTGATGTGAAGGAATTCAATGGGGATCCACTGCGGATTGCGTTTAACTCCAAATATATGCTCGATGTGTTGAAGGTTGTCGAGTGTGAAAATATTTTCATCGGATTTACAGGCGCTATGAGTCCAATCATCATTAAGCCGACAGAGCACGTAAGCAGCCTGCATCTCATTTTGCCTTACCGTACGACAAACTAAGCAAGATGGTGAACGTGCATCACAAGGAGGAAACGACATGAATGACATCGAGATTCGAACGGAATTCATCACGCTTGGTCAATTTTTGAAATTGGCCAATTGTGCATCAACTGGCGGTCACGCCAAAATCATGCTTGCAGAGAACATGGTGAAGGTAAATGGTGAAGATGAAGCACGACGCGGTCGGAAGCTGTATCCTGGCAACGTCGTCACAGTAGATGGATGCGGAGAGTTCCGTATCGTTTCATCCCAGGAGGCTTAGCGGGTGTTCGTCAAATCGATCGCCCTGCAAAATTATCGCAATTATGGTGCGCTCGAATTGAGTACTGACAATCGGGTCAATATTTTTGTTGGCAATAATGCGCAGGGGAAAACCAATTTGCTTGAATCCATATTTGTGCTTGCCTTAACGAAATCGCATCGTACACCGCGCGATAAAGAGCTTATCGGATGGGAAGGTGAGCATGCACAGCTGAAAGCTGCTGTGGAACGCAAATATGGAACGGTACAGCTTGAGCTTACCATTTCTCGACAAGGGAAAAAGGCCAAGCTTAACGGTCTGGAACAGCGTAAGCTGAGCGGCTTCATTGGTGCGCTTAATGTCGTCATGTTCGCTCCTGAAGACTTGGAGATCGTAAAGGGTTCGCCAGGCATACGCAGAAGATTTCTCGACATGGAGATTGGTCAGGTACAGCCGAGCTATTTATATCATTTGCAGCAATATCAAAAAGTTCTCATTCAGCGCAACAACCTACTTAAGCAAATGTGGAGCAGCCCAAGCGGGCAGGCGAATACGATGCTTGATATCTTTAATGAGCAGCTTGTCATGAATGGTGTTAAAGTTGTAAAGAAAAGGAAACAATATTTAAAGAAACTCCAATCATGGGCGGAGCAAATTCATGCCGGGATCTCGAATGGCAAGGAAGCTCTAGTCATTGAATATAGTCCTTCCTTTACGATGCCAGACGAAGATGAAGCTGTCTTATTCGAGCAATTTATGTTAAAGTTAACACAAATGAAAGACCAGGAGGTGCGGCGCGGCATGACACTTGTCGGACCGCACCGGGACGATCTTGCCTTCTACATTAACGGCAAAGAAGTGCAAACCTATGGGTCTCAAGGTCAACAACGGACGACAGCGCTGTCGCTGAAGCTGGCCGAGATCGAACTGATGCACGAGGAAATTGGGGAGTATCCTGTCCTGCTGCTCGACGATGTTCTGTCTGAGCTTGATTCGATGCGCCAGACGCAGCTGATTGAGACGTTTCAGAGCAAGGTACAAACGTTCATTACGACGACAGGCATTGAAGGCATTAATACCGGCAAGTTGCATGATGCAAATATGTTCCACGTGGAAAATGGGCAAGTCATGCGGTAAGAGGTTGTTCTAAGGGGAGTGAGCGCTATGTATATTCACTTGGGCGGAGAAAGAGTCATTCGTTCCTCGGAACTGGTCGCCATTTTTGATGTATCGATTGAGAAATCATCCAAGCTGTCTAAGCAGTTCGTGGCGAATGCGCACAAAGTGAAGAATGTTGAGGCGATAGGCGAGGAAGAAGCAAAGTCCATCGTCGTGACGAAGGGAAAAGTATATTACTCTCCGATTTCATCTACAACATTGAAGAAGCGTGCGCATCATTTTAACGAGTAGCGAACATTGCATACAGCCTTGTTGACAGCGTCATCTTGGTTTTCCTCTGCACAGCAGTTTGGATTCTGGGATGATGCTCTTGCAATTACATGCGATTGGCATAATGAACGGTACTGAAATTAGAGAAGTAGGTGAAGGCATGTCTGTGAATCATAACACGTATGATGAGAGCCAGATTCAGGTACTGGAAGGCTTGGAAGCCGTACGCAAACGGCCGGGGATGTATATCGGTTCAACGAGTGCCAAAGGTCTGCACCATTTGGTATGGGAAGTCGTCGATAACAGTATCGACGAGGCGTTGGCTGGGTATTGCACGAAAATCGAAGTAACCGTACATGAAGACAACAGCATCACGGTCGTGGATAATGGCCGCGGTATTCCAGTCGGGATACAAGAAAAAATGAAGCGCCCCGCTGTTGAAGTTGTTATGACTGTTCTTCATGCGGGCGGTAAATTCGGCGGCGAGGGATACAAAGTATCCGGCGGCTTGCATGGTGTCGGTGTCTCGGTCGTAAATGCCTTATCTACCAGCTTGGTCGTCACCGTGAAACGAGACGGACATATCCATCAGCAGGAATATCGTCGTGGAGTTCCACAAGCAGACTTGGAAATTATCGGGGATACAGAGGAGACAGGTACAACGATTCGCTTCCAGCCTGACCCCGAAGTATTTACAGAAACGACAGAATACGACTACGATACACTCTTATCCCGTATTCGGGAGCTTGCATTTTTGAACAAAGGCATTCAAATGGTGCTTACTGATGAACGTACCGGACAATCGGAAACGTTCAAGTATGACGGCGGAATTAAAGAATTCGTTGAGTACCTGAACCGCAATCGCGAGAAGATGCATGAACAGCCTATTTACGTGGAAGGCTCCAAAGATTACATTACGTGCGAGATCGCACTCCAATATAACGATAGCTATACCGAGAATATTTACTCTTTTGCCAACAACATTCATACGCACGAAGGCGGTACGCATGAGTCTGGCTTTAAGAGTGCACTTACGCGAATCATTAACGATTATGCTCGGAAAATGAACCTCATGAAGGACAATAACTCGAACTTAAGTGGGGACGATGTCCGTGAGGGTCTGACCGCGATTATTTCCGTGAAGATTCCAGAGCCGCAATTCGAAGGGCAAACGAAGACGAAGCTCGGAAACAGTGAAGTACGCAGCATCGTAGAGTCTGTATTTTCTGAGAAATTCATGGAGTTCTTGAATGAGAATCCGATGGTATCGAAGAAGATCGTCGAGAAGGGGATGCAGGCATCCCGAGCTCGAGAAGCAGCTCGCCGTGCACGTGAGTTGACGCGCCGCAAGAGTGCGCTCGAAGTGAGCTCCCTACCAGGTAAGCTGGCGGATTGCTCCTCTAAGGACGCTGCACATTGCGAATTGTTCATCGTCGAAGGTGACTCTGCGGGTGGTTCTGCGAAGCAGGGCCGCGATCGTCATTTCCAGGCGATCTTGCCGCTGAAGGGTAAAATCTTGAACGTTGAAAAGTCTCGTTTGGATAAAATTTTATCCAATGCAGAGATCCGGGCGATTATTACGGCACTGGGTACAGGGATTGGCGAAGACTTTGATCTTGAAAAGGCTCGCTATCACAAAATTGTGATTATGACCGATGCCGATGTTGACGGTGCTCATATCCGGACACTGCTTTTGACCTTCTTCTATCGCTACATGCGTAAGCTTATCGAAGCGGGATATGTGTACATTGCACAGCCGCCGCTCTACAAAATTGAGCGCAATAAAATTGTTCGATATGCAGATAGTGATAAGCAGAAAGATGAGATTATTGCTGAGTTTGGTGAAGGTGCGAAAGTTAACGTTCAGCGTTACAAAGGTCTTGGTGAGATGAATGCGGAGCAACTGTGGGAGACGACAATGGATCCTGAAAGCCGTAAAATGCTCCAAGTGTCATTTGATGATGCGAAGATGGCTGACGATGTGTTCGACACGCTCATGGGAGATAATGTAGAACCGCGTCGTGATTTCATTCAACGCCATGCCAAGTTCGTTAAAAACTTAGACTTCTAATCGCATCCATTCATTCGGAGGCGTGTGTTCAATTGAATGCACGTTGGAGCGGTTTAAGATCAAGCCCCAGTTCCATATCAGGACTGGGGCTTTGATATAGATGAGGGGTTATTGCTACTTTAAACGTCCATATGCTTTCGCATTCCGGACAATGCGGCGATATGCAGCGGGATTGAATGTGCGGTACACATAGATAGCTGGCTTGGTATTGACTTCCAGGATCCAAGGGTGCTTATTTGTATCGAGCGCTATGTCCAGCCCAAGCTCTTTGAGGCTCTTGTGTTTTTTGCTTAGTTGTGTCCCTACGGACAAACCGATTCGTTCCAGCTCACTGCGAAGCTGCCGAATTGAGCTTCCATTCGAGTGGGGTTTCATGAGAACCCGCAGCGATTCCATTTTCCCCCCGCTGCTAACGTTCGTTACAATCTTGTGGGCGGCTGCCTTTCGTCCTAAAATCGACATAACCTCCCATTTGTTATTCAAGTTCTTTTGTACGAACACACGGAGATCGAACTTCCTTCCTCGATGGGACAGCATATGGATACCTTGTTGGATCAAGTATTTCCGCTTTCTGATTCTTTTTTTGATTTTAGCGGTCAGCGATTCTATATCAGTAAAGGTACTCGTGGAGGTTCCTTCTCTCAATTCGAATGAATTATTGGCTCGCTGCGTAACACGCATAACACCTTTCCCATGGGTACCTAGGTCAGGTTTCACATACACCATTTGATACTGATTGAGCATCTCCTTTAACCGAAGTGCGCTATAGACGGATGTTTTAGGAATGTAGGTACTTAGTGAAGAGTCTTGCAAGATTTTCGTCTTTTTCCATTTGCTAAGAATGCGCCGACTAGACATTCATACATCACCCTTTTCATTTTGTTTGTCGAATGGATGGAGAGTGCAAGATACCCAGTTGGTATCAATGTATGATCATGTAGACAAATAGAAATAGTACAATCAACCATATGAAGAGGAAAATGTTCGGATTTTGGGCGGTTTCATGGAACGTTTAATTGTATCTCTTTTGTGAAAGTAATATAATATAAATAGTGCAGTTATGGAATTGATGAGTATGATTTTATCCGCATGATCAGACGAGATTAGAAATTCTCCCTTGAGAGCATGACTGATGTTAAGCTTGAACTAGCTTATCTAGTCATGTGGGGAGTTTCGATATGGACTAGATAAAAGATTATTCGTCCGTGGAAATGGTTCGACCCCATTTATGGGGGGAAGGGCCGTTTTCGCTTGTAGGGCAAATTTTTATTTTGCTTTTTGCTAGAAGATGCTGACGCTGTTAAATACGAATTTTGAGGAGGTCCAGCATGGCGGAAGAACAACAACCGCAAATCAGGGATCGCGACATCGGCACAGAGATGCGGGAATCATTCCTGGATTACGCGATGAGTATCATCGTAAGCCGCGCTCTGCCGGACGTGCGTGATGGATTGAAGCCGGTTCACCGACGTATTTTGTATGCGATGTCAGACCTCGGCATGGCACCGGACAAGCCGTATAAGAAATCAGCGAGAATCGTTGGGGAAGTAATCGGTAAGTATCACCCGCATGGTGACTCTGCTGTTTATGAAACTATGGTGCGCATGGCGCAGGATTTCTCGCTTCGTTACATGCTCGTAGATGGCCACGGGAACTTTGGTTCTATTGATGGTGACTCGGCAGCAGCGATGCGTTATACGGAAGCACGCCTTTCCAAGATCGCAATGGAATTGCTTCGTGATATTAACAAAGAAACAATTGACTTCGCACCGAACTATGATGGCGAAGAGCAAGAGCCTGTTGTATTGCCGGCTCGCTTCCCCAACTTGCTCGTAAACGGGGTATCAGGTATCGCGGTCGGCATGGCAACGAACATCCCACCGCATAACTTGACTGAAGTAATTGATGGTCTGCAGGCGCTTATTAAGAATCCAGAATTAACGCCAATGGACTTGATGGAATACATCAAGGGCCCAGATTTCCCGACATCCGGATTAATTATTGGCCGAGAAGGTATTCGGCAAGCGTATGCGACCGGACGTGGCTCTGTCACAATGCGGGCACGTGCGACGATCGAGGACAATAACGGCAAGGCTCGTATCGTTGTCCACGAGCTGCCTTATCAAGTCATTAAGGCTCGCCTCGTTGAGAAGATTGCTGAACTGGTACGTGAGAAGCGTATTGACGGCATTACAGACCTTCGTGATGAATCAGACCGTAACGGAATGCGCGTCGTCATCGAACTTCGCCGTGATGTGAATCCAAATGTCGTTCTGAACAACCTGTACAAGCATACAGCGATGCAGAGCAACTTCGGTATCAATATGCTGGCTCTCGTGAACCAGGAGCCTCGCGTTCTTAACTTGCGTGAGATGCTCCATTATTATTTGGAACATCAAATCGAGGTTATTCGCCGTCGTACCGAGTTTGACTTGAAGAAGGCTGAGGCACGCGCGCATATTCTCGAAGGGCTGCGCATTGCGCTTGATCATATCGACGAGATCATTGCGCTTATCCGCGGCTCGAAGAATGACGAAGAGGCACGCGAAGGCTTAATCACTCGATTTGGTCTTAGCTTCGACCAAGCTCAAGCGATTCTCGATATGCGTCTGCGCCGTCTGACCGGCTTGGAGCGCGAAAAGATCGAGGCAGAGTACAATGAATTACTATTGAAGATTGCGGAATACCGTGAAATCTTGGCGAACGAACAGCTTGTGCTGACCATCATCAACGATGAGCTTGAAGAAGTGAAGCAGAAGTATGGAGATGAGCGCCGTACAGAAATCACGATCGGAGAGGATAGCATACTGGATGAGGATCTGATCCCTCAAGAGGATGTTATCATCACGATTTCGCACAGCGGATATATTAAGCGTCTGCCGGTAACCACTTACCGCAGCCAGAAGCGCGGAGGCCGTGGAGTAGTTGGCATGGATACGAAGGATAATGACTTCGTTGAGCATTTATTCGTGTCCAACTCGCACCATTACCTCATGTTCTTCACGGATAAGGGGAAAGTATACCGGATAAAGGCGTATGAAATTCCAGACTTGAGCCGCACAGCAAGAGGTACACCAATTATCAATTTGATTCAAATTGAGCAGGGTGAAACCATTAGTGCGGTAATTCCGGTCGTTGAATTTGAATCCGACAAGTACCTGTTCTTTGCAACCCAGCAAGGGATTGTGAAGAAGACTCCGCTCGATGATTATGTCAACATCCGCAAGGGTGGCTTGATCGCCATTAATTTACGCGATGACGATGCTCTGATTGGTGTTCGTTTAACGGATGGCGAACAAGAGATCATTATGGGGACGAAGATGGGGATGTCGATTCGATTCTCAGAGAATGATGTACGCTCCATGGGCCGTTCTGCTACCGGTGTCAAAGGGATTACACTGGATAGTGATGACCAAGTAATCGACATGGACGTCGTTAACAAGGACAATGATGTGCTTATCGTTACAGCCAAGGGTTATGGCAAGCGTACACCAATGGAAGATTATCGGATCCAAAGCCGTGGCGGTAAAGGGATCAAGACGATAAATGTAACCGATAAGAATGGTGCAGTTGTTGGCTTGAAGGTTGTACAGGACGAAGAGGACTTGATGATTATTACGGCATCAGGGACAATTATCCGTACGAGCATGTCAGGCATTTCACAAATGGGCCGATACACCCAAGGTGTTAAACTTATTAATATTCGTGACGATGATTCCGTATCTACGGTAAGTCGCTGTGATAAGAACGACGAAGATGAAGAGTCTTCTGAGGAAGCATTGCAAGAACCGGATATGACAGAAGGGGAAGCACCTTCTACCTCAGAGCCGGATTCAGAATAGAATGATGAATGTTACGATGCAGCAGTAGTAAGCATTGACATCAGGTAGGGCGTATTCTTTTATAGAGTGCGCCCTTTTCCTTGAAATAATCAGATACATAATAAGAACAATTAAAATCCATATGAAGAGGCCAACAGGAGCGTGTAATGACCTATGGTATTCATTCTCGTCTCACAAGCTAAGCCAGGAGACCAATTGGAGCAGGATGTGATGACAGCACTTGGCGGCGTACTTATGTACAAGGGCAGAACGCTCAGTGTACGCGATTTGGATGTCCTTGATGCCTTTCTAATTAAGTCGGTAGCAGTGTTGAACTCTTATACTGTTCCAGTCACAGATATAGCTGGAAATCGTTCAGATATGCCTGACAGCAAAAATAGTGAGCCGACGATCAATCAATCTGTAATGCGTCATGCAGGCAAATTCCAGCATGATGCCGGTTTTGTTGAATCATGGCTTCAAATGGTTAATCTAATGAAAAATATGTATAAGACAACAGGAGCTACGAAGCTGC
>NZ_JASIUF010000023.1:0-62527 GCF_030363895.1 Paenibacillus sp. S-12
GGGTCCCGGGAGAGTAGGACGTCGCCAAGCACACAAAAACCACTGTTGAGATTACTCGATGGTGGTTTTTTATTTTTATATGTGGTCGAATCAAAAGAGCTGGCCTTTAGCACACATCCCCTGTGTCAAAGACCAGCTCTTTTGGCTTTTTTAAAAAAGTTACGCTTTATATAAGCAGAAATCCACTTCATTTACTTTGACAAGGCCGCTTGAGTCTGCAGCACGTAGTGTCAATATGCAATACCAACGCGGCGAGATAAGCCAAATGTGCCAGAACACATGCAACAAGGTGAGTTCCAAAGGGAGCCACGGACATAAGATAAGTATGACTAGAAACGTAATGGATGTCGTGTGCAGCATAATTTTCGTAATGTATCGCAGACTAATGAACTGTTGTGGAAGCGGTAAATAACCGATCCATGGCATACGCCACCTCCATGCCCATCTGCCCTTATATGTATACCTGTCGACGATAAAGATGGATCTGCCTATCACGTAGTGCAGCCATGCAATTAATACCCAGGAGGCTGCGATATAAGCAATGCCGATCAGTCCGTTTTGATAAAGGGCTGCTGCAATGCACAGCAATGATAGCGTGACATAGGGAACGGTGAAAGGCTTCGTTAACCGAACCTTTTTTAGCAGCTGGTAGTTATAAAATGTTCGCTCCATTTCTTCATTACGTGTGGTTGACATTGAGCGAACCCTCCTTTTTCAAGTTGAACAATAAGTTATATATCGGTATTTATTCTATGAAAATGTAGAAGGAAGAGAAATTGAAAAAAGATACGTAAAAGGATCAAGCCTGCAAAAAAGGGTGCAAACCGTACAAACACCAATAAGGCCATTCGATCATACATATATAAAAACATTTGAAACCAGCTATGAAACTGGTATATATCCATAGAGTTGCGGGCATACTTCCTCATATAACCTCTAAAGGTGGGATTGACATGGAACGTCAGGATACACACTGCATTGTGTGCGGTGAAGCGACGAATGACGGCATAATGGTCGTCAATCAATTTATTTGTACAGCATGTGAGCAAGAAATGGTGAAGACCGATGTGCAGGATTTAAAATATTCATTCTTTATTCATAAGCTAAAACGATTATGGCTGCACACACATGTGTAAGGAGAAACAACTTGATATGCTTAATCGCCAGAGCCCGATTCGGGGGGCTCTTTTTGCTTTTTATTGGTCAACTGATGAAGAAGTTCACAATATAAGTTACAATAAATGAAGCAATGAAAAAGGGGTAACCTTAATGGATAAACATAAGGAGACTTCTCAGTTGGCGCTTGCTGGACAGGACCATGTGCGGGCGCCACTAGTGGAAGCTTTACTTAAATATAATCAAAATCAGCATGCTTCCTTCCATGTGCCTGGACATAAGGATGGAAAGTGGTATGCACATGAATCGCTGTCTCTATCTGGCCGAGAAGATTGGAATACACTTTTGCACAAAATGTCACTGCTTTTGACGATAGATGTGACAGAGGTAGAAGGTACAGATGATTTGCATCATCCAACAGAAGCTATCGCGGAGGCGCAGCAGTTAGCTGCTCAGTGCTTCGGTGCAGAGGAAACACATTTTCTTGTCGGAGGAAGTACGGTCGGAAATATAGCCCTCCTGATGAGTTGCTGTATTCAGCCGAATGATGTAGTCCTTGTACAGCGGAATGTCCATAAATCGGTCTTACACGGGCTTATGATGGCTGGAGCAAGAGCCGTCTTTCTTGCGCCGCAAATGGACAAGGGTAGTGGTCTCGCAACTGCCCCCAACAATGATACGGTGGAACAAGCACTCCAGGCTTATCCTAATGCGAAAGCCTTGTTTGTAACAAATCCCAATTACTATGGGATGGGGATTAATCTGTACGAGTTAGCAGAAATGGTCCATCGATATGATATTCCATTACTGGTGGATGAAGCACATGGAGCACATTATGGCCTCCATCCAGCTTTCCCGGAATCCGCTCTTCAGGCAGGTGCAGATGGGGTTGTTCAATCCACGCATAAGATGCTTGGAGGTATGACGATGAGCGCGATGCTTCACGTTCAAGGAGCGAGGCTTAATCGAACCAGGCTGAAGAAGCTGCTTACGATGCTGCAAAGTTCAAGTCCTTCTTATCCGTTAATGGCTTCCCTTGATATAAGCCGTTTTTATTTAGCACGTAATGGACGAGAGGCGTTTGAGGAAGGACTCAAGGCGGTACAGCATGTACGTGCCGCTTTGGTTAATTTGACCGTATATGAGGTTATAGAGATACAAACTGCTAAACCGCAATCAGCATATTGCAGCCTTGATCCGTTCAAAGTAACGATTCGATGTACAAATGGACAATTAAGCGGATATGAGCTGCTTGAACGGCTTTCAGAGTATGGGTGTACTGCTGAAATGGCGGATTTGCAGCATGTGGTGCTTTCGTTCAGCCTTGGCAGCTCGTTAGAGGATGCACAGCGATTAATTACAGCGCTGCAAGCGGTTGCGGTGACATTGGACGACAACACTCCATATACTAAGATACAGGTAGCCACCTATACAGAAAATATTGATACACCAGGGCGCTCCATTACGTTCGCTGACGGTCAGCGCATGTATTCTGAGCCAGTATCCTTCTCGATATATGAACAAGAGAGTGTTCGAACGAAGCGAGTATCTGTACATGAGGCTGTAGGTCATAAGGCTGCGGAATCTGTTGTTCCGTATCCTCCAGGTATTCCATTACTGTATCCGGGTGAAATCATTACTGAGGCTGCTGTACAGGAGCTGATAATGCTTGCACACGCCGGGGCCAAGTGTCATGATGCAGAAGATGAATCCTTGCTGACGGTTCGTGTTGTCGTTACAGAAGATGAGAAGGGGATTGAGGATTAACAATGGTGAAGCAGCAACAAATAGAGCGTTCAGGATGGTTCATAACACTGGAAGGTGGGGAAGGAGCCGGCAAGTCATCTGCGATTGAGCTGTTAACGAATAAGCTGAAGCAGCAAGAGCTTGATGTCGTGGTAACGCGTGAACCAGGAGGAGTCCGAATTGCGGAGAAGATTCGCAGCATCATTCTGAACCCTGAGCATACGGAAATGGATGCACGAACAGAAGCGCTGCTATATGCAGCGGCGCGCAGACAACATTTGGTGGAGGTTGTCGTTCCGGCTATAGAGCGAGGGGCGATCGTCCTGTGTGACCGCTTCGTCGATAGCTCACTCGCCTATCAGGGTTATGCACGTAGACTCGGCATGGAGGACGTGTGGGAGATCAATCGTTTTGCCATACACGATATGATGCCGGATATTACGTTCTGGTTAGATATTGATCCGCAGGCAGGATTGAATCGGATCGCGGCGAATCAGAACCGCGAGGTTAATCGGCTCGATCAAGAGCAGCTTGCATTCCATGAAGCGGTGCGCGAGGGTTATGATCAAATTGCGAAACAGCATCCTGAACGGATTGTACAGTTGGATGCAACACAGACGCTAACAGAAATAAGTAAGCAAATGTACGACATTTTATGTGAACGAACGCAGGATTTTGCAGTACGGATGTATAAATAAATAACATCATTCCATATATGAATGGACAAGAATATTATATTTTAGGGAGGATGACCAGGCATGAAAATGGTTGTAGCCATTGTACAAGACAAAGACAGCAATCGACTCTCTGGTGCATTAGTAAAGGCGAATTTAAGAGCAACCAAGCTGGCGAGTACGGGTGGATTTTTGCGTGCAGGCAATACGACGTTCATGATAGGTGTGGAGGATGATCAAGTGAGCACCGTCCTGAATGTCATCCGAAACAACTGCAAGGTAAGAGACCAACTCGTAACTCCGGTAACGCCACTAAGTGGAACATCAGATTCTTATATGCCGCTTCCTGTTGAGGTACAGGTGGGGGGAGCAACGGTATTCGTGCTTCCGGTCGAGCGGTTCGAGCATTTTTAATCATTCGTTTTCGATATTACGATATAATAGTAAGAACCAGTAAGGTAAGTGAGTTCGATCAGAGCATGACTATGAAGTGAGAAATTGCAGGTGATATAGAGTGAAAATTAATCCTGGATTTCGTCCCCTCGGTACTGATGTGCGAATGGGCGAAACGGTAACGAAGCCCGTTCAGCACAAGTCTTTTGCTGATATGATGAACAATCGTCACGATCAAGCCAGCAATGACGAACTGCAGCAGCGGCTGCAGGATATATACCGTCAAGGGGAACGACTAGCGAAGTCAATGACGATTCGTGAGCTTCGCATGTATCGGATGATGGTGAAGCGATTTTTAGAGGATACAGTAAGACGGAATCTAAAAATAAAAGAAACACGCGGATGGGATCGGCGCGGCAAAAGCAAACGGTATCAAATCGTCGATGAGATTGATAGTGCTCTCATTGAGCTGGCAGATCATCTGTTGGAGTCGGAGCAAGGCAAGATTGAACTGCTTCATAAAGTAGGAGAAATACGTGGAATGCTGATTAACCTTTGTTTCTAGATAGACGAGGCTGATTCCTCCCCTATCATTTAACTTGGAGCGAGCAGCTTGCTCGGTATCGCATTCTGGTTATATATATGGAAGGAACACGTATACCATGTCGTTTGAACAAATTCTCGGTCAGGATCGAGCAAAAAAAATATTGCAAAATGGATTGCGCGCTGACAAAGTATCTCATGCCTACCTATTCAGTGGACCGAAAGGAACAGGCCGCATGGCTGCTGCGTTAACCTTTACCAAGGCGCTGTTCTGTGAACGTATGACAGATGATGCATGTGGGGAATGTCTTTCTTGTCGGAAAATTGAGCATGGGAACCATCCTGACGTGCATCTTATCGCACCAGAGGGACAGTCGATTAAAATCGATCAAATTCGTGAGCTGCAGCGCGAATTTTCCTATCGGACCCAAGCTACAGGCCGTAAGGTATACATTATGGAGCAGGCGGAGAAGATGACCGTTCAAGCGGCCAACAGCCTGCTTAAATTTTTGGAGGAGCCGACAAGCCCCGCAGTGGCTATCCTAATAACAGAGAATGGACAAGCGATGCTGCCAACCATTCAATCCCGTTCGCAGCTCGTCCCATTCACGCCCCAAGATCCGCACCTTATTTGCCAAACGCTTGTGGCAGAAGGCTGCCCAGTTGTATTGGCTCGTGCTGCTGTCTATCTTGTAAATGGCCTTGAAGCAGGGCGCGAGTTGTGTGGACAGAATTGGTTTGCAGAAGTAAGAAACGTAATGTTACAATTAGGAAAGGAGTGCGAAGCAAGACTGCCTTCCGCACTTCTAACCGCACAGCAGAAGTTGTTTAAGACCGAGCTTGCCGAACATACGGACATGCTATTCCGTTTGTTCCATCTCTGGTTTCGAGATATGTTGAATTACCAATACAACCGGCAGGAGAGTCTCGTCTTTATCGATCAGCTTGATACAATCAGCAAGCTGGCTTGGACGAAATCAGCTGAAGGATGGATTCGGTGCATGGATGCGGCAACGGAGGCGCAAAAGCGGGTGCGCGCCAATGTCAGCCCGCAGCTTGCTTGCGAGCAGTTTCTGGTTGGAATCCAAGGAGGTACTTGATTGTATAATGTAGTCGGCGTCCGTTTTAAGAGAGCGGGCAAAATATACTATTTCGACCCGGTCGAATGGCCGGTCCAGAGGGACCAGCATGTGATCGTCGAAACGGCGCGCGGCATCGAGTACGGCAAAGTCGTGATTGGTCCGAAGACCGTCGGTGAGAACGATGTGGTGCTTCCCTTAAAGAAAGTCATTCGCATCGCCAATGAAGCAGACGCAACACTGGTAGAAGCGAATCGACAAGCAGCAAAAGATGCGTTCGCAACTTGTATGGACAAAATTAGAGCGCATCAGTTGAAAATGAAGCTTGTAGATGTTGAATATACGTTTGATCGGAACAAAATCATCTTTTACTTTACGGCAGAAGGACGCGTGGACTTCCGCGAGCTGGTCAAGGACTTGGCCAGCGTGTTCCGGACACGGATTGAGCTGCGGCAGATTGGTGTGCGTGACGAGGCTAAGATGCTTGGCGGCATCGGGCCTTGCGGGCGAGTGCTATGCTGCTCCTCCTGGTTAGGTGATTTTGAACCGGTATCCATTAAAATGGCAAAAGACCAGAACTTATCGCTGAATCCTACGAAAATATCCGGTTTGTGCGGTCGCTTGATGTGCTGCCTGAAATACGAGCATGACAATTATGAAAGCGTGAAAGAAGAGCTTCCTACAGTCGGCAAGTGGGTTGTTACTTCGATAGGAGAGGGCAAAGTCGTCGGTATAAATGCCGGAGAACGTAAAGTGCACGTCCAACTGGCTGAAATCGGCAAAGTAAAAGATTTTCCTTTCGACGACGTTGTCGTAAAATAAATAGCGGACATTTTCACGCTCTGGGGTGGGAACTTGGAGAAGAAAGACATTTTTGCGCAGATTCATGAATTGGAAACGCATATGGGAGACCTTCATCAAGAGCTTGGTGCGCTGAAACTCGTCGTCAAAGAGCTGCTGGAAGAGAATCAACGCTTGTGGATGGAGAATCAGCAGCTGCGCAAAGTACTGCACCACGAGCATCACGAGCACTTGGAAGTTGAACCAGAGGTGAAGGGAGACTCTACACCCGCAGTTCATCCTGATCCAAATGGAGATTCCAAAGAGAACGTGGTAGGCGAAGGGTACGATAATCTAGCGCGGCTGTATCATGAAGGGTTTCACATTTGCAACGTGTATTATGGACATTTGCGGACGGAAGGTGACTGTTTGTTCTGTCTGTCCTTCCTCAATAAATAACCGCGGCCGTAGGTCAGTGGAACCGGAAAGAGGGTTCCCGACCTGCGGCTTTTTCATCATAATAAGGATAGTTAGATGCTTCATCAGAAAGTTCTTTCACAAAGATATGGAATATGGCGTAGTTTACTTACACGAATGAATGAAGTAAAGGCAGGAACGATATGGAGAATAGAAATGATGCGATCGAGCTGCATCCGTCTGAGAGGCTCGACGACTTGCTCACTCATCAATTACAGATTATACAGAGCTCGGAGGTATTCAGCTTCTCCATGGATGCGGTTCTGCTTGCTCGATTTGCTTCTGTACCAATGCGTGGGCGCATAATGGATTTATGTACGGGCAATGGGGTGGTTCCTCTGCTCATGTCCACACGGACGAATGCACAGATCGATGGGTTAGAGATACAATCAAGACTCGCGGATATGGCGAGCCGCAGCATCAGGCTGAATGGACTGGAAGAACGAATTCGCATTATCGAGGGGGATTTAAAATCATTCGAGCCGAATCCAGAGCGCCCGTTCTACGAAATGGTGACCGTGAACCCGCCTTATATGCCATTAACAGCAGGCGACATTAAGGAAAACAAACATTATGCGTTAGCGCGCAGTGAAGTTGCCTGTACGCTTGAGGATGTCATTCGTACGAGTGCGAAGCTACTGCGAACGGGTGGGAAGCTAGCCATGGTTCATCGTCCTAGCCGATTAACAGATATTTTATCGTTGATGAGAGCTTATCGACTAGAGCCTAAGCGAATCCGCTTCGTTCATCCTCGTGAGGAGGATGAGGCCAATATGGTGCTTATTGAGTCTGCGCGTGACGGGAAGCCAGATGTACGGCTATTACCGCCGCTGATCGTATATAATGAAGAGAATGAATATCGTGAGGAATTAATGGATATCTATTATGGGAAAGCCTCGCAGCTGAAGGATGGATAATATGCAATTGACGGAACAATATAGCTACCAGCAACAGGCGGAAAATGCAGGCGCATTATATCTTGTCGGCACACCGATCGGAAATCTGGAGGATATGACATTTCGAGCGGTTCGTATCCTGCGGGAAGCAGATATTATTGCAGCCGAAGATACGCGCGAGACGAGGAAATTGCTGAGTCATTTTGAAATTACGGGGAAGACGCTGTATAGCTATCATGAGCATAATAAGCAAGCAAGCGGACCGGAGCTTGTCCGTATTATGGAAGAGGGGAAACGTATCGCCCTCGTGAGCGACGCTGGGTTACCCGCTATTTCAGATCCAGGCGCAGATTTGGTGCAGTTGACTGTAGAGGCCGGCATACCGGTTATACCGATACCTGGCCCGAATGCGGCCCTTTCAGCCTTGATTGCTTCAGGACTTCCTACGGATCGCTTCACATTTGTTGGTTTTCTTCCACGTGAGAAGAAACATGCGGATGCTGTGCTTGCTTCGCTACGTGTGGAAGCAGGTACATTGTTATTTTATGAGTCTCCGCACCGTATTGCGAAGACACTTGATCGATTCGTCACGGCATTCGGAGACAGCCGGCGCATTACAATTGCACGCGAACTGACGAAGCGGTACGAACATTTCATACGTGGAACCATCGGCGAATGTATTGCCTATATAGCGGAGCATCCGCCTCTTGGGGAATGCTGCATCGTGGTCGAGAGCGCTGACGAGAATCAATCGTCTGAAGGAGCGGGACAAGCATGGTGGCATGAACTGACTGAAGAAGAACATGTTGCACATTATGAGCGTGAACAAGGGGTATCCCGTAAAGATGCGATGAAGCTTGCAGCAAAAGATCGCGGTGTATCCAAACGAGACATTTATCAGGCTTTACTATAAGGGACGCTTGGATGCAATGAATCTTATGAAGATAATGGATCTTTAAAGATCTCATTAATAGTAGTGTAATCGGCAAAATCCCTTGCTAGAAAGGCAAAAAAAGACCTCCATGGTTGGGTTCAAAACCATGGAGGCATCAAGGAAGATATAAAAAGGTTAGAATTAACATATGTGATTAGAGCTATTATAACCTATTTTTTTTATTTTGTCACAGGTTGAGGTATTTCTGATATACATTCGTGGCAAACAATTTTTCCTTTAAAGTATGTAACGTTCTCTGCATTGCCGCAGAAGATGCATGCTGGTTCGTATTTCTTAAGCATGATGCGTTCTCCGTCAACGTAAATTTCTAGCGCATCCTTTTCACCGATACCAAGGGTGCGGCGAAGCTCGATCGGAATGACGACACGACCCAGTTCATCTACTTTACGGACGATACCAGTGGACTTCATCATAGTTCAACGCTCTCCTCTTTACTTTAGCATGAAATGTCATAATTCGACAAAATTCTTTATTGGCTGATTCTTATCGTACCAACCATTCCCAAATTAGTCAACCTACAAAATCCATACATAGCGTGCTAATTTATGGATTTTAGGTTTTTTTTAGCGTATATTTAGCTGTTTTTAACGGTGTGGCCTACACTTTTACACTCGTATGGTATTTTTTATGTAAAAATAAACAGAAACAAGAATAAACCAAATCTTTTCGACAAGAAGGCAGACTATGTCGAAAAGGTTCGAATCGAAAGGAGTGATTTTCAATGTTATTAGAGGAAAAAGTGTTCAAGGATCCGGTTCACAATTATGTACATGTCCAAGACCGAACGATATGGGATTTGATTAATACTAAGGAATTCCAGAGGCTTCGCCGCATTCGTCAATTGGGAACTTCCTATTTAACGTTCCATGGAGCAGAGCATAGTCGTTTTTCCCATTCCCTTGGCGTGTATGAAATTACGCGGCGCATCATCTCTCAATTTGAGCGGAATCAGTATGAGGACTGGCCAGAGGAAGAAAGGCTGGTCGCTTTGTGTGCAGCACTGCTTCATGATGTGGGTCATGGGCCATTTTCCCATTCCATAGAAGAGGCCTTTGATATGTTTCATGAGGATTGGACATACCGCATTATAGTAGAAGATACCGATATCCGTCGTGTATTGAAGCAGGTTGATCCGCATTTCCCTGAGAAGGTAGCGTCTGTGATTCGCAAAACGTATGAACGTCCGATCGTTGTTAACTTAGTATCCGGTTCGCTGGATGCGGATCGAATGGACTACTTGCTGCGAGATGCCTACTTTACAGGTGTAAATTATGGAACATTTGATATTGATCGTATTCTAAGAGTGCTGCGCCCCCATAAGGATCGCATTGTGGTTAAGGAGAGCGGTATGCACGCAGTGGAGCATTATTTGCTAGCTCGATATGAAATGTACTGGCAGGTTTATTTCCATCCGGTAACACGCAGTTCAGAAATGGTGTTGCGCCATATTTTCAAGCGTGCAAAGGAACTATATTTGAGTGGGTATGAATTTCGATATTTTCTATCTCCGCTTGACTCTTTATTTGAAGGAACGATTACAACTGAGCAGTATGTACAGATGGATGAGGCATTTGTGCAGACCGCATTTATGCAGTGGTCGAGAGAGAAGGATGAACGGCTTGCTGACTTGTGCCAGCGATTTATGGAGCGTAAACTATATAAATATATTGAAGTCGAGCAGATGAATGAGGAATTGCAGGAACGATTGCGGATGGAGTGGTCACAAGTTGGGCTTGATCCCAATTATGATTTGATGTTCGATTCCCCTTTTGATAGACCTTATGATGTATATCGAAAAGGGGATGCACGATCGCAGCAGCATATTATGCTGTGGGGACGGGATCAGCAAATCGTGGAGCTGTCCAAAAAATCAGATATCGTTCGCACCATTAGTGGGATTCGCAACGGGAAGCAATATATTTATTTTCCGATGGACAGGCTATTGACCGTTTCACATCAGCTTACGGCAGACACACGGCGGATGTTCATTCGCCGCAATCACCTGACATAATTGGATGATAGAAAAGGAGCGCTTGGACGTGTTATTTGATACGCATACGCATTTAGACAGCAGCAATTTTGATGAGGATCGCGATCAGGTCATCGCCAGAGCCGTCGAACAAGGGGTAACCCGTATGGTGAACATTGGATTCAATCGGGAAACAATTCCGACGACGATGGCCTTGGCGGAAAAATATGACTTCATTTATGCAGCTGTAGGCTGGCATCCTGTAGATGCAATTACGATGAAACCAGAGGATATGGACTGGATTGCAAAGCTTACCGAACATGAGAAGGTTGTGGCGATTGGCGAAATTGGACTGGACTATCATTGGGATACATCTCCGAAGGATGTTCAGCATCGTGTATTTCGTGAACAAATTGGCTTGGCCCGTGAGTTGAAGATGCCGATCATTATTCATAATCGCGAGGCACATGAAGATGTAATCCGCATTTTGCGCGAAGAGAAGGCACATGAAGTTGGAGGTATTATGCATTCCTTCTCAGGCAGTTGGGAAACAGCGAAGATGTGTCTGGATATGGGCTTCTACATCTCATTTGGAGGACCTGTCACGTTTAAAAATGCGAGACAGCCGAAGGAAGTGCTCGTTCAGGTTCCAAACGACCGATTGCTCGTGGAGACAGACTCCCCTTATTTGACGCCGCATCCGTTCCGAGGCAAGCGCAATGAGTCCGCTTATGTACGTCTTGTGGCAGAAGTCGCAGCCGAGCTGAAAGGAATGGAATTTGAAGAATTTTGCAGAATGACGACCAAAAATGCTATGACATGTTTTGACATCAGGTGAAAACGTGATAAAAACAAGTGAAATAAAGATATCGGCCACAAAATAAGTGGATTTTGTTATGAAAAACGGATTTAGTTACATTTTTTTAACCATTTTTCGCGAAAAACGAAATTGCTACTGTCTTTACAAGAAGATTGCAAACACGATATGATTTCTCACAGATGTTATTACACAATTCAATATTGTTCCAACTAATTCAGTATCGCTTAATCTCCAGGTTGTGGAGAACGGGGGAACCAGAGTGGGATTGACATGAGTACATGTTCAATCACATGGATCAATTCCTTGGGGTGAATTAGGGACAACCGAGCCATGAGCCGGTTGGTTCCGATAGGGCGACTCTCAAGCCCGAACCCGACAGCTAACCTCGTCAGCGTACAGAGAGGGTTCCTCGCGTCCTACACTGTTGACGTTTGGGTTTCTATTATGGAAGCCGCGAAAGAGTCTCCTCTTACGAAGGGCTTCTTTTGTTTTACTCTCAAATATTCTTTTTTTGAATAATGAGAATAAAGACGTCATAGGGTGTAAGAAATAGGAGGTGGGAGCAGCCAATACTGGATCGTTGGCACGGAGAATTCGGAAATGTGGAGAACGAATACACGCTCGTTCCAGACAAAACCAATTCTCTCGTAAACATTCTTGAAATAGTCGCGTCAGATGAAATCATACGCAACACTCGACGGCGGGACTATGTAAGGAGGACCGAGAAATGGGACAGATCGTGAACAACGAAACCCATGAACCCCGATCATCCAGCATGTCACTCGCATTGCGATGGAAGCGTGAAAATGTACGTGTTATCACCGTTATTGCAGCTGTAGCAATCGTGATCACATTAATAGCAGTCTTAACTTGGTATAATGCAACAAAGAAGACAGTGGCTGTGCTCGTTGATGGACAAGAGCGTTCAGTCGAAACTCGCCTTGATACGCTTCGCAATGTTTTGGATGAGCATGCGATAGCACTTGGGGCATACGATGCTGTATCAAAGCCGCTCGATGAAGAGATTGCAGATGGGGATCGAGTTATTATTGAACGCGCTTTGCCTATCCAAATTACTGCGGATGGGAAGAAGGAAACGCAGTATACAACGGAGAAATCAGTGCATAATGCATTAGCTGCGCTGGAAATCCCGCTGAATCCAGATGATAAGGTATTCCCTGCTAAGCGTGCATCGATTGCAAAGGACATGAACATCCGAATTGTTCGGGTCAGCAAAAAGATGGAAGAACGCAAGGTTAAAGTTCCTTATCAAGTTGTGAAGCAGGCTGATGCCACCCTTCTTAAGGGTAAGACTAAAATGGTTCAAGGCGGAAAAGAAGGTTTAGTCGTTCAGAAGGTTCAAAATACCTATGAAGACGGTAAGCTTGTATATTCCCAACTGGTGGATAAATCCGTTCATACGAAACAAGTCAATCAAGTTATTGCCTATGGAACGAAGAAGAAGCCGGAGGTTGCTGTTCTCTCAGTGAACACGGACGATGATTCTGATGACAATGGTTCCAGCGGAGACAAAGATTTTAGATATAAAAAAGTGTTGAAGAATGTTCAACTGACAGCTTACACCGAAGCGGAAGGTTCCTCTGGTGCGAAGACGGCATCAGGTGCGATGGTATCGGAAGGCCGTACGATCGCTGTTGATCCGAAAGTTATACCACTTGGCTGGTGGGTATACATCGAAGGGATTGGATTCCGACGTGCCGAAGATACAGGCGGCGCAGTCAAAGGGAAAATTATCGATGTATACTTCGACAGTAAAAAGACTGTTAGCAAGTTCGGACGCAAGAAGGGGTATACCGTATATGTGGTTGGCCCAGTCAAGCCGGAAGTGAACTAGCACACAGGTATGCAGCCATGTGTAATTAGGATATAGTAATGAATAACGATTTATGTCATGCTAAGAAGAGGGGACACCCTCTTCTTTTGTTGTTTATTTGCGAATCGGGAGCAAGTAAGAAATAGTGGTTGTACGAAGTGGTCTTGTGGTGAGAGGAGTACGAGAATTGATACGTGAAGTGATAGTCGTAGAAGGTAAGGATGATACCGTTGCCATTCAGCGTGCTGTAGAAGCAGACACGATTGAAACAGGTGGATCGGCAATTAACGATACAACTATAAAACGCATCGCATTGGCGCAGGAGCGCCGAGGCGTAATTATTTTTACGGATCCGGATCATGCGGGAGAGAAAATTCGAAAGACGATTGCAGAGCGTGTACCTGGGTGCAAGCACGCTTTCCTTCCTAGACATGAGGCGATAGCCAAGGGGGATTTAGGGGTAGAGAACGCGAAACCAGAGGCGATACGCCGTGCATTGGAGCAGGTCCGTACGGAGATGCCCAGCATGATGTCGGAGTTGACATGGATGGATCTTGTAGTAGCAGGCTTAACAACGCATTCAGGCTCTGCTGAACGAAGACAGCGGCTAGGGGAAATTTTGGGCATTGGATATTGCAATGCAAAGCAGTTGCTCAAGCGCTGTGGTGTATTCCAAATTGGCAGGATTGAGTTTGAGGATGCCTTGCGGCAGCTAAATCAAGAAGAACAGCACCATCGAGTAGAAGGAGAATAGAGGGAATGACGCAATCGAGAGTGGAAATAGCGACACCGAACCGAACGAAGGACATTATACGCAAACATGGATTCTCTTTTAAGAAGAGCTTAGGACAGAATTTTTTAATCGATATGAACATATTGCGGCGTATTGTAGATGCGGCGGAGCTGGACGATATGACAGGCGCTTTGGAAATCGGTCCTGGAATTGGAGCGCTTACTGAACAGTTGGCCAAGCTTGCCCGTCATGTGACAGCTATTGAAATCGATCAGCGCTTGCTTCCGATATTAGGAGAGGTGCTGGAGCCGTATGAGCACGTCCGTATTGTACACGGTGATGTATTAAAAGTCGACTTGCATGAATTGTTCCGTGAGCAGTTTCAGGATGTTGAACGAGTGAGTGTTGTGGCTAACCTTCCGTATTATGTGACGACACCGATTATGATGAAGCTTCTGGAGGAGCGTCTGCCGCTCAAGAACATCGTCGTGATGATCCAGAAGGAAGTAGCGGAACGAATGGCTGCGAAGCCAGGAGGCAAGGATTACGGCAGTCTGAGTGTGGCTGTACAATATTTTGCGGAACCTGAGCTGGTATGTACAGTGCCTCATACGGTATTTATCCCACAGCCTAACGTAGAATCTGCAGTTATCCGTTTGAAGGTTAGAACGACTCCACCTGTACAAGTAAAGGATGAGGCTTTGTTATTCGATGTCGTACAGGCTTCTTTCGCTCAGCGCCGCAAGACGATATGGAATAATCTGAAGGCACGCTACTCCAGCAAATGCGGAGTGGACAAGCTGACAGGAGCGCTTGAAGCAGCCCATATTGAGCCGAACCGCAGAGGTGAGACATTGTCGATTGAGGAGTTCGCTGCTTTATCCGACGCAATCGGGCACGCAATTGCTCAGGCGGAAGAAGAGAATCAAGCGGAATAAGATTAAATTTGTGCACTAGGCATCACCAATCCATGTAATCGCCCATAGGATAGTCGGAGAGGTGATCGATCCTATGAACGAGCCAGTGAAGCAAGGGGATTTGGTCGTACGCAAGTCGTACGGTGGCGATATTACATTTCGTGTAGAACAGGTCTTCCAACAGACAGCGATTATAAAAGGGACAGATTATCGCTTGCTTGCGGACTCCCATGTTCGAGATTTGGTAAGTATTCCGAAGGCAACGATTGCACGACGCTCTGAACAGGCTCACATCAAGATGCTGCAGTCTGTAGAAGTACTGGAGCAGCAGCGCAGAGAGCAGTATGAGCGTAGACAGATGGAGCTTCCTTTTGCTGAGATGCCGAATGGAAGCTCAACATTTGATATGCCGGGAACGGTGCTTCATCTTGATGGGGATCCAGGGTATTTGCAGAAGAGCATGGCGATTTATAATCAGCTCCGTGTGCCAGCGGAAGGACATTATGTGAACGAGAGAAATATGGCGGATACACTGTATCGTCTGTTGCCGCGGGTGAAGCCTAATATTATCGTGATTACAGGGCATGATGGGGTATTGAAGAACGGCAGGCATCGCGACCTGATCAACCTGCAAAATTATAAAAACTCGCAAAACTTTGTGAATGCAGTACAGACCGCTCGGCAGTATGAGCGGCATCTTGACCTAATGACGATTATTGCAGGAGCATGCCAATCTCACTTCGAGGCACTGCTCCAAGCTGGAGCTAATTTTGCGAGCTCACCGGGCCGCATTATGATTCATGCGCTTGACCCAGCCTATGTAGCGGTAAAAGCAGCATATACCTCGATTCGTGATACTGTACAGATTGGGGATATTGCCCCTCATATGGTCAGCGGAATTGACGGGGTAGGCGGGATTGAGACAAAAGGGAGCTATCGATTTGGCATGCCGAAGCTGAAAGATTTATCGACACTGAACGTTACACCTACGGTCATATAAGCGGCCTATGTATAAAATACAGCAAAAAGTAGCAACTTAATAAATTTGGATAAAAAATATATTGACATGAAAACAGTCTTATTGTTATAATTATTTGTTAATTTGACAAAACCTCTTGAATTGGTTATAATGGACAAGGAAAGAGGTGGTAGCTGTAATGGCGAAAAACGCTTTGTTTGAAATTCGTCGTTGTCTTGAAGCACATGTCGGTCAGAAGATTCTGCTCCGCGCCAATGGCGGTCGTCGGAAAACGATTGAGCGTACGGGCGTGTTGGAAGAAACCTACCCTTCTGTATTTATTGTTAAGTTGGACCAGGATCAGAACGCGTTCAAGCGTGTATCCTACAGCTATGCAGATATATTAACAGAGTCGGTCCAAGTGACCGTATGCGCCGATAACGGCGAGATGAAGATTGAATATGTTCGCGGTTAAGCGACATGACGGCAGCCATTTATGGCTGCCTTTTGTTTTGGGTTTTTTCAATCTGTGAAGAACAAACCAGGTATAGCCAGTCCTTCCTACATAGTCATCCCCTCCACAAATCGGAACATGGATCGGCGTATAACCACGGCCGCTTCTACTTACATTAACGGTAAGCCGATGAATGCATCGTGCTTGCTACAACAATTTCTGATCATTATGGTAAGCACGGGAGGTGCAGTGATGAGCCGAAGAAAGCGCAACTTCATGTCTGAGGAACTGAAGGTGGAATTGGCTAAGGATCTTGGCTTTTATGATACGGTATCCAAATACGGATGGGGAGCCATTCGTGCAAAAGATGCCGGCGATATGGTCAAGCGGGCAATTCAACTTGCTGAAGAGGCTGCCTCAAAAAAATAATGAGCCAAAAAACCTCCTGTCCAGCGAGCATCGGATCTGTGTCCGCTCTGTTCGCTTTTTTTATTACGAAATCATTCCAATTGCCTATGTGCGTACACAAATGACTTGCACCATAGAGTCTGTTATAATAACGTAAGCGATCCGTAGGATAAAGAAGGGTGAACGCGAGTGAAAGTGTACGAGAAGGCGCCTGCCAAAATAAATTTGCTGTTGGACGTGCTGCGTAAGCGTGAGGATGGATATCATGACGTGGAAATGGTCATGACGATGGTAGACTTAGCGGACCGTCTCGAGATGGAGGAGCTTCCTCGAGATACGATTATCATCTCCAGCCAAGCAGGTTACATACCGTTAGATGAGAAGAACTTAGCGTTCCAAGCGGCAAAGTTGATTAAAGAACGTTATGAAGTAAAGCAAGGCGTATATATTCATTTAGATAAAAAAATACCGGTTGCTGCTGGACTTGCTGGTGGAAGCAGTGATGCTGCTGCAACTTTGCGTGGTCTGAATCGACTGTGGAAACTGGGTATTTCTGATAAGGAACTGCAGGTTCTCGGTACAGAGCTTGGATCCGACGTCCCTTTCTGTGTTACAGGAGGGACAGCCATCGCCCGTGGGCGTGGGGAGGAACTGGAGATGGTTCATCAGCCGCCTCAATGTTGGGTAGTGCTTGCTAAGCCGCCGATTAATGTATCGACCGCAGATGTGTATGGACGGTTGAAAGCGAATCAAATCGTCAAGCATCCATCATTAAATAATATGATGAGAGCTATTGAAGGTCAAAGCTTCCAAGGGGTATGCGAATCGCTTGGAAATGTACTCGAAGATGTTACACTGCCGCTCTATCCAGAGGTGCAGCAGTTGAAGGAATCCATGCTGCGACTTGGAGCTGAGGGAGTACTTATGTCAGGTAGTGGGCCGACTGTGTTCGGCTTGGTGTCCAAGGAGTCTAAAATAGCAAGAATCTATAATGGACTTCGAGGATTTTGTAAGGAAGTGTATGCTGTACGTCTGTTAGGATAACAGGTTCATGATGTTCCCCTTGAATAAGAAGGCGATATGGTTACAATTTGCAGAACCTTTTTCTTGACAAGCGGCCTTTATCTTGCTAACTAGCGTACATTCATGTAATATCTACAATATAATATTCGGTTTTGAGCGAGGAGTTATCATGAAAAAATTGAAGCGAAGCGCCCGTCTGGTCGAGATGACCCAATATCTGATGTCTAAGCCGCATACGCTCATACCGCTCACGACATTTGCAGAACGTTACGGAGCAGCCAAGTCTTCCATCAGTGAGGATTTGGCTATTATTAAAGAGGTGTTCGAGAGCGAAGGAACGGGGGATTTGCTGACACTTGCCGGTGCTGCTGGCGGGGTCAAATTTATCCCAAAATGCGCGCCTACTGTTGCACTTCCTGTAATTGAGTCTTTATGCACATCAATGGAGCATCCGGATCGGGTGCTGCCTGGGGGATATTTCTATATTACTGATATTTTGGGTCAACCAGCCCTTATGAATGACGTAGGGCGAATGTTCGCATCTGCCTTTGCAGATTGTGATATTGACGTCGTAATGACGGTTGAAACAAAAGGTATTCCAATTGCCTATGCCACGGCAGCCCATTTAAACCTGCCTGTAGTGCTTGTACGACGCGATCATGTCGTAACTGAGGGATCAGCCGTCAGCATCAACTATGTATCGGGATCACAGAAGAGCATTCATACAATGACACTTGCACGGCGTGCTTTGAAGGAGCGTTCGCGTGTATTGATCGTGGATGATTTCATGCGGGCTGGCGGTACGGTGCATGGCATGATGGACTTACTGAAGGAATTCGATGCTACGGTAGCGGGTGTTGGGGTATTGGTAGAATCGGAAGATGTATCAAATGAAGAACGGCTGCTGACAGACTACGTGTCCCTTGTGCGTGTTGGGACTGTAGATGCGCGAACTCGCCAAATTATGGTGAAGCCGGGGAACTACTTCGATAAGGAATAAGCGATAGGGAACAACATTGATTTGGGAGGGTGTTCATATGTCTCATGGATTAGAAGCAATTGCAACGAATCAAGCGCCTGCGGCCATTGGCCCATACTCGCAAGCAATGAAGCTGGGCAATCTCTTGTTCACTTCGGGCCAAATTCCATTAACCGCACAGGGAGTACTTATAGAGGGTGGAATTGAGGAACAGACCCACCAAGTGTTCTCCAACTTGAAGGCGGTACTTGCTGAAGCGGGTAGTTCTTTGGACAAGGTCATAAAGGCCAATGTGTTTATTAAGGACATGAACCAATTTGCACAAATCAATGCAATCTATGAATCTTACTTCGGAAATCATAAGCCTGCACGATCTTGTGTAGAGGTAGCAAGGCTTCCGAAAGACGTACTTGTCGAAATTGAACTGATCGCAGCGATATAAATCGAAGCTTGTCGAATCAGCTAAAGATGGGAATAATTTTTTAAAAAAAATAATATTCTTGGCAAAATTAAGAAGGATTTTTCATGCGCGTGTGGAATTATACACCAAGTCTCGATGGAAAAAGGTGGTGAACACACGTGCAAATTACTGATGTAAGACTCCGCCGCGTCAACACAGAGGGGAGAATGAAGGCAATCGCGTCGATTACGATCGATAACGAGTTTGTCGTTCATGACATTCGTGTAATCGACGGCAACAATGGCATGTTTGTAGCGATGCCGAGCAAGCGGACTCCAGATGGCGAATTCCGCGACATTGCTCATCCAATTTCTTCGGCGACTCGTGAGAAGATTCAAGCTGCAGTATTGGCTGAATACGAGCGCGCTGCTACGGAAGAGGAAGTTATCGAAGAGGGCGCGTAGTTTTATGATTTTATAATTGGGGTTGCAAAGAAAGGGAGCCAATCATAGGGGCTCTCTTTTCTTTTTCTCCATAATGAGATATATTCTTCTATGGAGTAAAGGTAGAGCAGGAGGTCGGACGCTTTGAAAAGAATGGCCATTGTGCTTGCTGCCGGACAAGGCAAACGCATGAAGTCAAAATTGTACAAGGTGCTTCATCCCGTATGTGGGAAACCAATGGTAGGGCATGTTCTTGACGCAGTCGAAAGTGTAGATTGCGAACGCACTGTCGTTATTGTAGGACACGGAGCAGAAGCCGTACAGAAATTCCTGGGGGAGCGAGCTGAGTATGCCTTACAGGCTGAACAGCTTGGAACAGGACATGCGGTTAAGCAAGCGAAGGCGCTTCTTGATGGTGAGGAAGGAACGACACTTGTCATTTGCGGCGATACACCGCTTGTGACACCAGAAACGTTGGCACAGTTGATGGAACTGCACAACCGCGCTCAGGCGTCAGCGACGATTTTGACGGCTGAACTGAATGATCCAACAGGATATGGTAGAGTCATTCGCGCAGAAGACGGTTCGGTCTTGAAAATTGTCGAACAAAAGGATTGTACGCCCGAGGAACAGCTCGTTAAGGAAATCAATACGGGCACGTATTGCTTCGATAATCGGAAGCTGTTCGCGGCGCTGGAGCAAATCAGAAATGATAATGCCCAGCAGGAGTATTATTTAACTGACGTAATCGGCATCATGAAGGCACAAGGAGATATCGTGCAAGCATATTGCACGCCCGATATCAGTGAAGCGATCGGGGTAAATGATCGCCTGGTGCTGTCGGAGGCGGAACGCTTCATGCGGGAACGCATCAACAAGCGTCATATGCTGAATGGTGTAACGATTATTGACCCTGCCAATACGTATATTGAATCCGGTGTTATCATCGGTTCAGATACGGTTATTGAACCTGGGACAAGCTTACGTGGGACAACGACAATCGGCAGCGAGTGTGTTATTGGGCCAAACAGCGAGATTGTCGATTCTACAATCGGGAATGGCGTTCATATTAAGCAATCTGTGTTGTCCGAAGCTTTTGTAGGCGATGAGAGCACAGTAGGGCCGTTCGCTTATTTGCGTCCAGGCGCTCGTCTTGGTAAGCAGGTGAAAGTTGGCGACTTTGTTGAAATTAAAAATGCGTCGCTCGATGATCATACAAAGGTTTCGCATCTCAGTTATATTGGCGATGCTGAAGTGGGTAAGAATGTAAATATTGGATGCGGTGCGATTACGGTCAATTATGATGGGTTTAATAAGTCGGTTACCCAGATTGGAGACGATGCGTTCATTGGCAGCAATGTCAACTTGATTGCACCTGTCAAAGTAGGTAATGGCGCTTATGTAGTTGCCGGATCAACCATTACGCATCCTGTGCCAGATAACGACTTGGCTATCGCTCGAGAACGTCAAGTGAACAAGCCGGGGTACGCGGAGAAGATTCGCAACCGCGCAAAAGCAAAAAAAGAACGAGAAAAGTGATCGATAAGGTTGCACTTTTCATTCAATATCGTTTAGCATGGTATTGAGAGCCTTTTTAGTTGAGACCATGTAGGGATAGACTAAGCTGCACCATTAACGGACAGTATAAAACAACGATGAACAAGAACCGGCACGGAGGGTTTTTAATATCATGACGTATTGTGATTCCAAGTTGAAAATTTTCACTTGCAACTCCAATCCTAATTTAGCGAACAAGATTGCAGAATACATCGGGATTCCGATGGGAGATGCAGAAACGAAGAGCTTTAGTGATGGTGAGATTCAAGTTAAATTGTCTGAAAGTGTACGCGGTTGTGACGTTTATGTCGTTCAATCGACGTGTGATCCAGTCAATGACAACTTGATGGAGTTGCTGGTAATGGTGGACGCATTGAAGCGTGCATCGGCAAAGAGCATTAATGTAGTTATTCCTTACTATGGCTACGCTCGTCAAGACCGTAAGGCGCGTTCGCGCGATCCAATTACGGCGAAGCTTGTAGCGAACCTGATCGAAACAGCAGGGGCTCATCGTGTGATTACGATGGACTTGCATGCCACGCAAATTCAAGGCTTCTTTGATATTCCTGTGGATCATATGCTGGGTGTTCCGATTTTGGCTCAATATTTCCGCTCCAAACAGCTCGAAAACGTTGTTGTCGTTTCGCCTGACCACGGCGGTGTAGTTCGTGCACGCAAATTGGCTGACTTCCTGAATGCGCCGCTTGCCATTATCGATAAACGCCGTCCAGAGCCAAACGTTAGTGAAGTTATGAATATTATCGGGGATATTAAAGGCAAGACAGCGATCATCATCGATGACATTATCGATACAGCGGGTACAATCGTGCTTGGTGCGAACGCATTGGTTGAAGCAGGAGTAAAGGAAGTATATGCATGCTGCACGCATCCAGTATTGTCCGGACCTGCGATGGATCGATTGGAGAAATCGCCATTTAAAGAAGTTGTCGTAACGGATACGATTCCGATTACTCACGAAAACCCATCTAGCAAGTTACACGTGCTGTCGGTTGCACCGTTAATGGGTGAGGCGATTATTCGTGTTCACGAAGAATTGTCCATCAGTAAATTGTTTGAGATTGAATAAAGCATTGGTCATATGACCTTAGCTGCACATTACGGAAGGGTTACGTCTTCGGTCTTCGCCGAAGAAGTAACCCTTATCGGCATTTGAAGTACGACTATTGCACTACATTTGTGAGTTCGCGCATCATTTGCAGCTTTGTTCGTCTGGATCAGGATGTAATAGGAAGGATGTATCGCTCTTGAAGTGGATTGTAGGATTAGGTAACCCAGGAACCGAATATGCCGCAACCCGCCACAATATCGGCTTTATGGCAATTGACTCTCTTGCGGATCGCTTCGGCATTCAAGTACGTGAGAGCAAATGTAAGGCGTTAATCGGAGAGGGACGCGTTGGAACAGAGAAGATCGTCCTTATCAAGCCCATGACGTATATGAATCTGTCTGGAGAGGCTGTTCGCGCATATATGGATTACTATAAGGCGGATATTGAGGATTTTATCGTTCTATATGATGATATGGATACAGAGCTTGGGAAGATACGCTTGCGCTATCAAGGAAGTGCGGGCGGACACAACGGAATTAAGTCGCTCATTCAGCATCTAGGAACACAATCTTTCAATCGAATTCGGATGGGGATTTCCCGTCCAGAACCTGGTCGTTCTATTGTAGATTACGTGTTGTCCACGTTTCCAAAAGCGGGTGCGGATGACTTGAGGCAGACAATCGAGCGTACTTGCGACGCTGTCGAATTCTCGCTTAAGCATTCGTTCGAACAAACGATGGCGAAATACAACGGATAAAATGATTTGATCGAAAAATATCGGTTTTCAGCACCAAGAAGGTTGCGGGAACCTGAAGTACAGCTTTCGTAGCGAGTTTTGCTTTGTAAAACTTGTAAGGAGAAACGGAGTGTAGTTGGGACTACATGAATAGCTGAAATGTTTCTGCAGGGAACATACTGTCGGAAGCATACGCTGTTCGAGGGTGAGTGTAGGATTCGCTGTCGAATTACATTCTGAGAAACTTCGTGATCAAAACCGATATGGGCTAATGTGCCTTTCTTTTGGACATACTGAACGGTATAATCCATTAGTGGGAGGCATATACATGTCTGTGAACTATGTGTGCAAACATTGTCATACGATGATTGGGCGTATCGACGGGAATGGGATAGATGAGGAACGTCTCGGTTTTCACCTACTTACCCCAGACGAGCGCCAACAATATATTGTTGTTCATTCCAATGGAGACGTAACAGTTCGGATGACGTGTGAATATTGCACAGAAGCGATTCAGATGCACCCCGAATTATCTTTGCTTTCCTCACCCTTGCAATGAGGGTAGAAGAGACAATGATAGGTTAGCGTCAGCCTTGGCTTGTCAGCCGAGGCTTATTTTGGATGATTTTAGAGCATATAACCTTACTAGCTATACCATGTAATATTTATTGTGGGTGAGAAAGAGGTGCCTATCTTTTGTTGAATGCACTCATGCAAGCTTTATCAGAAGAGCGTGATATCGAATCGATTGCTGCAGGCGTCCGCGCAGGAATGAAGGAGCAATTAGTATCCGGCTTGTCGGGTTCAGCTCGGCAGGTAATGATGGCCGCGCTTCAGCAGCAGCTGGATCGCCCAGTGCTCGTTGTCACACACAACATGTTCTCTGCACAAAAAGTAGCTGATGACCTGCAAGAATGCTTGTCTCCTGACCAAGTGCTATTATATCCAGCCAATGAGTTGGTTGCTGCAGAGGCAGCGATATCAAGTCCAGAAGTGATAGCACAGCGCATCGAGGTGCTCACCCGGTGCGCACGTGGATTCCGTGGGATCGTTGTAACGCCGTATGCAGGATTACGGCGTTATTTGCCTGCTTGCGAGATGATGGCTGAGGCAGGAATAACCTTATCGTTAGGTGACGAGCTTCCGTTGGATACATTTTTGGCAGAAATGGTTGCGTGTGGCTATGAGCGTACAGAACGAGTAGAAGCCAAGGGCGAGATGAGTGTTCGTGGGGGTATTGTCGATATATATCCGATTACAGCTCCATATCCATATCGAATTGAATGGTTCGATGATGAAATTGACTCGATTCGTTCGTTCGATACGCAGGATCAACGTTCCATTGAAAAGCTGAAGCAACTGACGATATTGCCATGCAAGGATTTAATTGCCGATGAGACACGCTTCGCCGCTGCGGCTGAGGCGACTTTTGCACGCCTAGAGGAGCAACTCGGCAAAATGACCGATCGCCAAGTAAAAGAAAAGCTTGAGCGAGAAATCGGCCATGATATCGAACGAATGAGAGGTTCTGTCTATTTCACGGAGCTCTATAAATATGTGGCGCTACTCTATCCGGAGAAGCATACCTTATATAATTATATGCCAAAGGATACGCTGCTTGTCGTAGATGAACCTGCTAGAGTAATGGAAACAGCCAAACAGCTTGAACGGGACGAGTTAGAGTGGAGCACACATCTGCTTTCTAATGGTAAAACCCTGCCTTCTCTGCCACTGGGGGTATCTTCTGATGTAGCAATGGGCAAGCGTCCGTTCCAAACGGTTTTCATGGCATTGTTCCTGCGCCAGGTTCCACACACGCAGCCGCAAAACATCGTGAACGTCATGTGCCGCTCGATGCAAAATTTCCATGGGCAAATGAATGTATTGAAGGCAGAAATGGAACGGTGGAAAAAGACTGGTGCCAACGTCATTATGCTGGCTAATGGAGATGAGCGTATTGAACGCATGCGTCGCGTGCTGCAAGATTACGACATTCCAGAGCCTACGATCCTAAAGGGTAACCTGCAGACTGGATTCGAGCTTCCATCGATCCACTTAGTAGTCATTACCGAAGGTGAGATGTTCTCCGGCAAGCAGCGGAAGACGCGCCGTACGGAATTGAGTGCAAAAGTTGACAATGCAGAACGGATTCGCAGCTACACTGAATTGAAGGTGGGCGATTATGTCGTTCATCAGAATCACGGTATCGGCAAATATATTGGGATCGGAACGTTGGAGATTAACGGCATCCATAAGGACTACTTGCATATTTTATATGCAGGCGGGGATAAACTATCTGTTCCAGTTGATCAGTTGCATCTCATTCAGCGTTATGTAAGCTCTGAAGAAAAAGAGCCGAAAATTTATAAGCTCGGTGGAACCGAGTGGACGAAGGTTAAAAATAAAGTTCGTTCATCCGTGAAGGACATTGCGGATGACTTGATTAAGCTGTATGCAGCAAGACAAGCATCTAGCGGTTATGCTTTTGAAAAGGATACGCCAGAGCAGCGAGAGTTTGAAGATATGTTCCCTTATGATGAAACGCGGGATCAACTGCGTGCCATCGAGGAGATTAAGCAGGACATGGAGAAGCCAAGTCCGATGGATCGTCTGTTGTGTGGTGATGTTGGCTACGGCAAAACAGAGGTCGCTGTCCGTGCCGCCTTCAAAGCAGCTATTGAGGGCAAGCAGGTAGCGATACTTGTACCAACGACGATATTGGCGCAGCAGCACTATGAGACATTCCGCGAACGGTTTGCAGATTATCCATTTAATATCCAAGTGCTCAGCCGATTCCGCTCACGCAAAGAGCAGAATGAATCAATGAAGGGGCTGAAATCGGGTGTTGTCGACATCATTATCGGAACTCACCGCCTGCTCTCTCAGGATGTTGTTTTCAAAGATTTAGGCTTGCTGATTGTCGATGAAGAGCAGCGTTTCGGTGTAACGCATAAAGAGAAGCTGAAGAAGCTGAAAATGAATGTTGATGTACTGACGTTAACAGCAACACCTATTCCTCGAACCTTGCATATGTCCATGCTCGGTGTTCGAGATTTGTCGGTAATTGAAACACCGCCGGAGAATCGCTTCCCAGTGCAGACTTACGTGTTGGAGTACAGTGACAATCTGGTGCGTGAGGCGATAGAGCGAGAACTGGCAAGGGGAGGCCAGGTGTACTTCCTGTTCAACCGTGTTCAAGGAATTCATCAGATGGCCGATCATATTAAGATGCTTGTACCTGATGCCCGCGTAACGGTGAGTCATGGTCAAATGTCTGAGACAGAGCTGGAGAAGACGATTCTTGACTTCTTGGATGGGGAATATGATGTCCTTGTAAGCACCAGCATTATTGAGACAGGAGTAGATATACCGAACGTGAACACGCTTATTGTGCATGATGCGGACAAGATGGGTCTGTCACAGTTGTATCAGCTACGTGGGCGAGTTGGCCGTTCGAACCGGATCGCTTATGCTTATTTCACTTATCAGCGCGACAAGGTATTGAATGAAGTGGCTGAGAAGCGCCTTCAGGCGATCAAGGAATTTACCGAGCTTGGTTCCGGCTTCAAAATTGCAATGCGTGATTTATCTATTCGAGGAGCCGGCAATCTGTTGGGTGCGGAGCAGCATGGATTTATTGCGTCAGTTGGATTCGATCTGTATTCGCAGATGCTGGCGGATGAAGTGAACAAACGCAAAGCGGAGATCGATGGAGTTGCCATCGAGGATCAGCAAGAACTGACAACACTTATCGACCTGAACGTGGACGCGTATTTGCCGCCGAATTATATTTATGATAGTATTCAGAAGATTGAGATTTACAAAAAGGTAGCGGGACTTGCTACATTGGATGAAGTCGAAGAATTGCGGGACGAACTCATCGACCGCTTCGGTGAACCACCACTTGCTGTCCTCCAATTGCTTGCCGTCGCTAGGCTGAAGCTTTATGCGAAGCAGTATGGATGGGAATCGATTGTACAGCGTGGAGATATGGTCACGATCAAGGTCCATTCTTCGGCGGAGCCGTGGTTAGACCGCAAGAAGATGGCTGCTGTTGCTTCTAAGCTCGATCGACGCATCAGTGTCGATCAGGAGGCTTCCGGTGCAGTGAAGTTTAATGCACGTGGTGTCGATGCTCTGCAGCTATTAATGATATTGGAACAATTCATGCAGGAAGCTAAAGGTGCCATCAAATCGAAGGGAGAATTGCAGAATGTTGCAAAATAACAAGACGCGTTCCAAGAAGTGGTTGTTACTGGCATTGTCTGCGGTGCTCGCTATATCCGTGTTAGCCGGATGTGGCAACAAAGAGGACAAGTCAGCGGGCAAAGCTACCGACAACAGTAAAGTCGTGGCTACGTATGAGGGAGGACAAATTACGCAGAACGAGTTCGACAAAGAAATCTCGAACATGCTGTTCTTCTACCCGGAATACGAGCAAATTATTAGCATGGATCAATTCCGCGACTACTTCGTAAAACAGCAAATCGCGTATCGCTATTTGGATGGAAAAGCGCCGGAGAAAGCGAAGCAAACCGGTAAAGATAAAGCCAAAGAACAAATTGGCGTCATGAAGAAACAGATTGGGGACAAGCAGTTCAAGGAAATGCTGGACAAGCGTAAGCTGACAGAAGAAGAAATCACCGAGTATATGGCTCGCATCTTGACGGTTGTACAAGATTACAACGGCAAAGTAACCGAGGATCAGCTCAAGGCTGAATTCGAGAAGAACAAGAAGGATATGACAACTGCTTCGGTTCGCCATATTTTGATTGGATTCAAGGATAAAGAAGGCAAAGAGCGCAAAAAAGAAGATGCTTTGAAAAAGGCGAAGGAAATACAAGCCCGTCTGAAGAAGGGTGAAGACTTCGCAAAGCTGGCTGAACAGTTGTCCGAAGATCCGGGCTCGGCGAAAGAAGGCGGTCTGTACAAGGATGCTGCTGTAGGCCAATGGGTTCCAGAATTTAAGGAAGCAGCTCTGACATTGCCGCTTAACCAAGTCAGTGATCCGGTAGAGACAAGCTACGGCTACCACGTTATGCGTGTGGAAAATCGCAAGGAGAAGGAATACAGCAAGTTGACAGAGGAAGAGAAGGAATCCTTGCGCACACGTGCAGCTTCTGAGTTGATGAACAACTTCATGCAGAAGGATCTGGACAAGTTGATCAAGAAAATCGACCTTCCTAAGACGGAAACAAAGCCGGAAGAGAAGAAGGACGAAAAGAAAGATGAGAAAACAGAGACTCCTAAAACAGAAGCACCTAAAACAGAATCCAGCAAGTAATGGCTTGTAACGAGATGATGATTCATCATCTCGTGTGCAGCCCTTTCCCCACAAGGGGAAGGGGCTATTTTTTGCGGCAGGTATGGAAACGGAATGAAATATTCATAAAAATAAAAAAAGTTTTCATTTCCTGTTTCATCCTCAGGTTATACGTTTATTTACAATTTGTCATGGCATGGGTAAGAATTAGACATACTATATTAGTGACTGTTCAAATTCATTACCGGTTATAATTTGAACGAACGAGCTTGTTGCCTTGTGCACAAAAGCAACAGTTCGAAGCTAAGCCCGCATAGATGTGTTTGAATCAAAAGTCAAATCCAACATTTCGCATCGCTGTCGAAGAAGTTCCCCTCAGTTTCGACAAAATCAGAGGAAAACACTGAAAAATCTCTCCATATTGATGCAAAATGTGAAAATTTTAAGAATTCACAACAAAAAAATGTCGTTTAGTGTCGAAAAATGTGATTTTTTTTGCAACTTGGATGGCATTACCTACGTATGATGTTTATGTATAAGAACTTGGGAGCAGATGAATACTATGGTCAGTATTACAAACCATTCCGCATCTCTCCTAATTAACAATAATACAGCAGATCAAAATACTTACTGAAAGCGGGGCAACTCATAATGAAAGCTACTGGAATTGTTCGTCGTATCGATGACCTCGGTCGTGTTGTAATCCCTAAGGAAATTCGTCGCACATTGCGCATTCGTGAGGGAGATCCTCTTGAAATTTTCGTTGATCGTGATGGAGAAGTGATTTTGAAGAAGTACTCCCCAATCGGCGAATTGGGCGACTTCGCTAAGGAATATGCGGAATCCTTGTATGAAAGCACAGGACATATCACAATTATCTCCGACCGTGACACAGTGATCGCGGTTGCTGGCGGATCGAAAAAAGAATACATGGACAAGCAAATCGGAATGTTGCTTGAGAACTGTATGGAGAACCGCAAGACAATGATCGAAACGAATGCAGGCAATTATGAAATTGTAAAAGACAGCCAAGAAGCTTTCTCTTCTTTCGTTGTTGCACCGATCGTTGCTGGTGGCGATCCAATCGGTACAGTCGTTATGCTTAATAAAGACGACAGCGTGAAAATGAGCCAAATGGAAGTGAAAATGTCGGAAACGGCTGCTGGCTTCCTTGGCAAGCAAATGGAGCAGTAATTCGATATTTGCCAACGAACAGCCCCCTGTCTACGGGATGCGTGCATGCGCAGCCTGAACGATACAGGGGGCTTTTTTGTGCTATGAGTTCTTGCTGCTTTTCCTGCATTCTGATGTCCTGGCAGAATTAGAACAATGAACAGCTATCCGTGTTTTCTTCGCTCAGGCTAGTTGATACGTTATACAGTTAAATGTGCTGCTTCCAGTGCTGATCCGCTGTGCCCGTATGTACGGAGCTAATAGGGTAGGGGGAATTAGCCTGTCCGATTATGCTATAATACGATACGAATGTTAGAGATGGGCGGGATGAAGCTTGAATAAACGACCCCCCCGGGTAGCGGGGCAAGTTATGTCCGGTGCCTTATTGTTAGGCATGGCGACAATAGTGTCGAAGGTGATCGGAACACTGCAAAAAATTCCGCTGCAAAATATCGGGGGAGACGGTGTATTCGGCATATATAATGCGGTGTATCCGTTCTATGTCCTACTTGTTGCTATTGCAAGTGCCGGGATACCGGTCGCGGTGGCACGACTTGTGGCCGAATGCGAGGCAGCAGGAGATGAGATAGGTTCTGAGCAAGTACTGCTGGCGTCAGGACTCCTCATGACTGTAACCGGGGTTGCTGTTTTTTTTGCCATGCTGAATGGTGCCGAACAGATTGCGGCTTGGATTGGCAACCAGCATACAGAAGCGGCGATTCAAAGTTCTGCCTATGCGCTGCTCGTTATGCCGCTTGCTGCAGCCCTGCGCGGCTATGATCAAGGCAGGGGACGGATGACCTCAACGGCTGTATCGCAGGTTGTGGAACAGACGGGACGCGTTGCTGTCATGATAGGGCTCTTGCTGTATTATTCACGTCTGGGTGCTGCAGACGAGACGATCGCTGCCGGCGCTACCTTCGGTTCGTTCGCAGGCGGCGTATGCGGTTTGTTATCCATGATGCTCTTCCGCAGACGCGAGAAGCGGGGAGGGCGGTATCTGAAACGGAGACAGGTACCATTGGGAGTACGGCAGCAGGCAAGGGCGATATGGGGCTGGATTCGCCGGCTGACCTGGACGGCGCTCCCGATTTGTCTAGGGGCTATTGTGCTGCCTGCCGTAAATGTAGTAGACGTATTCACTGTACCTCGCTTTCTGTTGCATCAGGGATGGAATGAGGCGGAGGCTCTTGCTCAGTTCGGTGTGTACAGCCGGGCGTATCCACTTGTGCAGCTAGTCACAATGGTTGCTAGCTCGCTGGCTGTGGGCGTCGTTCCGACAGTTGCATCAGTCATGCGTAAAGAGGGTACAGTTGGAATAGCACCAATGATCGAGACGGCACTGCGCTGGTCGTGGGTGCTTGGACTGGCAGCCACCATAGGGCTCGTTGCCTTAGCAGGGCCGCTCAATGTGGCTTTGTACACGGACAGCGCGGGAATGCTGACGTTCGTGCTGGTTGCGTCTACGGCAGTCAGCGGCGTATTCCATGCCGTGTCAGCTGCGCTGCTACAGGGCATGGGTGCGGTGCGTGCCCCGGCCCTGCACCTCGTGTGCGCCGCAATTGCGAAGGCGGCGCTTAATATATGGCTGATCCCGGCCTACGGCATTGCCGGGGCAGCCATCTCTGCTGCGGCCTCGCTCGGGCTGGCCGCAGCCATGAATGCGCACGCGCTCGCTGCTGCCAGCGGCGTGCACTTTGCCGCTTGGGGCGCTCGCAGCGCGCGCCTTGCGCTGGCGCTCGGCGGCATGGCTGCAGGCGTGAGCCTAGCCGCAGCCGTTCCGACATGGCTTGGCGCTTCTGGCCGCTTAGCGGCTGTGCTTGCCATAGCCATAGGCGTGCCGCTTGGCGCGGCTATATTCGCCCTACTTGCCATTGTATTGGGCGCTGTCAGGCCGCAGGAGCTGGCTCAGCTGCCGCGCATCGGATCGAAGCTTGCTTCGATCGCAGCGCGATTCTCGCCCCGCACATGATTCTGTGAGCAGAAGTATGGGGAATAATACACAGTAATGCAACAATCGAAGGGAGATTCACTCATGCCTGGAACCATTACTGTCGTCGGGCTCGGATCCGGCGATGAAAGTCAATTGACGCTGGCCGTATGGAACGTATTGCGGGAGGCCAAGTATCTGTACGTGCGCACAGCCGATCATCCGGTAATCGCTTATTTGCAACAGAATGACGTCGCATACCGCTCATTCGATTCCGTATATGAAATGCAAGATGATTTCCCATCGGTGTATGAAGAAATTGTACGCCAGTTGATGGAAACGGCCACAACCAGCCCGCAAGATTCGATTGTATACGCGGTTCCTGGACATCCGATGGTGGCTGAATCTACGGTTCGCTTGCTGCGGGAGCAAAGTGCAGAACAGGGCATCGAACTGCGCATTATTGGTGGAGAAAGCTTCCTGGATCAAGCGTTCCTTCGCTTCGGCTTTGATCCGATTGAGGGCTTCCAACTGCTTGATGCGGCGGGACTGCAGGCAGATGGCTTGAATCCAAGGTTGCACACCGTGATCGGGCAAGTGTATGATACGTTTACAGCATCTGATGTGAAGCTGGGCCTGATGGAAGTATATCCTGAGGATTACGAGGTTGTTGTGGGCCATGCGCTCGGTATAGAAGGCATGGAGCGCATACAGCGCGTTCCGCTTTATGAGTTGGATCGCTTAGAGGGCTACGGGAATCTGTCGTTAATTTGGGTTCCACGCTCCGACAGCGACGAGGTGCGCAAGCGCACATTCGGTCGCCTGCATGAAATTGTGTCGATCCTGCGAAGCCCGGGAGGATGTCCCTGGGATCAAGAGCAGACGCATGAATCGATACGCAAAAATCTAATCGAGGAAACCTATGAGGTGCTCGAAACGATCGATGACGATGATCCGACAGCGATGCAGGAGGAGCTTGGTGATCTGCTGCTGCAAATTATGCTTCATTCTCAAATGGAGGAAGAAGTCGGAACATTCACCGTGTATGATGTGATCCAGTCGTTGAATGAAAAATTGATATTCCGCCACCCGCATGTTTTTGGAAATCAGCATGCGGAGGATGCTGAATCCGCACTTGGCACGTGGGAGCAAATGAAGGCCGAAGAACAGCAGAAAAAGGGAATTGCTGACGCAAGACCTTCTGTGCTGGACGGTGTCCCGCGTGATTTGCCGGCATTGATGAAGGCCTATAAGCTGCAAAAAAAGGCGGCTAAAGTCGGATTTGACTGGGATAATGCCAACGATGTACTTGACAAAGTGGCTGAAGAATTGCAAGAATTGCGAGAGGCGATACGAGATGCGGGATCGAATCAAGATGATGCAGAGAAAATGGAACAGCTGGATCATGCGCGCGAGGAGCTCGGCGATCTATTATTCGCAGTTGTGAATGTATCTCGGTTCATTGCGGCCGATCCGGAGGAGTCGTTGACTCACACGAACCGTAAATTTGTACGCCGATTTCAATACATCGAAGAACAACTTCGTATAAAGGGTAAATCTTTTGACCAAACTGATTTACTAGAAATGGAGCAATGGTGGCAGGAAGCGAAGCGCTTAGAGCCGTAAAGCTCCGGGTGATGGCGGACTACTGCTCTCTATTTTTCGTCAAAATATGAAAAAATGCCGCACCCGAGAAGGAATTTTGTGATGGAGCAAGAATACATACAAGCATCAACATTCCAAGGCTCGGGCAAGCGCCTGTAGACCATTATTCATTTCAACTATGAAAAAGAGGACTGGGAGGACAATACACATGAACAAAACAGATTTGATCAACAACATTTCCACAAAAAGCGGTTTGACTAAGAAGGACGTTGAATCCGTATTGAACGGCTTCTTCGGTGAAGTAACAGACGCATTGTCTAAAGGCGACAAAGTTCAATTGATCGGCTTCGGTACATTCGAAACACGCAAACGCGCTGGCCGCACAGGTCGTAACCCACAAACAGGAAACACAATCGAGATTCCTGAATCTACAGTTCCTGCATTCAAAGCGGGCAACAAGCTTAAAGAAGCTGTAAAATAATGCGTTTAGACAAGTTCCTGAAGGTATCGCGGCTCATCAAGCGACGTACTGTCGCGAAGGATGTGTCCGAGCAGGGGCGTGTTGAACTGAATGGCCGTGAAGCGAAGCCGAGCACGACAGTGAAGGTCGGCGACGAGATTACGGTTCAATTCGGACAGAAACTCGTCACCGTCCGCGTAGAGCGTCTCCAAGAGACGACGAAGAAGGAAGAGGCGGCGGGTATGTATACGCTGCTGAAGGAAGAAGCAATTCCGAGAGACAACGGATTGAACTGGTAACAGCCAGTCCATTGCGATAGAAATGCGCATTCCAATTAGCAAGGAAGCGGTAATCCGTCTATAAGGACGGAGCCGCTTCTTTTTATTTTCACGGGGCATTCGACAGATCTGCACGATGATATCGACTCAAATCCGTTCTATCCATTCATGGAGCATTATGGGTAATCTTGTGTAAAGCTGTCATGGTGGAGAGATACGCGCTATAATGGGATAAGCAATCCCGTCCCAACGGGATTCAACATCATAACATTCCGTGCCTAAACGGTACGGGAGAGGTTCGCAATCTCCCTCTATAAAAAACTAAGGCTGACAGCATTCTACAGGGCTATCTTTCCTTAGTGCTGTCTTTTTTTGTACTTACAGAAGCCGTGGATTGGCAGTCGCTGATTTTACGTGAAACTGAGGAGTACAGGCCTTCTGTCTTAGGAGAACCATTCACTGGTTGTGAGGGGACAGGAAAGGATGAAAATCATGAAGAAAGATCAGGAACAGATGAACAACAACCAAGCAGCATCAGCTGACGGGCGTCATTGGGATGCTTCTAATCGCAGACATGCCCAATCAGAACGAAAGCAAGGCAAGGCAGTCGTTGTTTTTAGCGGCGGTCAGGACAGTACGACCTGTTTATTTTGGGCGCTGCAGCGATTTGAGGAAGTGGAAACGATCACCTTTGACTATGGTCAGCGTCATAAGTCGGAGTTGGAGCATGCGAAGGCTATTGCCGGCAAGCTGGGAGTGCCGCACCGCATTCTTGATATGTCCTTACTCAATCAGTTGGCTCCAAATGCTTTGACGCGAGATGACATCGCGATTGAACAGGAAGAGGGCGAACTTCCGAGCACCTTTGTTGAAGGCCGCAACCTATTGTTCTTTTCCTTCGCTGCTGTCTATGCGAAGCAGATTGGCGCGCGCCACATTGTTACAGGGGTTTGCGAAACGGACTTCAGCGGTTATCCGGACTGCCGCGACGTATTCGTCAAATCACTCAATGTAACTCTTAATCTGGCGATGGACTATGGATTTGTGCTGCATACCCCGCTTATGTGGCTGGACAAGGCAGATACATGGCGGCTTGCTGACCAGCTCGGAGCCTTCGACTTCGTTCGCACAGAGACGGTAACCTGCTACAATGGGCTTCCGGGAGATGGCTGCGGAGAGTGTCCGTCTTGTAAGCTGCGTCAGGCTGGATTGGAACGCTACTTGGCTGATCGCGAGCAAGAAGGAGGAATAAGCTGATGAGTACCCCAGGGCCCTTTCATATTGTCGATAGGCTGCAAGTACTGGGAGCCGACATTTCACAGGAGTCGCTGCGGTATCACCGTCACCGGGTACTTGTAAGCAAAGAATTTACCTTCGATGCTGCTCATCATTTGCATGCTTACGAGGGCAAATGTAAAAACCTCCACGGCCACACGTACAGAGTTGTTTTTGGAGTAAGCGGATTTGTAAATGAGATCGGGCTGGCGCTCGACTTTGGAGATATAAAAGAAATTTGGAAGGATAGAATCGAGCCTTTTCTCGATCACCGGTACTTGAATGAAACACTTCCAACGATGAATACGACGGCAGAGAATATGGTTGTGTGGCTCTATGAGCAAATGAAAGCTGCCTTACAAGCTGAGCCTTACGCAGAACGCTGCGAAGGGGGAAGAGTAGAATTTGTGAGGCTTTACGAGACGCCAACCAGTTATGCGGAAGCAAGACGGGAGTGGATAGAGCAATGACGATACCCGTCCTTGAAATATTTGGCCCTACCGTGCAGGGAGAGGGCCTCCTCGTCGGGCAGAAGACCATGTTCGTCCGTACAGGAGGCTGCGATTACCGCTGCTCCTGGTGCGACTCCGCCTTCACCTGGGATGGTTCTGCCAAGGATGACATCCAACAGATGGCGGCTGACGAAGTAATCGCCGAACTGGATCGACTGGCTGAAGGCCGGTATGCCCATGTAACGATATCTGGCGGCAACCCAGCTCTGCTGGGAGGCATAGGCGAGCTGGTTGAGCGACTGAGTAAGCGCGGAGTCCGCACGGCTGTGGAGACGCAAGGCTCGCGCTGGCAAAACTGGCTCTTGGATATCGACGATGTTACATTGTCGCCGAAGCCGCCAAGCTCAGGAATGGATACAGATTTTGTGCGCTTGGACGAAATTGCTGAGAAGCTGTGGAACCGTTCTGTGCGTAAGGGCTTATGCTTGAAAGTCGTTGTGTTCAATGAAGAGGACATGCGATATGCGATTGCCGTCCATGAACGTTACCCCGAGATTCCTTTTGTCATGCAGACTGGGAATGAAGATGTTCACAATAATGATGATCAGGAGCTTATACAGAAGCTGCTTCGCCGATATGAATGGCTGATCGATCAAGTGGCATTGGAACCGCGTCTAAATCGAACACGGGTGCTGCCTCAACTGCACACCTTAGTATGGGGCAACAAGCGCGGCGTATAGCAACGGCACATATCTGCACAGGACAGACTAGCGGCTTAGAAATACGGTAGAGCCCTTCATAAGGATCATGATAGAGAAGGAGAACTGATAACGATGGCAGGAAGAAACGAAGCAGAATTGAACTTAACCCAGCTTGGAGTAAAAACGGAGTATCCGTCAGATTACGCTCCAGATATTTTGGAATCATTCGACAATAAGCACCCGAACCGGGATTATTTCGTCAAATTCAATTGCCCGGAATTTACGAGTCTTTGTCCGATAACCGGACAACCGGACTTTGCGACTATCTACATCAGCTATATTCCAGGTGTAAAATGTGTAGAGAGCAAATCACTCAAGCTCTACCTGTTTAGCTTCCGCAACCATGGGGATTTCCATGAAGATTGTGTAAATATCATTATGAACGACCTAATCAAGCTGCTTGATCCAAGATACATTGAGGTATGGGGTAAGTTTACGCCGCGCGGTGGCATTTCAATCGACCCGTACTGCAATTACGGTCAGCCAGGCACGAAATATGTGGAGATGGCCGCTCATCGCTTGATGAATCATGATATGTATCCAGAGAAAGTCGATAATCGCTAGGCAATAGGCATTTGTTCATAGCCTGGAAAGATCACGGCATGCAGGCAATGGAAGAGAGAGTAATCGTTCTATCGTATGATTCAATGATTCTCTCTCTTTGCTATTTTTGCAGTTCTAATCTGCAATCCCCTTCATATGCTAGTGTTGAGAAGGAGGGGTACATGCTATGGTTGATTTCAATAAGCAAGCGGCCAAGCGTCAAGAAGTGAAAATGATGAACCGCAAGCTCCTCGAAATTAGCGGAGTGAGCAAGGTAGAGAGCTTCGATAGTGAGGAGTTCCTGCTTGATACGGAATGCGGCTTCTTGACAATTCGCGGCCACAATTTGCATATTAAAAATTTGAGCCTTGAACAAGGCTTGGTTGCCATTGAAGGTATGGTCAACTCCCTGACCTATTTGGATGCGAATGCACAGGACAAGTCAAAAGGCTTTTTTGGTAAGCTGTTCAAGTGAACCTGCATACCCAATGGATGACCGTAATGCTCATGCTGATGAGCGGACTTGCGCTTGGTCTGGTGTTCGACAGCTATCGCGTCGTCGCAGGCCAATTCAAGTTTCCACGGTGGACGCTGCCGGTATTTGACCTGCTGTATTGGTTAGCTGCGACTGTATTCGTGTTCCAAATGCTCGTTAAGGGCAATCAGGGAGAATTAAGGTTTTATGTAGTGCTTGGCTTAGCTGCAGGAGCATGGCTGTATGCCGTCTTTCTTAGTCGCATCACTGTAGCTATTGTGAAATGGCTGGTTACGGCGCTAAAGGCAGTGTGGCGTTTTGCCATGCGATGTGTGCATGTGCTTGTTGTCCTGCCGCTGAAGGCGATTTTGACAGGGGGAAAAGCACTTACATTTTTTTTCATATCGTCTGCTATGTTCCTTCTCAAAATTGTGCTACAATGTTTACGACCGCTCTGGATGCTCATCGCATGGTTATTCAAGCCGCTTGTCATGCCGCTATGGAACCGATTCGGAATGACGGAACGGTGCAAGAGCACTTGGCGTGGGATGATATCAGCCGGCAAGCGCATTTCCGCGTGGCCCATTGGCGTATGTCGCCAGATGAGGCGGTTCCTTGACCTGTTTAGACGTAAGCGCTAACGGGTAAGGTGTATCGTGATCTACTGATACAAGGGGGTGCACGTATGTCGGTGTCTAAATCCCGAAGACATACTCCAATCCGCAATCAAGATAACAAAATAGCGGGAGCCAAGCGCAGATTGCGCTTATGGCTGATCTTCATGGCGTTGTTTATAGGGTGGGGCACATATACGTACTTCAGTCAATTGAACACGATGGAGGAACTTCGCTCGGATTTGGTGGCACGTGAGAAGGAGAAGAGCGAGGTTGAACAGGTTCGCAATGAGCTCCGCCAAGAAGTGGATAGGCTCAATACAACGGAATACATACTGCAATTGGCGCGAAGCCGAGGTATGGTGCTTCCGGACGAACTCCTCATCCGCAAACACGATGAATAGAGCGTAAAATCAGGACAACCGTCGGTTGACCAATGTTGCGCCATTACAGTATAATCACGACATAAGCATTGCTTTTTTGCTTTTTGAGCAATGTTCCGTTTAACATTTTAAGGGAGGAACATTTTATTCTATGACAATTGAAGTGGGCACCAAGTTAGAAGGCAAGGTGACAGGGATTACGCATTTTGGAGCGTTCGTTGATCTGTCGGGAGGTGTCACGGGACTGGTTCACATCTCTGAAATTGCCGATAACTATGTCAAGGACGTGAATGACCATTTGAAGATTGACGATGTCGTCACGGTCAAAGTTATTAACGTCGACAAGGACGGCAAGATCGGCTTGTCTATTAAGCAAGCAGTCGATAAACCTGCATCGGAGCAGAGACCTCCAAGAGGACCTCGTCCGGACCGTCCTCCAGGAAGAGACGGGGGCAATAGCAGGTATGGACACGGGAACCGGGATCGAGGGGGACGCAAGTCGCCTAGTTTCGCTTCTTTTGAGGATAAGATGTCGCGCTTCCTTAAGGATAGTGAAGAACGCATTTCTTCTTTGAAGAAGAATACGGAATCTAAGCGCGGAGGCCGTGGAGCACGCCGCATGTAATCGTCCAAGATGACAACGAAAATAAAGCCGCAAGCCGGGCAACCGGTTTTGCGGTTTTTTTGCGTTGTTCGGGAAAATGAAGACGCCACAATATGACGGGATCACCGTTTCCTTGCCACGCAAGCGCCAGCAAAACTTTTTTTGTCGTGCCGCACTGCCTGTACGACAGGTTCTTACGCCTTTCCGTATGCTTTATTGTCAAATGGAGGTCGACCCTTGCGGGTAAGCGGCAAAAATATGACATCTCCACTTGGAAGCCGCCGAAGTAAAAATCGCCAAAACCCTTGTTGCGCCGTATATATCCTGCATTGGTTACACTTGCGACGGTTGTCGGAAAGTTTTTTTGGCACATTTCCTTTTTATGACAAACTATTTCTGAGACCTTTTCTATAATGGGAGGCACACAATTCATAGAATAGGTGGTGCCAAATGATGAGTAAGACGAAGATCATTCCATTTCCCAAGAGAGGCTGGCAGGAAATCAAGGATGAGGGTGCAGGCTGGATGGATACTCCGAGCAAGTGGCGGCTTGATCGATTCCACCGCATGTTGGGCACGCGCAAATGGACAATTATGTTCGTCCTGATCGGATTCTTGTTAGGACGGGCCATGATTTTGAATGAATTATTTCCGTTTGCGGCTGCCTTTTTCGCTGTTGTCTATTTTTCGCGCCGAGAGCTGGCTACATGGGTAGGAACTGCCCTGCTCGCGGGGAGCCTGTTCGCTCCCGCTCAGATCACGCTGATGATGGGAATGCAACTGCTGCTCATTGTGCTCATGTATCGCGGATGGAAGGCTTATGATAAGCGTTCGGATATGAATGTGGCTCCATTGATGGTATTTTCGTCAAGCCTGATTGTGAAGCTGTTTGTTACCTTTATGTCCAATTCCCTTACCTGGTATGCCCTAGCGATGGATGTTACAGATGCAACACTTGGCCTCGTCTTAACGCTCGTATTTGTACAAGCCCTGCCTGTACTGACGATGAGCAAGCGCAATTATACGCTCCGAGTTGATGAAATGATATGTTTGATGATTTTACTTGCATCTATGATGACAGGTGCTGTCGGCTGGACTGTACAAGGGATGCAGCTTGACCATATCCTATCACGCTATTTTGTGCTCTTATTTGCCCTTGTTGGAGGGGCGCCGCTTGGAGCTTCAGTAGGCGTTGTGCTAGGCCTTATACTTGGTCTCGCAGAGCCGAGCTCCTTATCGCAGATGAGCGTATTGGCCTTCTCTGGTCTATTGGCAGGACTGCTTCGAGAAGGCAAGCGATGGGCGGTGGCCTTCGGCATGCTGCTGGGAACTGCCATATTGTCCGTCTATATTGGCCCGCCTGAGCAGGTAATGGTGTCGACATGGGAAACGATAGCAGCAGCAGCACTATTTCTCCTTACTCCAAAATCAATATGCCGCACATTGGCAAAGTATGTCCCAGGAACGACAGAGCATACGAATTCGCAGCATGAGTATGCGAAGAGAATGCGTGACATGACAGCAGAACGAGTACAGCAGTTCTCGAAGGTATTCGATCAGCTGTCACACAGCTTTAAGCAGGCAGCACCTACTGCTGCCAGTGATATGCCGCCAAGTGAAGAAGAGGTATCGAAAGGGGTCATTGAGGCTGCAACCGTTGTAACCTGTGGGGCATGTCCGCGAAGGCAAGCATGCTGGGGACGAAAATCTGTGCAGACAATGACTATGATGAAGCAAATGCTCGTAAAGGTAGGGGAGAATCCGGAGTTCGCCTGGAAGGATAAGCAGCTTCCCCATTCCTGGAAGAATCATTGCCTAAGGGCGCATCAAATGCTGACGGTGTTGCGCGATCAGCATATCCGGCATATTCATGAGGAGCATCTGCACAAGCAGTTGCAGGACAGCCGACATTTTGTAGCGGAACAGCTATTAGGAGTATCGCAAGTTATGGAGGACTTGGCAAAGGAGATCCAACGCGAAAGCCGAGAGTTATTCATGCAGGAGGAGCAAATCAGGCAGGCCGTTGAGGATCTCGGACTATCGGTACATCGTGTCGATATCATTTCATTGGATCCTGGACGCGTAGAGATAGAGATGGTGCATTCTTTTACAGAAGGATATGATGAGTGCAGGAAGCTGATCGCACCGCTGCTGTCTGATATATTAGGCGAGCACATAGCGGTACGTGACGAAGCTATAACCGGTGCGGAAGGTCAAGGCACGGTCACCTTCGTCACGGCCAAAGCCTTCGAGGTGGATACAGGTATGGCGGGCACCGCTAAAGGAGGGGGAATGCTGTCAGGGGATAGCTTCAGTGCGCTTGAGCTTGGAAGCGGCAAATTCGCGGTTGCCTTAAGTGATGGCATGGGAAATGGAGAGCGGGCTCGCTTAGAAAGCAGCACGGCGCTTCATCTGCTCGCACAGCTTCTGCAGGCAGGAATTGACGAGCAGTTGGCCATCAAGTCTGTCAACTCAGTGCTGGCTCTGCGATCACCGGATGAAGTATATGCCACTCTTGATTTAGCCATTATTGATCTTTTCTCGGCAAAGACGATGCTCATAAAGAGTGGCTCGACACCAAGCTTCATTAAGAGAGGGGATGAGGTTCACTTAGTTTCATCGAATAATTTGCCGATAGGTATATTACAGGATATTGATATCGAACTGGTTGACACCTCTCTATCGCCTGGAGATATTGTGGTGATGATGACTGACGGGGTGTTCGATGCATCCGGGCCTGCTGTAAATAAGGAATTGTGGATGAAGCGGCTTATACAGGAATTGGAGACGGACGATCCACAGGAAGTTGCTGATCTTCTGCTTGAGACGGTGATCCGGCACTCGGGCGGACGAATTGATGATGATATGACCGTTGTTGTCACGCGTGTAACGAGACATCAACCGCAATGGGCTACTTTGCATTGGAGCGGGAGTGATCAGGTCGAACGGCCGATGCCGGTGAGTTGATTCGTGGACTGCGGACAACAGGACTGCTTAAATTTACACATACAGGTTGAAGGGTCGGAAGAAAGAAACTGAAATAGAAGGAGGTTGCTGATTTTGTAATTTTCTTCTATGATTTTTATGGATGAAGCAATTACATCATACTATGGTTAAACTCTCCTATCATGGGGAACACTAGAACTAGATTCATAGTGACCATAGGGGGATGAAAGAAGTATGATGAAGCAAATTCTTCTCATTACGGACGGATGCTCCAATGTAGGGATTCAGCCCGCCATTGCCGCCGCGGAGGCAAGGGACAACGGGATAACGGTTAATGTAGTAGGCATTATAGATTATGGTACGATTGGACAATTGGGGGCTTGCGAGATTGAGGAGATTGCTAGTGCAGGCGGCGGGGTTAGCCGCATTGTGCAATCGCATGAGCTGTCTCAGACGATTCAGATGATGACGCGCAAGACCGTTGTACAGACGATCCAGCAAGCTGTGAACAAGGAATTGAAGCTTATATTGGGTGATACTGCGGAGGAAGGCGTACAGGCTCTCCCTCTAGAAAAGCGCTCTGAAGTTGTTCGTGTCATGGACGAGATGACGGAACAGACGCCACTTAAGGTTGCACTGCTTATTGATGCTAGTGCAAGCATGAAGCCGAAACTGGTCGCAGTGGAGGAGGCGATACGGGATTTAATGCTCAGCCTGCAAGCAAGAAGCGGCAAGAGCGAGCTATCCGTTTTTCATTTTCCGGGCCCATATGGGGGAAAGGAAGCTGTTCAGGATTTGGAGTGGACTGATGAGATTTCTCGTGCGAAAAAGTTGTTCCAGCGGCTGAATATGCGTGGGACGACGCCAACAGGTCCTGCTTTGCTACAAGTCGTGGATTATTACCGAACGGTACCTCGCTCTGCAGCTCAGAAAGCGGAAACAGTGACTGTGGATCATCATGAACGAATGGAAATGGACGGGATATGGAGTGACTACATCGTTTAAAGTAAGGCGACAACTCAATACAGCATCCCATAAGAGGGAGCTTCGCCATCAGCTGCGAGCAGGCATGATGATGCAAGGTGTATGGAATCATCGTGTCTATCGTATTGAACGTCTGCTTGGACGCGGTGCCAATGGAGTTGTCTATCTAGTGACGATGTTATCGGCTTCTGACGACAGACATGGGGGGGCGGTTGGAACCTTTGCGTTAAAAATTAGCGCCAATGCCGTTGACCTTCAATCGGAGGTAAATGCGCTTGGCAGCCTCGAAAAGCAGCGTAAAACGCTCTCCCGAATGTCAGATCGACAAGACAATCGACCCTTCCTGGTCGATGTAGATGATGCAGATGTGAATGGGGAACGTATTTCCTTTTATGTGATGCGCTATGTTCCCGGTGAGAGCATTACCGCTTATATTCGAAAGAAGGGGCCTAAGTGGTATGGTATTGTGGGAGGAAAGCTTCTGGCGAAGCTGCATAATGTACATCGTCATGGATGGGTATTCGGCGATCTGAAGGCTGAGAATGTGATCGTTGGAAACGGTGGTGAAGTAGAGCTTGTTGACTATGGGGGGCTGACTGGCAAGGGGAAGAGTGTAAAACAATTTACGGAGATGTACGATCGTGGGTATTGGCATGCAGGCTCGCGGACGGCTGATGACGGCTATGATCTGTTTTCTTTTGCGATACTGACGATTCATGTGCTCGGAGGCAAGGGGCTTCGTGAACGCATGAAGAAAGCGCTGCCGCAAATGCGGGAAGCAAAGGAGTTATTGGATATAATACACGCCCATCCTGTTTTGCGGCTATATGAGCCATGGCTCATTCATGCAATTAAGGGGACATTTGCAAGCTCAGAAGAAGCATGCCGAATGTGGAATGATATAAGTCGCCGCTTGCATCGATCGGGGATGAGGCCACACCGGCCTACACCACTATGGATGAAGTGGTTTTTTGCCGTATCCGTTATTTTGTTTACGATTAGTATCGTTTGGTGGACGAGCAGCTTCGAATAATGGAATTTCTAAATTGTGGTCCCATGGTAACAATCATATGCATCTTATCCGTCGACACAACGTAGTTATACTTACATACTTACTTATTAAGAAGTGTTCAAAAGGACAGCAAATAGTTCCAATCGTCTTAGTAGAGAATGCAAAATAACAAACTCACTAGAGCATGTGGGATAGAAATAGTGTCTTTTTGCCAGACTTCAAACATTTGGTACCATCATACATAATGAATTAAGAAGGAAACGATACTGCTTTCACTCGGAAATAGGTCAGAGTGATGCAGGCAGGAAGGCTATGACGGGAGTCGGGGATGAATGATGACAGCAGGACAATCAACAGGTGGTGGACCATTTGATGCTTGGCACAAATGGATCGCACAGCGGGAAATTGAGTGGTGCAGGAAAAAGTTGTGGAGCCAAGGTGCTGTAATTGTAGTAGCTGTATCCGGTGGGCCGGATTCGATGCTGCTTCTTCATGCATTGACTGCACTGGATGAACGCAGCGACTGCAAACCAGGCAAGCTTATTGTTGCCCACGTGCATCATGGCTTTCGCGGTCAGGAATCGGACGAAGAGGCCGAGTTCGTGGAGCAGGAAACCGTAAAACTGGGCTTACCATTTGAGATGATTCGTGTTGATGCGCCTGGTCTATCGAAACGGGAAGGGCTCAATCCACAAGCGGCAGCGCGACAGTTGCGATACGAGTTTCTTATCCAGATTGCACATCGCTATGCGGCCACCCATATAGCTCTTGCTCACCATGCGGATGATCAAGCCGAAACAGTGCTCATGCGTATGATCCGAGGAACGGGCATCACAGGATTGGCGGGAATGGCATGGAGCCGCGAGGAGGATGGGCTGCATTATATTCGGCCATTACTCGATCTGCGCAAAGCGGAAGTGCTGCAACGGTGTGACGAGCGGGGAATATCTTACGTGACAGATAGCAGTAATGCCAAACGTAGTTATTTTCGCAATCGGATGAGGCTAGATATTATCCCTCAGCTAGAGGAGGAGAACCCTAAACTTGTTGAGGCCATGTGCAGAATGGCAGACGCGCTACGTGATGAGGACGATTATATGGAATACGAGACACGAAAGCTGTTTCAACGCCACGTAAAGGCGGTAAACGGTGATAAATCCGTTGATAGCAATTCAGCTCCTTTTATCCCGCATGTGCAGACAGGATATATTCTTGATCGGAACACCTTTCTTGGACTACATGTAGCTTTACAACGCAGGTTGATTAAACTAATATTAAATTATCTTACACGAGGTTCGGATCAGATTGATTTTGAAGCCGTTGACTCAGCAAGAGTGAGAGCAGCAGGCGAGTGTTCGACTACGTGGAGGGTGGATGTTGCTCAGGACATTGTATTTGCGCGTGAATATGGGCGTTTGCTATGGCTTCGGATACACCATGAACATAAAGAAGGTGCAGACTGTAAGGCTAGCTTTACGATACATAGAACCGATGCAATGGGGCAATTGTTCTTACCGGACAACAACAGCACGTTACGATGGCTGACTTCAGAAGAACTGAAGGGCTGCGGCAATTCCGGATCCATGGAAGAAATTTCTGTGGGCCAACATCATCACGGACAGGCTTGGGAAGCTTCTTTTGATGCGGATGAGCTGTGCTGGCCGCTTGTTGTTCGTACTCGGCAGCCGGGAGATCGGATGCGGATACAAGGACTAAATGGCAGCAAAAAGGTGCAAGATATGTTCGTTGACTTGAAAATCGCGCCGTCATTGCGCGACACGATTCCTCTTGTTGCGGACGCGAACGGACACGTTGTGTGGATACCTGGGGTACGGCGTTCTAATGCGGCATACGTGCAGTCTTCTACACAGGCGGTCATTCATTTTGCACTGGAGGGCGGAGCCCATGAGCGATCTGTCCATCCATGAGGTAACGAAGACATTGCCGGTCATTGGCATGCCGCATGGAACGAATAACGTTCACATAAGATTGAGTATTCACAATAGGAGGGCCCATCATTGCAGAACGACATTGAGAAGGTAGTATTTAGTGAGGAGCAGCTTCAAGCAAGAGTAAAGGAACTGGGTGAACAGATTAGCCGCGATTATGCGGGTAAATGTCCGCTCGTTATTTGCGTGCTCAAAGGCGCGTTCATCTTTATGGCCGATTTGGTCAAAAATGTTACAGTACCATTGGAATTGGATTTCATGGCTGTATCCAGTTATGGGGCATCGACGAAGTCGTCGGGTGTGGTACGTATTTTGAAAGACTTGGATGTATCGGTTGAAGGGCGCGATGTCCTCATTGTAGAGGATATTATTGATACAGGGCTGACACTTAGTTACCTTATTGAGGTACTTCAGGGTCGTAAGGCGAACTCGATCCGTGTAGTTACTCTGTTCGATAAGCCTGCACGACGCACCACTAATATGGAAGCAGACTACAAAGGATTCGTCCTGCCGGATGAGTTTATCGTTGGGTACGGACTTGATTTTGCCGAGAAGTACCGCAACCTACCATACATTGGCGTATTGAAGCGTGAGATTTATTCCGACGAGGTGTAAAATCATTCACTCTCATCGCTTGGATGGTCAAGTTGTGATGGCAATACGTGCTATGATACAATAACTTCGTGTCTTTGAGAGGAGGTTGGGGATGAATCGCTTTTTTAAGAACTCTGGTTTTTATCTGATTCTTTTTCTAGTCGTGGTCGGCATTGTCCAATTTATTGGTAACGGCGGAGAAACCACGGAAACCCCGAGATATGACCAGTTTCGCAAAGAGCTAGCGGCCAACAATATAGACGAAATGACGATTCAATATGAAGGTCGAGCATATTTGGTCATCGGTAAATATAAGAAAATTCCAGATGGACAGAAATCTCAGCAGTTTGTAACTTATATTCCAGATAGTTCACCAGCTATTGAGGAGATTATGAAGGCCGATACGGCTCAAGATTCCTTAAAGCTGACTTGGAAGAAGATGGAGGAGCAAAGTCTCTGGCTAACTGTTCTTACTTCCTTCATTCCATTTGTCATTATGTTCATCCTGTTCTTCTTCTTCTTTAATCAGGCTCAAGGTGGCGGCGGCAAGGTTATGAATTTCGGCAAAAGTCGCGCTCGCTTGTATAACGAAGAGAAGAAGCGTGTTACCTTCGAAGATGTAGCAGGGGCGGATGAAGAGAAGCAGGAATTGGTCGAGGTTGTCGAATTCCTTAAGGATCCGCGCAAATTTGCTGCTCTTGGCGCACGTATTCCGAAGGGTGTTCTGTTGAATGGCCCTCCGGGTACAGGTAAAACATTGCTTGCTCGCGCAGTAGCAGGTGAGGCAGGAGTTCCATTCTTTAGCATTTCAGGTTCCGACTTCGTTGAAATGTTTGTCGGTGTCGGCGCATCCCGTGTGCGTGACCTGTTCGAAAATGCGAAGAAAAATGCTCCTTGTATTATTTTTATTGATGAAATTGATGCTGTCGGTCGTCAACGCGGCGCCGGTCTCGGCGGTGGCCATGATGAGCGGGAACAGACTCTTAACCAATTGCTCGTTGAGATGGACGGTTTCGGTGCCAATGAAGGAATTATCATTGTAGCTGCAACGAACCGACCAGATATTCTTGATCCAGCATTGCTCCGTCCAGGTCGTTTCGACCGTCAAATTACAGTGGATCGCCCTGACTTGAAGGGACGGGAAGCTGTGTTGAAGGTTCATGCACGCAACAAGCCGCTGAACAAGGACGTGAAGTTGAATACAATTGCTAAGCGGACAACAGGCTTTACGGGTGCCGACTTGGAGAATTTGCTGAATGAAGCGGCATTGCTTGCAGCTCGCAAGAACCATAAAGACATTACGATGACAGATGTGGACGAAGCGATCGACCGTGTTATCGTAGGTACAGAGAAGCGCAGCCGCATGATCAGCGAACGTGAAAAACGAATTGTCGCGTTCCACGAAGCCGGTCATACCATTATCGGATACTTCTTGGAACATGCAGATATGGTGCATAAGGTTACAATTATTCCTCGTGGACGCGCAGGCGGATACGTCATTATGCTTCCGAAGGAAGATCGCATGCTTACAACGAAGCAAGAGCTTCTTGACAGAATTACCGGCTTGTTAGGCGGCCGTGTAGCTGAGGAATTGTTCATCGGCGAAATCGGTACAGGCGCATATAGCGACTTCCAGCAAGCAACTCGCATTGTACGCAGTATGATTATGGAATACGGCATGAGCGACAAGCTTGGCCCAATGCAGTTCGGTAATCGCCAAGGCGAAGTGTTCCTCGGTCGTGATCTTGGACACGAACAGAACTACTCTGATGCGATTGCTTATGAGATTGATCAAGAAATGCAGCGGATCATCAATGAGTGCTACGAGCGTGCAAAAACATTGCTCACGAAGCATACTCGTGAAGTGAACCTTATTGCGAATACGTTGCTGGAATTGGAAACACTTGAGCTTGATCAAATCAAGCAATTGATTGAAAATGGCCATATTACGGGAGCGAAATCGGATAGCGACGACTCTGGCAACACAACGGGATCAGCTGAAACTTCTTTCACAACGCCGATCATCGAAACGACTGGTGATGTGAAGGTGAACCTCGTTGGCAAGCCGGAGAAGCTTGGCCCTTCGCAATGGGACTCCACAGTTGGAGCTAAGCCGGAAGGCGATATCCCGAACGGAGCTTCGCCAGAGGATTTCCGCAGCAATGAGACGTCAAGCGTTGAACGTCCAGATGCTCCTTCCGAGCAGTCAGATGCGAACACAGAAACGAAAGACAGCACAGATGATAACAAGAACAATAACCAATAGATTAGCCCTCATTCGCCGATTCAGCGATTGTGAAGAGTGCACCTTAGCGTGCACTCTTTTTTTATGATCGTGGAAATATAGGGGGCCGTCCCGATTGTGAATTGACACAGCCATAGGCGTTGTGTAAATTAAGTGTTAATGACTACACTAAGAAGGAACTCATGCATACAGTTGACAAAGGCGTGCCGCGTCGCATGGCATGATAGAATTTTCACTTGAGTGTGGGAGCTTGTACCTGATGGAAATTATGATGTTTCTATAGGTCGTGCGATTATAACCTGTCATCGTACAACGTTGTCACCGTTGATGATGCGTCATGCAGGGATCCATATTCCTGCTAGTTGCGTATTAGGAAGACATCAAGATTGAAGCAGCGGGCGAGTTCGCGCTCTACCGTTCGCGGCAAAGCGTTGATCGATGTCGATGTCATTTCCGTTACAAGCGTTTCCATATTTATAACGGTCGACATCAATCTTGACTTGAATGCGAAGAAAGAGGGATAGAACTGTGATTCTCGTTATCGATGTAGGAAATACAAATATTGTTCTAGGTGTATATCAACAGGAGACGCTGCAGCATTTTTGGAGGCTGTCAACGAATCGCCAAGCCACGGCTGATGAATATGGCGTCATGATCCATAACTTATTTTCACTTGCAGGACTTTCTGTTAAGGATATCGACGGGGTTATTATATCGTCTGTCGTTCCACCAATTATGTCTACGATGGAATTATTGTGTGAAACATACTTATACAAGACACCGCTTATCGTTGGTCCGGGTGTGAAAACTGGTTTGAACATTCGTTATGAGAATCCGCGTGAGGTAGGGGCCGATCGCATCGTGAATGCGGTAGCAGCCATTGAGCAGTATGGCGGCGAGATGCCGCTTGTTGTTGTGGATTTCGGGACGGCAACGACATTTGATGTCATTGATGTGCAAGGCAATTATTTGGGTGGTGCTATTGTGCCGGGGATTGGTATCTCGACGGAAGCGCTCTACCAACGTGCGGCGAAGCTGCCCCGCATTGAGCTGACGAAGCCGAAGTCTGTTATCGGCCGCAATACAGTTCATTCCATGCAAGCAGGCATTATCTTTGGTTATGCTGGTCAGGTTGATGGAATCGTCGATCGCATAAGTCAGGAATTAGGGGCACAACCTAAGGTGGTAGCTACGGGCGGTCTGGCAGATCTGATTGCAAGTGAATCACGCACGATCGACACTACGAATCCGTTGCTTACGCTTGAAGGGCTGCGTCTCATTTACAATCGCAATCAATAATATAGAGAATCGTTGTAAACTGTCATTCGTTTAAAAATATGCAAGGCAACAGGAGGCACTCATGGAAGAGAGTAAGGAACAACAGAACGTCACACAAGGTGCAGCTCAAGATATGCTTATCCGTGGAACTGGACTGGGTGGGAAGGTTCGTATTTTTGCGGCGCGCACGACAGGATTGGTCAATGAGCTGCAACGTCGTCATGGTACATACCCAACGGCAACAGCAGCATTGGGACGTACGGTAACTGCTGCAGCAATGATGGGTGCTATGCTGAAGGGTGAGGAGAAGCTCACGGTTCAGGTAAAGGGAGACGGTCCTATCGGACAAGTCGTTGCAGATGCCAATGCACGTGGAGAGGTTCGGGGCTACGTTACGCATCCCCAAGTTCATTTGGCAAGCAACGCTGAAGGCAAGCTGGATGTTGCGGGAGCAGTAGGCCGCAGCGGTTTCATTCATATTACGAAGGATTTAGGTTTGAAGGAGCCTTACCGTGGAAGCTCCCCGATTATTTCGGGAGAACTGGGAGAAGATTTTACGTATTACTTCGCAACATCAGAGCAGACACCATCCGCAGTTGGACTTGGTGTGCTTGTCGATACGGACAGCTCGGTACTTCATGCAGGCGGCTTTATTATCCAGTTGCTTCCAGGTTTGTCTGATGGAGAGATTACCGAAATTGAGCGATCATTAAGCATGCTGCCGCCGGTAACAGCTTTGCTTGATCAAGGTATGGAGCTTGATGAGCTCGTAACATGGATCGTGAAGGACGTAAACATTATGGATCGGATGCCGATTGTATTCCAATGCCAGTGCTCAAGAGAACGCGTGGAGAGTACGCTTATCAGCTTGGGACAGGAAGAACTGCAGACGATTATCGATGAAGATCACAAGGCAGAAGTTGTATGTCATTTCTGCAATGAGTCATACAAATTCAATCGTGATGATTTAGAGAAACTGGTTGCGGCAGCGACAAAGAAAAAGCAGTCATAAGGGAAGTGTAAGCGCAGGCGCGTTAAAGGAAATACGAGGTAAGGGAAGCAAGCGATATGACGAGAGAAGTCAAGAGCTTATGGGGCTGCATTATTGTACTGTTTGCCTGTGTAATTGTGCTTGCAGGCATTCTGATTTTACGGCTTGACGTCCCGGTCAAGTCACCCGAGGCTGCTTCCTCCGATTCCTCATCCGTCGTTGCGTCAGTAGGAACGCATAAGATTACGCGTGCACAATGGAATAGAGAATTGGAGCAGCAGTACGGTGGGTTAGTGCTGGAGCAGATGCTGACGAACCGAGCGGCAGACCAAGAGGCGAAGTCGTTAGGTATTGAGGTGACTTCCGAAGAAGTTACCCGAGAGATTAAGCGTCAAATGAAGGGTTATGAGAGTGAGGAAGCTTACTTTCAAGCCATGAAAGAACAACTGGGAATGAGCCCAGAGCAATTGAGTCAAGACATGCGCAATCAACTCCTATTGGAAAAAATCGCAACGTACGGCATTGATATTGGTGATGCTGATATCGACGAGTATATGCGTGAACATAAGGGCGAGTATGAACCTGTAAACTCCTATCAAGTAGCACATATTACGGTATCAAACAAAACCGATGCTGAAGCGATTCTTGATCGTATTAAGCAAGGCGAAGATTTCCCTTCACTCGCGGGAGAACTCTCGCTTGACTCCTTCTCATCACAGCAAGGTGGACGAATGGGCTGGATCGATGAGGATGATCCATTCTTGGATCATGCGGAGCTGAATCAAGTGTCTCAGATGGATGTCGGCGACATTTCTCCGCCAGTTAAGATTAAGGATGGCTATGCCATTATTAATTTGGTTGGCAAGAGGGAAGTTAGGCCTGAACAGCATGACGAAATGCGAGAGCGTGTTCGTAAAGAAATCGCGTTAGAGAAAACTCCACCATTGGTGCAGTGGCGAAAAGCATTACGTGAGAAGTATGGCGCAGCCATTGCAGACACAGCATTTACAACTGAGTGAGATGGCATGAATGGCGGTCCGCCAGAATAAGATGACTTATTCTGGCGGGCTGCTTTTTTTCTGCCTCTTATCGAGAGAATAGCGAATAATTTTGGGAGGTCTATTGACATTCGACAAATGGCTTGCTAATATTGATTAAAACCTAGTGAATTAGTCGGAAATATAAATTTAATTCCTATTAACCTATGGGAGGGCTCTCTATGCCAAGAATCGTCAATAGCGTAACCGAACTAATCGGGGATACTCCACTTGTACGTCTGAATCGAATTGTACCGGAAGATAGCGCGGAAATCTATGTAAAGCTGGAATATCAGAATCCGGGCTCTAGTGTTAAAGACCGGATAGCAATAAGTATGATTGAGGTTGCCGAGCAAGAAGGCATTTTGAAGCCTGGGGATACAATTGTAGAGCCAACAAGCGGCAATACAGGCATTGGTCTTGCAATGGTGGCTGCTGCGAAAGGATATAAGGCCATTCTGGTTATGCCTGAGACGATGAGCATCGAGCGCCGCAATCTCCTGCGAGCTTATGGAGCTGAGCTTGTTTTGACTCCGGGAGCAGAAGGGATGAACGGTGCGGTTCGCAAGGCGGAAGAGCTAGCACAAGAGAACCCTACTTATTTCATTCCTCAACAATTTAAAAACCAAGCGAACGTGAAGATTCACCGAGAAACGACAGGTCCGGAAATTGTCGAAGCTATTCAATCGTTGGATGGCAAGCTGGATGCGTTTATCGCAGGAATTGGCACCGGAGGAACGATTTCGGGAGCAGGTGAAGTGCTGAAGGAGAACTTCCCTGGAATCCGAATTGCGGCCGTCGAACCAGCGGCATCTCCATTATTGTCTGGAGGCAAGCCGGGGCCGCACAAAATCCAAGGAATTGGAGCTAACTTCATACCAGATATTTTAAACCGCGATATCTACGATCAGATTATTACGGTTGAAAACGAAGATGCATTTGAAACAGCGCGTCGCGTTGCGAAGGAGGAAGGCATCTTAGTCGGCATTTCCTCTGGTGCAGCGATCTATGCTGCCCTGCAGATTGCAAAGGAGTTGGGAACCGGCAAGCGCATTGTCGCTGTCGTTCCAAGCAACGGAGAGCGTTACTTGAGCACACCGTTATTTAATTTCGAAGATTAACGCATGTATCCCCTTATCCGGTAACGTGTACGGTAGCGAAGGCTGCTGAGCGCAGGACTGTGATGAGGGGATTTTTATATCCGGTAAAATGCAAAAAATGTAAGACGGTCGTCTTTTCATCCGAAGCCCCATTGTTTATACTAATCAGTAATCTGATGACGTTTATCATCCAGGAGGAATTGGGATCGATAAACAGGGATGATGGATTAGGATAAAGAGGTGGAAATGTGATTGAATCAGCAGTGGTAAGTGGACAGGCGCTTATTGCACGGGAGCAATGGCACCGTTTTATCGATAATCAATATACGATACTTCCTTATGTGACCAAATATGATCTGGAGCCAGGAAGCACGCATATCTCTTCCTGGGAGTCTGCATGGGCGGGAGCTGGATCGTACACTTTTGTACTTGAGAGTGGTAAGGGTGGACGCTACACAATTGTAGGGATAAATCCTGCATCTATGATAAGGGGGAAGGGACGTACGGCTCAGGTTATAATGTCAGACGGAACTGAGCTGACGCATGAGGGGACCCCGTTAGAAATGTTGAAGGAATGGATGTCTCCTTATCGAGCGCCTCGAATCACAGGACTGCCCGATTTCACTGGCGGATGTGTTGGTTATATAAGCTATGATATTGCCAGATCGATCGAACGGCTTCCCGAGCTAGCAGAGGATGACCTGAATTTGCCGGACTTTGTATTTATGCAAATGAATGAGCTCTGGATCATTGATCATAAGGAACAGGCATTGTATTGTGCAGTCATGACAGAATCCGACTCGTCTTCTATATCGATGTCCAAGCGCCAAGCAGCGAATGGCTCGACCGCATGTGGATCTCTTGATGAAAATGTTGAGTGGGCTTCAGTACACTATGCGCTTGCTGAACAGCGTGCGTACAAGATGAAGGAGCAGTGGGACACATGGTGGGAAGCTGGTAATACGGAGAAGACGAAGGAGGCTGTGCAGCGTCGCCAACGATGGTTGAAAGAAGACCATAATCTTGAAATGGATGCACTGCAAGGTGTACAGACCGCATTCCCTAAGGAGAATTTCGAGAAGGCTGTAAGGCAGATCCAACAGTATATTTGTCAGGGCGATGTATTTCAGGTAAACCTCTCCATGAGACAGACGCGAACCCTGCGCGAAACCCCGGAACGGCTCTATGAATGGCTGAGGGTGCTAAACCCATCTCCCTACATGGGCTTGCTCCGTTTCCCAGACTTCCAACTCGTATCCTGTTCTCCAGAGCTGCTGGTTAGCATGAAGCAAGGTGAGATCAGCACTCGTCCAATCGCAGGTACGAGACGCAGAGGGCATAATCTAGAAGAGGATGCGCGTATGGCGGAGGAGCTGCGTACGAACGAGAAGGAACGGGCGGAGCACATTATGCTCGTTGATTTGGAGCGCAACGATGTTGGTCGTATTTCAGAGTATGGATCTGTACGGGTTGAAGAGCTGATGGCGATCGAGTATTATTCGCATGTGATGCATTTGGTATCTGAAGTGAAGGGAAAGTTGGCGGCGGGCAAGGATGCCTTTGATGTGCTTCGTGCGACATTTCCAGGGGGGACGATTACAGGAGCACCCAAGGTACGCACGATGGAAATCATTGAGGAACTGGAGCCTGTTCGCAGAGGTCCGTATACAGGGTCATTCGGTTGGATTGACTATAATGGCGACATGGAATTTAATATAATTATCCGTACCATGACAGTGAAGGATGGTGTCGGACATATTCAAGCGGGAGCGGGTATCGTTATCGATTCCAATCCAGAGCGCGAGTATAAGGAGAGCTGGAACAAGGCAAAGGCCTTGTGGAAAGCTGTGCAGCTGAGCGAACGCGACATGATGGAGCGGGGAGACTAGATTAGTGAAGGCGTGCTGATCGGCACGACTGAGAGAGGATGAGCATAGCATGATACTTGTTATCGATAATTATGATTCTTTTACGTATAACCTGGTACAGTATTTAGGAGAGCTTGGAGAAGAGATACAAGTATATCGCAATGACGAGATCGACATTCAAGGTATCGAGAAGCTTCAGCCCGATCATTTGCTGCTGTCGCCTGGGCCATGCACACCAAATGAAGCGGGGATCACATTGGACGTAATCGCGCATTTTAAAGGTAAGATTCCTATCTTTGGCGTATGCTTAGGTCATCAGGCCATCGGACAGGCTTTTGGCGGCAAGGTTGTAAGGGCACAACGATTGATGCACGGAAAGACATCCCCTATTTATCATGAGCAGCAGTCTGTTTTTGAAGGGCTTCCTAGTCCATTTACAGCAACACGATATCATTCACTGCTGGTGGATCGGGGGTCGCTGCCCGATTGCCTTGAGATTACAGCTACTACGGAAGAAGGCGAAATTATGGGTCTTCGACACAAGGAATATCCGATTGAGGGAGTTCAATTCCATCCGGAGTCCATAATTACAGATCATGGACATCAGATGCTGCGCAACTTCTTGAAGAAGAGGGTAGGCAGCTAAATGGATATCATCGGGTGGAATGGGAAGGTAGTACCAGTTGATCAAGCCGCGGTTTCGGTAATGGACCACGGCTTTTTATACGGAATGACTTTGTTTGAAACGATGCGAACATATGGAGGAAGGCCATTTTTGCTGGAACGGCATATGGAACGGCTGACATCGGCTTGCAATATACTTGGCATTGATTATAGGATGGATACCATACAGATAGAGCAGGTAGAGCGCCACATACGAGAGGTCATGGATGCGAATGGCTTGAAAGAAGCGTACGTTCGTTATACCGTGAGTGCAGGCGAGAATGGGTTTGGGCTGCCGATCGGAGAGTATGTACGCCCAAATGTGCTCGTGCTAGTGAAGCCGTTGCCTGCATTCCTTGATGAACTGTATGAACAGGGAAAGCCGCTGCAGTTGCTTCATACAAGACGAAACGGGCCAGAAGCAGATGTTCGCTTTAAGTCGGGCCAATACATGAATAATATCGTTGCTAAGCGCGAACTGGTGCGATTGAATAGCTCTGCGCAAGGAGCGGAAGGTCTTATGTTGGATCAGAACGGTCATATATCGGAAGGCATTGTGAGCAATGTGTTCTTTGTACAGGATGGACGTCTATATACACCGGATTTATCGACTGGCATACTGCCAGGCATTACAAGACAGTGGGTTATTGAGCTTGCTGGACAAGCGAATATCGATGTAGAGGAAGGGAAGTATGAATGGAAGCGGCTCTGGCATGCAGATGAGGTGTTCTTAACAACCTCGGTGCAAGAGCTGGTGCCGGTTACTTCCCTCATTGATACGGAAGGTCAGGCGAAGCAATTGGGCGGCGGGCAAGCGGGCGATTGCACGCGTATGCTGTTGAGCTTGTATCGCGCCACCACTGTACGCATCATATAGACCGGAGTAGGAATTACACGAGCCCTTAGGGGATTTAATATGCCGTGTCTAGGCAGTTGGATTGCATGTACCAATCCGACCATCCAGGACGGTAGAGAGGGGATGCAAGTATGTTGCAACCGACGTTTTGGAAGCACACGTATACATGGGATCAGGCTAAATTGACTTTAGGCAAGCGAACCTTGGTGCAAGGTATATTAAATGTAACGCCAGATTCCTTTTCCGACGGAGGCTGTTATGATCGAATAGATCGTGCGTTGGCACACGCAAAGGAAATGGTTGCGCAGGGAGCGGACATTATCGATATTGGCGGAGAGTCCACGCGACCCGGCCATGAACCAGTTGGGCAGGAAGAGGAGCTACGGCGGGTAATTCCCGTGATTGAGGCGCTTCAAGAAGCAATGCCCCATATTCCATTGTCTATTGACACGTATAAGGCGGAAGTCGGTAGACGGGCTTTAGAAGCGGGAGCGCATATTCTAAATGATATTTGGGGCTGCAAGCGCGAGCCGGAAATGGCCCGTGTAGCTGCTAACTATGGTTGCCCTATCATTTTGATGCACAACCGCCCGGAGCGGAAATACGAACGTTATGTAGATGATGTAAAGAGGGATCTGCTGGAGAGTGTGGCAATTGCGAAGACGGCTGGTGTTGAAGATCAGAATATATGGCTGGATCCGGGAATCGGATTTGCGAAAGATTACGAGGACAATTTGATGCTCATGCACCATTTGGATGAGCTTGTTGAACTCGGATACCCCGTATTGCTGGGGACATCACGCAAGCGGTTCATTCGCGAGACGCTTCAGCTTCCGGTGGATGCTTTGATTCACGGGACGGCAGCTACCGTATCAATTGGCGTGGCACAGGGCTGCCAGATTGTGCGCGTGCATGATGTAGGGGAAATCGTGCAGACCGTTCGTATGTGTGATGCTATGTTATACCCGAGAGAACGGATGGAAGCTGCGGAGCAATAATGATATAACATAACCCTAAATTGGTGTAGAAGGGGAGAATAGTGATGGTAAGTACAAAAGTATCGCGGCCTGACCGTATGCAGTTGCACGGAATGGAGCTGTTCGGGCGCCATGGTGTATTTGAAGAGGAACGGAAATTGGGACAACGCTGGATTGTCGATCTAGATTTGCAGGTAGATTTGCGCGAAGCTGGTAGATCTGATCAGTTGGAGTATTCGATTAACTATGCTGAAATATACAATACGGTTAAGCACATTGTCGAAGAGGAATCCTACCAGCTTGTCGAAGCGATTACAGAACGTATTGCAGCTGTTCTCCTAGAGACGTATTCGCTAATCAGAGAAGCAACCGTTCGCGTGACAAAGCCTCACCCACCGTTCGACATTCATTTCCGAGGCGTAACGATTGAAATGACGAGAGTTCGGGCGGAAGCGAACCCAACCGGGAGCGAGGCATAACAGATGAATGAAGTAAAGAAGAAGCATCGCGAAATAAAGCTGGACTTCGCAGGAATGGATAGCGAGACGGTGACACATACTGGAGAGCAGACTGCTTATATTGCGCTCGGTTCCAATATTGGCGTACGGGAGCGGGCTTTGTATGATGCATTGTCGTTTCTGCATGGACATGGACAAATACATGTTGCAAGCTGCTCTGCAATATATGAGACCGATCCGGTTGGATATGAGGATCAGCCTGCCTTTCTAAACATGACGGCTTGTGTTCGGACAACATTGCAGCCTGATGAGCTGCTGAAGGCGATGCTTGCGATTGAGAAGCAAATGGGGCGCGTGCGGGATGTTCGTTGGGGCCCGCGCATCATTGATTTGGATTTGCTGTGGATGGGCGAGACTTCGTGGAATACAGACCTGCTTACATTGCCGCATCCTCGTATGGGAGAGCGGCTGTTCGTACTCGTGCCGCTTGCTGATATTGTTCCGGAGTCGGCTGTCGAATTGCACGCATTCGTTCATCATGCCTTGGGAACACTGGATGGGAAGGAAGGTATTCGGAAGTGGAGTCCTTGCAAGTGGCCAAGCGAATCCGGGCTTTCCGCAAGCTTAGGGGATTAACACAGCAGCAATTGTCTGATCGCGTGCGTATCTCTGTATCTGTGCTCGGTGAAATCGAGCGGGGACATCGAAAAATCGATGAACAGATGATGAATGAAATTTGCAAGCAATTAAATATTTCACATGATGAACTGGCATCACCGGGTTCCTTTCGGTAAAATGGAACATTGGTAATCCTGTTTTATATATAACTGTGAGGCTTATGGGGTCTCATGGATAAGGATAGAGTTGAAAGGAGTGCGAGCTATGCTGAAAATTGCAAATATCGAAATGAAAAACCAAGTTGTGCTTGCGCCCATGGCAGGGGTGTGCAACCCTGCCTTCCGTCTCATTGCGAAGGAATTCGGCTGCGGACTCGTATGCGCAGAAATGGTTAGTGACAAGGCTCTTGTACATGGCAATGAGCGTACCCGCGAGATGCTGTATGTAGATGATCGGGAGAAGCCGCTTAGTCTGCAGATTTTTGGCGGGGATCGCAAATCGCTCGTCGAAGCTGCCAAAATTGTCGATAAAGATTCAAATGCCGATATTATTGATATCAACATGGGATGCCCTGTACCGAAGGTCACGAAGTGCGATGCAGGTGCCCGTTGGCTTCTTAACCCAGAGAAAATATACGAGATGGTGTCGGCCGTTGTTGATGCTGTCGATAAACCAGTTACGGTTAAGATGAGAATCGGCTGGGATCACGATCATATTTATGTCGTGGAAAATGCTAAGGCAGTTGAGCGAGCTGGCGGTCAAGCGGTTAGCGTGCATGGACGTACGCGCGAGCAGCTGTATACCGGTCAAGCGGACTGGAGCTATATCCGCCAAGTTAAGGAAAATGTCTCAATTCCGGTTATCGGCAACGGGGATGTGTTCTCTCCGGAAGACGCGAAGCGTATGCTGGAAGAAACAGGATGCGACGGCGTCATGATCGGACGCGGTGCACTGGGCAATCCGTGGATGCTGTACCGCACGATTGAGTATTTGACGACTGGCGAGCTGCTCCCAGATCCATCTGCAGAAGAGAAGGTTCGTATTGCGCTTGTTCATATGGATCGCCTCATTGCGCTTAAAGGCGAGCAGGTTGCGGTGAAGGAGATGCGCAAGCATCTGGCATGGTACTTGAAGGGATTGCCTTCTGCCGCGCGTGTGAAAGATGCCATCATGGAAGAGACACGTCGCGACGAAGTTGCCCGCATGCTGGAGGAGTATGTACGTCAAGTGAATGAGAAGCAAGAGGCTGAATCTACGGTACAGTAAATGGCACAATAGAAGCTGTTGCGGGCGCACGCTCAGGGTATCGAAGCGTTTTCAAGGGCATGTGCTGTCTCATTGACTTTTGCAAATCCATCCCATATAATTCAACAATAGAAAATTGGCCTCGGGCTTGGTGTATATTACACGGCTATGTATGACAAAGAACGACCAAGTTGTGGAGTCATGATGTGGCAATCAAGCCATATGATGAACTATAGCATTCGCATCGGCTGCATTCGCATCGATCGTTGTTGGCGGCCCTGAGGCTGGATGCGAAATATATCATGACAGGAGAATCGGTAAGATGAGCGATAAAGAAGTCATTCTGACCCAGGACGGTCTGAAGAAGCTGGAGGATGAGCTTGAAAACCTCAAATCCGTTAAACGTCGTGAAGTGGCAGAGCGGATTAAAGTAGCGATCGGCTACGGCGACATCAGCGAGAACTCCGAATATGAAGATGCGAAGAATGAACAGGCATTCATTGAAGGTCGTATCATTACATTGGAAAAAATGCTTCGCAACGCGCGCATTATTAACAACGATGAAATTGATACAGATATCGTAAGCATCGGATCTACTGTTATCGTAGAAGACTTGGAATTCGGCGACAAGATGGAATATACAATTGTCGGTACTGCTGAATCCGATCCATTGAAGAACCGGATTTCGAATGAAAGCCCGGTAGGTAAAGCAATTTTGGGTAAGCAAAAGGGCACAACTGTGGATGTGAACGTTCCAGCAGGTGTGATTCAATACAAAATTCTCGAGATTAAGCGCTAATCATCTGCGGTATCGCAGCATGCAGCGCCAAGCATGAGAAGTTGGGATGAAAGCTTCCATACATGGAAGCTTTTTTCACCAAATGAGCGGTATGATGAAGTGTGGGCAATGTTCCCTCTTTTTCATGAAAAGAAATGAAAGAACATGAAAGCTAAGTTCAGTTCAAGCATTTATCATATATCATGGAATATTGCGATTTAATGTATACAAGGAGTGGAGTGAAATGACGGACGTCGTCAATCAAGAAACGGAATTAAGTGAATTGCTGCAAATTCGCCGCAACAAATTGGACGAGCTTCGGAAGCTGGGCGTAGATCCGTTCGGTACAAAATACGAGCGTACAACAACTGCCAAAGAAGTGTTGGATAAGTATGACGGGATGGAGAAGGAAGAGCTTCAGGAATCCGGCATTGAGGTCAGCCTGGCAGGGCGTATCATGGCAAAGCGCGGTATGGGCAAAGCTAGCTTTGCGCACATTCAGGACTTGTCCGGCCGTATTCAAATTTATGTTCGTCAAGATACAATCGATGAGAAGAAATTTGAAGCTTACAGCCTGCTTGACCTAGGAGACATCATTGGTGTTCGTGGTACGGTATTCAAAACGAAGACAGGTGAATTGTCCATTAAAGTGCTGGAGCTTGAGATTTTGTCGAAGTCGCTCTTGCCGCTTCCAGAAAAATATCATGGCTTGAAGGACGTGGAAATGCGTTACCGTCAGCGCTATGTTGACTTGATTATGAACCCGGATGTTCAGCAGACGTTCGTCACTCGCTCGCGCATTATTCAATCGATGCGTCGCTATTTGGATTCCCATGGCTACTTGGAAGTGGAAACACCGACACTCCATGCAATTGCTGGTGGTGCGGCGGCGCGTCCGTTCATCACGCATCATAATGCACTCGACATGACACTCTACATGCGTATTGCGATTGAGCTCCACTTGAAGCGTTTGATCGTAGGCGGATTGGAGAAAGTGTATGAAATCGGACGCGTATATCGCAACGAAGGGATTTCAACACGCCACAATCCAGAATTCACGATGATTGAATTATATGAGGCATACGCAGATTACAACGATATCATGAACCTGACGGAAAATCTGGTTGCGCATATTGCACAAGAAGTGTTAGGTACAACGAAGATCCAGTATCAGAACCACGAAGTTGATCTGACGCCGCAATGGCGCCGTGTATCGATGGTGGATGCAGTTAAAGAAGTAAAAGGCGTTGATTTCTCTGCGCAGATGACTGATGAAGAAGCGCATCGCATAGCGAAGGAACACAATGTGAAGGTAGAGCCGCACTACACATTCGGTCATATTCTGAATGCATTCTTCGAAGAGTTCGTAGAAGAAACATTGATTCAGCCTACATTCGTAACGGGTCATCCGGTTGAAATTTCTCCGCTTGCGAAGAAGAATGACAAGGATCCACGCTTCACAGATCGCTTCGAGCTGTTCATCGTTGCGCGTGAGCATGCGAATGCATTCTCCGAGCTTAATGATCCAATTGATCAGCGTCAACGCTTTGAGGCGCAATTGGAAGAGCGTGAGCACGGTAATGATGAAGCACATGAAATGGACGATGACTTCATTCGTGCATTGGAATACGGCATGCCGCCAACAGGTGGACTTGGTATCGGTGTCGATCGACTCGTTATGCTGTTGACGAATGCACCGTCTATCCGTGATGTGCTATTGTTCCCTCATATGCGTGAGCGCAGCAACTAAGCTAACGTGTTACTATAAGAAGGATCGAATCCTAGACGGCAAGTCTGGACTCGATCCTCTTTTGTTGTTTGGATAAGCAGATGGCCTGATGAGGCCGATGTACTATTGATACATTGACAACGTCTATTAAATAATAACGATCGGGTAGGTTGTTTGAATTAAATCAAATAACATGAGGTTTTGTTGGCCGAAAAGCTTATGCTAAAAGGGTTTCCTACATGTAGAGAGAAGAAAAAAGAATAAAATTCAAAAAGTAATTTTTTACCTGTTGCATGCTGTTGGTGGTCGTGATATATTATATGAGTCGCCGCTGAGAGACGCGGTGGACGAAAGCGAAAGAGGCGATAAGCCGAAGCGCTGGAATGAAGATTGTTCTTTGAAAACTGAACAACGAGCAACGTTT